>JBBAPZ010000011.1:0-2260 GCA_040400605.1 Candidatus Sericytochromatia bacterium
ACGTGGTACTTGCAGGAATAGACGACGTTCCGGTTGCTCTTATACTCCACGTCTGCATTGTATAGGATGTGGGTAGATAATTCAAACATATGTTCTATTTGCTGGGACACATCGCGGCTTACGCCGCACGCCTTATATCCCCACGCCTGAAGGTGGGGGCTTTACAGCGTTCCAGGAAATTGTAATCGACACGTGTTGAAACAGGGTGGTGCTGCGTGAGGGATGGGCTGCGCATTGAACGCGTGAGTGGGCGATCAATATGCAGCCGGATCCGTTCAATGCATCCGTGGTGCGATCGGCAGCCGCGCAAGGATTGCCGCCTCTTCGCGCGCCAATTCATTCAACCGCGCCCGTACTTCGTCCCGGGGCGCGTAATGCGAGGCCATGCTCACAAAGGTTGTATGGTGGCGGGATTCCGTTGCGGCGAGATCGCGGTACAGTTCACGCAACTCGGCATCAGGCAGTGCCTCTGCCAGGATGAAAAAGCGCTCGGCGCTGCGTGCCTCAATGAGGCTTGAGATCAGCAGGCGGTCGATCAAATGCTCATCGCCGTGCTTGCGAATCAAGGGCAGCAATTCGGCCACATAAGGATCCTTGTCCACATGCCCCAAGGTCCAGTCACGCGCCTTGATGACATCGTAGATTCGTTGAAAATGCTCCAACTCCTCAATGGCCAAGGCGATCATGCGCGGCGCCAAATACGCATCATCCGGATACTTCCCGACCATGCTCATCGCTGTGGCCGAAGCTTTCTGCTCGCAGTAGGCGTGATCAGCCAGCAACTTTTCCATATTGTCACAGACCAATGCCGTCCAGCGCGGATCCGTCCCGGATTGCAAACAAAACATGCCCCAGTCCTCCCGGAGCCATGATAACAAACCGCTCCTGCAACCGACCACACCTGCATTGAAAAGTCTTTCATCGTTCACTTTGTCAAATGCCTGTTCGACTCTTCATCAACTCAAAAAGTGCTTGAAACACCCTTTGGAGGCCTGCTTCAGGGTGCCTCACCCGTAAACCGAGCCGGATCGTTGTGTGGTTCGAACGTTTTTTAGTGATGAGGGCATGCCTGGTTTCGAGGATCTGTCCGCCGCGAACTGTCGGATGCCCATCAAACGCTCAAGATCATGTCATCGCCCGACCAAGGACTCACCAGCTCAAAAGTATGCTGACAAAACCCTCTGTACTCAGTGCCGGCAGGATGAACAACCGCTCTGACGTGGCGCTGTCGCAACGCGCTTCACGTGGCGACCGGCACGGTCTTTGGTTACCCCAGGCTGTCAAAGCGTCGCGCGGGTTCTTTTGCGAGCCCCAAAACTGTTACTATGGCTTTTTTGGCCGACATGTACACTTTTTGGCATCAACTGGGTACAGATAGATTCCACGCACTGATATCAGGATATCGTTATGCCTACCAAAGATTTGTGGTTTTTGCCTGATGGGGGGCCCGGGAGAGGCTATGTTCTGGATTATGATCGCATCGAACACCCGATGGCCGGCATCGCCGTGATGTGTCGGATGTTCCGCAAATACGCCGCTGGCGAGGTCAGTAAAGAACCCCTGCATGAGGTCGTCCTCGCCTTCAGCACCTTGGTGCTGGGCCAACTGACACGTACTTACGGTATCAATGCCCAAGAAGCGGAAAAATTTTTGATCACGACCGCCGAACGCGCCGCCGCTTGCCTTGACATGCGCCTACCGCCACCCATCGAAGCCCCAGTGCCGCGCGGACTCGTGCTATGGCTCAGCGTCGGGGACTTCAAGAGCGAACGTACCCTGACCCACACCCTGGTCAGCGCATTAGGGTAAGCGACCCAAACGGCGACATGTCGCTTGATGCCAAAGAAACAGCAAAAATCAAGAATCCATCTCTGCCATGAAACGCTGAATGTCACGAATCAATTCAGGCAGCTCAATCGTCCCGTTCTTGTTGCCGTCATTCCTGACCCAGAAAGCATCCGTGCGCTTACGACGTTCACCCTCAGCAATCCCGTCCTTGAACAACACCTGATACTCCTGCTTCGTCAGCTTTCCGTTACGGTCCTTATCTGCAAAATCAAAGAAGAACTTCGCAAAACGCGAAAACTCGTCGTTCGGCGTAGCTGCTTGACGCTTCTTGGCCGCTTCCGCCTGAAAAGCCCCCGAGACCGACGCCACATTGCCCGCCTCTGACAATCCACAGCCACTGGCGATCATCACACACAACAAAGCCAAAACCGTTTTTTGCATCAAGTGCCTTCTTTCTATAAAAACCCGCACC
>JBBAPZ010000011.1:2360-6691 GCA_040400605.1 Candidatus Sericytochromatia bacterium
AACACGTAGACTGAACGAAAGTTGTTAAGCTATATCTATGAAATTCTTATAGACTGGTTAACTTAAGTTCTTTAGTTAATTTTAGATTAAGTTTTAACACGTAAGTGCTCATATCGGGATGCTTAGAAACCAAAATCCCGTTTCAGGGGCTTTCTTCAGACTGAGTGCCAGTTCGCGTTGCACGGGAGCCACATCGTGCCTTTACTGCACGCCAGGAAACACCCCGATGGCGTTGCTGACATAGCGTTCGACGCCTGCTGATACGCGATTGGCGCGTTTGCCGTTGACGACCATCACGGTTGAGCCGCCGCCGTCGAGGTTGATGGCTTCTTTGCAACCAAGTTCGATCAGGAACCGGGCCAATTCGTTCAACGTGCAGCCCACGCTGTAACGGGGCTGGCGACCGTCCACGGTCACCAGCAAGATGGTGTTGGCCGCCGTATAGCCAATGGCTGTGCGAGGGGCACGGCCTGAAGCGATATGGGCGCCAAAATTTTCCTGACGCGCGGTCACAAAGACGCGACCTTGATGCACGATGGTTGGTCCACCGCCAATGGCATAGCGCACGCCTTCCCACAACCCTGACAGTTTGGTGTAGACCAGGGCATGCGCACCCGGTTCGAGGGCGTGAAGCAGGGGCCAAAGTGCGCGCCCATTGGCACTGATGACATAGCCGTTGGCAGGAATGGGCAAATTGCCATTGCTGACTTCGATGACAGTGCCGATGCTGTCCACGGCGACTTCATAGCGCGCGCCTTCGATCGGGGTCCGGGTCGAGCGACCGAAATGGTTGGTGTACAACGTCAATTCATTGGGCTTGGCCCGCGAATTGACCCGCGAAATGGGTAATTCGTTGCCTGTTTCAAGCAGAACGGAGGCCCGTACCCGGGCGTCGTCAATGAAGGGTGTGCCATCGTAGCGGATGCCGAACACGGAGCGGTTGAGGGGACTGCTGCTGATGATCTGGCCATCGACAACCATCAATCCGGCTGGTTCGTTGTTGACGAAGTTGAAAAAGGAACCATTGATGGCTGCACGTGCGCCGTAACGCTTGGCAAGCTGGGAGACGGTTGCCCGTCCGAAGCCGCCACGCGGTTTCTGGGCAACCAGGCTCTTGATGGTTGCAAGACCAGGATCGACGCGCAGCACATTCACAACCATCGGCCCGGCCTTCGTCTTGCGGTGATAACGATGATGCGTGACCCCTGCAACCACCGTGTGCGTCAAGCCTGTTTGCGCCGCAGCCACCGCGCTTGTAGCCGTGATCAAAGTCAATGCAATGGCGCTGCCACGCAACACACCACCCCAGGTCGCCCGCGGACAAAGTGCTGCAGACACGGGATTCCACGACCGAGACACGCGCGTTGTCATCAGCTGACAAACGAATCGGCGTTTCGCTGAAAACAGATACAGGTCAAACAATCAATCAATCCGATGAACAAACGATGCGCCCACCACATCGGGCCACTGGGACGAAACCCATGATCCCAAACTCCGCTTCACGTGCGCGGGTTTGAGTATAACACTTGTGCATGCGCCCAAACAATCGTCATCAGACAACCAGAGAAACGCATCGCATGTTGCCTGTGGCGACGAGTACACCCTGCTTGGTTTAGAACCAGCGTGTTCCGTTCACATACGTCACGCTTGGCACCACACACAAGTGAACGGCACCAGGCACGGTGTCCACAAATACAACGGTGGATCAAGGGCTTTGAATCGCTTGTTGTACTCAGTGCACCATGTTTATCGCCTGATACGTTAAAGGCCTTTACTGTTTTTGAACTACTTGTTAACGAAAGTTATGCCTATTAACGACGATACTGTAAGTAGTTCAGTGAGTGTTGCGAAGGCAGGTGTTGGTATGCAGCTCCCCCCGTCGATTTCGAACCTGTTCCGGCGAGGCGCCGGGGATGAGGGTGCTGCATTGCTTGCTGCGGCTCGCAAGCAGGCCGGGGCGAGGGTGCAGTATGCAAAGCAGCACGGTTTGCGGGTTTCTGGCGATGCGTTGAAGTTGTCACCAGCGGTGATTGCGCAAGGAGCGGCGGCGCAGGCCGAGGAGTTGGATCGTCTGAGTCAGCGTGTGTTAAACCAGGCTGTCAGGCAGCAGATTGGTGGTGCGTATCAAGCGGGGATTCGTCTCAGTCGGGATCCCAGCGCGCCATCGAAGTTTAGAAAATTTTTGGAGAATCGTTTAGAGAACAAGAAAAACGTGATGGAGAAGCACGAAGGCATCAAGGGTATTTTTGCGGGTTTGACGGATGATGAAAAGGGCCGGATGGAGCGTTTGAGCAGACTGGTGTTCAGGGTTGAGGCAGAGGCGCCGGAGGCGGTGGGGCGGCCGCAGCTTGAAGTGATGATGAATCCGGATCGCAAACATATGGAGATTTGGTCCAACGGGTCCAATACCTATGAAATCACGCGAGCGGCGCTCAACAATGCCAAACGTGAGAATGCGCCTTATATGACGGCGTTGCAGATCGCCCACGATCGTGGCAACACGAATTTTGGGATGGATCTGGTAGAACGGGCGAAAAAGCGCCTGCGGCGCGGCTTCGATGCTGATGCGAACACACCCCTGCGGCCAGCAAAGCCCAAGGATTGGATCAAACAGGAAGTTGAGGCGTTGATTGAGACCCACACAAACCGGGTACAACGCAAGGCCGATGCCGTAGCCAAGGCTGACGCGCTGCGTTTGATGTCGCTCGCCGGCTTCAATCCCGAGGATGTTTACAAGCTGGCTCAAGGCGATATTAACATCGGTTACGGCACGGCCAGCAATCGTCTCAGTGGCGATGAAGTGTTTAACCAAGCGCGTCGTGTCATTGATAGGGAACAACTCAGCGAAGTGGCCCGGAGTGCACAACAACGGGTTGGCGAGGCGCAGATTTATGGTGCGCCCTTAACCGATGGCATTTCAATCTGGGCTGGCGTTAACCCGGTTGTGCTTACAACAGGGCCAGAAACGCAGTCGCGAACGATTAAAGAACGTGCGAGTCGGGTTTTGAACATGATTCAAACCAATAGATACGGCCCCGATAGGATCCAAGACATCTTGCAGGAAGCGAAACAGGGACGACCGGTGCAAGACATCTTGCAGTCGTACGACTTGCACCCGAAGACTTTCCATGATTGGCAGGCCAAATTCGGACAACCTTGAGGGCAATAAATCGGGGTTTCGATGACCAAACGGCTGTTGAGGGTTTGATCGCTTGATTCAAACTGCGTCAATACTGCCTGATTACCGTGGACGACTGACGCGCGTGCCTCAGCTTGTCAACGGAATGGATGGTTGCCTTCGTCGTTGCCGACCAGCCCTTGCTTGACATGCATCGTGGTGCTACCATCACGCAAAATAGGGGTGTGAGGGTGGTGCGCGGGGTATGCCGCGGCTGGGTTTGAGGAGCGAGCTATGAAGATTTTGCTAACCACCGACGGTTCAAGCCACTCGCACCATGCGTTGACGCAGGTTTGGCAGATGCTGTCAAAAGAAGCTCACGTGGTGCAGTTATTGGGTGTTGCGGAGTTGCTCACGCTCACGGGTGCTTACGAAGGCTTGAGTTTTGGGATGTCTGATCTGTTCGAGGCGCAGATCGAAGCCGTCAAGCAACAGGTCGAAACCGCTAAAAAAACGCTTGAAACACTCGGCATCGCATGCGAAACAGTGGTTTTGACCGGCGATCCAGCCAGTACCATTGTTGAGCACGCCAACACCTGGGCACCGGATGTGTTGGTTGTGGGTGCCCACGGGCGCGGCTTCATTGAGCGCGCGATGCTTGGCAGTGTATCCACACACGTGCTCCATAACTGGCATGGCAATATTTTGGTCATTCACCAGCCTGCCGAGGAAACAAAACCCGAAAAAACGTCAGCCTGACACGCACCATCGCTCAAGTCGGGGGACTCCCGGTTCAGGGGGGTGCGCGATATCTAATCGCGTTGATTTGTTGATCAGATTTTGGCTGGTATTCAATAACGGTGATTCAGCGCCTGCTATTTTGAATCTGCAACTGACGTTTTTGAACAACAACCAATGCGTCATTGTATAATGCTGCCCCCGGCCACCTGCAGGGAGACAGGCAAGGTTCGCCGAGGTGATGTAACCAGTCAAGCCTTGACTAAAGATAATACAAGGGCCGTGCGCCCCACACCTGCACGGCCCTTATGACTTTGTTCAGCAACGCGGCTCAGAGCAACAGTCTTATTCCAGACGACCGCTGGCGGGTTTTCCGCTACCGCCAATGTTGGCGCTATCGTAGACTGGCTTGGAATCGACACGTGGTGTGCGATCGACCAGCTCCTCCGGAAACTTGTTTCGATTGGCAGGCGGA
>JBBAPZ010000011.1:6791-26004 GCA_040400605.1 Candidatus Sericytochromatia bacterium
ACGTGGTGTGCGATCGACCAGCTCCTCCGGAAACTTGTTTCGATTGGCAGGCGGAGGAACCGCCCCCGTACCGACAGCCATTTGACGTAAGGCTACACCGATTCTGTTCAGAAAATCGCTCATGCTCGCTCCTCAATGTCATCATTGCCGAGACTTACCAAGAGTTTCGTACCCACTCTCTCGCATTCTGAAACAGGCCAAATACGAAATATCACGTTCGCTGATCAGATCAGCCTGCCGAGACAGCACCGTGACGAAAAATGAACCAAACCGTGCCGCTACCAGCCGCGGAATCTTACTGACAATAAACAAACAATCAGCGAAATTGATGGATGGTCGAATACCAGAACCATCAGTTTCAGTGCTCAACGGACAACCGCCAGACCAAAATACAAGGGTAAACAAGAACGATTTCTGAACGGAGTTAAAAACAAACCGTTGAAAAGCAATCAGTTAATTTGCTGGAATGCTAAAGTAGCACTGAAACCAGCTAAATGGATCTCCTGCTACCCCACCGTGCAAAGAAGTCAAAACAGGGGCGATTACTTGATATTCAATCTTGACTTGACGGCTTGTAAGCCTTCGTCGTAACTCAAGGCGCCATCGGTGCCCCCGTGTTGCTTGAGAAGCTCCCGTGCATCCGTTTCATTAAACAATTCTTTCAACAAAGCGCTACGACTGTAGTCATCCATTGTAATCCGCTTGTCTCGATTGATATCAGCCTGAGGGAAGATCTCTTTTTTGTAAATTTGCTCTACCTTCGATGGGGTTCGATTGGCAGGCATCATTAACGTTAACAAAAAATTCACTGCGTAACCCCTCCGTGCACGACAGCCCGTTCCGCTATCGCATTTATCGCCGCCACAGCACCAAACTGACGCCCAAATCCGTTAATAATGCGTTAAGCTTAACAGTGATCGAATCCGCGCCGAAACGTGTCGGAATCGCGGTGTTCGAAACGCTCACGCTGACCCGCGTGCTGTCGAAATCAGGCTAAACCCCTTGCTAACGGGCTTTGCGGTGCTTCCCTGGTTTGCGAAAATCATCCTTCCGGATGAGGCCCCGGTATGGACACACCGAAGATGTAACGGTGTGGCGCTTGCTGTTGCTGATACTCCAACGTGTCAACGATCTCATCATGCGTGCACAATCCCAGGTTAACCAGAACTTCGCCGAGGCGATCGCCCGTCGTGGCCTGAGCATCCAACGCCCTGGCAAGTTGATCACCCGTCACGACACCACGCTTAAGCAACAACTGCCCCAACAACAACGAATGATACTGCACATCCAACGCCGAACCAAGCTCATCAAGCGTAATCCACTGCTTGCTCAGCAAAATTTCACCAATACGAAAATAGGGACGCGTAGCCTTGATCTCCAACGCCACCCGCAGTTGCTCTTCCGTCAATCGTGTGTGCTTTAACAGTAATGTTCCAACCAAATCATGCTGCACGGTCAACATCCCGTGTACCCCCTTAAGCGTACGTGGCTTCCCCGACGACTCTCGCGCCCCCCGGGCGCACCCATCACCTTGCCCAGCAACCCGCTGGCGCTGAAAACCGGAAACTTTGTCGCTGATCAGCCACATACCACAATATATGCGCCCTCCCCGCTCTCCGCTCCCGGACACGAATGCGTCGCAGCCCACTCAACTCACGGCTGAATCGGTGCACTAATCTTGTACCCGCAAACAGCAAAAAAAGCGTGGCCAATACCCACGCTCTCGAAATTTTTTGTTCAATCACTAACGGGGGTTCAACGCCCGTTGTTGACGAAAACATTGCCGACAACAGGGCAAACCATCCACCTTCAGCGGAACAAGTGTCTCACGCGAGCACTGCACACAATGCACAGTCAGAAAGCGACTGGTGACAATCGCTTGAGGGGTTTTTTCTTGCCTTGAACTGGCAGACGTGGTGAGAATGGTCGTTTCTCCTCAAAAAATGATATAAGCGGGGATTCAGATCGCCCTTGTGAAGCTCCTGGAACCACACTACGATCCATTATCGCCCATGACGCCTCAAAACTTGCGTCGACTCAAGATCATTTTCGCACATATTTAACACGAAAATAATGTAAATTTGATTGCAACGGGCAAAACTGGGCAAAATCCGACCCTACCACGGACTGGGTTGATTCAAAACCGAGCAGAATTGACTGGAGTGTAACCATGAACGATCTGATGCATTTGCGGCACTTGAGTCTCGCACCCGGCGACGCGTCGAAAGCTGAGATCGACCTGGCGGTGGAAGAATGCCTCGTAGCCGCTGAGGCCGCAAATGAAGCAATTTGGCTCGAACTGCAGCCAGGGGCGATCGCACGGGGCTTCCATCCCCTCATTGGCCGTTTTTGCGTCAATCGGAAACGAGACGACGCCCCAGCCCATCTACCCCTGTACTTGGCAACACTCGATCCGGCTACTTACGTCCACACAGGCGCAGACGAGCCGGAAGCAGCCCTCGTGGCACTGCTCACGATGGCGCAAAAAGCGATCGCAAACGGGCAAACCACTTCATCGTGATCGACACAAGATTCCACCCAACGCCTCTGCCGCCTCACGCGTCATAGACTCCGCGTGCTTGCCCATCCGCGTATGGCCACACCCCTCATAGTGAATCTTCCGACTGCGCGTATTCAACATCACCACATCACGCGCGCCAGGCTCGCTCCGCACAGCAACCTGTGACCGTACCGCACCCCCGCGGTGACGGTATTCGTAAGGCGTCTGACTCAAGGGGTTGCGTCCGTTCCAGATACCCAACCCCGCTGCACGCGCCGCAGACTGTGCGCGAACAAACGCATCCGTATGCGCCACATTCGGCGGATACGTCAACAACACCGCCTGCCCCTGGCGCACCAATTCAAGATTCAAAAACAGCTGGCCCACATACACGTAACCAAGCAAACGCCCATAACGGTCGCGTTCCTGCACATCGGTCTCAATCCGCACCACCTGATTTAGAACCCTTTTTCGCGTGAAATCCCGCGCAAACGCCCCAAAGGGCGCCTGCGCCAACTCAGGCGTATCAACCCCAATCAACCGCACCTTCTCACGCTGCGCCTGAAGCGCAACCGTCAAGGTATCACCGTCGTGCGCCGCCACACAGCGTCCTTCGTACGTGCGCGCCCAAGCAGACGTAGCCATCATCACCCACGCCAAACCCAATGTGACGCAGATGTGCAGGCCGGATGCCCACAAGCCCCTCGGCCAAAACACGGACGAAGCACTCACGGCGCGATATCGCCCGAATCATCCACACTTTTGTCGCGGACGATCGCCCGCACGGTAGCTGAACGCTCCGTCTTTGCCCCCTCCGCAGGTGCAGGTGGCCCGTCATTGTCAAGGCGAAGCCCCTGACGCGACTCCTGATAAATATAAGTGGTCGGATAATATGGCGTCTTACTTGGCGCCGGTTGTGCATTGGCCTGTAACTGCTGTGCCGAGGCCATTGCGACAGAAAAAAGATTAAACATCACAGCCACCAACACGCTTGATAAAATGACGGTACGCATCAACGCAACCTCCAAAAACAATCGTAACAAACCAACCGTGTCATGCCCCAAAATGCCCATTCTAAAACCGCCACGGCCATCAGATTCCAATCATCAATTTCACGGATCGGACGCTGACCATCAGAACAAGACGCAAGATTAAGCAGACCGTTTTCGGGTGTTGCACGCGGCATGGTTACAACGAATATTTAACGCACAATCAGTCAATCTGATGGATGGCATAAGATTCGCTGAACCAACGCCAGCCGCCACACCCAAGACGCCAGGGTAACCTAGCCGATTCCAGGTTTGACAACACCTGTTGTCACAATCGCCATTTAACAGACAACCGGCACATGGGATGGGTGGTTGACGGAGGCGACTGTGCCTCGCGTTACGGTTGGCGGCAAGGGGCGTTACGGGATGACCTGAACGGGATATCCGAGCTTGGTCAGGTGCGCGAGGAGATCGGCAATGTGCTGCCCGTCGCGCGTTTCCAATTGCAGTTCCACGGCGGTTCCGCCGAGCGGCACATTGGCGCTGGCACGGTTGTGAATCACCTCGATCAGATTTCCCTGACAGTCCGCGATCGCCGTCAACAAACGCGCCAGCGCACCGGGACGATCCTCAACAGCCGTAAATAGGCGCACGTACCGCTCCGCCCGCAACATTTGACGCTCAATCAAACTGCTCAACAATTTGGTATCAATGTTGCCTCCCGACAACATGACCGCCGTCTTACCCTTCACGCGCACCTTCCCCGTCAAGACCGCCGTCAGCGCAACCGCCCCCGCGCCCTCCACGACCAACTTCGTGCGCTCCAGCAACATCACAATGGTATTGGCCGTCTCCTCATCACTGACCGAGACCATCTCGTCCACATATCGCGCGATATAATGAAAGGTTCGCTCTGCCGGTTTCTTGATCGCAATACCATCGGCCAAGGTTTTAACCGACGGCGTGTACTGCAATTCGCGCCTTTCCCACGAACGAACCAACGCCGATGCCCCATCCGCCTGGACACCGACGACGCGAATGCGCGGATTGACACTCTTTAGTGCCAACGCCATCCCGCTGATCATGCCGCCCCCGCCAACCGGCACCACCACCGTATCAACATCCGGCAACTCCTCGAGGACTTCGAGCGCAACCGTGCCTTGACCGGTGATGATGTCATCGTGATCAAACGCACTCACAAACACGGCACCGATTTCCTCGGCATGCTTTTGTGCCGCTGCGACTGCTTCATCAAAAATCGCCCCGGCAAGCTCGACTTGGGCACCATAGTTACGGGTGGCTGAGATTTTGGCCAACGACGCCGTGGTCGGCATAAACACCGTCGCTTGAATGCCGTTGAGACGTGCACCCAACGCAATGCCTTGCGCGTGGTTTCCAGCCGATGCGGTCACCACACCCCGTTCACGTTGTTCCGGTGAAAACCGGCTCAAACAATAGACCGCGCCACGAATCTTGAACGAACCCGTTTTTTGAAGATTTTCGGCCTTGAGGTACAGTGGTGCTCCAGCCATCGCGTCAAAAGTCTGCGCGGTAAACAATGGCGTGCGATGGGCCACTTGCTGAATCAGCGCGTAAGCGTCTTGCACGCGCTCAAGCGTTACATTCGTTACCATTTCAGCCATCACTCACCTCCTCATCGAAGCAAGCCCATTCTACCTTCTTTAGCGGATTTGGATGCGTGAAGACGTGCAACAATGTGAAATGACACGGTCAAACACCAGGCGTCACCTCGGCCATCCGATCCGCGTTCCGTACATTTCAATCAGGGCACGATGTTCACCATTGGTCACCAAGCCTCTATAACTCTCGGCAAGTTGACCGTTAGGCAATAATGCATCCGGTGGAAATTTCATTCCATCGTCACTTTTCGTAAATTTGGCCGCGTCAACACTGTGCATACGGCGCGTTCTGTCAAAATAGTCACTCCACATCCTGGATTGCAACCAACGGACGGTAGATTGTGTTTCCCGCGCGCGCGCCGATGCCACTTTCGCTTGAGCGGCCGCATCAGGTTTTGCCATCCGGTACTTATGCACTTTGCTTTCATAAACACACTGTTCGTTTAGCAGCATATCAAGATTTGGTCTCTCAGAAGAAGCACCTGAAATTTTTCTGTGCGTGCGATCAGTCTCTCCAGACGCTCGCAGTGCCTCCAGCACAGATTTCTGACTTGGTTCAGCCTTGAACGCATCATTAATCTGTTGGGCCTTGGCATCCCACACTTGGGTCCCATTGGACCGTCTTGCATTATCAGGCAAAAGTTGTTGCCAGACATTAGACCTGGCGTGAAGCCGTAAGCCGGGGCTGTTACCCTGTGTTTCGCGATAACCATAACTATCGTGGAAAAGCTGTGTTAACGTTTGCTTGATCTGGTTTTGTGCACCTTCATCAATGCCACTGTAGGTGATCGGAAGTTAGGCGCCATCCCCGGTGAGCTCGCAAAAACTGTACAGTCTCGCTGCCATGCTTCGAGGAATACCCGCATCACTGTCCTCCTTCTGTAACTTTAGATCCGCTACAGATTTGATATCGTTAATAGGCCTTAAAATCCGAACCTTTCGATGGTTATTATCAGTTGACCTTTGGCCAAAAACTTATGGGGAGACTTTTGAAAATCTCAAGCTATCAATCAGTCGTTGGCGATCGCCAACCAACGCGTCGAATCGCTTGGAATTGGCCACAAATTGCAACACAACGACGCGTGTGGCCTGCGGACACACCCAGACCTGATTGACCACTTGCTGCTTGCTGTTCGCGTCTTCGCGTCTCACGGTATAGCGCGTGCCGGGCAAGCCGTCAATCAAGAGCGACTCAGTGGCAGGCGGCTCGACGGCCCCTTGCGCAAGTTCCTTGCGGAGGGCTTCCTCATACACATTGAGGTCAAAGCCATTGCCGGTATCAACCACCGTCACCGTCCAGTTCGGGGTGACTTCATCGGCATCGAGCGGGGCATTAAAAAAGACATTCAGTGTCGCCTGATTCACCAAAAAGTCCCAGTTTGGTCTTGGGAGTTGCAATGACACATCCACTGCAGGCAATACCAGCAGGCGTTCAGTCTCAACAAGCTTGGGGTTTGTCGTGGGCTGTGGTGCCGCATCAGCATCAGCTGGCAAGGTTACCTGGTTCACAATCCACCCGAAATCGGGCAACATTGTCGCGAAATCGTCGAGCGCCGCGCGGCAGTCAATCAGGGTGATCGTCGCGGGCTTGAACAGGTAATAACGGCGGACGCGTTCGGTCTGATTTTGACTGTCGGCTGGCAGGTCCAAGGTCCAAATGTGAGCTTCTGTGCGATCCACAACGCCTTTTTCCAGCAAGATCGCCCCTGATTCGCCACCACGCTCACGCAGTTCCTGCTCGAGATAAGCGCCAAAAGCAAAATCAGGCGGCCGCGGCACAATCTGGATAATCACACGTGGAATCACCCCTCCCTCGCGCAAGGGCGTTCGACGCAGCAGGTTGATGACATCATCACCGACGCGAAACTCCCATTCCGCTTGATTGGGGCGTGAAACACCAAATTCGATGTCCGGAAACTCCAGGCGATCGCCCTTTATGGTATACGGACGACTCTCACCCGCGCGTTCCTGCTTCGCAGGCCAGCTGCCATCGATAAACTGCAAGGTCGTGACAGGCAAGGGCAGCCCAGCCACGCAAGATGCCAGCACAACACCCAATCCGACAAGCAGCCAACGCCATCTGAACCGCCCGCACGCCGCGTGCGGACCTAAAGACGCCAACGGGAATCGCCTCGAATCACCCCAACCGCAGGATTTCATTCAACCGACGGGATCAATACTTCGGCATGCTTGATCACATCCTTGATCATATCCGCCGTATCCGAACAGCCGATGATGATTAAATCGCCTGCCCGACCCTGTTCAATGGCCCGCGTGATCGCCGTTGGCTCATCCAGTATCAACTCGCAAACGACGCCCTCCCGCAAGGTCTCTTGCACCCCTTCCATAATCAAGGCTGGTGCCTCGCCCAACGGACGCCCGCGCAAGTCTGTCATCTGTCTGACAATCACATGATCAAAACCCGCGCCACAGATACGACCAATCTCACGCAACTTCTCATCATAGCGATCGCCCGGCGCCGTCACAACCCCGACCAAGCGCTTGTGATTTAACTGACGCGCCGTCTCGATAATGTTCCGATACGACTCGGCATTGTGCGCGTAATCGAGCATCACATGAAAGTCCCGGATGCGAAACAGATTCATGCGCCCTGGATTTTGGTCCACCGAAGACGTGAACGTCGCCAAACCTGCAACAATCGCCTCTTGAGAATAGCCCCCCGCCCAAAGCGCACCGACAGCTGCCAACGCATTCGCCACATTGAAACGTGCCCGCCCCTTGAGCGTAAAAGGAATCCGCTCCACCTCAACCAACGGGATGCGATGCTCACCGTGTGCCAACATAATCATGTTCCGCCGCAAAAACACTCCCCGACCACCGCCGTCCAAGTGCTCCTCCAAGCGCCGATTCAGTGGATCCAAAGCAAAAAAGATGACCTCAGCGGACGCTTGCTTTTGCTTGACCATCGCAGAGACCAGTTCGTCTTCCGCGTTCAGCACCACAGCAGTGCGCGCCGTACGCGCAATCAACGACTTCACACGCGCGAGATCAGCCAACGTCTCTGCCCCGTGCTGACCCAGGTGATCATCGTGAATGTTGAGCACCACCCCAATATCAGCCTGATCGAACGCCAAGCCCCGCTTGAACATCCCACCGCGCGCCACTTCCAATACCGCCGCCTCCACGGTCGGACTCGTCAACACGGTCCGCGCCGACCAATAACCCGTACAATCCCCGGATTGTATCAGGCGTTGGTTGACGTAAATCCCCTCCGTGGTCGTCACCCCGGTCACCATCCCCGTGTTTTGAATGATATGACCAATCAGCAACGTGGTGGTCGTCTTGCCATTCGTCCCCGTCACGGCGATCAGGGGAATCCGCGAAGGCGTCCCCGGCGGAAAGAGCGAACGCACAATCGCCGCCCCAACGTCGTGTGGCTTGCCCTTCGCCGGATGCTGATGCATCCGTATCCCCGGCGCCGCATTTACCTCAATGATCGCGCCCCGTTGCGCTTCAAGGGGTACAGCAATGTTCGCGCAGACCACATCAATGCCTGCGACATCCAATCCCACCTTCTGGGCAGCTCGCACACACGCCAACACGTTGCGGGGATGTATCTGATCCGTTACATCCTCAGCCACCCCACCCGTCGACAAATTGGCATTCTCCTTGAGCACCACCATCACGCCGGCAGCGGGCACAGAATCAAACTGCAAGCACTGACGGGCCAACACCTGCCTGGCACCTTCATCCAGCTTGATGCGCGTCATCGGCTTCAAATGACCGCTGCCGCGCATCGGGTTCTCATTTTCAAGCGCCACCAATTCAGTCACCGTCCGCTCACCATCACCATAAACGTGCGCAGGCAAGCGACGCGCCACCGCGATAACTTGATCCCCCACCACGAGCACACGGTAATCTTGCCCCTCAATGAACTGCTCGACCAGCACGCTGCGCCGATACGACGCAGCCAGCGCATACGCCGCCCGAATCTGTTCAGGGTCCGTCAAATTCAAGCTGACACCCTTGCCTTGATTCCCATCAAAAGGCTTTAGCGCCACCGGTCCACGCAACCGCCTGGCAGCCGCCACCGCCGCATCAGCTGAACGAACAACCTCCCCTTTGGGAACAGGCAATCCCGACTCATCCAACAAACGCTTCGTCAATTCCTTGTCCGACGCAATCCCAACCGCCACATGACTCGTGTTACTCGTCATCGTCGCCTGAATGCGCTTTTGATACTTGCCCCAGCCCAGTTGAAACAAACTGGCCTCATCCGTCACACGAAACAATGGAATCTCGCGCCGCTCCGCCGCTTCAACAATCGCGAGCGTTGAAGGTCCCAGCGCGTGGCGTTGGGCCCACTCACGCAAGTTTGCAAGATCTTCCGTAATGTCAATCGTCTCCCCCCGAGCCAATGTCTCAACGATTCGAATTGCCACCGGCAAGGCTTCCAAAACTACCTTTTCAATTTTGTACGAACAGACGATGGTATACTGGCGCTCCCGATTGGGCACTTTACGCGCCTTGCCAAAACCAACCTCCGTGCCCGCCATACACTGCAACTCGATCAAGACATGCTCCGTGATGTGCGCAGGGTAGGTTCCCTCGCGCAAGCGCTCCACAAAGCCCCCTCGACGCCCCGTCGAACAGCGATGCGCCATCAGGCCGGGAAGCAACGTTACCAAACGATCGACAAAGTGCTCAAAACTGTTCGAGGGACGATCGTCAAGATCCTCCAAATCCAATACAGCCATAAAACACGGCCTGTCGGAATGAACGTTGGGACCCCGCAAAATCCGCTTTTCCAATACCTTCATGTCGCCTCGGCTTCTTCCTTTATCCATTCGCCCAAATCACCGCTGAAGCGAGACGACGTTGTCTCAATATCCGCACCCGCCAAGGGGCTCGCCACCGCACCCACCATCGACCGGGGCAACCGCGTTTCGATATGAAAGCGATAACCGGCCGGAAGCAAGTGAAACTGAATGTCGGTCATCGCCAAAATTTCGCCCCGGCGCGCCTCATTGACATTGCTGAAAGACATGCCCCGTGCATCCACAATCGTCACCGCACCGCGCCCAATCACCGACAAATCCGTGTGCGGGTCAACCACAATCGCCGTGTCCTCGTCAATCCCGACACCCAGCAAAAACGGGTTTTGCGCAACAATCGACAACAGACGCCCCAGCCGATGCCGTTGCGAAAAATGCTGGTCGATGATCACCCGATTCAACAAACCCAGCCCAGGCACCAGATTCAACATCCCCTTTTTGGGATGAACACCGCTGCGTCCGGAGGCCACCATATGCTCCGAGATGGCCGATGCACCTGCACTTGTGCCAGCCACGCACGCACCACGCTTCTTGAATGCCCGGTGCATGGCCTTGCCCACTTCCGAACCACCCAAAATGCTCGCCAGGCGGGACTGGTCACCCCCGGTCATGAAAATGCCGCTCGCATTCAGGACAATTTCCGCGAGCCGCGGATCATTCGCATCCAACCGGTCATGAATGTGCAAGACCGTTACCCGCGACGCACCCAAGTCCCGAAATGCCTTGTCATAGACCACTTCGACCTCAGGTCCCAAACTGCTCGCCGTGGTCAACACAACAATATGCGCAGAACCGCCCCCTGACAATTCCACCACTTTGGCAAGAATTTTCTTGTCACCACGGCGATCCTCGGCCCCGCCAATGATCACCAAATGTCCTTTTTGAATCTGCAAAGCGGGCCCCCTGCCAGTCTGACATCCGAGCTCATACCCCAAATCGCTCTCGCCATAACCCCGTTTCACCGAGAAACCATCTGATTGACCAATTACAGGTCTTTGCCTGCTGATGGGTACCCCCCTGATGACGCATTGCGGAAAACGTGGCGATGGGCTGGTTTCCAGGACGTTGACATCGCTAAGGAGGCTGTCACTCACCCTGGGTGTCCACTACGGTTCAAGGGGCACCGGGGGCAGCTTCATCAGTGCGAGCCAAGCCAATGCCAAACCTGCCAGAATCCAACAGGCGATTGCCACCTGTGTCGCCCCAAATCCCCACCACAAGATGCCACCGAGCCACAACACACCTGCGATCGCGCCCCACGGCAAGCCCGCCCGGGCGGGCCGACCGGGCATCGAATTATGTCCTAAAAACGGGTGGCCGCTGCCACGCTCAAGCACCTTCAATGCGGCATCCAGCCGAGCGGGTAACCGCAGCAAATCCTGCCGCAACTCCTGCGTCCAGGTACCCACCTCCCGCGTGACAGACAGGTGCTCAGCCGCCGCGACAGCGACTTCATCCAGAAACTTGCCGTCCGGGTCCAACATCCGGCAAACACCAAACTGCGTCGATGCGCCGCGCCCCAAAAAGGCGATATCGGAGGGAAACTGAAACGCCGCGCTGTAAACCAAAGCCCGTAGATCCTGAACGACCTCAAGGAACTGTTCAGGCTTCAATGTGAAAATCTCGCCTTGAAGCTGTTTATCGAACAGCCAGGCGATGGTGCGGCTCAAAGCGGCGCGATCAGCACCCGGCCGCAAAACCGCCAGTTCATCAAGCCCCATCACGATGGCGTCCGGGTCCTTGCCCACAACGCCCACACCCACCCGCTTCAGTGCGCGTCGTTGCCGGGGCGTCAACTGTCCGACCATCCCGAAATCGATCAAGACCAGCTTGACGCCCGCGTCACCCGGCACCACCAAAATGTTGCCTGGATGCGGATCAGCATGAAAGAAACCGTCCACCAACACCTGACGCGATAACGCATGTACCAGCAATTTGGCCACATCGATTGGATCAACTCCCGCTTCCACCAACGCCTGCCGATCCTTCACCGAAATGCCAGGAAAATAAGACAAGGTCAACACACGCTGCCGAGTGTAAGACTCATGCACATGCGGCACCACAATACGAGGATGGCCGCCTGCTTCCGGATTGAACATCGCTGCGAACCGCTGGGTGTGACGCGCCTCTTCGCGCAAATCAAGCTCCCTGAGCAGAATATGGCAAGATTCAAAAAAGACCCCCGCCAAATCAAACGCCTTGGCCCATTCAGTCCATCGCAGCAGGCGCCGCACCACCTGACGGAAGCCTTCGAGATCAGCCCGGATCAAATCATCAACGCCCGGTCGAAGCACCTTCACCACAACTTCGGCACCATCCGGTAAGGTGGCCCGATGCACCTGGCCCAAAGAGGCGGCGGCGAGCGGCACCGGATCAAACGTGGCGAAAACACGCTCCAGGCGATCGCCAAACTCAGCCTCAATCACCCCACGCACCGCTTCGAACGGAACCGGCGGCACCTCGTCTTGCAACGAACTCAAAGCGGAAGTGAACGCAACCGGAAACAAATCACCCCGGGTACTGAGCAACTGCCCACCCTTGATCAACAAACCACCCAACGCCAACGCAGCCGCCCGATAACACTCACCCAACCCACGCCACATTTTCAAGCGAATGGCCTCCCGCGCCGCAGGCTCATCGCAAAAACGCAAACGCACGCGCTCCGTCCACAACCAGCGCACAGCCATCCGATAGAAAAGACGCAAGATGGCCGACACCCGCTTGCGGGCCAAACGCCGGCGCGCACGGGCAATCTGTAACTCGGACTGGGTCAGTTCACTCATGGTTTGTGATCTTAACACGCCCGTTCGACACCCCGTAAAAACGAAAGGGGCTTGAGACACCGTTTTGATGGGTGCAGCAGCATCATTCCCAGGCGAAACGAAACGGCCTGACACCATCACCCACAGGCACCACCCTCAAGGCCAACCACCTCCAAACAGACCCCTGAAGCGCGTTTTGTGACCAACCGTGTCAGAAAAAACTGGCCAAGGAGAAACTTGACATAGATGTTGACATTTACCCTCTTGACAACGGCGTGGGTGTGCTATAATAGCGAGCGGTGAATCGTTGTC
Source organism: Candidatus Sericytochromatia bacterium (assembly GCA_040400605.1). Taxonomy (GTDB): domain Bacteria; phylum Cyanobacteriota; class Sericytochromatia; order S15B-MN24; family JAQBPE01; genus JBBAPZ01. The sequence continues at coordinate 19,791 of JBBAPZ010000011.1, forward strand.
AGGTTAATGGCCGTATCGCTCATCAATCGACTAACCTTTACCAAGTGGATGCCCAAGGGGGGGAGCAGGCGGGTGCCGTGAGCCGTCTGTTTCAGGTATGTCTCATCATCAATCGGAAACAGGCTCGCGGTTGGTCGCTGACGAAAGGTTAGTCGATGCTCTATACGGATCAAATCATTGCCTGCGTGGATTGCGGGACCGAGTTCACTTTTTCTGCGCGGGAACAGGAGTTCTTTGCCCAGAAGGGTTTCACCAGTTTGCCAAAACGTTGCAAGCCCTGCCGTGGTGCGCGTAAGGACCAGTCCGGTTCGCGCGGTTCTTCGGAGTACGGCGGCGGGTATGGCGCGCCCCGTGAGCGGGAAATGCACAGCGTGACGTGTGCACAGTGTGGTGTGGAAACGCAAGTTCCCTTCAAGCCACGCGGTGATCGTCCTGTTTATTGCCGGAGTTGCTTCCAGAAGTAAGCCTTCAATTTAATAGATGCGTGGAGCCTGTCTGAAAAGACAGGCTTTCTCATTGCAATGGTGCGCACGATCGTGTGGACTTGGTACAATGGCTGGCATGATGCGAGACGCGCGAGATTTTTTGTTGTCGGGAGATCGGGTTCGCCTTTTTGATGGGGCGATGGGGACGATGCTCTACAATCGGGGCATTTACATCAATCAATGCTTTGATGAGATTACCTTGAAGTCGCCGGAGTTGATACGTGAGGTTCATGCAGCGTATTTCCGGGCGGGTGCTGAGATCATTGAGACCAACACTTTCGGTGCCAGTCGCTACAAGTTGGCGGCGTACGGCCTTGAGAGACAGGTTCGGATGCTGAATGAGCGAGCGGCCAGGTTGGCCCGCGAGGTTGTGGGGGACAAAGGTTGGGTGGCGGGGGCCATTGGGCCGTTGGGGATTCGTTTGGAGCCTTATGGGCCGACGTCATTGGAAGAGGCGCAAGCGGCTTTTCGTGAGGCTGCGGAGGGTCTGCTTGAGGGTGGCGCCGATCTCATTTTGCTTGAAACGTTTTCGGATCTTGCGGAGATACTGCAGGCGGTGATTGCCATCAAGTCGATCACCGACAAGCCCATCGTCGCTCAAATGACCATTGGTGAAGAGGGGACGACGGCTTACGGCACGGATGTGCAGCATCTGACGCGTGCGTTGGAAAAAAGTGGTGCGGATGTAATTGGTTTGAACTGCAGTGTTGGTCCGGCGACCATGCTCGGGGCGATCGAGGTGATGGCTGACACAACAGCGCTCAAACTGTCGGCGCAACCCAATGCAGGGTTGCCCCGCGAGGTGGCGGGCAGGCAAATCTATATGGCGTCCCCGGACTACATGGCCAAGCACGCCAAGCGCTTGATTGCGGCGGGTGCGCGGATACTGGGCGGATGCTGTGGCACCACGCCGGAACATATCCGTTTGATGGGGGACGCCATTCGTGCGCAATCTCCAGGACGTTTGCAGTTCAGTTTCGCGCAGGCGGCTGAGGGCATTGAACCGATGACGGAGACGCCTTTGGCGGAGCGCTCCGCTTTCGCGGCCAAATTGTCGCGTGGTGAGTTTGTGACATCAGTGGAGTTGGTGCCGCCGAAGGGGAGCGATGCCGATCAGTTGATATCGGCGGTGCGTGTTTTGAAGGCAGCCGGGGTGGATGCGGTGAATGTGCCGGATGGTCCGCGTGCACAGAGTCGGATGAGTGCGATGGCTGCCTCGCTGTTGCTTGAGCGTGAAGGCATTGAGGCTGTGGTGCATTATTGTTGTCGCGATCGCAACTTGCTCGGTATGCAAAGCGATCTGTTGGGTGCCGGGGCTTTGGGCATTCGCAATTTGTTGTTGATTACGGGCGATCCTCCGAAAATGGGGCCTTACCCGCAAGCCACGGCAGTGTTTGACATTGATTCGATTGGTTTGACCAATTTGGTAAAACGCCTGAACCAAGGACTTGATCTCGGAGGGAACCCGGTGGGTTCCAAGACCTCATTTTTGATTGGTGTCGGGGTTAATCCAGGCGCATTGGATTTGGAACACGAACTCAAGCGTTTTCGCTGGAAAGTTGAGGCAGGCGCGCAGTATGCGATCACGCAGCCGGTCTTTGATCCAGAGCAGTTAAAAACCTTTTTGCGTGCCACCAAAGATCTGGCCATTCCGATCATTGCTGGAATCTGGCCACTCACCAGTTATCGGAACGCCGAATTCATGAACAACGAAGTGCCAGGCGTTGTCGTTCCGGAAAGCGTCATGGAGCGCATGCGCCGAGCAGTGAACGCTGAAGCCGCGCGAGCCGAGGGCATCATGATCGCGCGGGAGATGCTGGAGGACGTTCGCGCCGAAATTCGCGGCGTGCAGGTTTCCGCACCATTTGGCCGGGTTGAATTCGCGCTGGAAGTGCTGGCATCGTCCACCGTGTGTCGCTAACGATTTTGCGTCGCGCAAGACTGGGTGCATGGTTGCCCATCAGATCAGGCATCTGGCAAAACGGGGGGATGTGGTACCCGGGGCCAGTCAGGCGGTGCTGTGTCTGGTGTTGGGCGTGGTTGTTGCAGCGCGGGTTTTTGGCGGTCGCGCGCCAACTTGAGCCAAGCACGCACTTGATTGAGGTACACGCGGCCTGTTAACTTCCCATCGGAATTTTCATAAGTCAGATCATCGAGATTCAGACCCCGGGCGCTCCAAAAGCTTGCTTCCCGCAAAAAATCCTGGCAAGCATCCTCAAGCGCCACGTACTGGCTGCGCGACTGTTCAAAAGCCTGAGTTTCAAAAACTCGCTGTCCATCGTTGACCAGCAGGGCAATCCGGGCCATTGTCTCCAGCAGTTGTCCTTTCACGATAGCCAATTCATGTTGTTGCTCCAGGCGTTCCATGCGTGACACATAGGCACTCACCATGCGCTGCCACCCAGCGAGTTCCGCCAACTCCGGTTGATTGATCAACGTATCCCATCGCACGCGCAAGGCATTGAGACGTTCGACCTGGCGATCCAAGGTCTCGGTTGGCAAACATTTTTCCGCCTCACCCACGAGTGACTCCAATTGTTGCGCAAGGGTTTTCAAGCGGCGATTGGATTCGGTGTCCACGCCGTTCTCGAGTTTCATGGATACGCGTTCATCCAAGGCAGCCAAGCGGGTCTTTAACAGGAGCCATTCCGGGTGCAAACCCAGTACCAGATGATTGCGTTCCGCTTCCAGGCAGAGTTTACGGGCTTGGAGCAGGTAACGGTGAGCCTTGAGATCCTGTAATACTGCCAGGTGCTGATCAGCCTCATTCAGCAAACGCGTCAAACTCTCCGCCAACCCTTTCTCGACGTGGCCCAATGTGACCCAATGCGGCAATTCAGGCGGAGCAATCGGTGACGCGGCTGGGGAAGGTGTTGTAACTGGTGCGATCGTACCATTCAATCCCGGTGTTGCAACGCTGGGAGTTGATGTGACACCACTGGGTGCCGGTACCGGTGTTGCACCAGCAGGCGTTGACGGTAGCGCTTGGGCGGAAGGGCTTGGTGATGGTACCTGCGCAGCGATCGCAGGAAGGGAATAAGGCTGCGAAACCATCATCGCACAACCAATTCCCATTTGATAAAGTTGAGACAGGCGCTTGGCGTTCACAATCAGGTACCCAGATTGTCGTCAGGGTCATCAGATGTCGAGATTCAAGACCTCGCCGGCGTGGGCCTGAATGAATTCGCGGCGGGGCTCCACTTTTTCGCCCATCAGGATGGTAAAGATGCGATCCGCCTCGGCCGCATCCTCAATGGTCACCCGCAAAACGGTGCGACGGGCGGGATCCATCGTCGTTTCCCACAATTGCTGGGGCATCATCTCACCAAGGCCTTTGAAACGGCTGATCGACGCCTCGCCACCCATCTTTGCCAAAGTCGCTTCCTTTTCGCGATCCGAATACACGTAATGAACCTGCTTGCCCTTCTCCAACTTGTAAAGCGGTGGCTGCGCGATATACACATAACCCCGTTCGACCAAATCCTTCATGAAACGATAGAAGAACGTGAGCAACAAGGTCCGAATGTGCGCACCATCTACATCCGCGTCCGTCATAATCACAATCTTGTGATAACGCAGCTTCTCAGACTCAAAATCTTCCCCGACTCCGGCGCCCAAGGCCAGAATCATCGCCTGAATCTCTTCATTGGCATAAATTTTATCCAACCGCGCCCGCTCAACGTTCAAAATTTTGCCCCGCAGCGGCAAAATGGCCTGAAACGAGCGATCGCGCCCCTGCTTGGCTGAGCCGCCCGCGCTATCGCCCTCAACCAGATAAATTTCACACTTGGCCGCATCCCGTTCGGAACAATCCGCCAACTTGCCCGGCAGCGTGCTCGACTCCAACGCACTCTTGCGCCGCGTCAATTCGCGCGCCTTCCGTGCAGCTTCCCGCGCACGCAACGCATCCAACGCTTTGCCAATGACCGCTTTACCCACCGCCGGATTTGCTTCCAGAAAATGCCCCAAGGCCTCAGATGTCACCGATTCAACAATACCCCTGACTTCAGGATTCCCCAGTTTGGTCTTTGTCTGTCCCTCAAATTGAGGTTCCGGCAACTTGACGGAAATCACCGCCGTCAAACCCTCACGCACATCCTCACCAGCCAACGATGCGTCGTTCTCCTTGATCTGGCCACTCACCTTGCGCCCATAATCATTCAGGATGCGTGTCAGCACATTGCGAAAACCGGTCAAATGGCTGCCACCCTCATGCGTGTTGATGTTGTTCGCAAAGGAGAGTACGTTTTCGGAGTAACCGGTCGTATATTGCATCGCAATTTCGATGGCCGCGCCATCTCTGCTGCCTGAAAAATAGATCGGTTTATGCAAGGCATCCCGATTTTCATTCAGATACTCGACAAAAGAAACAATTCCACCTTCGTAATGGTATGTCTCTGTGTGCTGCTTCGCTTGACCGCCCGTTGAGGTATCCTCGGTAATCTGCGTGAACGTGATGGCGATGCCACGATTGAGATAGGCAATCTCACGAAAGCGTGCGGCCAACGTGTCGTAATTAAACTCCAATGTTTCAAAAATCGTCTCATCGGGCTTGAAATACACTTTGGTACCAGTCAACTCGGGTGCAATATCCCCAATAACAACCAAATCGCCTTGGGGAATGCCCCGCTTGAAGCATTGCTGATGAATGCGTCCGTTGCGTTTGACTTCCACCACCAGATCAGTGGATAACGCGTTGACAACCGAGACACCAACGCCGTGCAATCCCCCTGATACCTTATAACCGCCCGCGCCGAATTTTCCACCGGCATGCAAGACGGTCAAAACGGTTTCCACAGCGGGACGCCCCGTCTTGGGGTGGGGATCGACCGGAATGCCACGGCCGTTGTCTTCAACCACCACGCTGTGATCGGCGTTCAAAGTGACGTGAATGGTCGTGCAATAACCAGCGAGGGCTTCATCGACCGAATTGTCGACCACCTCATACACCAGATGATGCAAACCGCGCTCACCCGTGCTGCCGATGTACATCCCCGGTCGTTTGCGTACGGGTTCCAGCCCTTCGAGCACCTGAATCTGTTCCGCGTCGTACGAACCGGACACATTGGTTGTCAAGGCGGGCAGGTTCTGATCCACATCCATGCCAGTCCCTACACCATTCGACATGTCACCCTCCCCAGCGCGTGTATTTTTGAGCAGCCCAATAGCCAAAATCGGAATTCTCATTGTATCAGACATACCCCTTGGGGGCGACCTGACGCCACTGTCAGGAATGTACGGTTCGTTAAGAAGCGTCGTCCTGTGACGCGGTCGCATTTCGGGGTATGAGTAGGGAACTCCGGGCATCGTGAAAAGGGGACTGGTCAAATGACGCGCCACCAGAGAATGGCAGCATGTTTGTGGGGCTTGCTTTGTGTGGTGTCCTGCAACGACGTGCAAAGCACCCTCAATGTGTCATTGGTTGCTCCTGGTTCGGACAATTTGAACGATCGGGTGCGACGGCTGACGCAAACCTTGTCGCCCAAAAACAATGTGCAAGTGGCCCGCGGGTTGAAGGACCTCGGTACTGTGGGCACTTTTTTTAGTTCGGAGGGATTCCGACAGGTCAGTGCCAGCGTCGTGGGGCTCGTGGCGCAAGGTGGCGGCACGATTGTCTCGCAAGGCGGGGGTAATCTGGTGGCTCAAGGAGGCGGCACGATTGTCTCGCAAGGTGGCGGCAATCTCGTGGCTCAAGGAGGCGGTACCATCGTCTCGCAGGGCGGTGGCAA
>JBBAPZ010000011.1:26104-40789 GCA_040400605.1 Candidatus Sericytochromatia bacterium
GGCGGTACCATCGTCTCGCAGGGCGGTGGCAACCTGATTGGTGAGCTTGGCGGCATCTGGACGTTGGGGAGCGGTTCCGCCTTGGCGACAGCATCCGGCAGCGCTCGGCGTCACCTGTTGCTGGATCAGGTCAGCGCGGATGGCAAAGTCACCGTTACTTACAACGAACGGACAGGGGTCATTGAACGGGTCCGCTCAGACTTAGGTGAGATGAAACTGATGTTTCCGGCGCCCGTGCCGGTCAACGGGTCCAATCTGACCAGAAGCATCCAAGGGGAGTGGGATCAGGTGGCAGAAGGAATCAAAGGCAATTTCAGGCTGGATTGGACCGGTGTGTGGAAGCCGCGTGCCGCCATTCGTCCCAAACCGGTGCCGAGCGTGACGCCGACTTGTTTGCCGGTTGTCTCACCAACGCCCCAGCCGACCGTGGTACAACAAACGCCATTGCCTGCGCCTGTCGGGTCGCCCTTGCCGCAGATGGTGCTGTTTGATGGGGAATTGCCTGAGACCACCGAGAAAGCCAGTTTGACGGCAAAGTTTGAGTGGCCGGGCGATCGCGCCATGACGTGGGGAGTCGTCATTGATACGCCCAAGGCATTCAAGGATGGCAGCATCGAACCGAGTCGCGTGCAACTGGATTTGACGTTGGCGGATACGGAATTCGTGGGAGAAGTGACAGACGCTGATGGCGAGACGCGTGCCAATGGACGCTTGACCATCAAAAACCAGGGTGGACGGGAACGGTATCGCTTCGATGTGGTGGCGCCTGATGAAGGCGAGGGTTCCTTGGTCATCTACAGCTTGGATGAGCGCGATCAGGCCTTTTTCAAGGTGGAATTCAAATTGTTGCCACCCGCTACACCGTGTGGTCCAAGGAGTTTCACCGGAGCATTGTTCAAACCCGACAGCAAAGGCAAGCTGGTTCAGAAATTCGCGGATTGCTTGCCGGTTCCGGAAAATCCGAACCAGTTGCTGATTCGCTACACCAACGGTCAAACCCTCATTTGGGACTTTTTGACCGTTGCGGCCAGTCAAGAAAGGGTCAAGTGATGGTGGCAACACGAGGCACGCCGCTTCATACGCGCATTTTCATTGGCATGGCCCTTGGCATCGGCTTGGGACTTTTGGCGCGCACGCTGGCAGGTGCAGAGGCACCGTGGCTTCAAGCGCTCGTTCAACAAGTGGCCATTCCGATGGGGCAGATTTTTCTGCGTCTGGTGTTTATGGTGGTCATTCCGATGGTCATTGCGGCCTTGGCCCTTGGCGTTTGTGAAATTGGTGATGTTGGTAAAGTCGGGCGCATTGGGCTTAAAACACTGTTCATGACCTTGTTGTTTTCAGGCATCGCGGTTTTGGTGGGGGTCTTTGCCGTCAATGTGTTTCAACCGGGGGTTGGACTCAATGAGGTGGATCGGCAAGCCTTGATGGCAACGCTACAGACAAGCGATGCGCAAACACCCGTGGCACAGGCAGCCAAAGCCAAACCCGCCATGCAAAGCCTGGTTGAGCTGATTCCCAAAAACCCGATCGCCGACGCAGTCAACGCGTTTGAGGGAGGACTTCTGCCTCTGATGGTCTTTGCCTTGCTGCTGGGCGTCGCGCTCGCCGCTGTCGGCGACAATGCGGCCCGGCCGCTTAAGGATCTGCTTGAGTCGATCTATGCGGTAGCGCTCAAAATCATCGATTTTGCCATGCAACTCGCACCTTTCGGCGTGGCCGGCCTGATGTTCACGGTGGGTGCCACGCTTGGAGTCGGCGCACTCAAGATGCTCGCACAATATGCCCTGGTCGTGGTGGGAGCATTGGCGTTTCAGCAAATCGTGGTGTACGGATTGGGTATTCGCCTGCTCGCCCGTCGCAATCCCTGGCACTATTTCAAGGCGTTGCGGAGCGTCATGCTGACGGCCTTTGCAACCTCATCCAGTGCCGTAACCCTCCCCTCGGCCTTGACGGCCGCAACTGAGAATCTCAAGTTGCCCCGCAGTGTGAGCCATTTTGTTTTAACCGTCGGTGCCACCGCCAATCAAAACGGCACAGCCCTGTATGAAGGCATCACGGTGCTGTTTCTCGCCCAAATGTTCGGTATTGATTTAAGCATCACCCAACAACTCACGGTCGTCCTGCTATCCATCGCGGCGGGAATCGGTACCGCCGGGGTGCCGGGCGGCAGCTTGCCCATGATCGTGATCGTACTGGGAACGGTTGGTGTGCCCGGCGCTGCAGTCGGGATCATCATGGGGGTGGATCGCATCTTGGATATGTGCCGCACCGTACTCAACGTCACCGGCGATCTCACCATTGCAACCTGCGTGGCAGCCACCGAACCCCCGGAAATCAAGCCTGCACCAACCCAGGAAGTCGCTTAGCGAAAACGAATGGAACCGGGCGACACGCACCGTGCCTCAACGGCAAATATCACTGACCTGAGGCGAAATCGTGAGTGTTTTGACATGCATGTCGTACTCGCTGCACCACGCTTAGCGCGTGGATTTAATTTTTTCTTAATATATTACGAATTGTAAACTTTTAAGCATTCATGCGGCTTGGCGAGTTTTGCGAACCCCCTTTTCAATTTTATTATGTTCTGTTTTAATCTAAACATAACATTTAGCTTGCAGAAGGGAATTGTACGTGGCCTTACCCTTTCAGTTGATGAGCACCACTATGGATGAGCCGTTGGCGACTTTGGATGATGGGGATCGCGAGGCGGCGTTACTCAGTGTGGAACGCGTTGCACGGCGTGAGATTCATAATGCGGCGACTATGCGCGGGACAGGTTGGTTGGGTGTTACGCGGGGTTGTCTGCGGGATGGTCAGGGTGCGATTCAGTCGTGGGAGGCAGCCTTAACGGCTTTGGGCGCGTTGATGGGCGGTGAGGCTGCGAGTGTTCGTGCTACGTTGGAGCAGTTATTCACGTGGCAGGCGGCAGAGGGTGCGTGGCCGACGCGGGTGTATCGTCGCTGGCGTTTGCGTGATGCCTGGGGCCGTTGTTTGGGTCGTGGTCGTGTCGATGGGGTGCTTGATGCGGCTCACTATGATGCTCAGGCGATCAAAAGTGCGTTGTTGTGGGTTTACGTTGCGGCGGAGTATGTCGCGGTGACGGGTGAGCGTTCCGTGTTGGCGAATTGGTATGCGCCGTTATCGCGGGCGTTGGCGTGGGTGCAGCGGCAAGGGGTGGATGATTTGTTTACGGGTGCATTGTATTACCAGGCGTGCAAGGCGCTCGGCGAGATGGCGGTCATTTTGGGCGATGCGGTGGCTGGCGCCCGACACTGGGCCGAAGCGGTGATGATTCGCGAGCGTTTGGGTGACGCTTGTGAAGCGGGCAACAGTGACGAGGCCTGTCTGTGGGCGGTTACAACCGGTTTGGCGAGTCGCAAAACGGCGTCTGATTTGATGAATCGCACCGGTGGTTGCCAGGCTTTGGTTGCGCTTGCGGCTGCTGTTTCGGGGGATGGTCAACGTGCTTGGGCCGCTTTGCGCGAAACCGCTGCCGAGGTGCGTGCGGCAGGCACCATCAAGCTGTCGGAAGCGGGGCTGTTTCTGCGGGCGTTGGCAGCCATCCGGGTGCTTCATCCGCATCCTTGAGGGTGTCGCCGAACAGAATCGGCAACGTTTCAAAAGCTGCCTCGCCACGTTCCTCTGCCGCGTTGGCACCGGCGGGCATCAGGAGGCATACGAGCAACAGGAAGCAGCGAAACGCGTGCATGACGACCGTCCTTTCAGGTCTTGGGTGTGGGTTGGCGTGCCTGTTGCCAGTATGATGTCCGGCGTGGTCAAAAGCTGTGCGCGCGATCCCCAAACGGCTGGTAATCCGTCACCAACAGCCAATCAGTGTACGACGCCTCGCTGCGCGATACAGGAACGTGCTGATTGGTGATCAAATTCTGGCTGTTGGTGAATCACAACACGCAAGGGCCGGATGTTTTTGAGTTTGCTACACAATTTCTGAACAGCCGCCCAGGCGTCACTGTCTAAATGCTGTCAATCAGGCATGAGCCTTGTTACTGACGGATGGTCGAACCACTGACCGAGCAGTTCTAATTGACAGGCCAAGCCTACTCAGAAAAATGTCACATCAATATTTCAAGCACTTTTCGATTGCAGGCCGTGTCTACCAAGCGTCGTGCGAGCCACTTTCTGAAATGGGGTGTCTTTGCGCCCTGCCTGACGACATTCTTAGTTAAAAACACCCGGCCATGTCGCGTGTTGCACCAGCGCTTGCGCCGGTTTCAACCAAGGCGCGGGGGATGGGTTAACATTTGCGTCTGTGGCAAATGTTGATGGTAAAACTGCCGAACCTGATTGAGCACGTGGGCGGTAACGGATTGGTCGCAAACAATCGGTTTGCCGTACCAGACATCAATTTGTCCGCCTTCGGCGCCCAGTAAAAAAGCGTCCGACAGCACGACGGGAATAACCTGTGACTTTTCGAAGGCCTGCATGATCCAAAGGATTCCCGCACGAAGCGGCGTGCCCTCAGCGAGGTAACTTGGGACAGTCACTTCCGGATAAAGTGCCAGGACCCGGTGTGAGCGTAAAGCGGCGATGGCATCTGCGATAATCACCCCGCGTTCTTTACCCGTGACGACAAAAGCCGACGCGTGCGACAAACGGGAAATGAGTGGCCAGCGTTGAACCCGTTGCCCGACGACCATGGCAAGATTGCCATCCAGGACATTGAGCATCAAAAATGGGTCAAGTTCCGCGTGACGATGGCAAATCAGATACAAAATTGGAATGCCGGGCACCGGTTCAGGCGCGTTACACCGCCTGATGTTGATCCCGGCACGATGAAGCACCGCACGAGCCAGATTGCGCGTCGCTCCCAATGGGTCAACCCCAGGCTCGCGGCCACAGCGCCACAAGGTGAGTAACCATTCGCTCCAAACACGGCTGTCACGCCACATAAATCGCAGCCAAAAACGCCAGCCAAGGCCCTGCCTGAGAGCCTGAGTGCGCCCGTGAGGGGTTCGAGCCAAGGTTTGTTTCAGTAACCAGGCAGCAGAAGTATGGTGCAGCCGCAGTGCGTTAAGCCCTTGGATAGCATCCGCTTTTTGAGCGGGTTTTGTCTCGCGTAAGGTAGACAAAAGCGAGCGGCACCAAAAAGCGGTCACCGCATAGTCATAGTTCCAGAAATAATACGCCAGCGCGTGTAGTGCCACTCCTTGCAGTTCGGTGTGTCCCTGCAGGCGGGCTAGCGCACGGGCCAGTTCCCCGTCAATTGCGGGTGGTGATGGGTCATCAGGTGGTTGCAGGGGTCCACCAACGCCGTGTTCTCCTTTTAGGACCCTGCGCCAAACAGGTTGGTACATGAACTGCCATAATGTGGTCACTTGCCAGCTTGTCGGCGCCACGTGATTCAAAATCGTTTGCAGGCGTTCAAGCCAAGCGTCAGGATGCATCCCCGCGGGTGGCAAGTGAATGTGGACAGGCGCACGCCATACCCCTGGTGCGCCGTCTGGCCACCAAGGATCACCCAGCCACACATCACACGGAATGGCTCCGGCCGCAAGTTGTTCGGATGTCAGTACGATCCGGTCTTCAATCGGCCAATCCGCGGGGTCAGGCTCATCATCAGGCAGACAAACGACCAGGCAGCGCAGGCGCCCGGGCATTCGCGCCCGCCAACGCGCCATGATCTCCGCTACCCGACGCTTCAAGGCATCGCACAAGTTGTACCAAGCGACACCGACCAGCAGACAACCCGTGGCATCCAGTGAGTCAGCCGCCAAATGTTCGGGATACACCTGGGCATTGAGTGCGATCACGTGATCGTGGTTCACGCCGAGCGCACGCAACCAGCTCGTTTCCCCTTCATGACGCGTCACGATGATCACATTTTCAGCCAAGCGCTGAGAGAATCTAAACGCTGCCAGATGAACCAAATCCGGGCTCACCCAACACAAATAGGGCTGCCGCAATCGCAACCCAGACAACAAGCGCCTCATTTGCTGCAACATCGTCGCTGAAAACACGATAATCGCGCCCAGTTCGTGTCGGGCGGCGGCATCAGGCAGCATCTTCAGCGCTTCAACATAACCCACGCGCAAAACATTTGCCTGCCCAGCCAACGACTGCTCAAGCGTGTGCATATGTTGCGCCATTTCTGGCGTACTCTCTTCGATGAACCAAACCAGCCGTTTGTTAGTCGGTGACAACATGCTCAACCAATCCATGCGCGACAAAAAAGACTCGCCATGATCGCGCATGCCAGACAGACCTGCAACCCATTGGTTGCGAAGGGATGAACCCAAACCACACTGTCTGGCTCACCATACGCTGCCAGACTCGCGTGTTGTCCGTTAAACGTTCATTGTCACAAACGGTCATCAGACAGAAGTGGCTTCGAATCTTTGCCGTGAGGAGTCTGAGTTCGCGACACAGGTTTTGAACAGAAGCCAGGGCGTCACGGTATGCCGGTTGGTTTGTCAGTTATCGCATCAGGCGCTATGATGGGCGCCTGATGCATTCACACCAGCGTTTCACCACCATCGCGTCAACGATCGTGCTTGCGGGTCTGTCGCCCGACGCGGGTCGAACCCAGCCGATGCAAGCAGAACCAACGACAACCCGAGTCTGGCAAGCTCGGGTGCTGCCTTTGCCCGGACGTTTGGATCAAAACTTGGTGTTCAACAGCAACAGTCCTGAAGAGGTGCTTAATTCCGGTATTTTGCTTTCAACCTTGCCGGGCGGCGGCCATGGGCTGGGTGTGGCATTCAATGGGCGCTTCAGCGTTTTTTCACATCATATCGCCAAAGACAACGCGCCGGGACAGCGACTTTTATACCTGGGATTGTTGGCGCACAACCCATCGGGTACCGATCTCCGCTTGAAGCGCTTAAGCGGTGGATCCTACTTGAGTCAACCCGATGCACTGTTTCGTTCGTTGCCTGCCGTGATGCCTGATGCGGACGGCGTGATTTTTGCGGGACCGGGCGATCGCACAACCACGGAATTGCTGCACGGGCGATCGCCCCTCGCCCCCACCACGTGGCACCTTCCAGCCAAGCGCACCACGTTGCTCGACGCGTTTCCCATTCCCACCAGCGTCGCCATTTTGCCCCCCATCAACGGTCGCTCAACATTGATGCACATGCACACCAACGGCCCCATCTACTTGTCCGAAGTGGCCTGCTTCGCGCAAAAGGATCCTCAAGGCGGTTGGCAAACCCCAACCCAAGCTGATTTTGAGCGGGTACTCGCAAGCAGGACACTGGTTTTCCCGCGTGACGTGGCAGGTTCCGTCGTGCGGGCAGAGGGTCCGCAAGTGCCCAACTTTCGGTACGGGCGGGTTGCTGGTGTCAGTGTGGGCGATCGCTTCAGCGCGCAGCTCCCACTGCCCAAACCAAACGAAACCCTGGCGTTTCCAATCGCCTCGGTTGCACTCAACCGCTGGGGCACGGAGGCCATTCAAAGCGCGACTCTCAAAGCCCGTTATCCTGACACAGCCCATCAGGCCCACGGCAATTACGCCGTGCTGTACGACCTCACACTCCCCTTGGCCAACCCAAGCCAAAGAACCAACGACATTGTCTTTAGCCTCACCCATCCCCTACGCATGGAAGCATCACGTCGGGTGGTTTTTCAGTCGCCCCCTGCCCGAGCCACCACCTTTCGCGGCACGCTGAAGCTTGCGTGGGCACTGACAGGCGATCGCACCCACCAAACGTTTACACACATCGTGCTCCGCCAAGGCGAAAATCCCGGCCCATTCGCCACCCTCACACTTCCGCCCGGTGCACGTGGCATGGCACGACTCAGCCTCATCTACCCCCCCGACGCCACCCCGCCGCAACTCCTGCTAATAGACAATCAACCCAAACCATAAAACAGTCATCCAGCAAAACGAACAAATACGGCCAAAGCCATACTTGACGCCTTGTTTAGCACCTGCTTCAAAAAATACCAGTGCTGCAAACGCATTCCCGGCCTGAACCGGCATTGGTTGCGAACCGGGTCGGTACTTGTTGCCGGTCTCACATTGTTCAACAATCAGGCAATTGAACAATTCCCACGATTGTCACAAGGCCGCTTGAACGCTCACTCTTGCCGAGCACGCGCGTAGGCTGTTTCAACTCTGCGTCATGACCAGGTCTCTTCCTCTACGAATAACCCGTGCGGATTGTGCCCATAATGATGGGTCCAGTCTTCCCCTTCTTCTGACAACACGCGACAGGGGGTGTTACGCATCAACCAGGTCACCCATGGTTCCATCTGCGTCAAAATTTCACGCGGCGCATCCTGATGAACCGTGATGCAATCCGGACTCAACGTCACAAAGCCTTGTGTGGCAAGCGAAATCGAGGACCGTTGGGTCAGTTGTGCCTCCAGATAGCGCGCCATTCCGGCGCTCGCAGCGATGACATAACTTAAGTCCGCTGAACGAGGCAAGCGAAAACTGCCCGGCAGGCGCTGGAGTTCGGCTTGGATAGCCGATACATTAAAAGGTTTTCCTGCAGAAGGCAACAGATGATAATGAACCTGCATACCCCACCATGCTAGGCAAAATTGATGTGGGTTCGCGAGGCGAGGTCATCCAGCCACTTTTTACCGGCTGGCGTCTCTGCCCCGAAGGGATTGGACGCATCCGCAGCCCACTTCGGCAAGGGATTGCCGGAAGCATCCACCTTGAATGCTTCATTATTGAAGTTGTGTCCACTGGCCCCCGGCGGATACAAGACCGACACGCTCAGGTGCGGTTGTGGGCGGAAGCGGCTGGTCGGGTCGCCTTCGGGCTTGATCCGCACCATTCCGCCATCCGGGTGAATCCAGACTTCCATCGGCAACTCCTTGCCCGTGGTGGGATTCAGCACCGGTGCGCCCGTCTGCACATCCCGAATCACACTTTGTTCCAGTTGAAAGCCGCGACGTATCAAATCCTGCCGTACTTCAGCCAGTGGCTTGTTGATCAAGTTCAACGTCCGCACGGACCCACCCGTCGAACCCATTTTGTAGGACTGGATAGCCCCCGCGAGGCGCGGCGTTAAACTCGTGTTCCAGATCTTGGACGGATCCCGTTGCAATTGCTCGGCAAAGGTCAAAAAGCGCTCGCCAGCCTGCGCCGCAGAGACAGACGCCGGTGTGGCGAGCGGCCGCGCCAACCCAGACTGGCCCTGTTGGGTATACAAGGCGGCACGCTTGGGATCGTAAAGCGCCGCCAAGTTACCCGCCGAACCGGACGCAGGCTGTGGGACGGCAGGGGAGCCGGCAACCGCACGCCCAACAGGAGAACCACCCCCTGCACGTCGCTGCAATGTATCCTGCGCATAACCTCGCGGATTCGGACTGGCGGGATGACGCTCTCGAGGCTTCTCACCAGCAACTGGCGCCGGAGATGAAGTCAAACTAGTCAGTTTGCCTAAGATTCCAAGACTCATCTGCGCCACAAGTCCTTATCCAAACACCTGATTGACGGGTAAACCAGCTTTTGATGTTATCCCGGGTACTGTGCAATACTTGCCTAAATGGGCTGTAAATTAAATCAGTCTTAATCTGATGTCAGGCAGGCCGACTGAACGGATCGCGCCACTGAGAAACACGGATGTGATGGTTGTTTGAGTATCCTTCGCTTCCCAGCCGTAACGGGTTGTTTCGTGGCTTGCCGATCCCCCCGTTGACAGGATTATCACTTGATAACGAGGACATCGTGCCGTGAACTGTCATATGCCCGCTGGCATTTGCTGACCAATCTTGGCGTTCTGCCACGGTAAGACTGTCCAAGCAGTCATTTGTTTTCTTCGCTGAAAATAGCGAAAAGGCGTGCCATTCGGGGTAAAAATATCGTACACGACTCAGGTGTGGACAAGGGGAAGCTTAACTATGGCATTGTGTCCGAGATGTCGCATTCCGCTGAAAAAACATACGATCACAACGGACGTTGAAAAATGGGAAGTGGAAGTCGATGCCTGTACGAACAGTTGCGGGGGAGTCTGGTTGCAAGACCACGACTTCAAGGCCGATGCGCGGGCCAATCTGTTGCTGGATTGCGAACTGTACGTAATCAATCGCGCAGTCAAGCGACTAAAACTGAGTAAACTCGATGAGACAGCCAAATGTCCCGACTGCAAAATACCGATGTATCGTTATGAATGGAATAAAACAGGGTTGGAGATTGACCAGTGCAAAAAGTGCAAAGGGCGCTGGTTTGACGCAGGTGAGATCCAGAACATCGCCGATGTCTTGCGCAGCAGTAGTTAACGGTTGTCAGATTATGGCGTCAATCTCTACATCTTCTGTCTAGCGCACTCTGGGAACGCGTTGTTTGGTGATCAAAAAGTGCTAGGTTGTTGAAAATCAGGACACGACTTCGAGATGTTTTGGCATTCGTTTCATATGATTCAAGCAGCAGCTGTTGCGTCACTGTCGGAAATTTGATATTCCTCGCGTCAACTGCGCTTTCGCTGTCGTTTTTGCCGCAGGCGCTGTAACATTCGAGCAACCACCGCATTGCGCCGTGCCGCCAGGTTATAAATCAAATTTTCCAGTTTGGTGGCCAGGTTCGCGCTCCAACCAGACTGCTTGAGTATTTGATAAAAACGGGATGCAAAGAACCATCGCCAAGGCGCAGCCAACGCCGGTCGTTGTGGCACGGCTTGCCCCGCGAGACGCGCGCCCAAGGTTTGCCAGGCACCCTGCACCGATGCCGATAACCCCGCCTGCGGACCGATGATGCGGCGCACCTGACGCTGTGCCAGTTCACCGCCTTGCTTGGCAATCGTCTCCAGCGTCTCACTGTGGTCTGCTGCCATTGACATCAACGAGAGACCTGCCCCCACCACTTGAACACTCACATTTACAGGTGGGGGCGTCAATGCGCCCAGGATCTCCGCGAGATTGCCGGTTAGCGCAGTCAGTGCGGTCAACCGCTCCTTGCCAGTTAAGGCGTGCCACTTTCTGAGTGTGTCAATGCGCGACATCGCTTCCTTTGTGGAGAGACTCAGGGCCAGAATCGGATTGAGATTGTCCACCAAAACCTTCTTGCCGATTTCAGAACCCAGCTTGACGGCGCCCTCACCACCCGGCACCATTTGATTGATGCTTTGGGTCAATTCAGCCAGACGCCCCTGAATCCGCTGATCACGCAAGCTGTTCAGCACCCGCTTCAAAACCGGATCATCCGATTCTGGAACCGTTTGAGGCGCTTTCTTGGCGGTTGCGCGCAAAGCCAGATGCTGCGCTTTCAACCCGTCGTTAATCTCGTTTGCTGACGCCTCAGGAGCAGGATTCGGCTCCGTATCTAGCCGTGGATCCGCATCCTTCGCACGCAAGGTTGGCGTACCCGCCGCAGCAACTGTATCCGCCGCGCACGACCGTTTTAATGCAAGCAACGCCTGGATGTCGTGTCGTCTCGCCAACACAGCCGCTGGCCACGTTCCGGTTTCGCAGTCAGGTTCTTCCGGGGACGGTTGGGACTCATGATCAGGAGGCGAAGGCGAAGCGGGCAGCTCAGCCCGCTTCATAAAGGCTTCCATAATGGTTGGTGCGATACCTTTCAAGTTGTCCGAAAGCTGATCAGCGCCCAAGGGATTATTCCCCCCGGGCGCTGATGACACTGCATCAACTTGGAAGCCTTTATCAGCCAACCCAAACCTCGTTCAATCAATCGTCGTTGCTGCCCATTAAACCAAACAACTGCAAAATGGACTGGAACAAACCAATGAACGCGATGAACAAACCAAGCGCCGCCCCCACGTAATCCTCATCAGCATAGCTCTCACGGATCATCGACATCTCATACACCGTGAAAGCACTGAACAAGCCCACGCTCACAATGGACGTCACCAACGACAATGCACCCGACTGAAAGACAAACGCGTTCAGCAGACCCGTCACCAGTAACGCCAAAACACCAACAAAAATGAACCCACCCAAGTTGCTGAAGTCACGCTTGCTCACCAACCCATAAACTGCCAAGCCGCCAAACGTGATCATCGTGACGGTCAACGCCTGCGTGATCAACATCAATCCACCCTTGGCCCCCACATAAGACAGCAAAGGCACCATCGTCACACCCGCGAGCAACGCATAAACGAAAAACAGGACCTTGTTCAATCCCTCCTTGCGCTGCCACACTCCCGACGTAAACACCAAACCCAACTCAACGATCGCAAGCGCCATCAGCGCAAACATCGGAACCCCTGCCGCCAACATCTGCAGACCACCATACACGCCAGCCGCAGTGACACCCAACGCGATGCCAAACATCGGCATCACCCGCGCTGTAAAAGTGTGCTTGCTCATCGCGCCCCAACGCGCGTCTTGCATATCCCCAATGTGACGAATACGCTCCATTTCAAACGACATGTCGTCTCCTCCTTACGCAACGGATGCCACCTTGCCCCCGTCAAACACCCCTGAACCAGGCAACTGCAACCAGATCCCCAACCCATAGAGCATCACTATCATATCGTACCCAATTTGCAATGTTCAATAGCAACCTGTCCCACGCCGTAACCACCAGCAGGGAACCACCAATTTCACCGATCTGACGACAACCACCAGGCCAAGACGTTAGAACCAAGACTGATTCCGGGTGATACTTGCGGTAGTGTACCAACGCGCACTCAACGAACAATCGGTCAATCTGATGGATGGCACCAGCGGTCAAGTCCCTCTCCCCGAACACTAAGCAGTTTGACATGTGTTATGGTGGTACGTGATTTGTACAGCATCGTTTCAGGCGATCGTTCATCCTTGGCATGGCCTGCACCCTGCCAAGCGCCTGGAGTGAGCCTCTCATGAGCAGGACCGCGTAAAATCCATGACTTGGCGTCGTTACATTTTGACCGGCTGGCTCGGGTTGGCATTGTCTGCCTGCGATGCTGTCACTGAATCAAGCCAAGCCCCGTTTCCGCATGCCATCATGACGCCTCAGCCGGCCAAAACCTTGCCTGACCTCACCCTGACTGACGGCACCGGCTCTGAAAACAAACTGTCCAATCTGAACGGCAAATGGATCTGGCTCTACTTCGGCTTTACCCATTGCCCTGACGTCTGTCCCGTGGCAATGGATGCCATGGTGGGCCAATACAAAAAACTGAAACAAGCCGATCAGGTCCTGCCTGTCTTCGTCTCCGTTGATCCCAAGCGCGACGCCAACCGAGCATTGAAGACCTTCACCACCTATTACCACCCTGCCTTTCTCGGTTTGACCGGCAAACGTGAGGCCATCGACGAACTGACCCGCGCGGTGGGCGCTGCCTACGTCATCGACACACCTGCCAAACCCGGTGGCGACTACAACGTCAGCCACAGCAATCTTGTCTTTGTACTTGACCCCCAAGGCCGACACGTTGCTACCTATACCCCGGAAGAAAAAGCGCTGGCAGACGACTTTAATGCCTTGTTGACGGAGAAGTGACCGTGCGTGCAACCATCACCCGGTGCCTGAGTGCCATTGCCATCCTGGGTTTTGCGAATCAATCCGTCGCGGCCGAACGCCACGCGGACAGCGACGCCTCGCGATCACAAACCACGGCCAACCAATTGCGCCATCAAGTAGCGCTAAGCCCCCACCAATCGCCAGGGAAGGCTGAAAAACGTGGCGTTGCCAATGGCGGTTGCATCCCGGCACCAAATCTGCACATCGCAGATGCGTGGATCCGCCAACCCCCACCCGGTGCACGCATGCTGGCGGGCTATATCACGTTTCAAAACACCACCAGCCGAAACCTGGCCCTCACGTCGGCCACCTGCGACGCCTTCGAGGAGGTGCAGATTCATACAATCACCCGTGACCAAGTCAGCGGCATGGTGCGCATGGTTCGACTGAAAGAACTGGTCATCCCTGCCAACCAAACCCTTGTCATGGCTCCCGGGCACGATCACCTGATGCTCATCGGACCCAAACGCGACATTCTAGCAGGCGAAAAATTAACCCTCAGACTCTTTTTCAGTGACGGGACCCTCAAAGAATGCTACCCCGACGTGCGCGGGCGCGCCAAATCTGCCAACTGATGGAACGGCTTTAACTCTTCCCAACCTACGCGCGGGCATTCAGTCACATGAGCAAACACCAAGATGACAAAGCCCCTTGATATCGGATCACATCTTTCACTCAACTGATCCCAGGCTTGCCGCGCCTCGCCCGGCACAGATCGGACGCTACATCGCGCCTTGATTGCAAGCTGCCGGTGGGCACTAACCGAACGGATACTGGTCAGTTTGCGGCGCAAAATCCTGGAAACCAAGTTATCGCCTTATCTCTTGAAAGTATCTGTTCCAAAAAACGTTCTAAACCAGGTTACAAACAAGGTACCCTGAAACAGGATTCCAAGGGTTGTTTCAGGCACTTTCTGACTTGATGAAGTGGCGAACAGGCAATGAACCGGGCCTTGTTTGGCCCGCCCTTTTCGAACATTTTCAGGGAACCATTGTTTGTGCTCACTGTTTGATTCTTAACAAAAGCGAATAACACCAAGCGTCACACATAATATTTCAACGGAAATCAGCGCTGATTTGATGCAAAAAAGATGGATTGTGAACGACGGGTTGCGCTCGTTGCACCATGCTTGTAAGTGAATAGAAGCAAGCGGTACGAACGCTGCTTCCACAATAAACTGCACACCAATCATGCGGTGTTTGGGTTTTTCAGTCCACGGATGATGCTCGCTGCTTCATTCTTGGGCATTAACACCTTAGTAATATTTTAATTACATTTTAAGAAACTATTTTATCAGATCG
>JBBAPZ010000011.1:40889-42600 GCA_040400605.1 Candidatus Sericytochromatia bacterium
TGCCTGGTCAGGTAGCTAAATCGCAAAGTATTAAAGTTATGATATCAAAGTTGCACGATCGTGGGATTAATATCTACAAATTGCAGGCTGCCATCGACCCCAGCAAGGACGTGCGCGCTACTCCAGAACAAATGCGGGAGGGGAAAAAACTGTTCGCTATGATTGTCGAGAAGTACCCCGCTAATGTAATTCAAACCTTGCGAGACTGGGAAAAAATGTCGATTAACAAGCGATGGTCAGCGCTCAAGCAGATCGCAGACATCGAAAAGATCCCGGTGTAATCCAAGCTTGTCAGGCCGGGTGCAACTTGGTTGCACCCGGCACACATCCTTTCAGCGGGTGTCGTGATCGTTACTCATCGCAACAACCAGTATCGTTAAATTCGGGTCACGCCGCGGTAGCGACCAAACACCCCTCGCAGTACATCGCAGATTTCTCCCACAGTCACATAATGCCGCACGGCTTCCACAATGGGCGGCATCAAGTTGGCGTCACCGCGAGCGGCTTCCTCGATGGCTGCAAGCGATCGCATCACCGCCGTCGCATCGCGACTGGCCTTGAGCGCCTTCAGCTTCTCCACCTGCGCACGCTCGCGCGTCTCATCATGGCGATACAGTTCCCCAACATCCTCGTGCTCGACGGTGAAACGGTTAACTCCGACCACCATGCGCGCCTTGGCATCCACCTCAGTCTGATAGGTGTAAGCCGCTTCCGCAATCTCACCCTGGATATAACCCTGTTCGATCGCAGAAAGCACCCCACCCAGCTCATCAATCTTCTGCATATACGCCAGGGCCTCGGCTTCAATGCGATCCGTCAACGCTTCCACATAGTATGAGCCAGCCAGCGGATCCACCGTATTGACCACCCCAGACTCAAACGCCACGATCTGTTGCGTCCGCAGCGCCACCAATGCCGAAGACTCCGTGGGCAATGACAGCGCCTCATCCTTGGCATTGGTATGCAGCGATTGCGTGCCACCCAACACCGCCGCCAACGCCTCGATGGTCGTGCGCACAATGTTGTTGTCCGGTTGCTGCGCCGTCAGCGACGCGCCGGAGGTCTGCGTGTGGAAGCGCAGTTGCATGCTCTTGGGATTACGCGCGCCGAAGCGCTCTTTCATCAGGCGGGCCCACATCCGCCGGGCAGCCCGGAATTTGGCCACCTCTTCGAGCAAATCCATCTGCGAGCAGAAGAAAAAGGCCAGTTGCGGTGCAAAATCATCCACTGCAAGGCCCGCTTTGAGCGCAGCTTCCACGTAAGTCACAGCGTTCGCCAGCGTGAATGCGACCTCCTGAACCGCCGTGCAACCCGCTTCGCGCATGTGATACCCACTGATGGAAATGGTGTTCCAACGCGGCACTGTGGTGGCGCAGTAGGCAAAAATGTCCGTGATGAGCCGCAAGCTGGGCGCAGGCGGAAAAATATACGTGTTGCGAGCGATGTACTCTTTAAGAATATCATTCTGAATCGTGCCGGAAATGGCTGTAGCCGGCACCCCTTGCTTCTCGGCCACCACTTGGTACATGGCAAGCAGAATCGCCGCTGGCGCGTTGATGGTCATCGAGGTGGTCACCTTGTCCAAGGGAATGCCCGCAAACAGGGTCTCCATGTCGGCCAGGGAATCGATCGCCACCCCGGTCTTGCCCACCTCTCCCACCGCGTGAGCATTATCCGAGTCGTAACCCATCTGGGTGGGCAAATCAAACGC
>JBBAPZ010000011.1:42700-56251 GCA_040400605.1 Candidatus Sericytochromatia bacterium
CGTTCGGGCGATCGCTTCCGCGCTGGCTCATAAGTCTTTTCAACCCACGCCTGCCGGGCCGCCTGCAAGCCCTCTGTTACCTGCTGTGTCACGCCACACACTCCCTGACCCGCCCCCACACCCTTGTGAGTACCCCTGTGGGCCTCCAAGGATTGTAACAGCCCAAGCCGCATCCTGACACGGGTCACAAACCCTGGCATAAGCGGTGCACCGGTCAGATGGGCGCTCCTGTCAAAAGAAAGACGGGAAGACCGCTTTAATGATTGACCGAACAGTTGTTTGGCCGCTTTCAACAATCCCGGATCACGCGGTTCGAATTCAAACTGCATTTGCATCATTTGTTGAGGAGAAGGACCACCTGACGGGATTTCATCTACTTGAAAGCGACTTTCGGAAACCAGGAATTTGTACAGAAAAGGGCTGCACGTCGCCGGCAGCCCCTCGTGTTACGTTCGGTTATGCATCAGTCGACAGGCGGCTTGAAGAAGTCACTAGGGCAGAAACCAGCCGACCCTGCCTCAACTTCAATTGTCACTTTATTCGTTGTCGTCGTCGTCTCTGTGACCGTCACTTTGAGCTTGTCAGGCTCCGATGAGGGGATGACCACGGGGAACGGTGGCGGCCCACCAGGAAACATCGAAGGGTCCATCCCAGCGGGAATCTTCGGCGGCGCGTCATTCCTCACGTACGGATAACTTCCCTGGCTTGCCGGCAACTTGCCACCCGAATTAACATTTCCCATTGCAATGCTCCTTGTCTCCGCTCCTGTCGCGGTAAAAACTACTCCTGATACTTGTATTCCCCCCCCTGCGCATTAAACGTTAAACTTGAACCAAGATCACAAAAAACATCGTATCCCGAGACAGGTAATCAATGGCACTGTGGGCACAAGACCAATGCACAACAGGCTTTACGCCCCGTGAGTCCGTGCTTTTTGTCGTTTGAACACGGTGCGGGGCGCTTGGTATCGTTCCTAAGACAAGATGGACAGTCACTGTGGCCTCCGGTGGGATTAGTGCTTCGCAAGAACGCCAGCCAGCGATGGCTGCAAGACCCATTGGTTAGTCCAAGCACCAATCACGCAAACAGGCACAGTGCCTGAATCAGCCATCATTCTTCTCACGCTCAGGAAACAGAAAAAGATGTCGCGCCCCGCGCTGTGGCAACCCGCACCGACCAGGTCGCCTGCACACCCCGCTTCAGATCCCACTGGGGATACCAACCCCAATCGCGCCCGATGCGCGTCAGATCCAAATGGGATACCCGGACATCGCCTGATCGTGGTGCTTCACGCACAGGCTTCGCACTCAAAGCGCGCAAATCGCAAACGGCTTTAAACAACTGGTTAATGCTGGTGGCTTCGCCCCCGCCGACGTTGTATGCCGAGGAGCATTCGGCCTCAAGGGCCAGCAAATTAGCTGTGACGACGTCCTGCACATAGACAAAGTCCTTGCGCTGTTCGCCGTCACCATGAATGACAGGCGATCGCCCCTGCTGCAACGCATCCATAAAAATCGCCACCACACCCGCTTCCCCATGCGGATTCTGCCGTGGCCCATACACGTTGCCATAGCGCAGCGTGATGCCCACCATCCCGTAGCGGCGCTGATAAAAACGCAGATAATGCTCACCGGTCATCTTGCTGATGCCATAAGGGCTGAGTGGCGCCAAGGGCGCGTCCTCAGGCGTTGGTGTCTGCGACGCTTCGCCATACACCGTGCCGCCAGAGGAGGCAAAAATGACGCGTTTGACCCCGTGCGTACGTGCGGCTTCGAGCACGTTGAGGGTACCCAGCACGTTGGTTTTCGCATCGAGCAGGGGCTGGCGATCGCTCACGCTCACACTCAACTGCGCCGCATGGTGGTTAATCACCTCCGGCCGAAACGCCCGCACCGCATCGTTGACCGCTCGTGCATCCGTGATGTCCTCAGGCACCACCAATAAATCCAAACCCTCCAGATGCGTCAAACTTCCGCTCGAAAAATTGTCCAGCACAGCCACCGTATGCCCCGCGGCAAGGTAAGCCTCCACCACATGCGAACCAATAAAGCCCGCCCCCCCCGTTACCAAAACACGCATGCCTAATCACCCCTTCGTCATCGACGTCCTAAGGCCGGCATCGTAGCGGGATAGACAACAAACACCCAAGGGCAACGCGACCAGACCCATCGGTCGGAATGCATCAAAAAGCACGCAAACGCCCTGAGGGCACTATAAAGCGACGCATAGGCTTTCGTTCAAAACTTGAGTGGCAAACTCAAGACATCAGGCACAGACTCGTTGTTAATGGATGCCCGTCAAAATTTGATTAACAGTTAAAGCGTTTCTGTACAGCAGGGATACCTGAGCAATCAAGAAAATGAAGGCCTGTTTCGTCGATGCGGCTGCGTTTGCTTCAACTGCGCGATACGAGGAACACACCTGCGATGATCAACAACACCCCACTCCAGCGCAACGCATTTACCTGCTCACCCAAAAACAACCAGGCGACCGCCAGAATCAACACCTGATTCAACGCCAAAATCGGATACGCCCACGACAACGGCACACGCGTCAACACCATGATCCAGGTCACCGCCCCCAGACCATAACACCCCAACCCAGCGACAATCCAAGGGTTGGTGGCAGCCATCCACCCAATCTGCCAAGCCTGCCCGGCAGCCTCCACCCCCACCTCGCCCAGTTGCTTCGCACCTGTCTTGAGGACAAACTGGCCCACTGTCGACAGAAGAATCGACACCACAATCAAAACAAACGACTGAAACACATCTTCCCCTGAATTCCAACCACAGCCACGCCATCTTAGCACAAGCTCCCCAATACCCCGACTTCCCGGTCTGGTCACACGGGTTGCGAATCTATCGAAATCGACCCAACCCATCAGATATTAAAAAACTTTACATTTCTTAACCAAGATTAAGGCACAATTAAATATTTAATGTTCTATAAATACTTCAGCAACGTTCTGATTCAGGTTGAGGGGTGATTGCGTGACAATGATGACGTCCGAGCAGGTTTCGGCTGAGTGGGTTGGGTCTTTTGATAATTGGCAAGCGTTGGATGCGACCGTTGAGGTGGCGCGAACGGTGGCTAGGGATATTACGGCGGTTCCGCAGAATTTCGAGATTGTTTTGGCGCAGCTTGAGAATCTGGTGAATCGTTTCCAGGTTATATTGAAAACGTGCAACCATCCGGAAGCGGAATCTGCGTTGCGGTATCATCGGCGGGCGAGTTTGGAACTCGACAGCGAATTCGTGCCCCTTTATTATCGTCGGGCCGTGCTGGACAATGTGCTGGCGCGCTACATTCACGCTGGTTCCCGGTTATGCAGGCAGGCAACCCCAGTGTTGGGGTGAGTCGTCAGGTTTTGGTGTTGACGATGGGGTTGCTGTTGCAGGGGGATTATCGGGCGATCGCCCGCGCAGGTGCCGTTAATCCGACGGGCTAAGTGGCCTCTTGTCAATTTCAACCCAAGACGTCTGGCGCTATACCTCAATCAGCATTTTTTTTGGCCCGGCTGATTTCACGCAGGCCATCGATGGTGCAGATCAGGTTGTTCACCACTGCAATGGTCCCGACCATCGTCCCCCCCTTGACCGCGTCTTGCACCAAGTCTGTCAGATTATCTACCTGCTCGAAGTTACTCGCGTCCAAATGGGCAATGATGTCGATGTAAATCGCATAACATGCGTAGAGTGTGGCGAGCAACAGCAACACGGTGGTGTACAACAGGCGGCGCATCTGCCGGGTGTAAAGGTAGATCCCTTGGCCGGTGATGATGCCAAGCAACGCGGCGTAGAGTGTATTGTAACGTTTGGCTGGTTGTGGCGCCGAAAGACTGGCCCAAATACCACGGATCGCTGACAAAGCAAAACTCCTTCGACTCAGTGCGCGGAACTGGCGGCCTGCTCAGCCATTCGTGCCGCCAAGGCCTGCAATTCCAGTTCGTAATGGCCGGACAGGATGGGGAAGCGACACCAGGTTTTGGGGTCGAGGTTTTGATCATCTAGATGAAACGCCGGCGCGAAGCGCTCACGTTTCCATTGGCTCTGACACCAGAGCCTGAAAAAGCGTGTGATCCATTGTCCCCACTGGGCAGGGGTATGGCGTGCGCTTTCCGGGTGTGCCAGCAGCATGTCGTAGACCGCGAGTGGACTGGCCTTGTCGCGGATGGCGGCCCTTTCAATCTGAACGAGCACATCGTAGGGCATGAGATCGGCCTCGTCAGTCTGGCTTTGCCCAGCCGGGCGTAACTCCGCCGTGGGCGCCTGCCGGTTCACCAGCGCCAGGACCGAAAAGGCTGGAATGCCCGTCAGGCCCTCGGTTTCCATCCCGATCAGCCATTCGCGCACAAACGCCTTGTCGATGCCCCCAATCGGTGAAAGCCCACCACAGGTGTCGCCATCCATGGTGGCATAGCCCACCGCTGCTTCGGAGCGGTTGCTGGTTGTGAGCAACAGCGCACCCAGCACATTCGCCAGCATCCACACAGCCGGTCCACGCGCCCTGGCCTGAACATTTTGTAGAGCCAGATCGTCTGTTTGCCAATCAAGCGCACGCCCGATAGTCTGCCCCACCAGCCCCGTGTAGGCTTTGACCATCGTGTCAATGTCCCATTCGCTGAAGCGAGCGCCGAGCGCGTGAGCCAGTTCACGTGCCGCCTCACGGGTGGTGCTGGAGCTGTTGGCGGTCGATTGATACACACAAGTCAGCAAACACCGGGTGAGGTCCGCCAAGGACAAGGCCTCCGCGATGCCAGTGACGTGGGAAAGCTTTGCCTTGAAGCCGTCCAGACCGAGGTCCTGGGTTCCAAAGTGGACCATCAGGTGCACCAGCAGGGCGCAGGTACTGGAATCCGCGCCACCGGAAAGCGAGAGCACAAAGCCCTTGCTGCGGGATTTGCGCATATAATCGAAAAGACCCAATGCCACCACGCGCGCAAAGGCCTCATGTCTGGCCCGCTCGGAACTACCCCAGGCCTCACGGACCGGTGCGCGGGGTGTCTGGCAGGCGACGGCGCCCGGCCATTGCCAGGGGATAACCACGACGTCCTCGTCCCCTGCCTGAAGGGCAGGTCGGTAACTGGAACTGGCGCGGCGTTGCAGGCGTGTTTTGGCAATGTCGACATTGGCGCTGATGACATGCACATCGTGGTATGACAGGCGGCGACCCAGCCCAAGCAACTCACCACCGGAGGCAATCAACGCACCCCCGTCATAGACGATCCGGCCTGACTCACAGCCCATCAGATTGGCGTAGAGATAGGAGACGGCAAATGCACGCGACCCTTCGACTACGAAGCGTTCACGGATGCGCGCCTTGCCAAAGGCAAAGTGGCTGGCAGACGGGTTGACGATGACATCCACCCCGCGCAGGGCCAGCTCCGCTCCCGGCCGTTTGGCGACCCAGGCGTCTTCGCAGATCTCAAATCCAACCAGAACACCACCGAGATCGAACATCCAGTCACCCAACGGGTATCGTTCGCCCCGAATGGTTACCCACGTGCGCAAACCGGCAGGCCACGGTTTGAACCAACGCGGCTCATAATGCAAGCCATCCCCTGCCAGGTTTTGCTTGACCACAAATCCTGCGATCGCACCATCCACAACCAGACAAGCCACATTAAACAACCCGTTGCGATGCACCAAAGGCAATCCCAAACACACGCACAAGCCACGGGTCTCAGGCAAAATCTCATACAACATATCCAAAGCCGTCTCACTGACATGCTCCGCATAAAAAGCATCCTCGCAACCGTAGCCCGTGATGCAAAGCTCCGGCAGGCACAACAGGCCGATCCCTTGCTCCCGCGCCAGACGCAGTGCCGACACAATCCGGTCCCGATTGCCCAACCAGTCCAGAGGCGTCTGATTAAGCGACGCTGCTCCCGCAACCAATACCGTCACCGCTCCCCCCACACCTTGCTCAAAAATCCCGCCCGAAACGTCACCGAACACACCAGGCGCACATTCCGTGCATCGAACAATCAATCAGAACACCACGCCAAGTCTTCACTTAGTAAAGAAACAGAACCAAGCGCCACGGACCATATCCCGAATTGAAAACAGCACAGACATGATGGAATAATGCCGCTTTCGACCCGCTGTATGCACCTGAAGCACCATATTTACTTCACTTATGTACCCAAACTTGAAGGCGTTGTGTTCAACGCGCGTGACGTGGCAAAAATGAGGCGATTCGTGCTGTAATCAAGTCTGTCCGCAAGCGTGGGTCAAAAGGGGGTGTACGTGTTCGCACAACGGTTGCAATGGGGTATTTTGAGCCTGGCGTTGTTGTGCGGGTGTCTGCAAGCCCGCATTGACAATCCACCAACCAGCCAGCGCAATGAGCCTGCAACGCGGGCACAAGCCGCCACCATCGCGAATGTGACCGTCAAAGAAGCGCACGACATTCTAACCGCTACAAATCCACCTTATTTTATCGACGTTCGCACACCCGGGGAATATGCCACAGGACGTGCCAAAGGCGCCAAGCTGCACCCCTTGGATGCGCTTGATGAGTGGTCTGCGCAACTGCCAAAAACCCGTAAGTTGCTGATTATCTGCCGTTCCGGCTCACGCAGCATGAAAGCGGCGCAAGCACTTGTCGAGCGCGGATTCACCCAAGTCACCAACATTCAAGGCGGGACCCTGGACTGGGAAGCGCAAGGGCTGCCCTTGGACCGCTAAATCGTCCGTTCGACACTCCCGTTAAACCCAAAATGGTTGACTGGCTCGTGCGCCGATAGTCTGCGTTTATTGAACACGCAAGGGGATGACGGGACACGTTCGGAATCAGCCACGTTTCGCTGATAAGACGCTTGAGCGAAGCGTGACCTGACCGTCGTGACTGCCTGAGATGCTATCGGTATGAACGAGGCGTGTAGAGGCTGGCGCACGCCCACTCTGGGCTTAGACCCCGCGCAGTGACGTGCCGTCTCGCCACTGGTCCGGCGTCATGGTGGGCTGCGGGTCGGAAACCGAAGCAGGCCGCGCATCAGGCCTTGAATGAGATGGCGATTTGATGTGCCCCAACAAGCGGTGGAGTCCCACGTTGCCTGCAAATAAAGCCTGATCCATTGCTTCGCCTCCTAACAGATTCTGTACAACAGTTGTCGGGTGTGCTGGCCCGCAGCTTGCGCGGTGGGCAAGAATTTAAATCAGAATTAAACGGCCAATGAAACTGTGCTGAAATGGCCCGTGTCCCTGGGCGTCTGAGCGTCACCATGGGTTGGTTGAGCTGATGAAGGGGATGGGGCAGTGGGTTTGGATATTGTGTGTGTGTCGGTGATGGATTGGTTGCATCCGTTTGCGAGCAGTCGTCATCATTTGATGCGGGAGTTGGCGAAGCGTCATCGGATTTTGTTTGTCAACAATCAGGTCAATCCCGTGACTGCCTGGCGGGTGTTGTCACGGGAACGGCGAATGGCGAAGTGGCGTGCGTGGTTCGATCGCAGACGTTCACTGACACAGGTCGAGGCGGGTATCTGGGTGCTGGAGCCGCCACCGGTCATACCGATGGGGGGGCTCAACTCGGCCGATATTTTCGAGAAGGTTTATCGGGTGAATCAGTATTTTTTGCGGCAGGCGGTGCAAAGGGCTTGTGACGGTTTGGCCATGCGATCGCCCGTTTTGTGGATTTCTTTCAACGTGCTGTCATCGGAGTCACTGATTGGTGCCTTGAATGAATCGCTCGTCTTGTACCACTGCACCGATGCACTTGAGGCGATGCCTGGCACGTCACGCTTTGCTGTGTCCATTGAAGCGCGTATCTTGCGCGCGGTCGACCTGACCATCACCTCATCACGGGCGTTGCAGCAGGCCAAGTCACCTTTCACCAAGGCCTGCCATTGGGTGCCAAACGCAGCGGACACGAGACATTTCAATCAGGCAATGGACCCTGTCACGCCGATTCATCCAGCTCTCAACGGCTTGAATGGCCCCACACTCGGCTTTATGGGTCACCTTGAGGAACGTGTCGACTTTCAGTTGCTCGAAGCGATCGCACAAACGCGACCGGATTGGCAACTGCTGCTTGCCGGTCCCGTCATCCCCCAACGTCAGGCTGCGCTCGCCCGATTGACCCGGCACCCCAACGTTTTTCATCTGGGACTGCTTGAGCGCTCCGCTTTGCCATCATTTTTAAAAGGCATCGACGTTGCGCTGATTCCCTTCGTTAAAAGCGCTCAAACCCGTGCTATCTATCCGCTCAAACTGCACGAGTACCTCGCGGCAGGCAAGCCGGTTGTGATGACGGACTTTGCCGAATTGCCGGATTTAAGCCCCCACGCTGTTGTTGCTGATGACACGGCGGCATTCATTGCGGCGATCGCCCACGCGTTAACCCAAAACGCTCGCGAACACCGACTAGCCCGAGCCCACTTGGCTTCTAACCACGACTGGCAAGCACGTGCCCAAACGATCGAAACTCTCATTCATACCGGCATCTTGCACAGACAGCACGCTACCGCCACGTCCCCGGCCCTGTTAAAATAAAACGTGGGACACACAACCGCCCGTTTTGACGGATCAGGCCGCCACGTGAAGGCCTCAGACAAAGTCGTGACGGCAGCCAGGGGCCGGATTCCTTGAACATCGCTTCCTCGGAAACGAAGCCGTGCGTCAACGCAGGTGCTACCAACAAAACAGCCTGCCGGATGACCATCGCTCGCAGCAAGGACCAGTCGCGTCACTTGGCAGCCTTTCAAAGCAGGACATGCTCCCTTGAACGCTGACGAACGAAGACTGGCTCAAATATCCCTTATAGACACCCTTCTCAGGTCAGCCGTGGTTGTGGCGTCATCATCCTGCTAACCAAGATTAAAGGAGTTTAGCGTGTCGAAGGAAGCAACATTTGATATCGTGAGCAAGGTGGACATGCAAGAAGCCACCAATGCGATTCATCAGGCCCAGAAAGAGATTGAACAACGCTTTGATCTCAAAGGCACCGGGGCTGATGTCCAACTCGAAAAAGAAATCATCGTCCTCAAAGCGCCGGATGACATGAAGCTGAAAAACATTTTGGACATCGTGGAAAGCAAGTTGGTCAAGCGTAACATCTCGCTCAAGTCACTGGATTATGGCCGAATCGACTCCGCGCTGGGTGGTGCCGTCAAACAGAATGTGACGTTGAAACAGGGCATTTCCAAGGAGCATGCCAAAGCCATCACCGCGTTGATCAAAAACAGCAAAATGAAGGTGCAGTCTCAGGTCCAAGATGATCAAATTCGCGTATCCGCCAAAAGTCGTGACGATCTTCAAGCCATCATCAAATTATTGAAAGACGCCGAACTCGAGTTGGATCTTCAATTCATTAACTACCGCTGAATCTCGACACAGCAGTGGGGGCACTGAAAGCCCCCACTCCTTTTGATCACAGGTTGTACACGATACACCCCGAAAGCGCCGGTTCCAGGCGTCACGATGCATCAGGTGCGGTGATCGATTAACGGTACTCGATGATGTCTGCCAATGGGTAGCGCACCTTGGGCAACGCAGCATAAGCGTCTTGCTCGCTGCGGTAACCCACCGCGCAAACGACAGCACTCCGATACGGACTGTCGTTCAAGCTGAGGATGCGATCAAACTCAGCCGGCACGAAGCCTTCGATGGGACACGTATCCACACCAAGCAAAGCAGCGGCCGTCATCAAATTACCCATCGCGATGTAAACTTGATTGGCAGCCCAATCGCCAATTTTTTCGCGCCGTGGTCCGTTGATCAAGTCACCTTCCATCATGCTGCCGTAACCGGCCAAGGACTCAACTGACAGCCCCCGCTCGGCAGCAGTGGCATCCAGCAGTTTGGTGATGTCGGCTTTGGTGATTTCGCGTTTGGCCAGCAAGACCACCAAATGCGAGCAATCCGTAATCTGGGATTGATTCCAGGCATGGGGTCGCAAGGCGGCTTTCAATTCGGGTGACGTCACAACGACAAACTTCCACGGTTGCAGTCCATATGAAGAGGGCGTCAGTTGCAGCGCGCGTTCGAGGGTATTCCAAACGGTGTCATCCAAGCGGCGTTGCGCGTCGAATGCTTTGGTTGCATATCGCCACTCCAGGGCGTCAATCAATTGGGGTCGGGTAGCAGTTGTCATGCGTTACTCCTTTTGAGGTTGCCAAAAATCAATTGCTACGATTCGGCTGCTCAGCGATAACGGGGGTCGTGCCCATCAGCGTGGGAACCATCCCGCTTATAACGTCAGCCCAGTCGTATCCTTCAACCAGCCAGCATACAGCATGTCAGGCTGTTGCATAACACGTTCGAGCGTATCTGCCCTCGGAACTGACGGGAACGTGATTACGCGCCGCATGGGATCGCGGCGATACGGTGAGGTATCGGTGTCTGTTCAAACATCGTGTAGCAAACGCAAAATATCAGATACTCACGCGCTTTCATTGAAAAACAGCCAAAACTCTGATTCGCACTCAACGCGTTTGAGCATGACTCAAAGGACGTCGGCGTTCTGTCAATTGACACGCCACGCACGTTCGAGCGCAACCCCCTTTAATTGTGCGCCAGCTCCACAATCTGCACGGTGTCGGCTTTAAATGGCATTTGAGAGGGCGCTTTGCTAAAATGATGCCGGGCGGTGCGAGTCAGGGGTGTAACACAGGCATGGAAAATTCAATTCTGGATGCAAATGAACGGATCAGACTCGCTGCTGATGGCTTGGGTGAACTGCTTAACGAAGTCAGACAAGTGATCGTCGGCCAGAATCATCTGCTTGAGCGTTTGATGATTGCATTGTTGGCAGATGGGCATGTGTTGTTGGAGGGTGTGCCCGGGTTGGCCAAGACCTTGTCCATCAATACCCTTGCTGACACCTTGCAAGCGGAATTCAGTCGAATCCAGTTTACCCCTGATCTTTTGCCGGCGGATTTGCTGGGAACCAGTATCTTCGATGCCAAAAAAGGGCGATTCACGACCAAACGGGGCCCGGTTTTCGCGAATTTGCTTCTCGCAGATGAAATCAATCGTGCACCGGCCAAGGTTCAAAGTGCCTTGCTTGAAGCCATGCAGGAACGGCAGGTGACCATTGGTGGTGAGACGATGCCATTGCCTGAACCGTTCCTGGTTTTGGCGACGCAAAATCCCATTGAGCAGGAGGGAACGTACCCGTTGCCTGAGGCGCAGTTGGATCGCTTCATGTTGAAGGTTAAAGTGTCGTATCCCAGCAAGCAGGAAGAGTTGGAAATCATTGAGCGCATGACTGCGGGTGTGAGACCGACGCCACGTAGAATCGGAACGCTTGCGATGATTGCTGACGCGCGACAGTTGATGTCAACTATTCATGTGGCGGACAAGATTAAGCGCTATGTGGTTGATCTCGTATTTGCGACTCGCCAACCCCGCGAATACGGACTGGGCGAACTCGTTGATCTCATCGCCTTCGGCGCGTCACCGCGCGCCAGCATCTACCTGACCGTGGCAGCCAAGGCCCATGCCTTCCTTAAAAAGCGCGCTTACGTCATGCCGGATGATGTCAAAGCCGTGGCCCCCGATGTGCTCCGGCATCGCGTGCTCATTTCGTACGAAGCCGAAGCGGAGGGCGTGACGATCGATGAGATCATCCGCAAAATCCTGCTCGGTGTGAAGGTCCCCTAAGCGCTATGTCGCTCCGTTCTTTTCTAAAACGACGGGCCCAAAATCAGCCCGCCCCCCCGTTGGACATCCATAAACGCATCCGACGGCTTGAGATCAAAACACTGCGCCTGGTTCAAAACATTTTTGGCGGTGAGTACCAGAGCGTGTTCAAGGGACGCGGCATCGAGTTCGATGAGGTGCGCGAATACCAGGAAGGTGATGATCCCCGTCTCATCGACTGGAATGTCACCGCCCGAATGGATCGCCTCTTTGTTAAAAAGTTCGTTGAAGAACGTGAATTATCCGTTGTGTTAGCCGTTGACTTGTCCGCGAGTCTGTTTTTTGGTTCCCAGGCACAACTCAAACGCGAACTGGCAGCGGAAGTTGCGGCGGTGGTTGCCATGAGCGCGATGCGGCACCACGATCGCGTGGGTCTGTTGCTGTTTTCTGATCGAATTGAAAAGTTTATCAAACCATCCAAAGGACGCGGTCATGTCAACCGCCTCGTGCGCGAAATCCTGGCCTTCAGGCCACTTGGCCGACAAACAGACCTCAGCGGTGCTTGCAATGCCTTGATGAACCTGTTGAAACAACGTAGCGTCATTTTTTTGCTGTCTGATTTTCAAGAACCAGCCATAGAGCGCAGCATGCGTCTGCTGTCTACGCGACATGACCTCATCCCCATGATGATTCACGACGTCCGGGAGGCGGTTTTGCCAAACGTCGGGCTCGTTCGCTTTCATGATCCCGAGTCAAACCAGACCGTGACCCTCGACACGGGCTCAGCAACGGTTCGCGCCAAGTACCTCAGCCAACACAAACACTTGCGTGACGCGCAGCGACAGTGCTTTCGCACGCTGGGTCTGGACTTTCTCGAGCTTCAAACCGGGCAAAGTTTTATCCCTGCCTTGGTGCGCTTCTTCACATCACGCCAAACCCGACGCGCCAAACGACGGCCGGGGTAAGAAACGGATCACGCATTGCTGACGGGCAACGACCTGGTTTTAATTCCAAAATGACAATCTGACACCTTCTGACCAGTTCTTGATGATAACTGGTGCGATGGCGCTCGGTACGAATAACAATGCCCCGAAAACCAATCCCGTAGCAGCCATCACTGGGTCGAATGCATTAATGACGCCAGCCATGAAGGTTTTCCGCTCGGTTTGAACGGTTTTCACCGGTTCCCTTTGAGCATTAACGGCAGTGGCCGTGCCGATGGTTGCCGTGTCAACCCCCATCTCGCGGCTGGATGGGCGCAATCCTTCACGTTCTGCGATTTTCTCATCGCCCGGACTGTTTCTGCCGCCTTTATCATCATTTGCAATCGACACCACCCGTGTTCTTGAATTTTTGATACCACATTCACTCACTCCGTATTCAAGGTCGTTTTACTGTAAAACCTTTTCCAAAATGCCCTTGAACCCGCCGTGGCCAAGATCGGTGTGTGGCGCCAGGAAACCTAGCTGTTGAGGATCAGAAAAATCACCAAGCGCCTCGACACCTTTCCTCCTTTTGAGCAGTGACACCTTCAAAGAGGTTCAAAACTTGTGGAGACAATGCAGTGTTCTCACGCCAGCCAAAGGTTTGACCGGCGATAATCCCTCTAGCTGTTTGATGCTGTCAGCCAACGCGGTAGCCGCTCACTCAGGACCAGTTTGCTAGCGTGAAAAACTGTTAATCAACGAAGCGATGCTGCCCGCGGAGTATCCAATTGCATTCACCGTGTTGTTCACTTGTGCGTTCATTTGGGCCTGCTGCATTTGAGCCTCGTACAACTGTTGCTGGAATGTTCCCAAGACCGGGTCGCTGTACCCCATCCCATAGCCTGACGGGTAACCACCGTAACCAAAGCTTGAGGGGTAACCACCGTTACCATAACCGGTCGTATAGCCAGTGTTGCCGTAGCCTGGGACGCCATAGCCCGTGGTATAGCCAGTGTTGCCGTAGCCTGGGACGCCATAGC
>JBBAPZ010000011.1:56463-108063 GCA_040400605.1 Candidatus Sericytochromatia bacterium
CATAGCCCGTGGTGTAACCAGTATTGCCGTAGCCAGGGACGCCGTAACCGGTCGTGTAGCCGGTGTTGCCATAGCCTGGGACGCCATAGCCCGTGGTGTAACCAGTGTTGCCGTAGCCTGGGACGCCGTAACCTGTCGTATAGCCGGTGTTGCCATAGCTTGGGACGCCATAGCCCGTGGTGTAACCAGTATTGCCGTAGCCAGGGACGCCGTAACCGGTCGTATAGCCGCCTGGGACGCCATAGCCCGTCGTATAGCCCCCGTAGTATGATTGTGGTTGAAAGTAGTCTTGCGAGTCGACGGGAAAGGTGCCGCTGGCAACCGGTGAGGACTGTGATCGCGGCAATGGATTGGTACGACTGAATTGATCACCATCCATTGCTCCGGCCACCCGAGCGGCCGCGCCTCCAACTGCCCCGGATTGTCGTGCCGCCGCGGAAGAGTGCGTTACAGAGACTTGAGCGCTAATGGTTCGAATGGTCATCTGAAGCCCTCACAATTCTGTATCGTGCGTTTCCCAGTGTGGTTATCGTTAGCGAGTTAAACAAATCGGTTAAAAAATCAGTAAAATACAGTTAATTTTTTAGGTGAGCATGGCGCAGCAAGCGTAAACTGCGGGTCGGCAACTGAGATACCCGTCGTTTCTGTGTTGTTTGTCGTGGGGAGACGGTCTCTGGCGCTTGATGCGATTGGTTTGCGTTTTGAGTTGTGCATGACGTAACAGCAAACACGCAATTGCGACATGCCGGATTGGAACCCACGCGGGCAATTGTTGACGAGGGTGCGATTCTGCACCTTTTCGAAGGTGGTAAGTTGCGTGTGCAGAATTGGTTGTTTGGTTCGGAAGGGGAGGTGTCAGGCTTTTGCCGGCCGTTTCGCGTCTTCATCAGCATGTCAGTTACCGAGCTAAGCTCGAAGGGGATTCGCTTGCGCACGCTGCCGTTGCTTTCAAGTTAAAGCAATGCTAAAATTAAGAAAGTAAAGAAAGGGATCACGGTAGTGGTTCCAGTCTTCCCTGTTCTCAGGTTGAGTCACCGTGGGGGTGAACAATCGTTAAGCGAGAACCATCCATACGATGTCCGGAGGGAGGTGTCACAATGCTTCGGAATTATGAAACCATGTACATCATCAAGCCCACACTTGATGAGGATGCCATTGATGCAGTCGCCAAGAAAGTCGATGATCAAATCGCAGGAATTGGTGGGAGTGTCGAAAAAACTGAAAAGCGCGGTCGTAAGCGTCTGGCGTACGAAGTGAAGGATTTCAAGGACGGATTTTACGTTCTGACGAGCTTCAAGTCTGATCCAGCACAAATTCGTGAACTGGAGAGGCTTTTCAAGTTGAATGATGATGTGATTCGTCATCTCGTCATTCGTCAGGACGAGGCTTAAACGCGGCGAAGATTGGGTTTGGCAGGCAAAATTGTTGTTTGCTCGACCCGGTCGTGTTCAGGTTGCTTTTCCGGTGAGACTGTTTGTTTGTGCGTGTAATCAAGTACGGTTACCGGGTAGTGGGGTAGGCCTTAATCACGATGGGAATCAATCACATCACCCTGATGGGAACAATTGTGCGTGGCCCTGAAAAACGCGTGACCAACGCAGGAATTCCGACAGCGGAGTTTACGGTTGCGGTTGTGCGACCCTCGCGGGCTGAGGGTGCCAGTGAAATCACGGATTACATTCGTGTGGTGAGTTGGCGGGCTTTGGCTGAGAAAGTGGCGCAAGCGTTTCACAAAGGCAGTGTGGTGGTGGTGGAAGGGCGTTTGACCACCCGTTCTTTTGAAAAGGACGGTCAGCGCCGCAAAGCCATTGACGTGGACGCCAGTGTGGTTGAGGGAATTCCTGGTGGTGCGGTGCGTGGGCAAGCGTCTGACGATGAGCCGATTTTTGATGAACCATTCGATGAGCCGGTGTCTAAACAGGTACCGGCGCCGGCTGGTCGTGTCGTTGCATCGGAGCCGCCTGAACTGGATGACGAAATTCCGTTTTAGACCATTGCGGGCGGTGTGTTCGCCGGCGGGTTCACGTGCGAAATTGAAGGGGTAATCATGGCAAGAGTTGGGAGTTCATCCAAGGCTGCTGCGCGTGTCAAGCGCAGAAAAGTGTGCACGTTTTGTGCGGATAAGATTCAGCTGATCGATTATAAAGATGTGATGCGGCTCAAGAAGTACATCACAGAGCGTGGCAAGATTTTGCCGCGTCGCGTGACCGGTACGTGTGCTGGGCATCAACGGGCACTGACAGATGCGATCAAGCGCGCCCGTGAAATTGCGCTTATGGCTTACGTCGTCGACTAGCCATCGCTTGGTCGCCCTGATCTGACTGATGGGGTTACTGGGGTTTTCGAGCCCTTGTAACCCCTTTGTGATTGGGGCATAATGAGACACCCATCTCATTGAATGGCAAGGATTGTGACACGATGACCCACGCGACTCATGATGCGTTGTTGACTGAAGCCCAATTGTCGTTATCGGCTACACGGAGTGTCGCCGAGCTCGAGTCGTGGCATGTGCAATATTTTGGTCGGGAACAAGGCGTTTTGACGGGTTTGTTGCGCGCGATCCCATCGTTGCCGCCAAAAGAGCGTGGGACAGTGGGTAAAGCGATCAATCAGGCCAAGCAAACTTTGGAGCTGCTGTATCAAAAACGGGCGCAACAGTTGCAACATGAGGCGATCGCCGCTCAACTGGTACGTGAACGCACCGATGTCACCTTGCCCGCCAGGCGCCCGTTCAAAGGCAGCATCCATCCGGTGATGGCAACGAGGGATGAATTGGTCGAACTGTTTGCCTATTATGGCTTTACGGTTGCCGAAGGGCCGGAAGTGGAAGATGATTGGCATAATTTCACGGCACTGAACACGGCGGCGGATCACCCGGCACGTGATGCCCAAGATACCTTTTATTTGCAGTCGGATGGTCCTTTGGCGAAGTGTTTGCTGCGCACCCAGACATCCTCCGTCCAAATTCGGGCCATGATGGCCCAAACCCCTCCCTTGCGCTTGATCATGCCGGGCAGGGTATATCGACGTGACGATGTGACCCGGCGGCACTATCCGATCTTTCATCAGCTGGAAGCGTTGATGGTGGAACCCGGAACGCATTTCGGCCATCTCAAGGGTCTGTTGACGTCATTATGCCGCTCGTTGTTTGGTGAAGCGCGGCCCGTACGCTTCAGACCCAGTTTTTTTCCATTCACGGAGCCGTCGTGTGAGGTGGATGTCGGATGTCCTTTTTGTGCTGGACAAGGCTGTGGCACCTGTTCTCACAGCGGTTGGATCGAACTCGGCGGTGCCGGGATGGTTCATCCGAACGTTTTGCAGGCGGTGGGGTATGACCCAAGTGTCATAACGGGGCTTGCGTTTGGGATGGGCATTGACCGCGTGGCGATGATTCGCTACGGCGTGAACGACATCCGACACTTGTGGGAGAATGATGATCGCTTCTTGCGCCAGTTCTAGCTGTTGCGCGAGTGGGCGGCATTTTTTTTGACAGGCGCAACAGGAGATAAGGAGTACCCGATGCGCGTTCCAATTTCGTGGCTCAATGAGTGTCTGTCGGAGGCACTGGATGCGGGCGTCATCCGGGACACCTTGACGCGCATCGGATTGGAGGTGGAGTCGCTGGCCTGGTATGCGCCAGGGCTCGAAACGGTCATCGTGGGGCAGATTGTTGACATTGCGCCCCATCCGAATGCAGACAAACTCAGGGTTTGCCAGACTGACTTGGGTCAGGGGCAACGGATTCAGATCGTCACAGGGGCCAGCAATGTGGCATGCCATGACAAGGTGCCCGTTGCCTTGGTCGGCTCCATGCTTCCGGGTGGCAAAGCGATTGGACATTCCAAATTGCGGGGTGTGGATTCTTTTGGCATGTACTGCTCGCTGGCCGAGTTGGGTTTGCCGGATGATGGTGCAGGAGTCATGGTTCTGCCGCCGGATACGCCGATTGGCCAACCAATCGCTGACGCACTGCAGCTGGGTGTACAGATGCTGGATCTTGCCGTTACGGCCAATCGACCGGATGCGTTGGGTGTAATTGGCGTTGCGCGTGAGTTGGTAGTGGCTCACTCTCACCTGCAGTTGCGTCCACCAGCGCTTCCGCGGCTTGGGTCGGCCCGGCCCTCGATTGAAGGAAATGGGGTGTCGCCAATTGTGGTGCGATGCGAGGCAGAGGCTGCTTGTCCGCTTTACGGTGGATTGATTCTTCGAAACGTCACGCCGGGTGTCACGCCGGATTGGTTACGCGACCGATTGACGAGCATCGGGTTGCGCAGCATTCACATCGCGGTTGATTTGACCAATTATTTGATGTGGTTGACTGGCCAGCCTTTGCACGTCTTTGACGCGGACAAGATTGCTGGTGGGTCTGTTGTCATTCGCCAGGCGCGGCCAGGTGAAACGGTGGTGACATTGGATGGGGTCACGCGCGCATTGGATGAACAGGATCTCGTGATTGCGGATTGCGAAAAGGTGTTGGCGATCGCCGGCGTGATGGGTGGTCTGACTGCGGCGGTGGATGAACACACGAAATCGCTTTTCCTCGAAGCGGCCTACTTTTCGCCGTCAGGGGTGCGGCGAACCAGTCGTCGCTTGGGACTGGGCACAGACTCGTCCTATCGCTTTGAACGAGGAGTTGATCCGTCGTCGACGCTCGATGTGCTGATACAACTGCGTGACGGCATTCTCGACTTGATGGGCGGTGAGCAGGCAGGGAGTCTGTTGCGGGTGGCGCGTGCCGACTTTCCATCCTCGGTTCAGTTTTCTTTTGGGCTGGATGCGGTGGATCGCCTGTTGGGTGTTGACATTTCCCAGGAGGAAGCCGAGCGGATTCTGCGAGGTTTGGGCTTTGTGTTGAAGCCGCAAACCGCGGATGGTGCCAAGCGCAGTGTGTATGACGTCGTCGTGCCTGGCTGGCGATGTCACGATGTCTCGTCCGAAGCGGATCTCGTCGAAGAAGTAGGGCGTCACTGGGGTTATGACAACATACCTCCGGTGTTGCCGCCCGTCATTCATCGCCCTGTTCAACATCCGCGCATGGTGTTTGAACGTAAGACTCGTGAGCTGTTGAGTTCCTGGGGATTTCGCGAAGTGGTCACCCGCTCGTTGACCACGCCGGAGGCCGAAGCAATGGCTGGCGTCCGCATGCCGCGTTACATTGCCCTTGCGCATCCATTGAAGGACATGACGGTGATGCGAAGCTCGCTGCTTCCGAGTTTGCTGGAAGTGTTGCGTCATAACCGTTATCAGGGGCAGGGCAATATGGGGGTGTATGAGTTCGGTCGCACATATACGGGACAATCGGACGGTTCGGTAGTGGAACAACTCTGGCTCGGCGGCGCTTGGACCGGCAGTTTGTGGCAGGGTATGTGGCGTGGTGACCATGCGCCTGAGCCACTGAAAGTGGATTGGGCCTCCATCAAAGGGCTTGTCGAGTCGTTGATTGAACGGATGCA
Organism: Candidatus Sericytochromatia bacterium; assembly: GCA_040400605.1. Taxonomy (GTDB): domain Bacteria; phylum Cyanobacteriota; class Sericytochromatia; order S15B-MN24; family JAQBPE01; genus JBBAPZ01. The sequence goes on from JBBAPZ010000011.1 coordinate 61,917, forward strand.
TAGACGGGGCGAGGTGTCGTTTGAAGCCGCCAGTGATGTGGAAGGGTTTCATCCGGGGCGCTGCGCGCGCATTCGCTTCAACGCGTTGACGGTTGGTGTTGTTGGCGAATTGCATCCGCAGGTGATGGCTGCCTATGATTTGAATCACGGGTTGAATGGCGCGGCTTGGTTGCTTGATTTCGACCTGTTGGTGGCCCAGGACGAGCGACCGTTGGCGTTTCAGCCATTCTCCAGGCAACCCGCAGCACTCCGTGATTTGGCGGTCATTGTGCCGGAGTCGCTCGAATCAGACGCGGTGTTGGGAACGATTCGTCAAGTGGGGGGAGCGTGGTTGGAACGGGTCAGTTTGTTTGATCGCTACCAAAGCGAGGGTCTTGGCGAAGCCAAGGTGAGTTTGGCTTTTAACCTGTCTTATCGACATCCGGAGCGAACATTGTCGACCGAGGAGGTCGAGTGTTTGCAGCGTGAGATTGTGAACGCATTGACAACGCAATTTGGGGCTGAGTTGCGTGCATAAGGTGTTTCAGGGTATGCGTTTGGTTGTGCTGCAAGGGATCGATGATGAAAGAGGGCGTCGATGACTGGGCAAAAAACGGGCGCAAAAGAGAGTTTTTTGTGGCGATGGTTGAGCGCGTTGGGCTTTCTCCCGCCGCCGGCGCGACCCAAACGCAGGAAAAAACGGGTGGTGTTGAAAAAAGGCACGGCATTATCGGGTGATGATGGAGGCGCATTGGAGACACAGAATGACTTGTCGCCTCCAGACCTTCGTGAGTACATGGCGCCGCAGCGTGGTTCCGACGCTGCGGCGGCTTCGCCGTCGCGATCATTGCAGGTGGATGAGCCAGTTCGTGGCGTAGAGACGAGGGGGTTGTTCGACGCCGATGCGTTGAGGCAGATAGACGCCCTGTTTGAGGGATTGGAAGATGGCACGGGTTTGCCCTTGCCTGGTTTGGCGTCGCAAGAAGAGGGGTTGCAAACGCAGGAACGCGACGAGCAGTCTTTTTTTGGTGAGTTTGGGCACATTGCGTCGACGGACGCTCGGGGGGCAACACTTCCTTTGACGGAAGCGCAGCCAGATTTTTGGCAAGAGGCGCGAATACCATTGCCTGTTGATCCATTCGCGTCGGGGTCGAGCGCGATGGAATTCAGTGAATGGCCTCCGGCGAGGTTGCTCACATTGGATGCCGCGACAGATTTAAGCGCATTTCTCGGTGTTTTTTCGGGTGTGTCGGGTGTGGCCGGTGCGATGGCGATTGGGCGCGACGGTCTGATCATCGATTGCACGCTGGACGATACCTGGGATGCTGAGTACATTGGGGCGCAGGCGTGCACGTTGTTTGTGGGGAACCAGGGCCAGTTGCTGAAAATGGATTACGGTGACTTAAGGCGGTTGATTCTTGAAACGGATATTGGGACCTTGGTGGTACTCGCCTGTGATGCGGGCTTTGTGGCCGTGATTGCCGAGCGCCAAAGTCCGATGGCGGTGGGTGCCATTTTGTCGTTAGTTTCACGCCTGTAAAGGGAATAGAAGATTCGGCTCTTCATGGTTGAAAGTTGGGGGTGTCATCGTGGCTTTGGTCAAATTGAAACTGGGAGAGATTCTGCTGAATGCGAATCTGATCAATGAAAGCCAATTGAAGAAAGCCGTTGAAATTCAAAAAGAGACGAGCGAATCTCTGGGCGTGGTGCTGATCAAACAAGGCTACATTACTGAAGCCAGCATCAAAGATGCGCTTGAACTGCAGTATGGGCTGCGTTATGTAAATCTGCGCAAAATCAAGGTGGCGCCTGAGGTTTTGAAAATGATACCGGAGAACCTCATTCGGCAGCACCAGATCGTGCCGATTCAGTTTGCCAACAATCGCCTGACCTTGGCGATGGTGGACCCGACCAATCTGATTGCAATTGACGATGTGCGATTTTTGTTGAAGGGCGTATCGGTTCAACCGGTCATCATTACTGAAGACGAGTATTTTTTATTCCTTGATTCGCAGATCAAGGTTGATGTCAATGAAATTGCGGCCAATGCAATGGATGACCTTCTACTGGAGTTTGAAGAAGGTCTGGACGCTGACGAGTCGGAAGAGGCTGACCCCAACTTGCACGATCTGGAACGAGAGGTTGATGACGGGCCGGTCATCAAGTTGGCAAACCAGCTTTTAACGCGTGCATTGGGAGCTGCGCGGAAGGTATCGGATATTCACATCGAACCGCAAGAGCACAATATTGTGGTTCGGTTTCGTCAAGATGGCGTTTTGCAGAAGCAGATGGAATTGCCGAACAAATTGTTGGCAGCGCTTATCTCGCGTTACAAGATTATGTCCAATTTAGACATTGCCGAAAAGCGTCTACCTCAAGATGGGCGTATTCGCGTAAAGTTTCGTGGTAAAGATATTGATTTTAGGGTTTCCACCTTGCCGTCGAAGTACGGTGAAAAAATTTGCATGCGCATTCTCGACAAGAGTAACACGGCGATTCCGTTGGACAAGCTTTTTATTTTCGAAAATGATCTAAAAGCAGTTTTAGAAATGGTCAACAGGCCGTTCGGCATTATTTTCGTATGTGGCCCGACGGGTTCTGGCAAGACGACAACGCTCTATTCGGTTTTGGGTTTCCGAAACAATCCGGATGTAAATATTTCGACGGCTGAGGATCCCATCGAATATGACTGTCCTGGTATTACCCAGTGCCAGGCCAAACCGGAAATCGGGTATACCTTCGCACGCATCTTGAAGGCATTTTTGCGTCAAGACCCTGATATCATGCTGATCGGAGAAACCCGCGACAAGGAATTGGCGAAGATCGCCATCGAGGCTGCCTTGACCGGTCACTTGGTGTTTACATCATTGCATACCAACGATGCGCCGGGTGCCATGATGCGGCTTGATGAGATGGGGGTCGAAGGTTTCTTGACTGCGGCTGCGACGATTGGGGTGATTGCGCAGCGCCTGGTGCGGAAAATCTGCCCAGATTGCCGCATCAAGTACACACCGGACCAGACGACGATTGACTTTGTCAGTCTGAAATATGACCCGTCTCAGCCCCTTGAAATGTACAAGCACAACGAGGCGGGTTGTCCCAAGTGTGTACGTGGCTACAGTGGGCGTATGGGCGTTTATGAAATCATGAAAATGTCCGATGCGGTGCGTGAGGTGGTGGCACGCGGTGCTGGTGCCGCGCTCATTCGTTATGCTGCGAAGCAAAGCGGCATGGTTCAGTTGAAGGATTACGCATTAAAATTGGCCCTGCAGGGCTTTACGGATATCGACGAGGTGATTCGCGTTTGTTTCAGTGATGAAGGGGCGGCAAAATTGTGTCCCGGTTGTCGTGAAGAGGTGGGCGATGATTATGTGAAGTGCCCGTTTTGTTCGACGAATTTGAAAAACCTGTGTATCAAGTGTAATACATTGATCGAGGGTGGTTGGAAGGCTTGTTCGAATTGTGGAACGCCGGCGCCGGCGCTTGCCAACTAAGTCGAACGGTTGCGAGTCTTCTAGCGGATTGGAAGGAGAGCACATCCCATGTATATGGAAGAATTGCTGCAGATGGTCTTCGACCGTGATGGTTCTGACCTTCATCTGGCGGCCAATGTGCCTCCCATCATACGAATCAACGGTAAGCTCACCAAAACCGATTATGAGCCACTGACGGGTGAAGACACGCAGCGTCTCATTTTCAGTATTTTATCCAATGAGCAGCGCAAGCAACTTGAGCAGACATTCGAGTTGGACTGTTCTTATGGGGTGGTGGGGTTGGGGCGTTTTCGTGTGAATGCGTTCAAGAGCAAAGGTGCTTATTCGGCTGTTTTGCGAACGATTAACTCGAAGGCGCCGAAGCTTGAGGATATGGGAATGCCGTCGATTGTCAAGGAGTTGACACACAAGCCACGCGGCATGGTTTTGGTTACGGGGCCGACAGGGTCTGGCAAATCCACGACGCTTGCGGCGATGATTGATCACATTAACTCGACGCGAGCAGAGCACATTTTGACGATCGAGGATCCGGTTGAGTTTGTGCATCAATCCAAATTGAGTTTGGTGAACCAGCGCGAATTGCATGCGGATACGCGTTCGTTCGACAATGCGTTGAAAGCGGCCTTGCGTGAAGACCCAGACGTCATTTTGGTGGGTGAGATGCGGGATCTCGAAACCATCCGTCTGGCCTTGTCAGCCGCTGAGACGGGACACCTGGTTTTTGGAACCCTTCACACGAGTTCTGCTTCTCAGACGGTTGACCGAATTGTCGACGTGTTTCCGCCACACCAACAGCAGCAGATTCGGGTTCAGTTATCTAACTCGTTGGTGGCTGTGCTGTCTCAGGCGTTGGTGCCGAAGGCGGTTGTTGAACCGGGAAAACGTGGTCGTGTGATGGCGCAAGAAATCATGATCGTGACGCCGGCTATTGCCAACTTGATACGAGAGGGCAAGACGGCCCAGATATATTCCAGCATTCAAACGGGAAACAAGTATGGCATGATTACGCTGGAGATGTCGTTACGGGATCTGTATTCGCAAAAACAGATTACTTACGATGATGCATTATCGAAATCTTCTCGTCCTGATGATTTGGCTAAGATGTTGGGCGTGCAGCCAACCACAGCCGGGGCTGGTCGGGCCCATTGAGTCGAGGCTTCAAGGTCTCTCATTCAGAAATGCATTGAGCAGCAATTGAGTTTTTAGCTGGTAGCAAACCGGTGATGTTTCGAATTTGTGATCGAAAAGTGATGCGTTTCATTGGATGTTTGTTACCATGGCGAGGGTGTTCCTGTGTGAGGGGCAACGAACGCTCTCGGGTTTCGTGATGGAATTTGGCAATGGGGTTGCGGGCACGCCATAGCAGCCGGCCCTTCTTGCCTGATGGAATACTTTGGATTCGGCGGTGGTGCCCAAGCCGGTGTGTGGGTGATTTCAAAGCGACACGTGCTTGTTTCGTCTCTTGGCAAATCGGGCATAGTGACTTTGGCAAATGTTGGGCGCGGAGGGTGATATGGCAATCAGCTTCGAGGTGAAAGTCCGCGACAGAAGTGGTCGGACTTCGTTGCGAACGATCAAGGGCGCCAATGCGGAGGCGGTCAAGCAGAAACTGCAGCAGGCCAACTTTATTGTGATGGGAATCAAGCAAAAGGGTGTCGGGCCAACTTTTGCGATCGCAGGACTTCGCAACCGACTGGTCAAGATGCTAGAAGCGAAGCCCAAGCTCAAAGACATCATGATTTTTGCCCGCCAATTTTCGACGATGATCAACGCGGGTGTCTCACTGGTGCGTTCGTTGGGCATTATGGCCCAGCAGTCAGAGTCAAAATCGCTCCGCGTGATTTTGACTGAAGTCAAAGATCACGTTGAACAGGGGCAGTCGCTCTCGGAGGCAATGTCACGTTATCCAGCGGTTTTCGATAACCTGTTTTGCGGCATGATCAAAGCAGGTGAAGCAGGCGGTGTATTGGATGCCGTGTTGCTGCGCGTGGCGGGTTTTCTGGAAAGTCAGGCCCGTTTGAACGCGCAGATAAAAAGCGCAGCCGCTTATCCCATCGGCGTCTTGATTTTCGCATCACTGATTTCGTTGGGGATGTTGATGTTCATCATTCCGATGTTCGGCGGCATGTTTGAGCAGATGGGTGCGAAATTGCCAGCGTATACCCAGTTTCTGGTTGATGTTTCAAAATTTCTGACGTCGCCCCAGGTTGTGTTTGTGCCGTTGGTTTTGGGAGGCCTTGCGTGGGCGTTCAAAATGTTCAAGAGCACGCCCAGTGGGGCTTTGCTCATTGATACATACGCACTCAAACTGCCGGTTATGGGTGATTTGATACGCAAAGTCTCGGTGGCACGATTCTCAAGAACCCTTGGTACCTTGTTGAAGTCAGGTGTCCCTTTGATGTCGGCGATTGAAATCACGCGGGATTCCATCGGCAATCTGGTGATCATGAACGTGATGGAATCCTTGCGATTGGCTGTCAGTGAGGGTGAGGGTCTAACGAAACCCTTGGAACGGGCTGGCGTTTTTCCCCCGATGGTGGTGCAAATGGTGGCAATCGGTGAGGAGACCGGTTCTATTGATGCGATGCTCGAAAAAGTGGCTGATTTTTATGATGAAGAAGTTGAGAATGCGGTGAAGGCGTTGACTTCTTTGCTTGAGCCGGCGATGATGGTTTTGATCGGCGGACTTGTGGGTTCCATTGTTGTGGGTATGTACCTGCCTATTTTCGATATTGTCAACAAAATCAAGTAGGACATGTTGGCGAAAGGATGGGAACTGTGGAGACGCTTGTCTCGGCTGAGTCGGTTGCGGTGGGTGTGGGTCTTGATCAGGATTCGTGCGTCAAACACTACGCATCACTCATTAAAAGCTTGGCTCGGCACTTTTCACGTGGTCGCCAGGATCTTTATGATGATCTGTTTCAGGTAGGACAGATTGCACTGCTGCGTGCAAGTCGTCGTTTTGATTCATCGTATGGCAGAAGTTTTGAGTCATTCGTCAAGACGACGGTCGTCAGTGATATTCGTCATTATCTGCGAGATTACGTGCCGTTGGTACGTCCGCCGCGTGAATTGCTGGAGTATCGTTCACGTGTCTTGGAGGCCCAACATGCGCTATCGCAGCAAGGCATTGCTGCCGACTCGGCTGCGATTGCCGTTTCGTTGGGGCTCAGCGAGCAAAAAGTGGATGCCGTGCTTAACTTGGAGGCATCAATTCAGGGTGTTTCAATCGATGCGGTTGACGAGCAGTTGGAAAAGGGGGGCGTGGTTTATCAATTGGTTGATCAGCGCTACCAGAGTTTTCAATTGGCGGCAGAGGATCGCATCGTGATTTCGCAAGCGTTGGAAAACCTGAACGACATCTCGCGTGCTGTCGTTGAATTCACTTTTTATGAGGATCTCACACAGACAGAGATCGCCTCACGACTGGGTATCAGCCAAATGCAGGTTAGCCGACGCTTAAAAAAAGCGATGGGCGAGTTGTGGCGTATGTGTAACACCAAAGTGTTTTGAAACGCGATTTTGACCCGCTAACAAGACTGTCAAGGATTATTTTGAGGCGTGCGGCATTCCATCTATAGTGTCATATTCGAACAGGCATATGAACTGGAAGCGGACGAACGGTATCAAGACGCGCTTCATTTGCTGTATCAAGGTGTGCGATGGGCCGATGCTGATGCTGTTTGGTGGGAACGTCTGGCAATCCTGTGCTTTATCATGGCAGGGACTGATTGGCCCGCTAGAAAAAACCTTTCGCACACCCATTTGGCGGATATGGGTTATGTCAATGCTGTGCCATACCTCAGCCAGGCACTGCTGCTTGCGCCAGATTGCGCCCGGTTGCATTTTTTTCGGGGATGGTTTCATTTCAAGTTAAAAGATGATCGCGACGCAGCCGGGCAAGCATTGGCCAAGGCTCTGCAACTGGAGCCCGAACATCCCTACGCGTGGGCGGCGTTGGCCCGCCTGGAAATGACAGGCCAAGAGAGTGGGTATGAACAGCGCGCACTGGATCACTTAGCGCGGGCGTCGGCGAGTTTGCCCGAGAGCGCCCGTTTTTTTTACGAACAGGGGGCGCTTTTGATGGGTTTGGGGGAATATGACAGAGCGGAGCAGTATTTTTTGTGCGCTTGCACACGCCAGGGGTTGACTGTTCCCAAGACTGCTGCCGGGCGCTATTTATCGGCTGAATTTCACGGAAACGCCCACCAGGTTAGAGACTGGATTACCCAGTATTACCCGACGTGTCGCATTGAGCGTTAAACGGCATTCAGTGAAGTCTAACCCGTGTAACAAGCAGGACACGCCTACGGGGGTAAGAAGTGGCATTTTATTTAAATAACGTTTTGAGATGGCTGTGCTGTGTATTGCTTGGTTGTTCGTTAGGACTTTCAGATTCGCCTATGGTGGAAGCTTTTACGACCGTGCCTGCTGCGGGCGTACCACCTGCGCCGGTTGGTCAATCAACATTTTTTTGGGGTGTGTCGCTATCGGGTTATCAAAACGATGGTGCCAGTCCTGCGATGGATTGGCATGCGATGGAACAAAGTGGCAGGTTACCGAATCGGTCCGGTTTGGGGCCTGATTTCAGGGGCCACATGGATCAAGATTTGGATCTTGCGCAGAGTTTGGGGCTTAATGCATTTCGAACCAGTCTGGAGTGGGCCAGGCTTGAGCCAGAGCCAGGACGTTTTGACCCTGAGGAGGTTGCCTACGTCCACCGCTTGCTGCAAGGAATACGCAAGCGCGGGATGGAACCCATCATCACCTTGCACCATTTTGCCACGCCAAGCTGGGTCTTTCACAACAAGGGTAACGGTTCGATTGGTTGGGAGAGCCCGGAGACCGTCCAGGCTTACTGGCGTTATGTTGAGTTTGTCGTCGAAGAGTTTGGCTCGCAAATTGATTATTATATAACCTTTAACGAACCGTCGACTTTGACGCTCGGCGCTTATTTCATGGGTTGGACCACGCCTTTTCGCACCGGTCCAGTTGCCGGCATCAATGCGTTTTCACAGATATGGGACGCTCATGCGGGTGCTTATGCTCGCATTCATCAGCGTGATCCATCGGCACGGGTGTCGATCGCAGAATACAATTGCCGATTTCCTTTAATGGGCGACCTCTATTTTCACTTCATGCCAGGGCATGCAGCCGGTTACTTGATGCAGCAGGCCAGAGGGTGGGATGGCCGAAACAGATCGGCTAATCTGGATTACATCGTGATTCACTATTATGGCATCGTCAGTGCCGAAGCCGCGACCAAGTTTCCAGTCGAACCCTATCGCTGGCTGGTGTCGCCGGCAGACCTCGGGAAAATCGTCAAAGCCTATCACGATATGTATCATTTGCCCATTTTGATTGGTGAAAACGGACTCGCAACCCGGGATGGTGCCGTGCGCGCAGATGGCTGGACACGCGAAAGCTATCTTGTCGCACACGTGAAAGAAATCGAGCGCTTGCGAGAGGAAGGCATTCCCATTTTTGGATACCTGCACTGGACTTTAACTGACAACTATGAGTGGGGCAGCTATTCTCCTCGTTTTGGGTTATGGCAGGTGGACATCAGTAAAGGGAATCTTAGCCGACAAGAAACGCCGGCTGTTGACGTCTATCGTGAGATCATTCGACAGCGTGGTGTCACAGATGACTTGTTGCGACGCTACCCGCCTCCTCGGCGCAAAGGGGGGGCGTGAATCAAAAGCTGCGTTGTCATCTCAATTCGTCATTTGCACGTTTGGCACCCACCACGCGGGCGTTGTGGTCACTCAGCCCATCGACAGTCGTTCGAAGTCTGTTAAGCTGAATGACGTTGGGGTGAGGGTGGGCGTCCGATGAGCTCATCGTGGGAAAGGAAGCGGGGTTATGCGGCTTTATGTGATGAGTGAAACACTCAATCCAGATGGAACGATTCAAGAAACGCGCGAACGTCAGCTGGTGATGCGATCGCCAAACGACGCCAGTATCATTCAGGAACGCTTACACGCCTTGCTTCCAAGCTTGGCTGCCTTGTGCGCGATACCGGCTCCTGCTCACGAAGCCAATCTCAAAGCGTTCCTTAATCAGATCTTGACCGACGCGAGCATACCTGATGAACAGACTGCTGATACCCTGCAAAACGATGACACTTTAACGCTGAAGATTTTTCGCGTTAGCCAAAGTGGTGACAATCAGCATGTTTGCCAGTTGCGTTACGAGTTTATGACGGATCAAAAAGCGTAAACATCCGGTGTTCGGATCAGCGGTCAGAAGCCTTCAAATGGCTGTATGATGAGGGAAGAGGTTCAGCCACATGTCGCGTGAGGAGAATGGTATACAGTTTCAAGACGGTGCGGATGCCATTACGTTCCCTTTGTGGCCGTATCTGGATAGCCTTTTTCGTTGGGTCGAATCTCAGCCATCATTCAGGACACAACTGAAACAGGCTTGGCGTCAATTCTCTCCTGATGCGGGCGTTTTGCCTGATTGGGTGCAGGTGCATCGGGAACCTGACATCTTTGAACGGCTTTGTCGCTTTATGGCTTGGTTTTGTTTGGATCGTCCCTTGGGTGCAGGGGGCGAAATGCCGATTCAGCGTTTTTTGGCGGCGCATCTGGCTGATTTGACCGTAGAGGGGCGCACCATCTACGAAGATTTGACGCGAACTGTCTACGGTGTGTTCAAGGTGCACATTCAGTTTCGTCTTCCGATTCTTGAACACGTCGACTCGGGTCGACGCTACTCCCTGGAGCCCATTGAAATCGCGACTGAACTACAGGTAGGCGACTGGGTAGCTGGTCGTATTTATCCGTTCGGCGAAAAGTATTTGCTGGATTTGGATGCGCACGTGGGTCATATCAGTGAGTCGCTGGCCGGGAGTCCACTGGACGCGTGTGACGTTGAGCGCCGTTATTTCGGTAAATTGGTCTCGGCACAGGGGCCTTTGCCTGATGTTTTGGATGCGCTTCTGATGCAGATCGGCAGTCCGCTAACGGCCGAGGACGTCTATGAAATTTTGCGGCAACACACAAAGTTTGAATCGTTTATGGATGCGTTGTACGATTCACCGGCGTATCGTTTGCGTTATTTGCATTTGCGGGATCGACGCCTGTTGGCGGAATTGATGCAAGAGTTGTGGGATACCGCGGGACCGCTTGAGGATGCGGCACTGGAGCCTGAAGATGCTTTGTCGTTGGCACGGGCGGTTCGAGAAGGCTTAAGGGCGATTGCTGAAGAAAATTCAGCTACGCTGTTGGCTTACGCGGATCACGGGGCCTTTATTCCCTTGTACCTTGACCTGTTTGGTATCAAAGCCATGAAGCGTTTGGTGGATGTCGCGCACGGGGGCCCCGATACGCCAATCAGAACCCAACATAAGGCTTTGCCGCACGATGGCGGCGTATTCACCACGTTGTCGTGGGGACAGGCCAATGACCGTCGTTCGGCGGGCTTTGTGGCAAAAAAAATGGCGGACGGTCAATGGCGCCTGCAAGACATTTCCGTTCCGGAAAACAGTGCGCCAGCGGTCATCATGGCGTTCGAACGGGCCCAAACGTTGGGGTGGGGTCCCAATCCGCCTGAAGATGAGGTGGAGACCTTATTGCGCAAGACGGTCATGGAGTTTGCCTATGGTGTTCACGATGCGTTGGATTTGTTCCGGATTTGGCGGGATTTCAAGCGCACGGTTCAACCGGATTTGTCGCAACCTGCTATTTGGGCGGCTGGCGTTGAATTGATCGATTTGCGGTATCGTAATGAAAGTGTCGATGTGTTGATGCTCGCGCGTTCATACGGTGTGATGCCGGCTGCGATTGAACGGGCTGCGCAGCAGATCGATGAAACCATGCAAACCTTGCATATGCCGGGCGAAGGTCGTCAATAAAGCAAGCACTCAAAAGCACTGTCCGTTTTTGGCGAACAGTCTGGCGCGAAGGTATCGACTGGGCAATTCTCGATTGAGCACTTGAACCATTCGCTGTGAGGCGTGGATCACGCGATCGAGATCGATTCCTGTTTCGATGCCCATTTCGCCTAACATGTACAGCAGGTCTTCGGTTGCAATGTTTCCACTCGCTCCCGGCGCGTATGGGCACCCGCCGAGGCCGCCAAGGCTGCTATCATAGGTTGTGATTCCCATGTCCAAGCCCGCCAGAACATTCGCCATGCCCATGCCCCGAGTATCGTGAAAATGCAGGGCCAATTGCGGATGCCCAAAACGGGCCAAAAGGGCTTCCAACACACGTTGAACCCGTAGTGGCGTCGCCGCACCAATCGTATCGCCTAACGATACCTGATAAACGCCCATCGACAAAAGGCGCTCTGTGACCAGTTCCACGTTTGACAACGCAACGGCACCTTCGTAAGGGCAACCCCACACCGTGGAGACATACGCACGGACACGTTTCTGTGCGCGTTGTGCCTCTTGCACGACCTCAGCATAGGCATCCAACGACGGACCAATGTCCCGATTCGTATTCCGACGGGAAAAAGTCTCGGACGCAGACGCAAAAATCACAACTTCGTCGATCGGCGCTGCAAGTGCAGCCGCAAGTCCCCGCATATTCGGAACCAGTGCACTGAACACAACACCTGGTCGACGTTTGGCAAGGGTTGCCACCTCAGTGGCATCGGCGAGTTGCGGTACCCATTTGGGGTTGACGAAAGACGTGATCTCGAGATGGGAATACCCTGCCTGTGAAAGGTCGTCGATCAACGCAACCTTCTGGGCGGTTGCAACCACTTCTGGCTCACTTTGCAAGCCATCCCGCGGGCCAACCTCGATCACCGTCACCTTTGACGGGAGCGATGACAGCATGGCTAAGCCAAAATGATCAAGGGATCGCCCTCGTTGACGAAATCCCCAGCACTCACCTTAATCTCAGCGACTGTGCCATCCAAATCCGACGCGATAAACATCTGCATCTTCATTGATTCAATACACACCACATCGGTGCCTTCAGCAACTGTTTCGCCAGCACTCACCAAAACATCAATCACGGTGCCAGCCATGTTTGCCAAAATCTCAGGCATATCGCCATCCTTTCATCGCCCGTTACCGGTTAAAACAGAATACACGATTCAACTGACGGCAACCGAAGTCGCCCGAAGCCTCGTGGGAATAAAATCGGTATCATACGTTCCTGCCAGAAATTCCGGATGTTTCATAATGTCAAGCAACGTCGCGCAATTGGTTTTAATGCCGCTGACCTCCGTGTCTTCCAGCACTCGGTTCATTCGTGCGATCGCTGACTCCCGGTCATGGTCCCACACAATCAATTTAGCCAGCATCGGATCATAGTGCGGCGTCACCAGAGTGTCTTGACTCACCCAACCATCGACACGAAGATTCGCATCATGCCCCCACCTCAGACCGGTTATCTGACCCGGCGAAGGCATAAACGTTTTCGGGTCTTCAGCATAAACACGCACTTCGATCGCGTGCCCCTTCACGTGAAGGTCGGCTTGAGCAAATGACAAGGGCAAACCGGCAGCGACCTTAATTTGCTCTGCGACGAGGTCCACGCCCGTAATGGCCTCCGTCACGGGATGTTCAACCTGAATACGGGTGTTCATCTCCAAAAAATAAAAATTATGCGCGGCATCCACTAAAAATTCCATGGTCCCAGCGTTGGTGTATCCCAATGCCCGTGCAGCCTCGACGGCCACAGCACCCATTCGTTGTCGTACCGATTCAGGTAAATTGGGAGCGGGTGCTTCTTCAACCACTTTTTGATGACGACGCTGGACTGAACAGTCCCGTTCAAACAAATGAACAACATTCCCGTGATGATCCGCCATGACCTGCACTTCGATGTGACGCGGATTTTGTATCAACTTCTCGACATACATGCTGTCATCGCCAAAATAGGCCTTGGCACGCGCCGTGGACATTTTCCACGCTTTTTCAAGCTCCGATGCATCCGTCAACGCCTGCATTCCGATACCGCCACCCCCTGCGGAAGCTTTCAACATCACTGGGTAGCCCAAGTTTTGGGCGATCGCACCGGCCGCTTCAAGATCCGCCGCACGTCCGGGCGAACCCGGCACCACCGGCACCCCCACCGACTGCATCGTCTCGCGCGCACGGGTCTTGCTTCCCATCGCCTCAATCAACTCGGGTGAAGGACCGATAAAAACAAGCCCTGATTCCGCACAACGGCGTGCAAATCCGGCGTTTTCAGATAAGAGGCCATAGCCCGGATGCACGGCATCACAACCCGTTGCTTGGGCAATCTCCAAAATGCGGTCCACATTCAAGTAACTCTGTGGCACCGGTGCAGGTCCCACCAAAAACGCTTCATTGGCCGCTGTTACGTGTGGCGCATTCGCATCCGCTTCAGAATGGATCGCAACTGACGCGATTCCCAACTTTTCACACGCCCGGATAACCCGCAACGCGATTTCACCCCGATTGGCAATCAAAATTTTCTTGAACACGTTTCAGCTCCAATTGACACCACAATGCCCCGTTGCACCGCGTGACGGATGAATCACCCCAACGGGTTGCTTCATGTGGCCCGCTCCGACGCCGGAACACCACGCTGCTTGAAGGCATTCTACCACCGTCAAGGGTCTACCGCTACCGTCGTGGTTCAATCCGCCGCGCCAGAATGCCCTATTCATTTGGGCCCCAATGGCTTTGACAGCCACGATGTTTCAGGACAGAGCCGGCACAGGGAATGAATCGATCAATGGACCGCGAGTGTACCAGCTGCCCCACGCACCATATAGTACTTTGCATCGGGATGATGCAGGACAATCGCTGCCGTCGACTGCTCGGGAACCAGTTGATAGGATTCCGTCAAGCTCACGTCAAGCTCGGTTTCGACCGGCAATACCGACCAGATTTTGCCGTGATCACCCAAATCAGGAATGGCCGGGTAGCCCCAGCTGTAACGCTTGCCCGTGCTCTCGCCAATTCCCAGTTCCGCCCGAATATGCTGGTGTGCCACCTCCGCCAGCCCTTCGGCTGCTTCAACGGACAACCCGTGCAAAAAATAGGCTTCGCTATAGAGGCCGCGGGCATTCAATGACTCGCATTCAACACTGGCTTCGGCCCCGATTGTCACCACCTGCAACGCGACAACGTCTTTACGACCACTCTGGATCGGAGCCACGTAATCGGCCAGGCAAAGATGTTCGCCATCCGGTTGCCGCGGTGGCTCGAGACGTGTCAAGACGGTCTCTTGATTATCAGGATGGTACAGCACGATGGCATCGCCATCCGCCTGTGCTGGGAAATAACCATAGATGAACCTCGCATTCAAGAGGCCGGTGCGCGTCACCTCGGCTTGCAATGCCATGCGTCGTGGTTCAAATTCTTCACGGATAAGGCGATCATAGGCTTCACCGTGGGTGTTTTTGGCGCCCCAGCTCAGGCGGTAAAGCGATCGCAAATCCATTGACTCAAACACCCGCGTGAGCGGAACATCCCGCACAACCCGCCAACCCCAAAACGGCGGCTCAGGGATATATTGAGCAGGCGGCGTCGCACTGCGCAGGCCGGCAGCAGCAACACTCACCGCCTTTTTCGTCAGATTGGCCGCGGCATCCGCGTCTGTCCGCAGGCGTTCCAGCAAGCGTGTACGCCGTTCGGCATCCATCCACTCATCCAGGATCCCAAGACCCTCAAACGCATCATTTGCGTAAAATACCCCCGGGTCGTACCGTGTGCCATCCGCCAGCGTCCAGATACGTAAACCATAACGCTTGTTGATGGCGGCTCCGCCAATGATGACGGGAATCTTGAGACCACGCTTGGCGAGTTCCTCCAAGCACAGCGGCATCTGTTTCGATGTGGATACGAGCAACGCCGACAACCCGATGGCATCGGCATCCACCTCAACTGCTTTCTCCAAAATCGTGTTGATGGGGACCTGTTTGCCCAAATCATAGACCGTGTAACCGTTGTTGGTCAAAATGGTGTTGACCAGATTCTTGCCGATGTCGTGCACATCACCGTAGACAGTGGCAAGCACCACCTTGCCTTTGGTGGAACCCTCGGCTTTGTCGAGAAATTGCTCCACGTGCGCGACCGCTTTTTTCATCACCTCAGCAGATTGCAGCACAAAAGGCAGGATCAATTCACCCGCGCCGAATTTGTCCCCGACATCTTTCATGGCTGGCAAGAGCACCTCATTTAACACCGCGACGGGCGTGCGGCGGGTCAAGGCATCATCTAACAGTACTTCAATGCCATCTTTTTTACGGTGCAGAATTTTCCAATGCACAGCCTCTTCAGCACTCATGCCAACGGTGGGGTCTTCTTTTTCGGTGTTCGTCGCTTCCTGACTCATTCCTTCGAAATGCGCAATAAAGCGTGCAAGGGCATCCGGTCTCCGATAAAAGACCAAATCCTCAGCGAGTTCTCTTTCCTGTGCATTGATCTCCGCAAGTGGTTTGATGTGAGCAGGATTCACGATCGCCAAAT
Organism: Candidatus Sericytochromatia bacterium; assembly: GCA_040400605.1. Lineage (GTDB taxonomy): Bacteria > Cyanobacteriota > Sericytochromatia > S15B-MN24 > JAQBPE01 > JBBAPZ01. The sequence continues at coordinate 77,799 of JBBAPZ010000011.1, forward strand.
CCAAACCGGCTTGAACGCAATGGTATAAAAACACTGAATTCAAGACGTGGCGCGCGAGGGGTGCCAGACCAAAACTGACGTTACTGACGCCCAAGATGGTTAAAACGCCCGGCATATCGGCTTTGATGCTGCGAATGCCCTCGATGGTTTCAATCGCGGAGCGATTGAACTCTTCTTCACCGGTCGCCAAGGTAAAGGTGAGGTCGTCGATGATCAGCGCCTCAGGCGGCAAGCCATACTCACCCACCGCGATATCATGGATGGCACGCGCCACCGCGAGCTTACGCCCGGCTGTCTTGGCCATCCCCACCGGATCAATGGTCAACGCTACAACCGCCGCCCCGTGCTCCACAGCCAGAGGTAAAATGGCATCACAACGTTCCCGGCCGTTTTCCAGGTTTATTGAATTGATCAACGCCCGTCCCGGGTAAATCTTTAACGCCTCCTGAATGACCGACACCTCGGTCGAGTCAATCATCAAAGGTGCTTCTACGCTCATCGCCAGCTTTTTGACCACTTGGCGCATCAAGTCGGCCTCGTCCGCACGTTCAGTCAACGCCACGCATACATCCAAAACGTGGGCGCCTCCGTCTACTTGCTCCCTGGCAATCTCCACCACACCATCGAAATCCTCTGCCAACAGGAATTGTTTCAACTTGCGACTACCCTGTGCGTTCACCCGTTCACCCACCAACAACGGTTTGGGCTCTTGGTGCAAACTGACCGCTCGCATGCCCGAACTCACCGCGGGCACACGCGATACCGGATTTAAACGATGCGCGCGCCCACCCACAGCCTCGCTCAGTTGACGGATGTGCTCAGGTGTCGTACCGCAACACCCGCCGACGACTGCCACCCCAAACTCAGTGACAAACTCCGCCATCGCCTTTGTGAAAGGCTCTGGTTGTTCGGGATAAATCGCCCGCCCATCCACGTTGAGCGGCAAGCCCGCATTGGGTAGCACACTCACAGGCAAACGGCTCCGCTCGCAAAGCAGTCGCAGCGGCTCGCGCATATGCTCAGGGCCGGTCGAACAGTTCAGGCCGATGATATCAATCGGCAAGGCCTCCAGCGTTGCAAGCGCCGAAAGGATATCCGTACCAAGCAACATGCGACCGCTCGTATCAAGCGTGACCTGAACCTGCAGGGCCACCGGACGTGGTGCACGCTGCAAATAACGGTCAATGCCCACGACTGCCGCCTTGACTTCCAAAATGTCCTGGCTCGTTTCTACGAGCAAAACATCCACGCCCCCATCCACCAATGCTTCGGCCTGTTCGTAGAACAAATCGGCCAGTTCATCGAAAGTGATTTTGGAGAGTGCCGGGTCATCTGACGAAGGCAACATGCCCGTGGGACCAATTGAACCTGCCACAAAACGCGGCTTCGAGCGCGTGTTGTACTTATCCGCCGCGATGCGCGCCAAACGTGCAGCGGTGACATTGAGTTCGTACGTGCGATCGCCAAGCCCATATTCTTCCATTTTTAACCGATTGCCACCAAACGTATTGGTCTCAACGATGTCAGCGCCCGCAGCAAAAAACGACTCATGCACCCCCTGAATCACATCCGGACGGGTCAACACCAGATAATCGTTGGCCCCCTCCTTGCCACCAAAGTCCGCCAAGGTTAAATCCAGTGCCTGCAGTGACGTGCCCATCGCCCCGTCATAAACGATTACACCCTTTTGAAGTGCTTCGAGAAACGGAACACTCGCAAAACGCCCCATGCGCGCACACTCCTTAACCAGTTTGCTGAACAGCCTATATTCTGTTGTACCGCACGACGCCATCATCCGTAAAATCAACCCTTACACTGCACATCAAATCGGTATCCCCGGTTGCCTGAGCAAACCGTTCTGCTTCGGCAAAACGGCCAGCACGATTGAGGTAGGCACGATCGCCACCAGCCAAACCGGTTACAACGTAGCGTGGAACAAATCACTAAATTAATTTTAAATTAATCTAATTTTTATCAAAGATAAACCTGTTCACTGGATGTCATGACGGATAGATCTCGTGGTGGTGTGTTGCCACGTGATGGGGAGGGTGTGATTTTGGTCGTGACGGGCGTGATTCGGGTGGGTCTGGTCTTGATGCTGATGGGAATGTCTGCCTGTGCGCAGGTGCCTGTAGCGGGCGGTGTGGTCAATCGTGCCGGGCAGTCGGGGCTGCGTGCTGTGGGTGATGAGGACCCGGTTGCGTTTTTGGCGAGTGCACGCAAGGCGATCGCCACGATTCGCAAAAATACCGAGTGGGCAAATCCGGTGCTGGTCAGTATTGAAGGGCGGGGTCTTGACCACCGTGGACGGTTGGTACCGTTGCTTGGCGGGGCTTGGGTTTTCAAGTTTTGGGCCAATCGGGTTGAGGATCAGACACCGAGTGAGCTTCGTGAACGAGTGGATGTGATTCAGCACGTTGAGGGTCAAATTGAGGTTTTGGCAGGTAATGAAACCTTTGAGGGCACGCTCATTCGGCCGATTGATGTCGAAAAACTGGCAGCACCGACTGCAGTGGTGCCGTTTGCAATCCGCTTGGGACTTAAGGTCAATGCCAAAGGGCCGACATTCAATTATTACGACGTGACCTATAATGGGTTTTATGCTAACCCGTCGTTTGCTGACGCGAACGTCGCGGATGTGGTCAGTTATTATCAGCGCGAGGTGTACGACGGTTTGCATATCCCTGCTGATGCGGCCATGTTGCCCAACCCGGTGGCCAGCGCTGCCCCCGTCCAAATCAAATCAACGGCAGCACGAATGACACGCTTCAGTCCCGTGGAATTGTTGGCGGCTCAACGCAGGCGCGCACAGTAGCGCAAAGCGTTGGTGTTCTAGCGTTTCAGCGCGTTATGGAGGATAAACCAGACATTTGCCGGTCTCTCCGCAAGGCGCCGCATAAAGTATGGATACCACTGGGTACCGAAAGGAACGTAACAACGCATGCCGTAGCCTTCTTGCACCAGTGACTCCTGAAGATCGCGTCTGATGCCGTACAGCATCTGGAATTCAAAACGCTCAGGCGCTATCTGAGTTTCCTGACAAAAGCGCCGGGCGTGCTGGATGATAGCTTCGTCGTGGGTTGCGATACCAGGGAAATAGCCACTTGCAAGTAAGCGTTCCATCAAGCGAATGTAGTTGCGATCCACATCGGCCTTATCGGGAAAAGCAACGCTTTCGGGCTCCAGGTATGCCCCCTTGCACAAACGAACACGCGCGCCCAACTTGATCATCTCTTCCACGTCCTGTTCAGTGCGGTAAAGATAGGCCTGCAAAACAATTCCCACGGTATTGCCGTAACGCGCATGCAGGATTTTGAACAGGTCGACCGTCCGCTGGGTGTACGGGCTGCCTTCCATGTCAAGCCGCACGAAATTGTTGTACTGCTGCGCCTTGTCAAGCACTTTAGCTGTTACTTCTATACACAGGTTTTCATCAAGATCCATCCCCATCTGCGTGAGCTTTAGCGACACGTTGGTGTTCAGACCTTTGGCATGAATGGCATCCAGAATGCGCTCATATTCAGCACCTGCAGCACGCGCCTCGGCCTCTGTGTGAACATTCTCACCTAAAAGATCGAGCGAGCCTCGAATGCCACGGGTATTCAGTGCTGCCATCGCATCCAGGGCTTCATCCAAGGATTCACCAGCCACGAAGCGGCGTGTCAAGTTACGCGTGAGGGAATTGCCAACCACAAAACGGTACATGGCGTTGTTTTCAGCCAGCGTCAAAAATGTCTTTCGCATAAGGGTCATGGCTTGTTTCCATCATCTGTTTACAACGACGCGCAACCATCTCAGTGTAACAGGGTATCAGGCTCTTAAACAGAGGGCGCCAATCACTGATTGAATGAAAAAATGGCTGCTTCGTCGGGCAGGCCCGACCGCGTGCGGCAATTTACCACTCCTTGAAAGCTGAGGGGATCGTGATCACATTTCCATCGCGCCATCCGCATCACTTGCGGGTTGGGGTTTGTACATCACGAACAAAGCGGAGGCGCTCAGAGCCTTGAGGCAAGACCACAATCAGATAGGGTTGGGTTAACACCTGGATGGTGAACTGGTCCGGCGACGGCGTTATTTCAGTGTAGTGAAAAACCAGACTGCCGGAAGCCTCGCGCTCAAGGTGATCGAAGCGTAGTTCATAGCCACCGGTCAGCCGTTGGTTGACAACAATGGCCACTCGCTCACGCGCGAAATTAATTGTCGGCGCTTGAACATCCGGGCGATGCACCTGGTAAAACCGCTTCCACGACACGGCGTCTCGGCAGACCGTTTCCAATTCATCAGGATAGCCACTGTAGGTGCCTTCTTCCAGAATTCGGTACTTGATTGGACCAGATGATGCTTTCACGGGAGGATCCTCATCAGCACACGCGCTGAGCCAAGCACAACCGGAAAGAGGCAATGGCCACAGCGCAAGCATCCACACAGCCACTCCCAAAAGCGGGTATCGCAGACTCCCCATTGTTCCTCCATCACCACGATCAGGGTGTCGTTTGGGAGAGCATGCGCAATCGTCAGACTTTATACAAGACACGAGCACTGTCAAATCCATCATACTGCGGTGATATCAATGCCGTTACGCACTTTGTTCCGTATTTCCTCCGTAATGAAACGGGCGAGTGTTTCGCGCTGATCCCACGTCACCGAACTGAAATGAATGCCATAAGCAGCACCTTTGTCCACCTGGTACTGCACCCGCTTGATCTCCGACTGAATAGAAAGCACCGGCAATCCAGGCAAGGAAAGAATCGCCATCACCGAATCGCCCTCACAAAACTCAACGCTCCGCGATTCACACTGACAACCCTCCGCACTGAGGTTGCTGAGTTTCATTGTCTGCGGCACCGCCTTTGGCAATCCTCTTTCATCAACCGGAATCAAAACCGCATCTGCCTGATAGCGGATACGCACGAAGCGGCGCCGTTGGGTAAAGGTGAACGCCGCATCCGGGGGTCGATGCACAAACCACCAGTTCTCGTAGATGGCCTGGACATAAGTCTCACACTGCATGTAGTAACCGGTTTCGCCGACCAGCAACGTGATGCGGTCCGGTTCACCAATGGCCAACAGCGCATCGGAAACCCGCAAGTTGATGGTGTGATCGTTTTTGTCGAGAATCTGCGCAGGATATTTGTTTACCGACCCCCCCACTTGAACTCGTATGTGTTGCATGGCTTCCAAATTTGGCTTGCTCACCTTGCACCCCTTATCCTACGCACGCAATGCACGCTGCCAGCCCCTTTGTACCCGCAAGCGCTCGTTCCTGTTCACCAAATCCCTTACACAAGCTCGCAAAATTCAGGGACGACCGATCATACACGGCACGAAATCCAGTAAACCAAGGATGACCCGACCAATCATAACGCCACGACCCTCAAAACTTGATGTTTCAGTTTGCAGGCGAAGTAAACTCAAAAAAGCATCATAACAGTGATTGGAATACTTTTCGATTGTGTGGTGTGTCGAATCGGGGTTAGTCCACTCACTTGTGACGCAATCGATCCGTGACACCGAATACCGACTTCCGTATTTGCAAGTTCCTACATTCAAAATTAATCGCTCGCCTTCTTGACAGCTGTTTAAATCGTGTCTTTCCGGCAGGTTACCACGCGATGATAAGCGTGATGTCCTGAAAGGAGCAAATCACGATGCTGGCCAAGGTCAATACCGGAACAGTTTTGGGCGTGGAAGGTTTCTGGATTGAAACCGAAGTGGATCTCGCCCCCGGAATCCCCTGCTTTCAGGTTGTGGGACTCCCTGACGCCGCCGTGAACGAGGCAAAGGAACGCGTTCGCGCTGCTATTCGTAACTCGGGCTATGAGTTTGTGCCCCGTCGTATCACCGTCAACCTCGCGCCAGCGGATCTGCGCAAAGTGGGGCCACTGTTCGATCTCCCGATGGCCATCGGATTTCTGGTGGCCTCCGGGCAACTCGAATCGCCACACCTGAATGACTACCTCGTTGTCGGTGAATTGGCGCTGGACGGGCACATACGTCCGGTCAACGGGTGCCTGTCATTGGCATTGCTGGCCGCCCAACGCGGGTTTCGAGGCATCGTCGTCCCTGCGGTTAACGCACGTGAAGCAGCCTTGGTGGATCACATCGAGGTTCACGGCGTCGAATCGTTGGCTCAATGCGCCGCGATTCTGCAAGACCCTGCTGCGCACCCTGCATGCCAGAAAAAACATCCCTCATCCCTGCCGTTGTCAAACGGCATCGAGGGTGATTTTGCCGAAGTGAAGGGCCAAATGAGGGCCAAGCGTGCCCTCGAAATCGCGGCGGCAGGGGGACACAACATCTTGCTGGTGGGTCCGCCGGGCAGCGGAAAAACAATGCTGGCACAACGCTTGCCTGGCATACTGCCTGCACCCGATTTTCAAGAGGCACTGGAAATCACAAAGCTCCATTCAGTGGCTGGATTGCTGCAAACCCCCGATGGTTTGATTACCCAACGCCCTTTTCGAGCGCCTCATCACTCGATTACCAGCGCAGGTCTCATCGGAGGCACCAGCCAACTGCGGCCTGGTGAAATCTCTTTGGCCCATCACGGTGTCCTGTTTTTGGACGAGTTGCCCGAGTTTCGTCGAGACGTACTGGAACAGATGCGGCAACCGCTCGAAGAGGGCTCACTGACGATCGCAAAGGCTGCCCGTGCGTTGCGTTATCCAGCACAGATCACCCTCGTTGCCGCACTCAATCCCTGCCCATGTGGCTACCTGGGAGACACACGCATTCCATGTCGTTGTGCACCGATGCAAGCTCAGCGCTACCGAGCACGCTTGTCTGGCCCGCTGTTGGATCGCATCGACCTTCAGGTGGAAGTACGACGGCTCAACGACACCGAACTGCTGGAACATCAAGAAAGCGAGGCATCAATCAGTATACGTGAACGGGTCACCCGCGCACGGGCAATACAAAAAGCGCGGATGGCAGCCAAAGGCGGCCCCTCCGCCAATGCCCGGCTGAATACCCAAGGGCTGCGTCAGCACTGTCAACTGGATCGAGAAGGACGCCAAATGCTGCGCGAAACCGTACAACACCTCGCTTTGAGCGGCCGTTCGCATGATCGCATCCTCAAAGTGGCACGCACCATCGCCGACCTCGAACAAAGCGCCACGATTCAGGCCGCACACCTCGCAGAAGCAATCACCTACCGTTTGCTCGACACCTGCACACTTGAACCCGGTTTTAACTAAAAAATCTTTTAAACTTAAACGAATGACAATTCAGTTTCACGGGCCGATCTCGATAAGAAAGTCCTGAGGACTCGGACGTGGTGCTTGCGCTCCGGTTAGGTTTCGGATTCCTCATTTGCTCTGACTGGAGGCAATTGATGCAAAGTTTCTGGGTGTCGGTCAGTTACGACAAAGGTCTGTATTTGAGCAACTGTTTTACGACGCGCAGCCGTGAGGAGGCAGTGGAGCGGATGCTGGACTATTTGCGCATGGAATTCGAGTTGCCGACGAGTGTTGATGTTAACATCCGTCACTTTTAATGGTGTGACGCTCCAACTGGATGGCAAAGTCCTTTAAGCAGGAAGCAAAGCATCTTGGCAAGGCGCCGGTTGGCGCCTCACCCTTGGGTACTTGACGATTCCTGATAGATGCCTTGATTTTGGGCAAAAAGGTTTTTGCTGACGGTATGACGGTCAAGCGGCTTGTGATAGGTCGTCCCATTCTGGATTGCGCCACTCAATCAGTGTGGCGTATCCGCAAGATGGTTTATCGTAGGGTAGGTATCCGGGAATGACTTGTTTGACCAGGAAGCCTTCGCGCAATTGAAAGGATAGTACAGGGTCGTGGCGCAATCCTTGGACCACTTCCGACACGTAGGATTGGGCTGACATGGTATTTGCGCAGGCGGCGTAGCCGGGGATGCGACCACCTGCGATGATGCCAGAAAGGTGATGCCGTTTGGCGATCGCTCGGCGACCTTCATAAAGCAGCGCGCCAACGCCCATACCCCGCGCATCGGGGTCAACGCCAACATCCGCGCCATACAGGGTGTTACCTGCGTGGGGGTCATGCGTGCCGAACCGGCCGCGGCCCGTGATCACATCCCAACTCGCGAGTCGGTCAAATGCATCCCAGCGGATGATTAATGAGCTGGCAGAGCCCACGATGCGCCCGTTGCGATCGACCGCAACCAACTGACCCTCCGGAAAATTCTTTAAATGATGCCGCAACTGTGTCCGCGTCCAAGGCGGCATTTTCGGGAAAGCACGCTTTTGCAAAGCAATCACGCCCTCAATATCGGACGTCTCCATCCGACGAACCATACACATTGTCTTGATGGACTGCATAACCGGACGAATGGCCGTCGCTCCATTGATCGTCGCTTGAACCCCTTTCTTTGAACATACACGGCGTGTCAGAAGACATTCCGTCATAAATCCCCACGCAGCAGCCCACTTGGCCGAAACCAAGCAATCGCACAGTTCCACTCGCAACGACGGTCGCAAACTGCACACAAGACCACCACGGGGCCTTCCCCGCTTCAAAATGCGCAACGGGACAGCGCAATCTAGTGCGAGAAAAAAAGGGAAACCCCTAAACAAACGCACTCGAACTAAACAGCATCAGATACCAAGGGGAGACTTGGCCAAGATGCTTGGTTTTGTCATCGAGCAAAGATGCTCGGAACACCTCCCACGTGTCACAAAAAAGGTGACACATTTCCCGATCAGATCGGGCCATATTTACAGTGCCGTAACCAGAACAACTGACGCTCTAAGCGCCACACGTCTTAAGATTCGTGCACGGCAAGCAAGCCTAATGACTCACCGCCTGTTTGACAGAATAGCGTAATGGTCCAGTTTCTGTCAAGTACAGGGTGAAACCAGGAACCATCAGATTGATTGGTCAAACAGCTTTGCTGTGGCGAGCATTCCACAGTTCACTGTATCACCACACACCGAGGCGCAAGTGGTTCATCAGGCTTGGTTTGGGTCGCCATTGCAGGATTGGGCACTTGTCATCGGCAAATCTTCCCGTGGTCCTTGGGTTGCGCGACCATGACGCGCGGTGATCACGAGTTGATTGTCGATGTGTTTTACACCGGGCACTGTCAAGCTGGTTTGAGTGGCCTCGTTGTATTGGGCGGGTGTATCCACAACTCCTAGCAGGCTCGCGACGCCATCACGAAAGAAAACGGCGATATGCGCCACCGGAACGCCAGCTTGGGCGAGCCGTCTTTTCAGTGTTTGTTCCAGTAGCGCATCCCGATTGTCGGGCGTGCTTTTTTGATAGGCGTGGAGGTGATCGTCGATGCCTTGCAAGCCTGGTGTGCGTTCCAATGCCGTGAGGATTTGCCGATGTTCTTTTTCTGTGCGGGTCGTGCCGTGCACGTGCGCGATGTGATCGCGCACGTGCACCTTGACGGCGCAGGCCGGATCGAGACCCAATACGTGTAACGACGCATTGGCGCGATCGCCCAATCGCACATCATCCGTATCGACTGGTCGATTGACACCAAGGTGTTCCCCATTTACCCGACGCACTCCTGGCATCAATGAAATCGCGTGAATCAGAAAACGGCGGTCACGCAACGACTCACAAGCACCGTACAGATAGACACTCCCGTTGGCGTGCAACTCGCAGCGCCCACCTTCGACCGGACCAGTCAAAAAGGCACAAGCCTCATCGAACGCCCTGGCGACAACATCCTTCATGGCACGTCGGGTTTCCGCGATACACAAGGCATTGTCAATTATGGATTCCGGCAAGACCTGACGGGCAAGGGCCAGGGCCAACTCGCTGGCTTCCGCAGTCTGAACCACGCCGCCCAGGCACAGGCGATCGCCCTCCCAAGTCACCTTGATTCGCGCTTCACCCAATTCAGGGTGCTTCCGCAATGCCTGCCCCACCTGCTCCAGGACATCTTCTTGAACACCCATCGACGCGCCCCTTCCTCAAACATTTCTTGACACGACCCGTCGCAAAATCTAACACCACGCGTCTGAATCCACGACAAGCATCCAGCGATACGGGGATACAGTTGGACATCAGTGATACCGAAAAGCTTCGATTGGTGAGTTAGATCTTGACTGTTGCTGAAGAACAGGGCGTGGGTGCCTGTGGTTTTGAGTTTGAAGCACAAGTTTTGAACGGCAACCGAGGCATCACGGTTTAACCGTGTCAGTATCCACAACCAGCCAGTCATCACACTTGTCGGTTTTGAACAAGCAGGCCGTGCCCACTACACCATGCCTACCGCTCAAGCCATCTTTCATATATAAGCTAAAATTAACCTTTAATTTACTTTAAAATGCAGCAGACTCCAGCATCAACTGCCTATAAACAAAACAGCTTGTTCCAGACATGGGTTAGAGGTGTTGTGATGACGATCAATCGTCTGCTACCAGGTATTCCACAACCAAGCTTTCAGGCTCCTGCCGTCACCGTGCGTCCGGTGCGTGGGCAAGCGCCCACATTGCCGCGAGACAGTTTTGTGCGCGTGCCTCAAGCTTCACCTGTGGCAAGCCCCGTTTCTCAAAATCCAAACACGTGGTCATCATCGCCCGTTTTGCCGGGCGGGGTTCCGTTGGCGTCATCGTTTGTGGCGCCTCCCGTCGAGCCGCCCGCTCCGTTGCCTGCCGCCCCGCCCCCGCCCCCCCCCCGCCCCCTCCCCCCCCGCCGCCGCCGCCAACCGTTGAGAATGTTGTGGCGTCCGGTTTTTTTGACAGTGCGCCCAGTGGGGTTTACCGCTCTGCAATCGGCCAACCAATGGGTGTTCCGGGTCCAGTACCTTACGGTATTGGCGTGGCGCCAGGGGTTAATCTGGGCTTTGGTCTGTCGAATCCCCCCGGCAACGTGTTGAACCCCGGTGTGAGACCGGTCGTGATGCAACCGGCTGTGGGTCCGTTCCAAAGTGGCTCAAGTGTGATTTATCAACCGAACCCGACACAGGTGCCTTCAAACAATCCAATCGGGAATTTTTTCAGTTCTATTTTTCGACCCAATCAAACACAGCCTTACAACGGGGCTGCACCCTACGGGACCCCCGCTTACAACATGGGTGTTAATCCTTACCCAACCGGCATCGGCAGAAATGTACCGATGTTAGGTGGCTTCAACACCCCACGCCCCAACACGTTCACGGCGAACTACGTGTCAGGCTATCAGCCCTATCCGCCCGGGTATGGCACTGGTTACAGGCCTGGGTTCGGTACAGGTTTCACGCCATATCAACCGGGGATCGGTACAGGTTATAACCCGTACATGCCCGGCAGCAGTCCGTACATACCCGGTTATCCAGGCAGTCCGTATGGCAACAATACGGGTATTTTGGGTCCGATCACGGCAGGTGTCGGTTTGTTGGCAGGTATCGTCAGTTTGTTCAAGGGGCCACCAAAGCCTCCGACACCCACGTATCCCAACAATCCTAACTACCCGTATCCTGGCACGCCAGGCACCTATCCGGGGCAGCCGACGCCACGTCCACCCGGGACGCCCAGTGGCACGTATCCAGCGCATCCGGGGAACCCGTATCCTTATCGGCCGACACCACCGCAGCCATCCGGGCCGGTTTATCGTCCCCCGATTCCTAATAACTCAGCTGCGTCGAATACGCCAGGCTCTGCTGTTGTCTTGCCTCCTTTCAAAGGGCCTTGGAAGGCAGACATCCTATGACCCGTCCCCCCGGCAAGCGCCGGGGGATTTTTGTTTTAGTGGGGCTTGGGTCTGGGCTGCTGCGTGCGTGACCTGACGGCTGCGATCGCCTGTGTTACGATAGCCCAGAGCCAAGTATGGGGAGGATAGTCATGGCAAAAATCAAAGTATTGAACCCGGTGGTCGAACTCGATGGCGATGAGATGACCCGTATCATTTGGCAGTTCATCAAAGAGCGGTTGATTCTGCCCTATCTGGATATCGACCTGAAATATTTTGATCTTGGCATTGAACACCGCGACGCAACGAATGACCAGGTAACTGTTGATGCCGCGCAGGCGATCAAGCAGTACGGCGTTGGCGTGAAATGCGCGACCATTACCCCAGATGAAGCGCGGGTCAAGGAGTTTAGCCTCAAGCAGATGTGGAAGTCGCCCAATGGGACCATTCGTAACATCTTGGATGGCACCGTGTTTCGTGAGCCGATCATCTGCACAAACGTTCCGCGCCTCGTGCCCGGCTGGACGCAACCCATCGTGATTGGTCGCCATGCTTTCGGCGACCAGTATCGCGCCACCGATTTCCTCATCCCTGGCAGGGGCCGGCTCACCATGCGTTTCGAAGGCGAGAATGGTGAAGTTATCGAACGGGAAGTTTTTCAGTTCACCGGTTCGGGTGTCGCCCTTGGGATGTATAACCTGGATGACTCCATCCGAGGCTTCGCGCGTGCTTGCATGAACTATGGTCTGGCCAAAGGCTGGCCTGTGTACCTTTCAACCAAGAACACCATCCTCAAGGCCTATGACGGACGGTTCAAGGACCTGTTCCAGGAAGTATATGAAGCCGAATTCAAAGCCCAGTTCGAGGCCAAGGGGCTCACCTATGAGCACCGCCTCATCGATGACATGGTGGCTTCTGCCCTCAAGTGGTCCGGCGGCTTTGTCTGGGCTTGCAAAAACTATGATGGTGATGTCCAGTCTGACACGGTGGCGCAGGGTTTCGGCTCGTTGGGGCTTATGACTTCCGTGTTGCTGAGTCCGGATGGCAAGACCGTTGAAGCGGAGGCTGCCCACGGTACGGTCACCCGGCATTACCGGGAGCATCAAAAAGGCAAGGAAACCAGCACAAACCCGATCGCGTCGATCTTTGCCTGGACCCGTGGCCTGATCTACCGCGCCCAGTTCGATAACACGCCAGAAGTGGCCCGCTTCGCTACAGCCCTTGAGCAGGTCTGCATCGAAACCGTGGAAGCGGGACATATGACCAAGGACCTCGCGATGCTGATCGGGCCAGAACAACCTTGGCTCACCACCAACCAGTTCCTGGCCAAACTCGACGAAAACCTGCGCGTGAAAATGGGCTACGCGCAAAGCGCCACTGTCTGAATAATGAGGTGAGAAGGGGCGGACCTGATGGGAGCCGCTCCTTCTTCACGATGTCCCGCGAACCCCGCCCCTTCAACCAGCCACCCGATTGACCGATTGTTCGTTAAATGTTTTTAACATTCGGCGATTGCTGGCAGCATTGCGTGGTGTTTTTGCGTCGTGATTGTGCCGGCCTGCAGCAGTCCGATTGGTCAATCCGATGAATCGGTTTTGACCAATCAAATCGCTCACGCGTGCAAAAACTGCCGAAAAGCCACGAAACGGCTGTCGAACGTCACGGGTTGCCTGACGAAGGATTGGCAAGGGTCCGGGTCGCCCGTTCGAGGCGTTCGCGCGTCGGCGCGCTCATGAAGCGCAATTCCAGCTTGCCTGGCAGGCGTCGCACCAACCCGATGCCCTCCACGCGGGCGGCTACTCGCCAGGTGGCATCCTGTGCAGGTGTTGCCTGTCGCGTGGGAGCCGGGTCACTCAGGCTGGTGAGCGCCGTGGCAATGGCAGCCATTTGCTCGGGGGTGGCCGGACGATCGATGCTAAAATCCATCACAGACTCCTCAGAGGGGAATGTTGCCGTGCTTGCGCGCCGGGCGTTCAACGCGCTTGCCGCGCAGGACTGTCAGGGACCGGATGAGGTGCTCACGCGTCTCGCGGGGGTCGATCACATCATCGATAAACCCACGCTCAGCCGCTACAAAAGGATTGGCAAAGCGCTCGCGGTACTCCCGGATCAGCGCCTCCCGACACGTGGGATCGGCTGCCAGTTCCTTGCGATACAAGATGTTGACGGCACCCTCTGCCCCCATCACGGCAATCTCCGCCGTGGGCCAGGCCAGATTCACATCCGCCCGCACATGCTTCGAACCCAGCACATCGTAAGCCCCCCCGTACGCCTTGCGGGTGATGACAGTCAACTTGGGCACCGTCGCCTCGCAATAGGCATATAGCAATTTGGCCCCATGCCGGATGATGCCGCCATGTTCCTGGGACTTGCCTGGCAAGTAACCCGGCACATCTTCAAAAGTCACGATAGGAATATTGAACGCATCACAGAAACGCACAAAACGCGCCCCTTTGACCGAGGCATCGATGTCCATCGTGCCTGCCTTGACCTTCGGCTGATTCGCTACGATGCCCACTGTGCGACCATCAAGGCGTGCAAAGGCTGTGATCAGGTTCTGCGCGAACAAAGGCTGAATCTCGAGTAACTCGCCATCATCCAGCACGAGGGCCAGCAGTTCTTTCATATCGTATGGCCGATTGGGTTGATCCGGAATGATCGTTAACAAGCGCTCTTCTTGCCGGTTCGCCGGATCGCTGCACGGGTAAGTGGGCGGGTCTTCCAGATTGTTCGAGGGTAAAAAGCCCAGCAGGTAGCGCAACTGCGCCAGCGCCTCTTCTTCACTCTCTGCCATGAAATGCGCCACACCGCTGATCTCATTATGGGTGGTGGCCCCCCCAAGCTCCTCAAAAGTTACATCCTCACCCAATACCGTCTTGACCACTTCCGGCCCCGTGATAAACATAAAACTCGTGTCTTTCACCATGACCGTGAAATCCGTCATGACCGGTGAGTAAACGGCTCCGCCGGCACAAGGCCCCAAAATGGCTGACAATTGCGGAATGACGCCTGAGCTTTGCACATTGCGCCAAAAAATCTCCGCATAGCCACCCAGACTTTCCACCCCTTCTTGAATGCGGGCACCACCCGAGTCATTCAGCCCGATGCAGGGATGGCCGTTGCGCAGGGCCAAATCCATCACCTTACAGATTTTCTCGGCAAACACTTCACCGAGCGAACCGCCAAACACGGTGAAATCCTGCGAAAACACATAGATCGTGCGGCCATCGATCGTGCCGTAACCGGTGACCACCCCATCGCCCGGAACTTTTTTTTGTTCCATGCCAAAGTTCTGGCAGCGGTGAACGCGGTAACGGTCCAGTTCGACGAAGCTGTCCGGGTCCAGCAGCAGGTCGATTCGTTCGCGAGCGGTCAGTTTGCCGCGCGCGTGTTGTTTCGCGGCAGCCTCGGGTCCGAGGCCCGTGATCGCGGCCTCGCGTCTGGCATGGAAGTTCTTGATGCGTTGAATCGTCGAGTCAGGCGGGGCGATCGCCTCGCGGGACGCGGCACTTTCCTGTTGCGGTGAAAGGGTCATACACTCATCCTCTGACTCGCCTGGCAAGGCCTGACACGCCTGGCCCACAAGCCACCATCATAACGCCTGTGCCACCGCTTGCCCAGCGAGTCATCCACCCTACACCCGTTCTGTGGTGCCGTAAGACGGCGAGGTCATCACAACGACCGTGTCACGCCAGACACGTACGCCCTGCCGCATGTGGATGCCGTTAATTTAAACTTAATTAACGGCATCCGTTTTTGTTACGCCGTTGTAACCGTGTGCCACGATAGGAATGGTGGTTGCCGTTGGTGCTGATGTGATGGTTGTTTTTTTGAGGGGGGATCGCCCGTGTTCATGAGTTCATTGACGAGAGTGCTGACCAATGGCGCGGACACGATTCGTCCGGGTCTTGTGTTGCCTCCGGCGGCAACTGTGATTCGGCCCATTATGTCTGCTGACGCGATCGTCAAACGTTCATCGGCTGGTTCCATTGCGACTGCGTCACACTCCTTGATGAGCTTGTTGCAGGATCTTTCATCGCGATTCAACGACAGAATTGGACAGGATATCTATGAGCTGGCCATGGATTCACCCGATCCGGAAGTGATTGGTTATGCTGCTGTGTTGCTTGCAGAACGTGGGAGTACGCCCGGTTGGGCTTGGCAATTTCGTTCATACACCAGGAGTTTGGACCACTTGAAATCACTCCGTGGGTTGGCGCAACGGGGTGATGATGAATCTGCACGCACGGCAATAAGCATCGTGGAGAACTTTTGGGGAGACAAAAGCCGGCCGGACTGGAAAAGTGAAGAAAAGCTGCGTGTGAAAATGTACGAAGCGGCGATCGATGCAGTACGAAGCAGTGATGAACCAGGCGTGTTGGGTTTCCTGTCTCGTACGGCTAATAATTACAATAACCGTGAAGCAGGGCAGAAGGCGCTCTTTGCACTTGCCGGACGTGAGGGTTCCTCTGCAACAGAGGCACTCGTCAAGGTTGACGCAACCAATTCCAGTCTCAGGGTTATCGAGGCGATTCGTGCCAGCACGATCAATGAAGCCGAGCGTATCGAACGATTGGAACGCGTCGGAAAGACAACCGATGTGCCAAGTAAACAGCTTGCGGTGCTTGAGGCGCTGAGGGAACGACATCCGAGTGTGGAGACCGTCAATGCCATAAAAACCGTTGCATTGAAACGCGGAGTCAGTGAATCGATCATCGATCGCGACCCGAACGCACTCAACCGTGAGGCGATTATCAAGGCGATGGACGTGCTGGCAACGATTCAATCCTCGGAAAGCGAAGCCATTGCCGCGATTCAGACAATCTTTGAGACCTACAAGGTCAGTGGGCTATTGAACCGTTTCGACAGCGGGGTGAACGCTGCCCATCAGCGCGCGTTGATGCATGTTGATTAGTGACGCCCGGATTTTTGTTCAAAATTGTCTGGCAAAATCAAAACATCACGCGTTGACTCGCTTTTTTTCATAGCAACCGAAACTTGATCACCGGTCAACGCGTTTATGTATATTTCACCGACGATTCCCCAGTGCCCACACGTGTGATTAAACATCAACGCTTGTATCACCAGACGTTATCGGCTTTTGTCACGGCACGTGTCCCGATTTGTTGAGTTCTCATTAAATCTGTTTCTTGGATTTTTTAACTCACGCAAGAAGGGCCCTGCCATTGGGATATTTTATTCCAGACGTGGCAATGGGCCTTGATTTGAGGGGTAAGCGGGTGACAAGAATCAATGGGCAGGTTTCGCCGGTAGCGCCCGTGGCGGGTAGTGGTCGTGGTGCGGCGCGGGGCAACCAGGCGGATCGCTTCATCAATGCGGCACTAACCGTTAATGCGCAACCTCAACCAGAGGGCGCCAAGCCTGGGCCTGCGGATGGTTCCGGTTTGTTACAGCAGGCAGGCCAAGCAGCCGGGCGTAACTTGGAGGGCTCGGCTGCGGAACAGCAGAAGCTGGGGCGTCCGGTCGACTTAAAGGCGTTGCAGCCGGGCGATGTGGTGTTTAAGGGGCAGCCGGCGACGCAATCCGGGATTTATGTGGGCAATGGCCAGGTCTTGCAGGCGCTGCAGGGAGGAGAGCCCGCGAAAATCGTTTCCGTGCAAGGCTTTGACCACGCACGTCGCTTGTTTGACGAGCCGGCACAGGCGATCGCCCCTCAACTGAATGGCGCGGTGCCGGCACCGCGCCATTCAGTTGAGGATTATCAGCCGATTCGCGGTAGTGGCTTGACCTTGGGACCCGATGTGGAGGAAGAGGGTCGCCGGGAGCGGGCCGCTGCCCGCGGCGGCGGTGGTAGCGGTGGTGGTGTGCCGCTTCGCGCCGGTGGCGGTGGTGGTGCAATTCCCACGGGTGGTGGAGGTGGCGGTGGGGGTGCGCCGGTACCGGCTTTGGGCGCCCCACCGCCCTTGCCTGCGGACTGGCGGTTTCCGCTGGGTCTTGAGGAGTTGGCGCGGGTTTTGAATGTGCCGGTGGCCGAGCTTCAGCAGAGTTTGCCGTATATTGTCCAAGCGATGAAGGAGGCTGGTATCACGGATCCCAACGCGATTATCGGGGTTTTGGCCACGGTGAAGACCGAAGTGAGCAATTTCCAGCCGATTCGTGAGTATGCGAGTGGGCAGGATTACGAAGGGCGTGCCGATCTTGGCAATACCCAGCCCGGTGATGGCGTGCGTTTTAAAGGTCGGGGCTTCATCCAGATTACGGGGCGTGCGAATTATCGGGAGTATGGGCGCAAACTGGGCATTGATCTGGAGGGCAATCCTGATCTCGCCCTGCGGCCCGACGTGGCGGCCAAGATTCTCGTGCAGTATTTCAAGGATCGCGGCTTGGACCAAAAGGCGGCTGCCGGTGATTGGTCTGCGGTGCGCAAGGGGGTCAATGGCGGCTTCAATGGGATGGATACTTTTATCGCGACAGTCAACAAGTTGACCGATGCGTCGCGTCAAAAGTTGGCCTGAAGCGATCGCACCGGCAACCCCGGGGTGATTCTTTGCGATTGGTGTACCTTGGTCTTATACCGGGTATGGGGTTGTGAAGAGAAAGGTTAGGGGTGGGCGCGTTGCGGATTCTGGTTTCGAATGATGACGGCATAGGGGCGCCTGGGATTCAAGCGTTGGCTTTGGCGTTGGCGGATTGTCATGAGGTTTATGTGGTGGCGCCGGATCGCGAACGCAGTGCCACGGGGCACGCATTGACCTTGCATCGGCCGTTGCGGGCGGAACACTATGCGTTGGGCGAGAAGGTTCGTGCGGCTTGGGCCGTGAGCGGGACACCATCGGATTGCATCAAGCTGGCGCTGGGAACCTTGTTGGAGGCGCCGCCTGATTTGGTGGTGTCGGGCATTAACCGGGGCCCGAATTTAGGAACGGATGTCCTGTATTCCGGGACGGTGTCGGCAGCATTGGAGGCTGTAATCAATGGCGTGCCTGCGGTAGCTTTCTCATTGACCGCGTTTGTCGATGCCGGTTATGAGCCCTGCGCCGCGTTTGCGCGCGAATTGGTTGCGCAGTTGCCGATTGAAAATTTGCCGGAACAGTGTTTGCTCAATGTGAATTTTCCGTTTTTGGAAGCCGGTGGGGCTTACCAAGGGGTGCGGGTCACGCGTTTGGGACGGCGCAAGTATCGCGATCGCTTCGAGCACCGTACGGATTTGCGGGGGCGCACCTTTTACTGGTTGGCTGGCGAAGCCGAAGAGCAAGGCGAGCACCCGGAATCAGATGTCGTCGCCATTCAGGAAGGCTATGTGACCATCACCCCGATTCAGTATGATATGACTCGATATACCTTGATGGACGCTGTTCGTGAGTGGAATGTGCAACTGCAAAGTGAAGTAACCGCGCAGCAACCAAGCGCCACATGATAGGACAGCGAAGCCGCGCTTGGTCCCGGGGCGTGTGACGCATTTGCGACACGCCACCGGGACGAATGGTGCTTGAAACGTCGTTAAGATGCTTGTTTGGGGCTGCTTCGCGTGCTAATCGAACCAGTTTCTTCTGTCGTTCGAATTTTTTCAACTGACGAAGCGATGACTGGGTTTTTGGGATGACGCGCGGTGAACTGCCCACATTTCCGTTTAACCGACGCCACCTGCCAGCTGCTTTGGGGTCAATCATTGTCTTGCGCTTGAAACTTGGGTTTGCGTGCGTGTTGGCCTAAGGTTGGGACGTGGTGTGTTTGAGCATGGAGGCCGCTATGGGACAGGACAAATTCCCCAAACAAGGTAAAACCGGGACGAAGCGGCACGCGCGCGATCTCGCCGCATTGAACCGACCGTCATTCTCGATGCGGCGCACGGGGTTTCGAGAGGCAACACACGGGTATCGCGGCACGGTCATTTGTGGCCGTTGTCACGCGATATGGGCCAGCAAGCACTGGCATCTGAATGAGCAGGAGTATCAGAGTCTGAACCGCACGGAGAGCATCACGCGGGTGATTTGCCCGGCGTGTCTGGCGGTGGAGCGTGCGGATTATGATGGGGTGGTGAATTTACAGAGTGATTTGATCCTGTTTGATGAAGCAGGTATTTTGGCGTTGATTGATCGTGTAGAAGCGCAGACACGGCGCATCAACCCGATGGCGCGTATCGCAAGTTTGCATCTGAGTGGTGAACGCATCCTTATCACCACCATCACAACCACACTCGCCGAACGCATCGCGCGCGAGATACAAAGGGCCTATGATGGCACCACGACCATCAGCTTGCAGGACCGTGCCCGTTTCGTACGGGTGGACTGGCATCGACCCGCAAGAGGTCTGCCCTGACGCGGGCCGGCGTTTGGGATTCATTGAAGGTTGGGAGTGCCAAAAGAGGGTGCTACTGCCCGCAGCTTGGTGAGCGTTGAGTTTGCATCGCGGTTGCCCGGTGAACTTGGAAGCAGGCGTCAGGGTGATTGGGTGTCGCTTGGTTCGGCAGTGGGCATAACGTCGATGATAAGGCCCAGACGCTTGATGCGGTGGCCTTCCATTTGAAGAACTTCAAAGCGGGTGCTGTCGATGGTGACGTGGTCGTGCAAGAGCGGTTCGCGCCCCAATGCGCCGAAAACGAGGCCCGCCAAGGTATCGTAGTCTTCCGTTGCGAAATTCGTGCCGAAGCGATCATTGAAATCCGCAATCCGAAAGCCCCCATCGATGCGATAATGTCCCGCTTTGACCAATTCGACATCGGGCACCGGTTCGTCAAACTCATCTTCAATCTCACCAACAATCTCTTCTAGCACGTCTTCAAGGGTCACCAACCCTGATGTGCCCCCAAATTCGTCCATGACGATGGCAATTTGTGAACGGCCTTTCTTCAACTCGGTAAGCAATTCATCAACGGCCTTGCTTTCTGGCACGAACGGGACATCGCGCATCCACTTGCGCAACTGAAATGCACCGTCTTGCTGGTGACCCACGAAGTGGAACAGGTCTTTGGCATGAAAAACCCCCACCACGTGATCGACGTTGTCCTGGTAAATCGGGAAACGGGTATGGCCTTCCTCGCGAACAAACTTAACGACGTCCTCAAAGGAACTGTCTACCGGCAACCCTTTAATGTCTGGCCGTGGAACCATGATTTCGCGCGCCACTTTGTCTGAAAACGCGAAGACCTTGTGTAGCATCTGCTGCTCTTGCGATTCCAGTAAGCCCACTTCGTGGCTGGCACTCACGATGCGTTTCAGTTCGTCTTCTGTGTACACCAAATGGTGCTGTGGCGCCGCCTCAATGCCGATGTGGTTCAGCATCCACTGTCCGGAGCGATTGAGCATCACGATGAACGGGGTGAAAAGCGTCGAAACCAGTTCGAGGGGCAAGGCAGTCAAGAGTACGGTCGCTTCGGTGCGCTGCAATGCAAACGCTTTGGGAATGAATTCGCCAAGGACGATGTGCAAGTACGTGATGAGTAAAAAGGTGACGGCAGTGGCAATGGAATGCGCCACACCCACCACCGCCGTGCTTGCTTCCTCGTGGCTCAGGTAAGGCCAAAGCGTCTCAAAACCTTCCATGAAAATTTTGGCGACTGTGGGCTCAGCCACCCAACCCAAGGCCAGCGAGGCGAGGGTGATGCCGATCTGCGACGCAGACAGGAAACGATTGGGATCCTTTTGGGCACGCTGGATTATCTTGGCAATCCGATTGCCTTCTTCTACCAATTGCTCAATGCGGGTGGCCCGCATGGTGACAAGCGAAAATTCCGCAGCCACAAAAAAGCCATTGGTAGCAACCAACAGCAGTATTACCATGATGTTAAAGAATGTAATCGCAGGATCCATATTCAGGCGCTTGACACGCCACTTCAATCTCCCAACTGAGCAGGATACACCCCTGCTTGATAGTAACATGCATGGCTCGCAAGCCTCAACTTTGACCGTACCCGTCGATGTGTTGGGTTATGAGGGAAGTGATTTGCGTCGGCGGATGCCGATTGAGAGCAGCAGACCGATGGCTGTGCAGTTGGTGAGGAGGCTGGTGCCGCCGGCTGAGATGAAGGGCAACGGGATGCCGGTGACGGGCATGATGCCTGTGGTCATGCCCACGTTTACGAAGAAGTGAAAGAGCATCATGCTGATGATGCCGATCACGATCAAGCTGCCGAAGGGGTCGCGCACGCGCTCAGCGATCGCAACGCCGCGCCACGCCAACAACAAAAACAGGATGATGACCAGAACACCACCCAAAAACCCAAGCTCTTCCCCAATCACCGAAAAAATGAAGTCGGTGTGTTGTTCCGGGATAAAATGCAGCTGCGTCTGTGTGCCTTCCAGGTAGCCTTTGCCGGTCAAGCCGCCCGAGCCGATGGCCACCTTGGACTGAATGATGTGATAACCCGAGCCGAGGGGATCGCCTTCCGGGTTCATAAAGACCACCAAACGTTGCCGTTGATATGGCTTGAGCAGCCCCCACACCACTGGAATGGCATAGGCAAACGCGACGTTGAGACCCCACGCGAGTGTTTTGAGTGACCAGTGCAGCCGTAGCCAGCGGTAGAGCCACCAGGCGAGCCCAATCAGATAAAGCGTCCATAGCCACCCACTCCAGGCGTTGATGACCAGACTGATGATTGGCGAGATCAACGCAAACAGCAATGCAGCGGGTAAACCCGCCCAGATGAGCATCCCCAGTGTGATGGCGCCAAACACGAGACTTGTGCCGAGATCAGGCTGCCTGAAAATCAACAGGGCGGGGATACCCACGTGCAACCCCACTTTCAGCAGGGTCTGTGGGTTGCGTGCAGGGGCCAGGCTCAGCACCCGCGCCAGTGTGACAATCAACGCCAGCTTTGCGAACTCCGACGGCTGAATGGTCATGAACCCGAGGTTGATCCACCGCTGGGCCCCCAACGCACTGTGACCGCCTAGCAGCACCCACGTCAACAAACTCAGATTCACCCAATAAATGACGTGACTGGCGCGGTACAACCAGGCATAGTCATATAGAACAAACAACAAAGCAGTCAGCGTCGCCGGTACGAGATACAGAAGCTGGCGTACGAATTCGCCATGCCCCACTTCGTGATGGGTCGCGCTGAATATCGCCGCAAGCCCCAACCCGATCAGGCATACAACCGTGATCAGCAAGGACCAGTCCAGCTGTCTCCACGCGTGTTTATCCAGCACAACCCTCAAACGCTCACTTGGTCCGGGTTTTGCGATCCGACGCCACCTTGTGCGCGATATCCACGGCTTGACTGCCCGAATCCTCGGCGGCCCCATTCGCTGCAGCCTGCGTATCATCGCTTTGGCGCTCGTTCACCCCGTTGATACCCGCCACCTCACCTGCGCCATCCACCACGACTGTGGGCCAGACTGCCGCCGACAAGGCTTCCGGTGTCGCTTCTTCGGCTGCTGCAACCGCCGGTTCAGCAGCTGAGGCACGCTGTGCCGCCTCGTCCTGCAGCTTTGCCTTTAATTCCGCGAGACGCTGCGCCGCCGCGACGGCCGCCGCGGCCTCATCCTCGTTTTTGACCCGGCGAATGGGGATGTTCAGAACCAACCCAATGGCGCCCTGCTCTTTTTCGAGCTGGACTTCAAGTGCCGCCTGGTCAATGTCCACATATTTGGTCAGTACCTCGATCATCTCCGCACGAATGGCCTCCATCATCGTGGCCGGAATATCCGTTCGGTCATGCATCAACACGAGACGCAAGCGATCCTTGGCCGCGTTGGCTGCGTTGCCGCTGTCGCCATTGCGACCAAACAGTCGGTCAAAGATAGATGCAAGGCCCATGGTCTAAAAACCTCCGTAGTGGTTGCAGGAAGAAGGACTGGCCAGTTCGGACGCCCGGCGCGACTCAGCTGAACAGACGCTTGAACCGCTCAAACAAGCCGTTCGAAGCTTCGAGATTCATAAAAGGAACTTCCTCGCCACGCAAACGGCGCGCGATATTGATGTAGGCCTGCCCTGCACGCGAAGTCGGCTTCAACACCGCCGGCTCACCACGGTTGGTCGAGGTGATGATCGATTCATCATCCGGCACGACACCCACCAGTTTCACACTCGTGCCAAGCACCTCCAAGACATCTTCCACACTCATCATGTCGCCGCCTGCGACCATTTTGGGCCGGATGCGGTTCACGATCAGCTGGTTGCGCGACACCCCGTGGGTCTCCAAAAATCCGATCACGCGATCCGCATCCCGTACTGAAGACACTTCGGGGTTGGTCACAATAATGGACTCGTCCGCCCGCGCGATGGCATTCTTGAAACCCTGCTCGATACCCGCAGGGCAGTCGATGAGCACGTATTGATACTCTGACACCAGTTCATTAATAACCCACGTCATTTGCTCGGGGGTGATCGCACTCTTGTCCCGCGTCTGCGCCGCGGGCAAGAACGCCAGATTCGGCGATCGCTTGTCTTTAATCAACGCCTGCTTGATACGCGCACGGTTCTCAATCACATCCACCACGTTATAAACGATGCGATTCTCCAACCCCAAGACCAAATCCAGATTGCGCAAGCCAATGTCAGCATCCACCAACGCGACTTTCTCGCCCATCGCCGCCAACGCCATCCCAATGTTGGCGCTCGTCGTCGTTTTGCCGACGCCGCCCTTGCCTGATGTAACCACAATGACGCGGGATGACGCGGCAGTGGATTCGGTTTGCGCTGTCATGATTGTCCTCTCGATAATCGGCAGTCCCGCTGACGGCCTACCTAGTGCATATCCCGCAACGGAATGACGTGAATCTCAGCCCCATGAACCCGAGCCACCTCGGGATAGGCACTGGGCGCCTGCGACGCATGGTCCGGTCTACGGGCAATGAAACCGGCAATCCGCAACTGCGTGGGCCGTAAACTCAATGCCACGATCTGACAGCCAGGATCGCCATTTGCTCCCGCGTGCGCGGTCCCCCTTAAAGTACCTAAAACGATAATGTCTCCATCCGCTGTGATCTCCGCACCGGAATTGACATCGCCACAGATAATCACCGTGCCGTCGTGGCGCAACGACTGGCCGGAACGAAAGTTTTGCTTCAGGTACAGCGCGTTGTGGTTGTACCGCATCGTATTTGGCTGCGGCGGCTCCGGCTTGGGTGCCACGGCGCCCGGGGCAGGCGGTAAACTCATTGCCGTCCAGAGTTCCAAACCATCCGCCGCCTGACGGGTGGCATCGTTCAGCGACAGAATGCCATGCAGCGACAAGCGATGATCGTTGCGCAATTCTTCACGCAACGCCTCCAATTGCGGGACATTCAGCGCCCGGCGGCCGAGATCCAGCAAGACCCGTTGTTCAGGCGCTATCGGCGTCAACTTCGCTAATTTCTCGTGGAGGTCCCGCGCAGCCACATACCACTCCAGATTGTCTGGAATGGTAATCAGCAGCCCGTTATCGGTTGTTGTGACTAAAACCTCTGGCAAGACGCTCACCATTTCTGTCTCCGGGGCTCCCCACAGCGGAATGATTGGGACGCATTCTGCGACACCGTACCATTGTAGCGCTTTGCACAAGGCTTCCGCCACCGGGTCGGCTGACTTGTCAAGGCGATTTTTTCGGGTTTGGGTCGGGTGAGGGGCGAATGCCGAAGTGGTGTTCCAGGATTTTGCGCGCGATCGGTGCGGCGATCGCACCACCATGGCCCGCGGCTTCAGCAAAAACGATCACTGCCACGGTTGGGTGCTTCGTGGGGCCATAACACACGAACCACGAGTGGGTCTTACGCTTGCCGCTTTCCGCGGATCCCGTCTTGCCTGCAATCGCGATGCCCGGCAGATCCACCACCGTCGCGGTTCCGCCCGTCACCACCTTGCGCAACCCTTGGCTCACCACCTCCACGTGTTGCGGTTTCCACACGGATTGCTTTCGAATGCGGATGCCTGACTTGTCATCCACCAGTCGCGGCACCAGGACACGGCCACCATTGGCGATCGCACTGACCATGACTGCCGCTTGCAAGGGCGTCACATTAACGGCGCCCTGCCCGATTGCCATATTGGCGGAATCACCCGGCCACCAACCATCGCGAAACACCCGGCGCTTCCAGGCGGGATCCGGAATCAGCCCCGCACTTTCAGGGTCGAGCTTGAGTTCGGTTGGCTCGCCAAGGCCCATTTCACGCGCATACCGGCTCATGATCTCGCCACCCATTTCAACCCCGAGTTGGTAATAAACCGTGTCAATCGACCACTCCAGGCTTTGTGCGAGGTTCACGCGACCAAACCCGGGTGCATGCCAATCGTGAAAAACTCGATTACCGACCCGCAGCGACCCGGTGGACAAAAAGCTGCGCTGGGCGGTTGTCCGACCGCTTTCGAGCGCGGCAAGCGCCATGGGAATCTTGAAGATTGACCCCGGTGGATACGCAGACAGGGCCCGGTTGACAAAGGGATGGTCTGCCCGGGTCAACGCTTGCCACTCGTGGGCTTTGAGTTTGCGTGAAAACAAGTTTGGATTGAAAGCCGGTCGGCTCGCCATCGCCAGAATTTCCCCATTTTGCGGGTTCATCACGACGATCGCCCCCGCCAATCTCTGCTCGTCCAAGGCCTTCTCCGCTACCATCTGCAGTTGCAGATCCAAGAACAGTTGCATGTTTTCCCCGTGCCTCGCCGTACGGCTGCCAAGAATCTGAATGGGTCTGCCGCGTGCATCCACTTCGACTTGCTGCGCCCCATCTATCCCGCGTAAACGGGCATCATACAGGCGTTCAAGACCACTCTTGCCAATCACCGTACCGGTGCGATACTGTTCAGGATTGAGGCGTTGGCGTTCTTTTTCCGTGATTTCACCGGTGTAGCCGATCACGTGCGCGGCCACCTGATTATTCGGATAATACCGAATGATATCCGGCTCGATGGCGACACCGGGCAATTCGGCCAAGTGTTCGCTCACCACGGCGATTGCCCGTGGATCCATATCACCCAGCAACTTGATCCGATGTGGGCTGCGATGACCCGCGCGTTCAACCCCTCTGCGCCGCTCGTTCAAGTCAACCTTCAGCAGTTTTTCCAGCCGCAAAAATACCTGGTCGATGCGATCCTTCGGCATCTTGATCGGATAAAGGGTCAGGCTGTAAGACAAACGATTGGCCGCCAGGATGCGTCCTTTGCGATCCGACACGATGCCGCGCGGCGCAGCCTGCAAGATGATTCGGACCCGGTTGCCTTCCGCTTGCTGCGCAAACCTGGCACCTTGATACAACTGCAGATAAGCCAGCCGGAAGGTCAGCGTCAGACACAAACTGACGGCCACGCCGAACATCAGCCAGCCGCGGTACTCCCGCTCCGCATCATCAATCGGCTGCATCACGGCTGCAACTCCCCGGGCCGCTCAAATCGTTGCAGCACCAGCCACAATCCTGCATGCACCAAACCCAGGGGCAGCGCATGGCTCATGGCCCGCTCCCACGCCCACGTGTGACCCGAAAGACGCCACAATGCGGCCAGACACAGCGCATCAACCAAAGTTGACACCACAACGAGCAGGCCCATCACCCACGGATCCAAGTGGTCGAGCGTTCGACGTGACCAACCCGTGAGCAAGCCAACCAGTGTCTTGCTCACCCCGTGGTGCAAGCCGGTCCCGCAGACCCCATCCAGCAACGCGCCCAAAGCAAGCCCGGAGCCAGCCCCGGCAAGGGGGCCCCAGTACCATCCCGCGGCGACCGCCAAAACCAGCACCGCATCCAACCGAAGCCCCAAAACCGGCACGACTGCCCAGACGGAACACTGCCAGCACACTGCCAGCAGAGCCAAACCACCCAAAAGAACCCTACGTGCTCCCTTTGTCATCACGTCGCTCCCTGCGGTGCCTCAACTTCGGATGGTACCACCGACGGCACCAGCACGGGCGCCGCGCTTGGCGAAACCGTCGGACCGGCTGACGACCGTGACGTCGGACTCGCACCTGGCTTGGGGGCAGGCGGGCGAGACCCCGCCGTGACCGGCTTGGACGATGCCGCCTTGGGGTTGCGGGGTGGCATGCCACCTGACGCGGGCGCTGCCGCAGGTGTTGGGGTTGCCTGTGGTGTTGGGCTTGGTTTGGGCATCGGTAGGGCACGCATTCCTTTGGGCAAGATGACCACTTCTTCGAGCGTGTTAAGTTTGACGACGGGTTGCACGCGCAACTCCGGATACAGCGAATGAGCCACCCGTTTAAGCTGGATGACATGCCCCACCAGAATTCCCTTGGGGTCGACGCCACTGAGTCCGGAGGTCACAATGCGATCCCCCACCCGCCAGCGATCCGGGTCCATCATATACTTCAGGCTCGGCCACGCGTCATCCTGTCCCGTCATAATCGCGGTGGATCGCGTCCGTGCGTTCATGACCGGCAACGCGCTGCCCGGGTCCGTGACAAGCACCACCACCCCCGTTTGACCACTGAGCGCGGTCAAACGACCCACCACCCCGGTGCGGGCGATCGCCGTGGCAGGCGCATGCCAGGTCAGTTTCGGATTCAATGTCACCAACACCCGCTGATGCCAGTTATCCGGCGCACGTCCCACAACAGGCGCGACTGCCGGTACCCAGGATGCATCGGGGACCCGCAGTCTCAGTAGATCCTTTAAACGTACATTCTCAAGCACTGCCTCATCCCGCGCGTTCAGCTGACGCTCAAGCAACCCCACGTGCTCCTTGAGCCGGCTGTTTTCTTCTAGCAGGCGCCGCTGGCTCCTGAATGTGTCTTGGACTGCCAACCAGCGCTTTTGGCAGTCTTGGAGCACGCTGGTAACCGGGTGCACAAGCACCGCCACCTGGATGTCTGGCTTCAAAAACCAACCAAGCCCTGTCGCAACTGCTACAAGGCTGGTGTAGCCCAATAATGGCCAGATTTTCAGGCGATGGTGTTTTCGCGCACGCATGGGTTTGGCGGGTTCCTGTCAGCGTCCCAAGGAATACCGAAGTGAATGAAGGCTGTTTATTGGTCGATTTCGCCAAGCACGCGCCTGTGGGAGTCGAGATTCTCAATGACCCGCCCCGTTCCCAAAACCACGCATTGCAAAGGGTTCTCCGCAATGTGAACAGGGACTTCCGTTTCGTGGCTGATCAGCTCATCCAACCCTTTGAGCATCGCACCACCCCCCGCGAGCACAATGCCGCGATCAATGATGTCCGCCGCCAATTCCGGCGGACACTTTTCCAGCGTGTCGCGCACGGCATCCACAATCTTCGCCACGGGATCAGCCAACGCCTCGCGGATCTCATGCGAACTGATCGTCACCGTCCGCGGCAAACCCGTCAACTGGTTCAACCCCCGCACATCCATCCTCACATCCGGCCCCGTCGAATACGCCGAGCCCAACTTGATCTTGATTTCCTCAGCCGTCCGCTCCCCAATGCTCAAACTGTGCACCTTGCGCAAATGATTGGACACGGCGTCCGTCAGCTCATCCCCCGCCACACGCACCGAACGGCTCGTCACAATCCCACCAAGACTGATGACCGCCACCTCCGTCGTTCCACCCCCAATATCCACAATCATCGAACCCATCGGCTCAGATACGGGCAAACCTGCCCCAATCGCCGCCGCCATCGGCTCATCAATCAAATAAGCCTCGCGCGCACCCGCACCAATCGCCGCATCCTTCAACGCCCGCCGCTCCACGGCCGTCACACCCGACGGAATCCCAATGATCACCAACGGCTTAAAAATACCGTGACGATCCTGCACCTTGTGGTAAAAATGCTTCAGCATCGCCTCAGCGACATCAAAATCGGCAATCACACCATCCTTGAGCGGACGCACCGCACGGATATCCCCCGGCGTCCGACCAATCACCTGCTTGGCCTCTTCGCCCACCGCCCACGGCTTGTTGCGATTTCCACCCTGAATGGCCACCACGGACGGCTCGTTCAACACGACGCCGCGCCCCTTGACGAAGACCAACGTGTTCGCGGTCCCCAAATCAATGCCCATATCCCGAGAGAAACGCCCCATCAGCGAGCTCAGCACGGTGTTTTACTCACTTTCAAAGAATCACGGCAACCCAACCGGGCAACCATGATTGCAACCCTGACCCCATTCGCGCCCATTATGCTCTTTCCCGATCCTAAAAGTCCAACGCGTCTATCACAAAA
The DNA here is from genome assembly GCA_040400605.1 of Candidatus Sericytochromatia bacterium. GTDB lineage: Bacteria > Cyanobacteriota > Sericytochromatia > S15B-MN24 > JAQBPE01 > JBBAPZ01. Next base: position 107,426 of record JBBAPZ010000011.1, read on the forward strand.
CCGTCAATTCCAAATTTGCCAACCAAGCTCACGCCAGGCCGCATCCAGACGCGACAGCGGCAACCCCACCACATTGTGATAACAGCCCCGAATCTCATTAACAAAAATCGCCGCATACCCCTGAATCGCGTACGCGCCCGCTTTGTCCATCACCTCACCACTGCGCACATAGGCTTCGATCTCCTCCGCCCCGAGCGATCGCATCCGCACATCTGTCACCGCATGACCGCTCAACTGCCGGCCACTGCCAGGCTCAATCAGCGCAAACCCCGTCACCACCTGATGCCAGTTGCCCGACAAAGTCTGCAACATCCTGACGGCCGCTTCGGACGTCCCAGGCTTGCCCATCACCTGCCCATCGAGCACCACAATCGTGTCCGCACCAATGACGAGGTCAGCCCCGCTCTCCTGCAATGCGACTTCTGACGCCTTTTGATGCGCCAACCCTTCTACCAGGTCATGCGGCAATAAATCCGGCTGCAACACCTCATCCCCCAATGCCGGCACAACCGCAAACCCAAGCCCCAACTGACGCAACAGATCAGCCCGGCGTGGCGACGCCGACGCCAACACCAACCGCGCCTCCCGCAAACTTCGCCGCACCATCAACCCCCCTCATCTCGCACCACGCACGTTCA
>JBBAPZ010000012.1:0-57263 GCA_040400605.1 Candidatus Sericytochromatia bacterium
CATCTTCAGACAAAGCACCTGGGGGGATGGTCGCTGTGAGCAAACCATCCGGGCTCACGTATACACCACCTTTTTCCGCGGAAATGAGCATCGCGGGTGCAAGATCAACCGGCGCCACTTCCGCAGGCAGCACACCCTCGGTCAAAACCTGTTCCGCCCCCTGGTTTTGCACACCGGCACCAGTCGAACCAGCCAGGACTGTCTTGTTTTCACTGTCGGTTTTGATGGCCAGCGGGGTTTGACAGCCGACCAACACAGCGATGGCCACACCGAGTGACACACTGCCGCCCGTACCGAGACGACGCCACTTTGTCATCAATCACTCCTCCGTCTACGATTCGTTTGCGCCAAGCTGACAGCGGGTGCACGGTTGGACGACAATGCATCCCAAGTTTAGTGTACCCAAGCGGTGCTCACTTATCAGGTTAAAAAAATTTTAAGTCATTTCCATTTGCCTGGAGGTTTGGCTCGTTTGCTCGACGATATCCGGCAAAACAAGCCATCGCATTGTCCATCGGCAGCATTCAATCGCCGCTTGACTGCTGCTGCCCGCGCTGACGCACAGCCTCATACATGAGAATGCCGCCTGCCACCGAGGCGTTGAGGCTTTCCATCTGACCACCAAGAGGCAACTTGACAGTTGCGTCGCATTTCTGACGGAGCAGGTGCGCGAGACCGAAGCCTTCCGAACCGATGACAAGTACCAATGGTTGTGTCAGGTCGGTGTCATACGGCAATGTGGCGTCACTGATATCTGCGCCGACCAGCCAAAATCCGGCTTTGCGCAGTTTGTCCGCACATTGCGCCAGATTGCCTACCCGAGCGACGGGCACACGTCCAACGGCGCCTGCGGCCGATTTTGCAGCGACAGGCGTAAGGCCGACCGCGCGTCGATTGGGGATGATCACCCCTTGGAACGAAGCGGCTTCAGCCGTGCGAATCAACGCACCCAAATTATGCGGATCCTCGATGCCATCCAGCATCAACAATGCCGGGTAACGCGAGGCCAACGCACGCTCAATCAATTCGTCGACATCATGGTAAACGGCAGATGCCAACGAGACCACAATCCCTTGATGGTTGGCGTTCAGTGTCAAGGCATCCAGTTTTGCGCGTTCGACGAGTTGCAAGGTCGCCCCCTTGGCCTTCGCCAAGGTGCGCACGGTTGTCACAAGCTCCTGATTCCGAATGCCTTTGAGCATCCAGATTTTGTTGATTGCCTGTTCACCCTCCAAAGCCGCCAAGGAGGGGTGTCGCCCGTAGACGATATCACCCTTGCTTTCAGTGGGTTGGCTTGCTGGTGATGCACTGGATGCTCCGGCGCGCACGGAAGGAACCCGCTGCGGCCGCGCAGTGGCGGTCAGGCGATCGCCAGATGCGCGTTTGGCGCGACCCGGCTCTGATGCTTTTCCAGGCCTGCCAGCAGCCCGTGACCCCTTGGACACACCCGCCGCGGATGCGCGCTGCGCATTTTGAGGCCGCGAGCGCCCGGGGGATTTGTTCTTAAATACCATCGTTAAATTCCTCGAAAATGGTGTCACTCAACGCGAGCAACACGGCAAGTCGTTCCAGGTCTGGTTTCAGCTTGACATAGCCGAACACCGCTTCCAACGCCGTTCCTAACCGATAGTCCGCGATCGAGCCTCGTTGCGGACCGACTGATTTGTGATTGCGAGCCCTTTTAAAAACTTGCAATTCATCCGTCAGCAAATGCGCTTGCAAACGATGCGCCAAGCGCGCCTGGCCCGATGCGCTGACACGGTTGACGGTTTTGCGATGCAAATCATCGACCGTTACACCACACTCCAACATCCTGAGACGCACATGCAGTTCGTAAATTGCGTCACCGATGTAGGCAAGTGTGCGAATCGGTAAGTGAGCCGCTGGTTTGACAGGTGCCTGGTTCATTCCTGCGTGACCGGTTCCGGTTCGATGACGCGCCACGTGGTTGAACCGTCTTTATGGTCGAGCAGTTGCACGTGTAGCGCTGACAACTGCTCCCGAATGCGATCCGCCAGCGGCCAATTCTTTGCCTGTTTTGCTTCCGCCCGCAACGTGATAATGACTTGCATGAGATCGTCAGCCAAGCCATCCGTGCGCCCCTCATGCGTTTGTGGCGGCGACAGGTCAAGGCCTAAAATCTGACTGGCAAGATCCCGCATTCGTGTGACCACCTCACGGCAATCGCCAGGCGCTTCGCCACGTGCCACGCACGCTTGCTGATACTGCTTGATATGATTGGCCGTGATATTGAACTGGGCCAGTGCACCACCTGTATTCAAGTCATTGTCCATCGCCTGCGCAAACGCCGCCTCAAAGTGACTGGCTAACTCAGCAGGCGCCTTTTCACCACCAAGGCCTTGCTCCCACAATTTTGCCAATTGATTCCTCAGGTTGTTCCAGCCTTTATCCGCGGCCAGGATGCCCTGCTCAGAAAACTCCAGTTCGTTGCGGTAGCCCGTCATGAGCATAAAAACGCGCAAGGCTTGCGCCCCATAACGTTGCAGCATGTCCCGCGTGGTCTTGATGTTGCCCAATGATTTGCTCATTTTTTCCGACTCAAAATTGAGAAAGCCCGTATGCAACCAGTAACGGGCGAAAGGCTTGCCCGTCAACGACTCGGACTGTGCGATCTCATTTTCATGATGCGGGAACAACAGGTCCATGCCGCCTGCATGAATATCAATGGTGGGCCCCAAACATTGATGAACCATGGCAGAACACTCGATGTGCCAACCGGGCCGCCCGGGACCCCAAGGGCTTTCCCACGATGGTTCACCGGGTTTGGCTTTTTTCCATAACGCAAAATCCTGCGCAGCCTCTTTGACTGCGCCACCGGGTATCTGCGCATCATCCAGTCGCCGGCCGGAGAGTTTGCCGTATTCGGGGAACGCACGCACCCGAAAATAGACGTCGCCATCGACCACGTACGCAATTTGCCGATCACACAAAGCCTGAATGTGCGCAATCATCGCCTGAATCGCTAGCGTTGCCTGGGGGTAGACATCCGCCCGGTTCACGCCAAGCGCATCCATGTCCATAAAATAGGCATCCATGTACTTTTGCGCCAAAGCAGCCGTTGTGAGGCCTTCACGATGGGCCGCATCAATGATCTTGTCATCCACATCCGTAAAGTTTTGTACGTACGTGACGCTGTAACCGCGATAAACGAGATACCGCCTCACCACGTCCCACGCCATGAAGGTCCGTGCATTGCCGATATGCAGCAACCCGTACACCGTCGGCCCACACACGTACATCGTGACCTGTGGCGGTGCGAGGGGCTTGAATACCTCCAATTGACGGGTCAGGCTATTGTAAAAACGTAACAAAACGCTTCCTTATACTGCAATCGGGCCAGGTGACGTGCCTGGCTGTCAGGGCATACACAGGCGTCTCAGCGCTGCCGCAATTCGCGATTCTCTTGACGCAGCCGGTCGAGTTCCGCTTCAAGGTGTGTCAGGCGATCGTGCAAGGCACCCAGCATCCCCATGACCGGATCCGGGAGCGGACCTTGGCGCATCCCCTCAGCCGCAGGCTCCGCTGGCCCTCTCTGCACAACCCTGGCTGGAATGCCAACCACCGTTGAGCCCGCAGGCACCGGTTTCGTCACCACCGACCCCGCGCCAACAAATGCACTCGACCCGACCTCAATATTACCCAGGATCGAAGCGCCCGCGCCAATCACCACGTTCGAACCAATCGTCGGATGCCGCTTGACAGGCTCAAGACTCGTGCCGCCCAAGGTTACCCCTTGGTAAATCAACACGTCATTCCCAATAACGGCGGTCTCACCAATGACCACGCCTTGGCCGTGATCAATAAAAACCCCCGCACCAAGTGTCGCCCCCGGATGAATCTCAATACCGGTCAACGCACGGGTGGCGTGTGACATCAGACGCGGTAACACTGGCACACCCGATGTATGCAAGTGATGCGCCACACGATGGGCGGAGACCGCGTGCAGCCCCGGATAACACATCAAGACTTCGATCCAGTTGCGGGCCGCTGGGTCTTTTTTCCATATCGCTTGCACATCGCGCGCAAAGCTCGACAATAAATCGATCATTCCTAGAAACGCCCTATTCTTTCCAAAGTTGTTTCAACCCATCCTTGATGTTATCCAACAATCCCCCGTGATGCTTCTCCTCGCCCGTTCGAAGCGCCTCCAGACGTTCGAGCAGTTCGCGCTCTTCCTCGCTCACCGCGGCAGGCACCGCGACGAAAATTTCGACGTGCAAATCACCACGGCGCCGCGGGTCGTTCAGATGCGGCACCCCTTGCTGTCGAACGCTAAAGACCGTACCCGTTTGCGTCCCCGCAGGAATCTTGAGATCGTGGAACTGCGGATCATCGGATTGCACAAGCAATGGCACTTTGACATCCGCACCCAAAACGGCCTGACTGTAAGAGATCGCGAAAGAGCGGAAGAGATCCGCATCCCGACGCTGCAAAGTCTCGTCTGCAGCAACATGAATGACGATATACAAATCGCCGTGCGGGCCTCCACGGCCGCCTGCATCGCCCTTACCCGTCAACCGCAGCCTCGCCCCGTTATCGACACCTGGTGGTACCGTCACCTTGACCTGCTGGTTCACCTGATGTTTGCCCTTACCTCGACAAGTGCCGCACGGGTTCTCAATCTGCTGCCCTTCACCCTTGCACGCGGGACACGTTACCACCTGCGCAAACTGCCCAAACGGACTCCGTGAGACTTGCTGAATTTGCCCGGCACCTTTGCATTGCGAACACGATTGGGGTTGTGTCCCTTCTTTGGCACCACTGCCCCCACACGGCTGACATCGTTCCAGATGCGGAATATCCAGGGTTTTTTCAGTTCCGAAAATTGCTTCACGAAAACCAAGCGTGATATCCAACCGCAAATCGGCACCGCGTTCGGGACCACGACGCCGGGAACGTCCACCCTGACCGCCCCCAAAAAACGCGTCAAAAATATCGCCCAATCCGCCAAAGTCGCCGAAGCCACCATAGTCACCGCCAAAACCGCCACCCTGATTAAAACCGGCGTGACCATATTGGTCATACACCGCACGCTTTTGCGGATCATTCAGAACCTCGTAGGCCTCTGAAACCTCCTTAAACTTGCTCTCAGCGTCGGGTTCCTTGTTCACGTCTGGATGATACTTGCGTGCCATCTTACGATAAGCGCGACGAATCGCATCGTCATTGGCGCCTTTTGCAATACCCAACAATTCGTAGTAATCAGCCTTCATGATCGCTTACCTGACTGGCATTGCCAGAAACGTGGGAGACTTGAACTCGAGGGCTCAAGCCTCCCGGAATGGTTTGAGTCGACGTCGCCGCTCTATTTAACCTCTTCGTAGTCGGCATCCACGATGGTGTCATCATCCGAACCGCCGGACGTGCCAGAGGTCGATTGAGTACCCGTTGCACCGCCACTGGCACCGCTTTGGTACATTGCGGAACTCATCGCATACAGTGCCGAATTCACCGCGTCGGTTTTTTCCTTGATGACGGTGAAATCCTCACCCGACATCACACTACGCAATTCCCCAATGGCTTGATTAACCTTTTCAACCGCACCGGCATCCGCTTTTTCCGCAGACTCCCGCACCGTTTTTTCCGCTGTGTAAATGGCCGCATCGGCGTTGTTACGCGCTTCAACCGCTTCGCGGCGACGCGCATCTTCACCTGCAAAGCGCTCTGCATCAGCTTTCATGCGCTCAATTTCGTTCTTGTTCAACCCGCCGGAGTTGGTGATGGTAATCTTCTGCTCGATACCCGTCGCCTTGTCACGCGCAGACACATGCACAATGCCGTTGGCATCAATGTCGAAACTGACATCGATCTGCGGCACGCCACGCGGCGCCGGGGGGATGCCCGTCAACTGAAACTTGCCCAGACTCTTGTTGTCTGTAGCCATTTCACGTTCACCCTGCAAGACGTGAATCTCCACGGACGTCTGACCATCCGCCGCAGTCGAAAAAGTTTGGGACTTCGACGTCGGAATCGTCGTATTGCGCTCGATAAGCTTCGTTGAAACCCCACCCAAGGTTTCGATACCGAGCGACAGCGGCGTTACATCGAGCAACAAGACGTCTTTGACTTCGCCACCCAATACACCCGCCTGAATGGCCGCACCCAGCGCCACAGCCTCGTCAGGGTTAACCGACTTGTCCGGCTCCTTGCCCAAGAACTTGCGAATGGCATCCTGCACCGCTGGGATACGCGTCGAACCACCGACCAACAAAACCTTTTCGATGTCTTTGGGCGCCAAACCAGCATCCGACAAGGCCTGACGCACCGGTCCCATCGTCGCCTCAACCAAGTCAGCGGTCATCTCATCAAACTTGGCCCGGCTCAGGTTCAGATTCAAGTGCTTGGGACCCGACGCGTCGGCGGTGATGAACGGCAGGTTAATTTCCGTGGTCACCGTACTCGACAATTCGATTTTGGCCTTTTCAGCAGCTTCCTTGAGACGTTGCAAGGCCATCTTGTCCTGACGAAGGTCAATACCCTCCTGCTTTTTGAATTCACTGACCAACCAATCCATCACGCGATCGTCAAAATCATCGCCCCCCAGGTGGTTGTTGCCACTCGTCGCCTTGACCTCAAACACCCCGTCACCGAGTTCCAGTACCGACACGTCAAACGTGCCACCGCCCAAATCGTAAACGATGATGGTGTGATCGTGCCCTTTGTCGGAACCGTAAGCCAAAGCAGAAGCGGTTGGCTCGTTGATGATGCGCAACACCTCCAAACCGGCGATCGTTCCCGCATCCTTCGTCGCTTGCCGCTGTTGGTCATTGAAGTACGCAGGACACGTTATAACCGCCTTGGTCACCTTTTCACCCAGATACGCTTCTGCATCCGCCTTTAGTTTCTGGAGAATGACAGCGCTGATCTGTTGCGGAGAGAACTGCTCTGCGCCAATCTGGACGGCAGGGTTGCCTGAATTTCCCTGTACAACCTTGTATGGCACGCGCTTGCGGGCCTCTTCCGTATCCGCCCACTGACGCCCAATGAAGCGTTTGATTGAAAAAATCGTATTTTCCGGATTGGTGATCGCCTGGCGCTTAGCGACTTGACCCACAAGCCGTTCACCCGTCTTGGTGAATCCAACAATCGAAGGTGTTGTGCGGTTACCCTCCGCATTCGCAATGACAACCGGCTTGCCGCCCTCCAGGACGCAAACGCAGCTGTTGGTTGTACCCAAGTCAATTCCAATAACTTTACTCATTTCGACCCCCTTGCCTTGATTGGTTTTACTCCGACGCCGAATCGGTTGTGGCCGCCTCAGCACCTGCGTTCGTCGTCTGATTGGCTATCACCCCAGACGTATTGCTCGCTACGCGCACCATCGCGTGGCGGAGCACGCGCCCGTTAAGCGTATATCCCGCGCGAAACACGTCGACGATGGTCTGATCCGCCACGTCGTCCATCTCAACCTGCATCACCGCTTCATGCTGGTTGGGGTCAAACAGTTCCCCCTTGCAGGCCATCAGCTTGACGCCTTCTTTCGACAGCAGGTCTTCCATCTGACGATGGATCATCTGAATGCCTTTCACGACGACCTGTATGTCAGTCGCATTTTCCGCCGAAGCAAGCGCGCGATCAAAATTGTCCATGACCCCGAGCAGACGCTCAAGAATGCGCTCTCCGGCGAACTGAAGCAGCTGCTCCTTCTCAATGACTTGCCGCCTGCGGAAATTTTCAAAATCTGCCGCCAACCGCTTGAACTGCTGCTGCAACTCCGATTCGGGCGCCACTGAGCGAACTTCTTCAGCGCCTGACGCGCCCTCGAATACTTCTTCAGCCCCGGTTTCATCCGTGACAACTTCTGTTGTCCCGTCCCCTGCCTGATCCGTGCTGTTCTCAGCTTGCTCAATCACATCTTCTGTCAAAGCCGCTGTCCCTTCTTGATCAATTTAAATCTGAAGACTCTTCTATGGGAATTTTAACACGTTTTAAAATCCGGGGCGCCGACTGATGAGTGTTCCCGACGGTTGGCCGAATAATCGGGTCAAGGAACGGCTCAAACGATCCGCCACTGCCTCCACCGCCAGCATGGCGCGCCAATAACCGAGGCGGGTGGGGCCAATGACGCCGATTTCACCGACGGCCTGGTCGCCGATGTAGTATGGCGCGGTAATCACGCTGCAGTCTTGAAGCTCGGGCAGGGGGTTTTCTCGACCGATGGCAACCGTCACGCTGCAACTCCCGCCAAGCGATCGCCTGGGCAAGACCCCTTGCGCCATCAGCATCAACACCTCGGCCAAGGTGGCTTCGCGTTCCAGCAAATTCAACAAACTACGAATGCGCTGCGCCTCAACGAACTCGGGTTGCTCAATCAGATGACTGACACTGCTGACCAAAACCCGCGCCTCAGAATGCTTCAGCACCTGAAATTTTTGCCAAATCCCGCGAATTGTCGATTCGTATGAGGCCACTTCATCAATCAAGTTCACCAACAACTGGTCAGTCACCTGATCCAGATAACGGCCACACAGGTGATGATTCAAAAAGTTGGTCAATAAAGACAATTCCTCAGGCGTGACAACGCCTAGCCATTCAACGACCTGAGACAGGCTTGCGCCGTGTTGCGTGTGTACGATCAACATCAACTCGCTCTCGCCCACGGTTAACAACTGCACATAGCCGATGCGACTGACACCCAGATTCGGACTGCGTACAATGGCTGTACAACGGGTCAAGACCGCTGTCAGTTTCGCCGCTTGCGCCAGCACATCACGAAGGCTGCTCGACGCGAAGGTAAATCGCTCCAGATGAACCCGCATCTCTTCAGTGAGACAGTCGTCTTGATCCATCAACAAGTCCACAAACACGCGATATCCGGCATCAGACGGTATCCTGCCAGCCGACGTATGGGGTTGGCGCAACAACCCCCCCTCTTCGAGATCCGCCATTTCGTTTCGCAAGGTCGCAGGCGATAGCCCAAAATTGAAACGCTTCGATAGCACTCGCGAACCAACCGGTTCCGCGGTCTGTACGTAATCGTCGACAATCGCTTTTAAGATGGCCTGCTGACGTGAATTGAGAAACACTTTGCCATTCCTGCAAACATCGCTCACATTAGCACTCGCGGATGGTGAGTGCTAATGTGACTGTAGGACTTTATAACCTCCATTGTCAAGTGATTTTATGACAGAGGATCACGATCGGGTGGCCAACGGACCTGGGTCGGGCGCATCAGCCAAGGCGCGAATACGCGCCACATAGGTCTCCAGAAGTTGATCCGCCTGCATGGCGCTCGTCGCATCCGCATACAGGTGGACAATGGGATCGACGGGATCCGGCAGAATCAACACCCAGCCGCGTGAATCAAAAATTTTTACACCGTCGAGCATTTCCGTTTCCTGGTTTTTGCTCTCTTCAACCATCACGCGCATCACGGTCCCTTTACGGTCCCACGGACAAGGGATAGCTTCGTGGATATGGTGAATACTGGGGATGCCCTCATTCACCTCTGACAACGGCACTTGCAGTTTTGACAATGCTTCGATAATTTTGCCCGTCGTTACCATCGCATCGAAGCCGAGGTGAAGCGCCGGGAAAATAAATTTTCCATCCATGGTGCCGGCCATCGTCACACCAGGTGCCCGTGCGGCTTCCATCATTGCCCGGGCATTCACTTTGGTACGAATGACCTTGGCACCTTGTCTGGATGCGAGTTCCTCGATGATGGATGGCGCACTGACAGGGACTGCAATGGTGGCATCCGGTATGATCCGCGAAATGAGCGTCACCATCAACGCCAACAGACGCGCCTCACTCATGATGCGGCCACGGTTGTCAACCACATAGACCCGTTCGCCGTTGTCGTCAATCTGAATACCAAACGTGGCGTTCAATGCCGTGACGATGTGCGCGAGTTGCCCACGCAAATCTTCACGGTGTTTCGGGGTTGGCGGCATATTAGACAGATTGGCATTCAAGACGACCGTTTCGGCACCCATTCGTCCCAGCATGCTCGGTAGCATCACGTTGGTGAACGAATTGGCGAAATCAATGACCAGTTTTGGCTTCATGTCGCGAACACGACCTGAATCGATGACGCCTGAAAACGCATTCGAGTAATGTTCCATCACGCGCGCCGGAAATGAAATGTTCCCAACATCGGTCAAACCGACCCTGCGAAAATCTTCCTTGAAGAAATTCGATTCTATTTTTTTCTCTTCACTTTTACTGATAGACAAACCTTTGTGATCCAAAAACTCGAGGATTATCTCGTTGTCGGCATCGGCAGAGAGCCGGATGTGTACCCCGCCCCGTGCATTGAGATCCGGCAAGTGAAAGCGGCTGATCGGAATGGCCACCGCCTCAAGGTTGTGAACGTTGATGCCCACGGACAACAGGCCAGAGATAAGGGCACGGTTAATCATGCGGCTTGCTGGCGTGGCATCGCGTCCCACGACCACGGAACTGCCAAGGGGCAAGGTTGCGCCATACGCCGCACCCAGCTTGACTGCAAATTCCGGCGTGATTTCGATATTAACGAGCCCTTCCACGCCGGTTGCGCCAAACAGCCCGCGCTGTGCCTGGGTGCCCCATATCAGCGAACTGGTCACAATGGCGCCCGCATCAATCGTCTTGTTTGGCCAGATTTTCACGCCCGACTTGATAACGGCGTGGTCGCCCACGACGCACTCGTTCGCGATGATCGCACCCTCCAGCACATGAGCGCCTTTTTTGACACTCGTGCCCTTACCGATGACACAACCCCGCAGCGCGGCGTCTTCACCCACATACACATTGTTCCAGAGCACGGGACGCTTCAAGCTCGCGCGCGCGCGAATCAGGGCATTGTCACCAATCACCGTTCCAGCCGACAAGACCGCGTGAGGCCCGATTTGACAATTGTTGCCAATTACGAGAGGCCCGGACAAACTCGCCGTCGGAGCAATGATACTTCCCTCGCCAATCCAGATGCCGTCGCTCTGGCGCGGATACGGGATGGTCAAATCAACCTTGCCGTTCAGCACATCGTAGTGAGCCTGTCGGTAAGACTGCAGATTTCCGATGTCCTCCCAATATCCGTCGGTGACGAAACCGTACATTGGAATCTGGTTTTCGAGCAGTTTTGGGAAAAGATCCTTGGAAAAGTCCACTTCCATGTCCGCCGGCAACCAATCGAGTACTTGCGGCTCCAAAATGTAGGTGCCTGTGTTAATGGTGTCGGAGAAGACCTCGGACATGGACGGTTTTTCAAGGAACCGTTCGATTCGCCCATCCGTGTCCGTGATCACGACGCCAAACTCCAATGGGTTGGGTACCCGTTTGAGAACGATGGAGGCTTGCGAACCCTTGGCTCGATGCTGGGCGATCGCCTCGCTAAGATTGAGATCGGTCAGTGAATCACCGGAAATCACCAAAAACGTTTCATCAAGGAGATCAGCGATGGCCTTGACGCATCCGGCCGTTCCAAGTGGCATCTTTTCTTCCACCGCATAAGTGATGTTGACGCCCCACTCACGACCATCACCAAAATAGTTCTGGATCACATGCGGCAGGTAGTACAAGGTAATGATGATGTCGGTGATGCCATGCCGTTTCAGCAGGTTGATGATATGCTCCGCGATGGGACGGTTGACTATCGGAACCATGGGCTTGGGCAAGTCGCAGGTCAAGGGACGCAAACGCGTACCGGAACCGCCTGCCATCAAGACTGCTTTCATGGGACGTACCTCCTTCTCATCGCCATTGATGATGCCAACTCAGGTGTTGCGTCCGCAAAGCTAGCGCTTGGCGGTCGATTGTTGAGAAATCGCAGGGGCATCCAACGACGCGTCACGGTGATTGCCCGCACGCTGCGCTTTTGCCGCTTGCTCCTCAGATTCTGTTTCGGGCTTCACAATACGACAATAAACGCCTTCTGTCGCTTGGGCAATGCGCGCCCAGTTGAAAATCGTTTCGACACGTTGACGCCCATTGCGCGCCAAATGTTTGGCGTAATCCGTGTTTTTCAGAACTTCGAGCAAGCCCCACGCCAAGGAATCCGGATTACCGGCGTACGTGGTAATCCCACTGACGGTGTGCTCAACAATCTCACCCAAACCACCCACATCTGACACCACCGTGGGCAACCCTGCGGCCATACCTTCCAACGCCACAATCCCAAAGGGCTCGTACAAACTGGGGAATGTGGCCACATCGGCAACCTGATAGATGCGGTGAAGATCCGTATCAGAGACAAACCCCGTGAAATTGACATAGGGCGTCACGCCAAGCACTTCGGCACGGTGCTTCAACTCGGCTAGAAATCCACCTTTGCCGGCAATGACGAAGCGGACGGTGGGGAATTGCGGCAACACTTTGGGAATCGCCTCCAGCAAGATTTGCGCTCCCTTTTCTGCGACCATGCGACCCACGAAAAACACGATTTTCTGGTTGTCTGCCGCCAAATGACGCCTGAACTGCCGCGCTTCATCCGCCGTCAAGCCCGGTGCGAACTTGCCTGCATCCACACCGTTGGGAATGACATCGAGTTTGTCGACCGGCACCCCAAAACACCGTTGTACTTCGTCATACATATGACGCGAGCACACAATGACGCGCCAGGCCTCAAAACAGAGCCACCACTCCATTTGATTGACATAACCGGAAAAAGCACCCGCAATGTGACCCTGATTGCGTCCCGCTTCGGTCGCATGCACCGTGGCCAACATCGGCACAGCCAGCCCCCGTTTGAGACCGACGCCCGCATGCGCAACCAGCCAGTCGTGAGCATGAATGACCTCAAAAGGTCTTTCCGTGTGCAAAGCGGTGGCGTAAGCCATCATCCCCAAGTTCAATTGCATCACCCAACTCAAGAAATCGGGTGTTTCAAAGTCCAGGTGTTTGACCCGATGGATCCAGACGCCACGAACGCACTCGTGCTCCAATGTGTCGGGGTGATTCGCGGTGACCACGTGCACATCATGGCCGCGTGCCGCCAAAGCTTCTGAAAGTTCCTCAACGTGACGCGCAATTCCGCCGACAATTCGCGGGGGGTATTCCCAAGACAACATCAAAATGCGCATTCGTTGCTTCACTTTCGTTTCGACCACGTCTTCGTTGCGAGTGCGATCGCCTGCTCAACCGAACGCCTCGCGACCTTGCAGGGACGTACGACAGACATCGCCAGCCCGCCTCAAACGATAGCAGATTCAGGTTGGATTCGAAAGGACATGAAACCGTCCCATACCGGCAACTATCCCGGCGTGCGGGTGACCGCACCGCATCGCTCGGCTTCCCTTGTCACCTATCGTCGACAGATTCTGAAAAAGCCGGTGGACGCTGCATCCATGTTCCCAAACACAGTGCTTTCCGAGTGCCCTGCCAGACGAGAGATGGGAACCTCTTTTTGAAGGGTTCAAAACAGTCGGCCACCATTGAATGTTTGCACACCCTGTTTCAGCAGTGTGAGCTTTCGCTGCAAACATTACGGACGGCAACCGATACGTCGGGTTTAATCAGACACACAGCGGTTGCTGGCGAATGCTCACGCAGCAGGACCCCATCCGGTGTGCACGCCGGCTAAAACGGCATGCCATCATCGTATGACGCGCCGGCGCTCGGGGCTTCTGAACGTGAACCCAGCAAACGAAGGCGTTCAGCCGCAATGAGTGGCATCTCCTGTTGCTGGTTGCTGGCATCTTTCCAACGGTTGATCTGCAAACGTCCGATGACTCCAACCAGCTTGCCCTTTTTGACATACTCAGCGGCAACTTCGGCTTCCTTGCCCCAAAGCTCGACTCGGAACCAGTCCGTTGCATCAACGCCCTCAGTGCGGCGAACAGGACGATCCACGGCCAAATTGAATGTCGTCCGCGCCCGTCCGTTGTCGAAATACTTGATGTCCGCATCTGCGCCAGCACGTCCGACCAGCACAACCGAATTCAACATGGCACCCTCCGATTTGATTAAATGCCGACCATTTGTATCGATAACTTCGCCTGAAGGCTTCATCCTATCACACTGAGGGATGGGGCGGCGCAGCGGCGCAGCGAGGCATGGCGTGAGAACTCAGGCAAGCGCACCCCGCCGTTACCCCGGGTTAGCACTTTTTTGTAGTTGACGGGGGTTAGAGGCGAATTCCCGGCTGTCCGCAGCGTGGGGGATTGATGGCATGCCTGGCGCAGGACTTGCTCGGCGCTCTAAGCGCCTGTCGGCCTGACAGCCGATCGTAGCCTCCGAACGCAAGAAGTCGGGCAAGTGCGCTTGTTTGTCATGGTTGGCGGCGAGAACGTCGAAGTGGGACGCGGCGGGAGACTTCCTCCGGGCCGCTCCCTGACGGTCACGGTACTGATGAAGTCTCCCGTCCGATGGCGCTAACTCCGACAGGCTCCTAGTCAAGCTTTCACTGCAAATGTTAGTATTGAAATTGACGGGGTGTGCTGCTGCTGTCGCCGGATGGTGCGTGCGATTCGCAGTGATGCATCGGTTCACGTTGGGTTATCGCGATTGAAGTCGTTGCAAGCTTTTTTGTGTGTTGGCGAGTTCCCGTTTGTCCGCGGATGATGCGTGTACAAGGCTGTTGGGACTGTCCGCGCGGAATGCTTGCGTGCGCTCAGGTGCGCTTACCCGGTCAAGACAGCGTTTATTGAATGTGGCATCGGGGCCTTGATTGGTGCTTGGGTGCAGGAACAGGAATGATTCATTGAGAAGAGAAATCATCATTTGCGAGGCCCACGACCTGGCTGTGGTGCTGGAAGACGGGAAAGCGGTCGAGTTTTTCCTGCGGCATGGGGATCAATTGGTTGGGGATATCATCTGGGGGCAGGTCGAGGCGATCGTTCCTGGCATCGAAGCCGCTTTTGTGGATATTGGGCAGGATCGTAACGGCTTCATTCACGTGGCCGACTTGCCGGCGGCGCAGGCCCCAAGAAAATTACAAGTGGCGAAGCAACCCGCGATTCGAGTGAAAGAACGCCTGCTGGTTCAGATCGCCAAGGCACCGACTGGCACGAAGGGTGCGCGTTTAACGGGGCGATTGACGATTCCGGGGCGCTTTTTGGTTTTGGTTCCCGATGACAACCGCGTGTCCATCTCGCGCCGGATTACGGATGCGCGTGAGCGCGAGCGCTTGCGTCGCTTGACGTTGAAGCTGAAGGATCCTGGGCACGGGCTGATTGTTCGAACCGAGGCCGTGGATCGCTCGGAAGCTGATTTGCGGCAGGATATCAATGATCTGATCGATATCTGGGCAGACATTTTGCATCAGGTTCAAATTGTTGCGCCTCCGGCTTTGCTGCACCGAGACAGTGACTTGGTTCATCGTGTGTTGCGGGATGCGATGACGGCAGAGGTTGAGCGCGTGGTGGTCGATACGGCCGGTGGGTACACCAAGGCGCGGGAGATACTGGCCGGCTGGATGCCTGAGATGGTTGAGCGTGTGGCAGCGCATGAAGGGTCCGAATCAATCATGACCCGTTATCACATCAGTGAAGAATTGGAGGCGGCTATTTCACCGAAGGTTTGGTTGCCCAGTGGCGGCTATATTGTCATCGAACACACCGAAGCATTGACTGTGATTGACGTGAACTCAGGACGACTGACCCAGAGCAAGTCTTTGGCGGACACTGTTTTGCGCACCAATGTCGAGGCTGCCGCGGAGGTTGCGCGACAGTTGCGTTTGCGTGATATTGGCGGAATCATCGTCATCGACTTCATTTCAATGGATGACAGCAAGGATCGCAACAAGGTTTGGCAGGCGTTCAACGAGGCTCTGAAGCAAGACAAGAGTCGTCCGCAGGTCACCAACTTCTCTGAGCATGGTTTGATTGAGGTCTCGCGACGTCGGCAGGGGCAAAATTTGCTGGAGCAGTTAACCTCGCCTTGCGAAGGTTGCGGTGGTACAGGACGAATCAGGCACAGCCACTTGCTGCCGGAGCTTGTTCCCGTCGCTGTTGCTGAGTTGCCGATCGCCACGCCTGTTAGTGGCCACACTGTGGCGTCAGTGGATGATTTGGTGATCAGTGATGCCTCCGAGCTGCTGGAAGCTGATTTGAGCGAGCAGGCGGCGTCGGATGGTGCGACTCGCGAGGGTGGACGTCGCAGGCGTCGGCGCCGTGGCCGTGGTCGTGGTCGTCAGTTGGAGGACGGGCTTGCCGTCGAGGATTCGACGCCAGAGGCGGACGTGCTTGCAGACGGGTTGGTTGTTGAAGAGTTTCAGTGGCCGGATGCCGTTCCAGACCAGAAGCCGTCTGAGACAGCGGTGGTTGAGCCGGCTGCGGTGAGCGGGACAGGGTTTGTTGTGCAGGAAGTCACGCTTGATGAGCTTTTGGGTGGTGTTGTGGCGTCACCTGCTGCAAACGTTGGCCCGCGGGAACGCGGAGAGGGTGCCAGACGCAACCGCGCCGCCGGTGCATCGCGTGGCCGCGACCAGCGTGTAACGGAGGCATCTCGCCTGACCGGAGATGGCCAAGCCGAGCGTTGGTCCAGACAAACGCGACCTGCCCGTGAAGGAGCCGGCGACGCAGGCGCCCCGGCGCCTACCATGCCGAAGCCTACAGCGTCCAAAGACCTTAGTCGACCTTTGCCTGCGGCACCTGAGGTGGTGCTGGTTTCCCCCGCGTTGGTTGAGACGCCGGCACCGATTGCTGAGCTGGGTCCGCTTGCGGATGCGGCTGATACGCTGCCGTCCTTGCCCGTGCCGGAACAGCTAAGCACGACGCAGGTGCCCGGTTTGTTCGTGATCAAGAAAAAGTCGCAGGCTGCAGCCGTTATGCCTTCCGAACCCCAGGCGGATGGCGTGGCAGAGGCAGTAGATGCGCAAAAGGCGCCGACCATCAAGAGAGCCTCGGCGAAAAAAACTTCTACCAAAACCCCGTCCGCCGAAAAGGTGTCTAAGGCGCCTGCCAACAAGCGCTCCGCATCCAGAAAAGCTGATACAACGGAGTCGATTGAAGCGGCAACGGTGTAGTGACGCAAACAATCGGAAGGCCCCAGAGCCTGGTTTCGCGGGAGGGGAGCGGTGTGTGAACCGGTTCTGGACGCTGAAGTTTGGACAATGGGTGCGTCAGGTCTTGTCGGTGAGCGTTTGGACCGGGCGTGCCTTGCGCGGTGGCCACAGTTTTCCCGCGCACGTGTGCAGGCTTGGATTGACACGGGGCACATCCGGGTCAATGGTATCGCGGTCAAGCCAGCATATCGATTACGGGTAGATGACGTCATACGGCTTGAACCGCCGCCGGTGGTCGATTTGGCGGTTCAACCCGAGCCGATTCCGTTGGATGTGGTTTATGAGGATGGCGATCTCATTGTTTTGAACAAGCCGCAAGGAATGGTGGTGCATCCAGCGAATGGCGCAACGCAGGGAACGTTGGTCAATGCATTGCTTCACCATTGTACCGATCTCTCCGGGATCGGTGGCGTGAGTCGACCTGGTATCGTACACCGATTGGACAAAGATACATCTGGTCTGATGGTCGTTGCCAAACACGATCGAGCGCACATCGGACTATCGGAGCAAATTGCCAAAAAGCAAGCCCAACGGATCTATTGGGCGGTCATCCGCGGCTCCCTTGCAACACCGGTCGGGCGTATCGAGGCAGCCATAGGCCGTCATCCGCATCATAGGCAAAAAATGGCGGTTCGCCCCGATGGCAAATCTGCCGCCACGCGCCACACGACCCTTGCTACCGCGAATGGTTATTCGTTGGTCGAACTCACGCTGGAAACCGGCCGGACACACCAGATTCGCGTGCACATGGCACATATGAATCATCCGATTGTGGGCGACCCGATCTATGGTGGTGATCGCCACTTGCCTGTCAAACTCGCAGGGCAGGCACTGCACGCCCGAGAGTTATCCTTCACTCACCCAGTTACCGATGAAGCGTTACATTTTTTAATAGAACCACCGTCCACCATGCTTAAATTGCTCAGCCATCTTGGATTAAATCCACGGGGTGCATCCACTTAAATGCCGGACAAGCAAGCTTGGTGCCTTGTAAACGCATAAATCCAAGCGATGCTTGCCGTGTTTCAACAACAAGCAGTACGGACTGCAGCCGGACGATTGGGTATCTTGACCCGAACGTTGTGTCAACTGCGCCATGCGAGACACAAATGCTGTGATCGGTGACCCAATCTTGGCTGTTGTTGAATAACAACACGTGAATGCCTGAAGTTTAAATTTTGCTACACAAGTTTTGAACACAAACCCAGACGTCAGGGAACGGTGTCGCTATTTAATAAGATTTTTACTTTTTCTTATATCTTTCTGAACCATTTGTGCGCTTCGTCGTGCGATATAGGTTATGACGGGAGATGGTGCGTTGGGGCATTAAGACTTGTTTTGACTGGTGCCGTCTTGGTGCTGCGGCACGCGTCGTCTCGGCTTTTGGGCGTTTGTCGTTGTGGTGGGATGGGGGGATGACGAAAGGATGTTTGGCGTGAGATTGCGCGAGGGCTGGCGGCGTCACGTCGGGTGCGTCGGGGCGGTGCTGGTTTTGCTGGGCTGTGGTATCGACGGGCGTCTGGCTGGTGAGAACGTCATTGTTGCACACGATGGGGTTTCGCGCGGCGATGGCGGCCTTACGGCGGAAGGCTTGATACGTCGATTTCGGGAGTCGGATTATGTCGACTTGCTGCCGGTTCCGCAGGTTGCGTGGGACTGGCGGACAATGGATGTTGGTGCGCGGTTTCGGATCCGTGGCAATCTGTATTATCGTCGGGTCCCACGTGATCCGGATGCACTTGAGTTGCTGATTTTGGATCAGGCTTGGTTGAGCGTGCAGTCGGGAGGGGACGAGCCTTTTGTGTTGTGCGTGCGGGGCTTTGCCAATTTTGAACTGCTGCGCGCGTGGGTGGCGGACCTAGATGCGCGACCGTATCGGCCGGATCAGGTGATAGGTGTCAACCGAAGTGAGTTGTCAACGGCGTTTGTAACTGTGGGACGGAATCGGTTCACACGGAGTGAGCCTTTGCTGGAAGTGGACGCAATTCGGACGTTTCGCGGTTATTTGATGCGTCAGCCTTAAATATTGGCCGCACATTTTGAGGCGTTGAGGGATAGACAATCTTCTGCGGGGTTTGATTGTTGACTGGCCACCTCACAGTTTTTTGTTGTGTCTGGATCGGGTGATATGTTGTCGCAGTTTGTTTGATGTGACGGGTCCTGATTGAGTTGCGATTTTTATGAACAACAGGCAGGGCCTGATGGTATAACGGGGCTGTCTTGAAACGCTGTCGTGTTTTGAGTTCAAAAAATCGTGCATGTGTTGAGGCTAGGTCGTTTGTTCGGTGTGCCATTGGGGGTGGTCTTGGGTACAACATCAGCATTGACCGTGTGAAGCCGAGGTAGGTTCGTAGATGACAGCCAGCGTCAAGTTTTTCTTTGTTCTGGGCGGCCACCTGCCTGAGCAGGACCTGACGCATTTTTTTGGGGGGCAAGATGATGATCCCCTTGCGGGTGTGATGATCTCTGCCCGTTTGCCGCCGATAGCAACCGATGAGTATTATCACCGCGTGTTTCCACAGGAGCCGATCACCCACCGCTACGCGCTGTTGACCGAAGAAGGGGATGCAGCTGTGCCGTTGAATCACATTGATGGGTTATGGGCGAATGTGACCAGACTCAATGTGGCGCGGTCTGTGTCAGATATCCGTGAATCGCAGCAGGACTGGTGGCACAAGCTGGATCGATTTGTGTCGGCGATGCGGGACCATGTGAATGATGGTGATGTATTGGTGATTGACATCTCCGCAGGGATGCGCGACGTGCCTTTGATGCTGATGATCAGTCTGATGCAGTTACGGGTCTGTTTTGAAACCCTGCACCTTCGACTGGTGACGTGTGGCAAGTTGGAAACGGGCATTGTGATGCGGGATGTTACCCGTAGTTTTCAGGTGATGGAATGGGCGTTGGCGCTGGCTGGCGTGCGGGAACAAGGGGATTTGAGGGGCTTGAAGGCGCTGGTCGCGGACTTGCGTGTTCGACGCGGGCAATCTGTTCACAATGACGTGACCGACCCGTGCTGGCAGCACTTGCAGGAACTGCACGATCAAATCGAGACACTCGAACAGGCGGTGCTTGATTGGCATTATCACGCCATACCGGCTTGCCTGGAGACGATCACGGCGTTTCCTTTACAGATACCTCAAGCGGTTGAGGGCATTGAATGCGAGTTGCCCGAGTTGTTGCTTCTTGAATTGGCACTCGCTGTCGTCACCGATTGCTTCAGGCTGCCAAGTGACGTCGGGCCCGCGACGGCGACGTGGCCTTTGTTGAATTCCGGAATTTTCATTGAGCGTTTCACGCGTTGGGGACGCTGGACGGAGGCTGTGTCGCTGGCGACGGCCTTCGTCTGTGAGCGTGCGGCTTGGTTGCTTGAGCCCTCAGATGATTCAAAAAACACTGCCCAACGTTATGAAAGGTATCAATTGGCGCTTGAAGCGGAGACGGACCACACAACGCAAAATTTGCGGGTGCGACTGATGGCCTTGCCGCAGGGCCCCGGGCTGCTTCATGCTTTCGATGGGCTACAAAGGCTGAGACACGTGCTTTTGCACGGTCAGACGACCACTGGGAATTGGCCAAAAGACTTGGACACCGTGCGGGGGGTGTTAGAGGGTGTCGCGCAGCATTTGCGCGCGCAGACACTGATTGCTGATGATAACGCCAAGGTGCCAAGTGTCAAGCGCGGGGGGTTGTTTTTGACACTTGGTGATTCGACGGATTATGTCTCACGCCCTGATGGTGTTCCGGATGCAGGTCCGGCCTTTTCAGAGGCGGCCGCCGCAGGACACGTTGTCCAATCGTCTGTTTCGAAGCAGCTTGCCGGAATGTCTGGTTACACACAGATGCATGCGAACGGCCTCCGCTCATCTCGAGAAACCGGTGACGCGATTGCGGTTCCTGTCGTGACGGATTTGTCCGGACAGGAGTTCAGTCTCAACTTTGTCGATCAGGCGAATGATGACTCGCGTGATTCGAGTCATTATGCAGGTGTGATTCGGCGCATGATTGATGCGGTGCAAGACGGTGATCGGTTGATTCTGGATTTGACCCACGGGTTGGGAGACGTCCCCGTCACGGCTTTGGGGATGGTGATTTTTCTGCGTTATGTCCGATGCGACGTCAATGTGTCACTGATCACGTACGACAACCACACTCCCTCCGAACTGTTGAATCTCACACCGATTCGTGATTTGTTTACCCTGGCCGGTGCGCTGGACGTGCTGCGCCGGGGCGTCAATCCGCTACCATTGGCTGCTTGGCTGAAAATCCAGCAGCATGGACACGTTCAGGGCCTCGGTGATGATTTGGAACATTTGGCACTCGCATTGTTGACGCGTCGTCCGGCAGGCATCGAGGCGTGCGGTGAGGTGGTCGCAAAACGCCTGCGCGACGATCAGCAGATGGATCAGGCTTGCCAGAGCGTCCCCGGCTTGGCACTCGTGCTGGTGCAACTGAAAGCAACCATGCCGCTCCTGCTCGCCGATGGCACATCCTTTCAGCAAACGTTCCATGGCTGGTATCACGCGCGCGGTGCACGGTTGCTTGGGCAGCGTGAACGAGGCCCACGAGCCGGGCATCTAGATGAGAACCGTTTTTAGCCGAGCAGCAACGACGCTTGGGCCGGCGGGGCTTGCTAACTTGACTTCTCGGATGCATTGATGATCGGGGTCTTTGCATCGGTTGAAAGGGGGATTGTCTCACGAAATCTGGTCGAGCGCCTGCATCGTGTGCGAATCATCGCATTTGCCGCATACAGTCTGCCAGCGAGACCCCTGTTTGCAGGCGAGAAGACCGTTTGACCGGAGACCAACTGTTAACGTCGAACCGTCCTGAATCACGGATGTGGTGCGTGGTCGAGTGTCGTCTGTTTAACACCTGAAACAGCCCGTTTTTCGGCTATACCATAGTTCACGGACATTGCTACGACTTGATTTCAGCGGTTACTTCGCGGAAGTCGGGAGGACTTTTCCAAGTGAAGTGAGCTGACATCGAGAATCTGAATCTGTTGGCAACCCAGTTGACCCTCGCGGCGTTGGAGACGATCACGATTCAGCGTACGGGTGTTTATCCCCTCAGCATGACGTTTGAGGCACAAGGTGCCAAGTAACGGGGAAAAAGGCGAGATAGCGTTGGGAGGGGCGATCGCCCCTCCCATTTTGTTCGATAGTCCAGACTTTAGACGTGGTGGTGACGTAAATCATCGTCTTTGGTAACAACTTTGATATCATGGTCGCTGAATTGACCCTTATTATGCGACCTATGCGGCGCAGAAATCGTGCGAAAGGAATTGCGATGACTGTCCAGGCGCGCGCGGAACAAGAAGAGCCGTCATCGGTAACCCTATCGGCTTACCAGGAGTTGCCCTTCAGTTTGACGCCCAATCCGAGGTTTTTGCACATTGGTACACAACATCGTTCCGCCATCGCCAAGAGCTTGTATCTGGTCGAACACCGCCAAGGCTTGACGGTTATCTTTGGTGATGTCGGGATGGGAAAAACAACGGTTAGTCGTCATCTGCTGCATCACTTTCTGGATTATCCCGAAAAATATGTGGTGGCTTATTTACCCAATCCGTCGTATCCATCGGAGCATCAATTGTTGGTGTCGATTTGCGAGGAGTTCGGCATTGCACCGGCGCGCAGCAAACAGGCGACTTTGGTACGATTGAACGGTTTCTTTGTGGACAACTATCAAAACGGGCAAATCACGGTTTTACTGATTGACGAAGCGCAGATGCTAAAAGGCCAGCAGTTTGAATTGTTGCGTCAGTTGCTTAACTTCGAAACGGATCAGCACAAATTAATTCAGATTGTGATGTTTGGCCAAAATGAGCTTCGCACCAAGTTAAAACCCAAGAAGGCCTTGTGTTCGCGCATCGTGACCCGGTCAACCCTTGAACCGCTCGACATGGCTGACACAGAGGCGATGATTCGTTTTCGCCTCCAAGTCGCCGGATACGCGCCGGATTACTTCAGTGGCGCAGCGATCAAGCGGATTTACGACGCCAGTAATGGCATTCCACGCGAGATCAATAAAATTTGTCTCTCCGCCTTCACGCTCGCCGCTTTCAGTCACACAGGCGGTGTATCGCTGGACCTGGTGGAACAGGCCATCGAGGAGATAGGATCATGACGCTGACTGGTTCCAAGCGCGGCACATTTGCTGCGATGTATGAAGCAAGCAAGGACTTGAGCCTGGATGGCAACCCTCGCCAGGTGCGCCTCGAGGCGTTGGAGGTCCTGCCTGACCAACCACGACGAGCCTTTGACGACACGTCGCTACAGGAACTCGCAGACAGCATCAAAGCGCACGGCATTTTACAACCGCTACTGGTGCGGATTGTGCCAGGCAGTTCACCGACCCGGTATCAGATTGTTGCGGGGGAGCGCCGTTTTCGGGCAGCAAAAATGGCGACGCTGGGCAGCGTTCCGGTTGTAATCAAGAACCTGAATGACCAAGCGGCCCTTGAAGTGGCTTTGATCGAAAACCTGCAACGCGACGATATCTCGCCCCTGGAGGAAGCCTACACGCTGAAAAAAATCCTGGATTCGAGTGAGATGAGCCATCGCGAATTGGGCGAGCGGATCGGCAAAACCAAAGCCTA
Organism: Candidatus Sericytochromatia bacterium; assembly: GCA_040400605.1. Classification (GTDB taxonomy): domain Bacteria; phylum Cyanobacteriota; class Sericytochromatia; order S15B-MN24; family JAQBPE01; genus JBBAPZ01. Next base: position 23,553 of record JBBAPZ010000012.1, read on the forward strand.
CGTGGAACAGCGCGTCCGACTACTCCGGTATCCGGAAGAGATTCGCAACGCGCTCGGTGGTGAACCTGAGACCGCTGCCAGTTTCACGCCCGGTCATGCCAAAGCGGTCGTGCAGCTCGATGATCGCGAAACACGTGAAGCCGCCATCACATTGATTCAGCGCGGGGGTCTTTCAGTGCGCGAAGCCGAAAGACGGGTGCAACAACTGAAACAATTGGAAGCCAGCCCTGCGCTGCAGCCTGCTCGTCACCGCGCGCTGCAAACAGCAATCCTAAGCCCGGAAGGTTTGAATGATCAAAGCCTGGCCCGACAATTGCAAACGCAAACCACCACCAAGGCGTTGCAAGCGGCAACAGACCTGGTCGATTGCCGGTCTTTGATGCTTGTCCAACACCTCCAAAAAGCGACCGCAAATGAGGATTGGTGCTTGGATCGCCAAGCACTCATTGACTTGCTGCGCCAAGATTTGCGAATGCTCGCCCAAGGAAAGGGCTCAGGTGGCGATCAACAGCTCGGCTTGTAACAAATAATGAGCGGTTTCGAGCCCCTCAAGCATGCCAGCTCGAAAACCGCTCTCATAGTCAGCCTCGTCCTCGCGCAAGGACGAAAAGGCGGTTTGCCCTTGTTGCTCCGCCATGATGTTTTCCAGCTCCAACAGTACGCCGGCGAGCGAATCACGCAAGCGTTCAAGCTGTTGATTAAAGGCGTGACCATCACCGCGCCCCGCTCCCGCCAATACCCGAAATGGACGGACCTTGCCAAGGGCTGTGCCCTCGCCGCCCACCACGTCGAAACGACGAGCCCGCGAACCATCGGGCGTGACAACAGTGTCACCACGCCGCACCAAGACGTCATTGAGGACATCACTAACCGTCGCGTTACGCTCACGAGCAAGTGACTCGAGGTTGTTGAGGGCTTCCGGAATCAAACGAAACGTTTTCAGTTCGCGCCGCGCACCGCTCTTGGCTGGCCGGCCCCCGGCTTGTTTGTTCATCGTTGGCGTGTTTCTTTCAATGTCAAAAACGAATTGGTGACCGCGATCATTGCAAAATAAAACGTTAGAGTGTTCGGCCGTCATGGCACACGGACAAGCATACACTACTCGCGATCATCTTGTCCCGACCCGAATCGCCATCAACAAAAATTTTTTTGAATTCGACGGAATGATGGCGCCTTTGCTCACCAGAGGTGTCTGTTACGGGGTATGCTGAAGCGGTACGTTTGCAAATATGCAGGGGTGGTGCAGCCATGGCCAGCAAAGAGCCCGTCTATGGCGTTCCCGTGAGAGAACCGGTTTATCATTTTCCGTGGCAGACGCTGGATGCCATCATTGCGGGGCGTTCGGCGATTGACCTTGAGGGACTTCGTCTGACGACTGCCCAGGCGGCAAATGAATTCATCGCCTCTTACGGTTACAACGTGACAGATGCCGCTGACAGTGCCGAAATGGCCCAAATTTGGGATTTGAGTGCGGCATTCATCGCGACGTCTTTGTTGCCTTACGCAGAGGTCACGCACGTACCGTTTGAGTTGCCGCACGAGTATCCAGACCTTCTTTTGATCGCCTCCACGCCGGACCACCCATTACGGAATTGGGCGTGCTCATTTCTGCGAGTGAGTCACGCCGTCGTCCACGCCCGTTACGGCCAAGATATGCAGGCATTGGAGAACGGACGAATCCAACTGCTGGAACACTTGAAGCCACACCTGACTGCAGGCGCGGCGGGGACGGTGGTGAGCGATGGCGAGATGACCATTCCGCTAGTCAGACTCGACTTCAAGACGGAGAAACCGTGGGAAAGCCTTGTTCTGAAGCTCCTTCACAAGGTGGATAACGTGGCTACCGAGATTTATGATCATTTGGGCCTGCGGTTTGTGACGCCGGATAAAGCGTATGCGTTGTTGTTGTTGAAGTATTTCAGACTCAACAATCTGTTCTGTTTTGCTAACATCAAGCCCAGTCGTTCACTCAATACGTTGGTCGATCTCCTTGAGTTCAAAAGCGGGTTTCAGGAACTCGAATCGGCCTACCTGGCGGGCGAACTCAGCTTCAAGGCTTTCCAATCCGCCGTTCACAAGCTCGGCACCAACCCTGACACCGGGCATGGGCGCAATCCACATTCTGACCAAGGCTACCAAACCATGCAATTTACGGCCCGGATGATGGTGCGTGCCATCCACGGTGATACCATCACCCGAACCTTTATACCCTTTGAAGTTCAAATTATGGACGAAGCCGCTTATCACGCCAATCGCGCGGGCAAGGCCGAACACGGCGCCTACCGGGAACGGCAGCGCCTCGCCGTGTGCCGCCGTGTGTTTCCCTGGGCACTACCAAACGACACCTAAACTCACCACGGCCGCCCACCTGCGATTGATGATGCGCAAGACGCTCAGTCGCCCCCAGCTTTTAACGGGGGATCGGCAATTCATTGGGCAAAACCTTGCCAATCAAGCCATCATGCTTTCTATGAAAGATGTTCGGTCCGTAGAACCTGTCGTTTCGGTTTGCAGACAATTCAGCATCACAACGGTGGTTGAAGCGCTGTTCGATTTGGTGGGCTGGCAAACAAGCGTCGAAAAAAACAGCAGAACTTGGGCATGGTATGCTATGGCACGGTTGTTGGGTCTGCCACAATCCGCAGGAGTTGTTTATCTGATTCGACAGGAGTGATTCGAACCATGCGCCTTGCCGTGATGCTTGCTGCCGTGACACTGGCCCTTCAGGGTTGTCCGGCTCAGGAAGAAACCAAACAAAATACACAAAGTTCAGAAAGTACCAGCGTAGCCGCCTCAACACAACCCGGCACTGCATCAGGCGCTCCTGCCGCGTCAGGCGCTTCCGAGGCCATTTCAACCGAAGCCAAGGTGACCACCCCGAGTGGGCTCAAATACACGGTGCTCAAAGATGGAGCGCCCGACGCCAAAGTGGCCAAGGCGGGTGACAAGGTGCAAGTCCATTATACGGGCTGGTTAACCAACGGGACCAAGTTCGATTCGTCGCTTGATCGTAACCAGCCATTCGAATTCAGTGTCGGGCAAGGCATGGTCATCAAGGGTTGGGATGAAGGTGTTGCGGGCATGAAGGTCGGTGAGAAGCGCAAGTTGGTGATCCCCTCCGACCTGGGTTATGGGGCACAAGGCGCCGGTGGTGGTGCAATCCCAGGCAATGCGACGCTCATTTTCGAAGTCGAATTGCTTGACATCAAATAGGGCTGTCCGCTTTCCGGTACAGTTGTCTCTGGCGGCCATCCTGGCGTTGGTGGTCGCCTTTTGGTCTGGGCCTGCGTGGGCCTGGGGCCATTGGATGCATGCATTGGTGGCCGAGCGTAGTCTGGCCGTTTTACTGCCCAGGCACCCTGAGTTGTTAGCGAGTCAAGATGCCTGGTGGTTGGCAGCCTGGAGCATCCACCTGCTCGATTTGCAAGCTGCCAGACAGGCGCATCGGGAGGTCCGGGAACCCGATTTTTCAGCTGCGCCGCCGCGGTCATCGTATCAAAAGACCTTTGTGCGTGCGTGGGTGATGCACCGGGATTTGGATACGGATATGACTTGTTTTGTAGCTGGACTGCCGGCCTTTGACGGTGTCGATGGGCGACGCAATGACCTGTTGGTTGGGTTGATCAGTGACGCTCAGCTAAGTGCCTTGGCGTATGAGGTGGCGCTGTCACAATCACGTTTGGTGTATCGGGCGCTGCACAGTCCGGATGGCACGGCGTGGGCCACCTGGTTTGCTGCGCTTGTGAATATCAACGCGGGTAATTTTTTGCAGGCGGCGCGTTACGACTGGTGGTTGCTGAGTCAAGGGACGGATACTGCGTTGAATGGACGTGCGCGCAACCTGGGTGCGGAGCGGGATGCGACGTGGCTGCGTGGACCGGCGGCGCGTCAGTTGACGGGTGATTTGATGCCGTGGGCGGTAAGCCTGAGCGCGCGGGCCGTCAAGGCTTACGAACGAGGGCAGCCGCCAAACAGGGCGAAGCGAACGAATGTCCCTCAGACACTCAGCGGCGAGTGAGGGCCTCAGGCGCCGCGAGCGAGGTTGACGTTTCGTTCCTGAAGGGCCAAATTGACCGCTTTGTGAGCGTTGATGCGACCATAGCCGTAATCCGGGTGGTAGGTGCCGCCAGCAAGTTGATCCGCCGCACGCTGCAAGATATTCTTCACTTCGTGAGGGCGCAAATGCGGACAAATCGACCGGACCAGCGCCGCGAGTCCGGTCACGTGGGGCGCTGCCGCGCTGGTGCCGCCGAAAGTGCCGTACAGGCGACCCTGATGGCGCGGAAACGTTGTCAAGACACCGTCACTGGGCGCTGTCACCGAGATGAAGTTGCCCCTTGGCGAGCATGCCGCACGGCGATCGTGGCGATCCGTGCCCCCTGCCGCAATCAAACCCCGAAAATCCCACAAGACTGACCAGGTCCCCGGAAACGGTGGGGCACTGACGGCTGGACCCGCTGCGCAAACCACTACCACGTTGTGCGCCAGCGCGTAGCGGATGGCATCCGCCAACTCCTCCAGACTCGCATCAGTGAGACCGGCCTCCCATTGCACCACCCCCACGGATGCGTTGATCAGACTGGCGCCTTCGCGGACGGCCCAGCGTATCCCTTGCGCGATATGTTCCGCGTTCACCGCACCGGTTTGGGGCTGATTCACCTTGACCGGCAAAATTTTGCACTCCGGTATGACACCTGCAAAGCCTCGGTTATTGTTACCTCTGGCGGCAATCAACCCCGCCACGGCAGTACCGTGCCCATTGTCGTCCGCAGCCGAGCGTCGCGGGGCCACCACGTTGTACCCTTTCAGGACACGGCCTGCCAGTTCGGGATGTTCGGCATCGACGCCTGTATCAACGACTGCAATCACCAGGTCGCGATCGCCTCGGGTCACATTCCAAGCCTGAGGTGCCTCAATCCGCCGCAAAGACCACTGCCAACGCTGCTGTGTCAACTCATCCATCCCCAAACCCATCCCAATCTTGCTCGCTTGACATATACCCTATATCCGTCAAACCTTAAACCCCTTCAAAGCAGGCGCAACCATCAATTTCACCAATCGGACGCTAACCATCAGAACAATACGCAAGGCGAAGCAGACCGATGTCGGGTGTTAGGTGCGGCATGGTTACAACGAATATTCAAGGAACAATCAGTCAATCTGATGGTTGGGAAGCAGGCGGCGGTTGTCAGAATCCCGAAGTCAGGATGGCCAAGCATCACGCCAGTATTGCCTCATGCACGCGGTCGACGTGAGACAAATCATCAAAAAGGTAATCCGGTTCATGTTGTTGCAGAAACGCCCGGTCATAAATACCGGTCGCCACGGCGATCGCCTTGACCCCAAGGTCGCGTCCACACAGAATGTCGTGGTGCGTGTCACCAACGATCACCACCTCTTTGCCTGTCCACGAATGGGTCATCAAGCGTGTTGCACGTTCCACGGCGACAGGGGGCAGGGCATAGCGGCTTTTTGCATCGCTGCCAAAAGCCCCAACCTGAAAAAAATGATCCAGCGCGAAATGACGCAGCTTGATCCACGCCGTCGCCTCGATGTTACCGGTCAACAGGCCCACACAAACTTCAGGGTTTCCGGCCAAGCGTTCGAGCAGCGATCGCACGCCAGGAAACATCCGCGCCGTCGGCGACTGCGGCAAGGCCTCGGCCAAATAGCGCACGTATCGCTCAAAAACCACATCGAAATGACGCTCTATTTCAGCCACATGCCAACCGTTGCTCGTCATGACCTCGGTGCAGATTTGCGGATCGGTTTTACCGGCATACTCGAAATTGGACGGATGCGCAAAGTCACCATAAACTTCGTGCATCGCACGACTGATGGATCTCGCGCTCGCACCCCCTGCACTCAGCAACGTGCCATCAATATCAAACAGTACCAAACGCTTGCGTGCCACTCAACGCCTCACCTAAGCAAGCCCGCCATTCACGCGCTCAATCACATTCTACCAAAGCTTGCGACCGTTCACAAATCACACCTGTTTTGGGGCGACCACGACCCTTGCGTGGCACCATCGCACGCAGCGTGCCAGTGGCCACACTCAAGCCCCCTTCTCGCACGTTAAGCAACCGTTCCGCCACGTTTGCCACACCCGGTGGTATCATGCTGAGGCGCAGCATCATGTTGACGAAATCAGAGAGGTGAACAAACCGTGACGGTGCAGATGCAAACGGTGCACAATTTTTACGCGGGACCGGCCACCTTGCCCAAACCGGCCTTGGAACGTGCGCAGCAAGAACTCTTGAATTTTGCGGGCACGGGGATGTCAGTGATGGAACTGTCCCATCGCTCCAAACCCTACATGGCGCTGCAAGCCGAAGCGGAAACGCTGGTTCGTGACTTATTGGGCGTGCCATCCGATTATCACGTGCTCTTCTTGCAAGGGGGCGCCAGCCTGCAATTTGGCATGATCCCCTTGAACCTGCTGAGTCACGGGCGACACGCGCACTATGTCCTGACTGGTGAATGGGCAAGCAAAGCCTACAAGGAGGGGTTACTTTTTGGCGATGCCCGGACTCTGGCGAGCAGCGAGGACACGCAGTTTGACCACATACCGGCCATTCCCCCGGTGGATCCGGCGGCCTGTTATGTCCACATCACCAGCAACAACACCATCTTTGGTACCCAGTATGCAGCGTTTCCGGACACCAACGACGTGCCGCTCATCGCCGACATGTCAAGCGACATCATGGGGCGCCCCATTGATGTCTCACGCTTTGGCTTAATCTACGCGGGCGCCCAAAAAAATCTGGGGCCTTCGGGCGTCACGCTTGTGATTGTCCGTGACGACCTCGTCCAGCGAGGAGCATCAGGACTTTCGACCATGCTGAGTTATCGCACGCACGTCAAAGCGGAATCCATGTTCAACACGCCGCCTTGCTTTGCCATTTATATGCTACGCAACGTCTTGGACTGGCTCAAATCGCTTGGCGGGCTGGAAGCCGTTGAAACCCTCAACCACCGCAAGAGCGCACGCCTGTACGGCGTCATTGACGCACTGCCTCACGTGTACCGCGGACATGCCCGCAAGGACAGCCGTTCACATATGAACGTGACCTTCCGATTAATTAATGAGGCACTGGAAGCGCGCTTCATCAAGGAAGCCGAGGCCGCAGGCCTCATCGGCCTTGCAGGCCATCGCTCGGTTGGCGGATGCCGCGCCTCGCTCTACAATGCTTTGCCCTACGACAGCGTCGAAGCCTTATGCCGTTTCATGGAACGCTTTGCCGAGCGCAACGGCTAACCGTCAAACGATCAGGCGAGCGTCAATTGAACTTGACAAGGGAGGCTGGCGCTCAGTAGGATAGAGGGCATCGTTGCTTACAAGCGACAAATCGTGCGCCTATCGTCCAACGGCTAGGACTGCGGTCTCCAAAACCGCCAATCTGGGTTCGAATCCTAGTGGGCGCGCCATTCCCCCTTCGTCTAATGGTAGGACGACAGTTTCTGGTACTGTTTATCGTGGTTCGAATCCATGAGGGGGAGCTAGCAAGGTTGCCACGGTCAGTTGGCAGCCTTTTTTATTGTGTGATGGGTCCGTGGCAACGGAATGTCTTATCGCACGATTGACGCCTGATGAGGGTATCCAGTCGATCACATACCATCCGACAGGTTACCTGACGTGGCATCCCGAGCCTGGATAAAGCGTGGCAGGGGGTGCGACTTGCCATCGCCTCACCAGACTGACCCCGCACAAGCATCGCGACCACCCCAGGCCGCCATTCGATAGCTTTCAACCTGGTTAAAAAGTGACACCAACCGATCGCCCCTTCAAAACCAGCCCAACGCCTTGCTGACGTGACCAGCATCAAGTCAGCCTTGGCAACGACACATCGACTATTGCTCAAAACTTGTGTAGCAACTGCTAAAACATCACACATTCACGTGCCGTTATACAACAACCTCAATACTGAATCACCAATCAACGCCTTTCCGTGCAACGCGACACCAAGAGCAGTTATTCGTCGGACACTCCTGGTCGATTCAAACTCGGTGACGTTGAATAGAGAGCTCAGCGTTGAAACTAATGCGAAAAAACTAATTTAACTTGACAAGACAAGACTAAATTAAGATGATGAGCAAAAGTTTGCCTGGATCAGGATGGTGGAGGTTGGCGTGCGTTTTGAACAGTTGACCATGAAGGCTCAAGAGGCGATGGGGCGGGCGCAGGCCCGGGCGAGTGAGCAAACGCATCCGCAATTGGAAGTGGAGCACTTGGTGGCGGCGTTGTTGGACGCGGAGGGGGTTGTTGGCTCGGTATTGAAGCAGGCCGAGGTGGATGTTGGCCGTGTCCGTGCAGAGCTTGATCGTCTGATGGGTGGCTTTGCGCGGGTGACGGGCGCAGCGGTATCGTTGAGGCCGTCGAGTGCGTTTCAGCGATTGTTGGATGTGGCGTTTAAGGAAGCGGAGCGCTTGAGGGATGAGTATGTGTCGAGCGAGCACTTGTTGCTGGCTGCGATTGATGAAGCCGTGCGATCGCCCATCGGGGAGTTTTTGCGGCAACAGGGCTTGAGCAAGGAGCGGGTGTATCAAAGTTTACGGGTGGTGCGCGGGGCACAGCGGGTGGTGGATCAGCACCCGGAGGACAAATATCAGGCCCTTGCGAGGTATACGCAGGATTTGACCGTGCAGGCCCGGCTTGGGCGCCTGGATCCGGTGATTGGGCGTGATCAGGAAATCCGGCGGGTAATACAGGTGTTATCCAGGCGGACCAAAAACAATCCGGTGCTGATCGGAGAGCCCGGAGTAGGCAAAACCGCCATCGTGGAGGGGTTGGCGCAACGCATCGTGTCAGGGGATATCCCGGACGGTCTCAAGGATAAACGCGTCGTGGCGCTGGATATGGGCGCGCTGATTGCTGGCGCCAAGTATCGGGGCGAATTTGAAGACCGTCTGAAGGCGTTGCTGAAGGAAGTGCACGACGCAGAAGGTTCGGTCATTTTGTTTATTGATGAATTGCACACCCTGGTCGGTGCCGGTAAGTCGGATGGTGCGATGGATGCCGCCAATTTGCTGAAACCGGCGCTGGCGAGGGGCGAATTGAAGGCAGTAGGGGCAACCACGCTTGACGAATATCGTTTGTACATCGAAAAGGATCCGGCGTTGGAAAGACGTTTTGCCCCGATATTTGTCGATGAACCGGGGCTTGACGAGTCTATTTCGATTCTTCGCGGGCTCAAGGAGCGCTATGAAGTCCATCACGGCATCAAAATTCTGGATGCGGCCTTGGTGGCTGCCTGTCAGTTATCGCACCGCTACATTGCGGATCGCCAACTGCCAGACAAGGCCATCGACCTGATTGATGAGGCTGCGAGTCGTCTGCGGATTGAGATTGACTCATTGCCCACGGCACTGGATGAACTGGAACGCAAGATTCGGCAGCTTGAAATCGAACGACAAGCGCTTGCACGCGACGACGGAGATACTGGTGCACACAAGCGTCTGGCGGTCATTACCACGGAATTGACCCGCTGGCAGCAGGAACGCGATGTCCTTAAAGCGCGCTGGGACAATGAAAAAGCATTAGTCATGGAACTCGCCGATACCAAGGCCCGCATTGAGCAGGTGAAGCATCAGGCGATGCAAGCAGAACGGGACAACAACTGGGCCTTGGCAGCCGAATTGCGCTATGGTCAGTTAACTGAGCTGAACCGGGCGCTTGAAACCAAGGGCGTGGCGTTGGGTGAACTTCAAAAGCAAGGCAGTTTGCTGAAGCAGGCCGTGGATGAAGAGGACATTGCACAAGTGGTTTCAGCGTGGACCGGCGTACCGGTACAGAAAATGCTGGAAGCGGATGTCACGAAGTTGCTTGAAATTGAACAACGGTTGCAAAGTCGCGTCGTGGGACAACAATTGGCCATCCAGGCGGTGGCGAATGCCGTGCGACGGGCGCGAACCGGTCTGCAGGATCCGGCGCGGCCGATCGGCAGCTTTATTTTTTCAGGGCCGACCGGGGTTGGTAAAACCGAACTGGCGCGCTCATTGGCCCATTTTCTGTTTGATGACGACCAGGCCATGGTCCGCCTCGATATGAGCGAGTTTATGGAAAAACACCAAGTCTCACGTCTGGTCGGTGCTCCCCCCGGTTACGTCGGCTACGAAGAAGGCGGGCAACTGACCGAGGCCGTTCGGCGACGTCCGTACTGTGTGTTGTTACTGGATGAGATCGAAAAAGCCCACCCGGACGTGTTTCATATCCTCCTGCAAGTGCTGGATGAGGGCCGCCTGACGGACAGCCAAGGGCGTACGGTGGACTTTCGGCAAACCGTCATCATCATGACCAGTAATTTGGGACACACCAACACCATCGCGACAGCCAACGAATCCGACGGCCACAGCCTGGGAGACAGCGACGGTTTGACACAGCAACTGAAACATTTCTTCCGCCCAGAGTTCTTGAACCGTGTGGACGAGATCATCCCGTTCTCCGCATTGACGCTAACTGAAATACAGCAAATCGTGGACATCCAGCTGCAGCAGCTCCAACGCAGGCTCGCCACCCGCAACATCACCATCGACCTCACCGTCGGTGCGCGCGAATGGCTGGCACGTGCGGGCTTTGACGCCACCTATGGCGCCCGACCGCTCAAGCGTGCCATCCAGACACACATTGAAAACCCGCTGGCACTCGAACTCCTGCACGGGCGCGTCAGCAACAATCAGCGCGTCACAGTTGACTACCACGGCGACCGCCTTCAATGCGTGCCCCACCAACGGCAAACCGTCTGAAACAGCCCAACACCTTGTCACCCATCCCGATGCGGCGCGAAGCTCGCCCGCGCGCTTTGCGCCCCACCCCATCAACGGGCTTGACGCCGTGGCGCAAGCCGCCCCTTGGCCTGCCGCAACGCCGCCAACTGCCGCTGCATCACCCGCAGGGCCGACAACCGAAAACCAGGAACCGCACACGGTTGAAGCAATGCCTGACGATGCAGGCTGACGCCAGCCAACAAGCGCGCACGTACCGTTCGATAATGCTCGTTATGACTCGACTGTAACATCATTAGCCCTCTTTCCAGCCACTCACGGCCATCACAGCCGGCAACCCCATCTCATCAGCCAGTCGCCGCCCAACCTCCAGCAATTCCTGCTGGTAACGCAAGGCCCGCCGCTTGCCGAGCCCCGGCACCAGCAACAATTCTTCCAGGGTCACGGGGCGGATTTTGGCCAAAGCATTCACCGTGTTGTTCGGAAAAACCCGATACGGCGGCGTGCGGCGGCGGCGCGCGATATCTTGACGCCAACGGTAATACGCCCGATAGGCACGGGTAGGAGCCAATTGCGTGACCGAACCATCACCCAATCCAAGCAACGCCTGCTCACCAGCCGTACTCACATGCAACGCCGGGTAAAAACCGGACTGGCGAAACAGATAACCATCCTCCACCATCCGTGCAATCGCCTTCGCGATATCCATGGCCTGCACCCCACTCAATGCACCGTGAAAACGACTGCTCAACAAGTGTTTTTCCGCCATGCGGCCTATCACCTCACCGCGCAACATATACTCAAGCAACACCGGTGACATCAAACCGGGATGCTCCTGCACACTCGCCAACACCGTGCGCTCAATCCCCGTTAACGACATACTCAATCTCCTCTGCAACATTCCGGACACAAACTGTTTATAGATAAAATAAATAACTAACTTGCTAAAATATCTATATTTTTTAAAATCACTGAGCTATCAAGGAACGGCAACCTTGAAAACCATCGCGTGACGGCGACGGGGACAGGCTTTGATTGACGCCCCAATTCGGACGGTATTGAATGTCAGCAGGCGTCATCCTCGTGATTCCAGGTTTACGCTCCCGGATCTGGAGGGCCGAACTGGCGGGGCTGTTGCCAGACCAACGGCTGTATCGCGTTGTCGGCGATAGACATGACTACCGAGGATCCGTGAGCGATTCTTGAACAGACCTTCTCGGCTTGGTCAGATACCGTGTTTTTGAAGACGCCACTCGGTAAGTGAATCGAACCACGCGCCAGGGACCATATCCCCAGAACAAACGGTACAAAAATGATGGCGTGGCTTAGCCTTCACCACGCTCGATGAGCTTGATGATTGACGCTTACACCACTTAAATAAAATAAATTTTCCTGGTTATAAACCTTTTTTTAAACAAGATCACCACTGCTGCGGCCGATAAGCGTTCATGTCATCATGGTGTTGTGGTGACGCTGGTTGCGGGAGAGTATTGTGTTGGCAGCCTGGAAAAAATGGGGGGCGATCGCACTCGTGGGCGCAGCGCTGAGCGCTTGCGGGTACAACACGTTGCCCATTGCACCGTATACTGACCCATTGGCGGGTGACTACGGACCTGGTTTGGGCTATGGTGGTGGTGGTTTCTTCAATTCGCCCACTGGTGCGGTGGGGGGCTATATGCCATCAACGCCGGCCAATGCGCCTGCGATGGTGAATCCGACGCCGCCTGAACTAACGTTGAGGCAGGTACGCAAGCAAGTGACAGGCGCGCTTTTGTGGAAGCGTCTCAAGGTCAGCGGCCAGGTCATCAACAATCAAAACGTGGCATTAAAAGGGGAGTTACGCGTCAGTTTCACGCGACGGGGCAAAGTGGTTGAGACGCAAACCGTGCTGATCCCTGATCTCGTGGATGGACAAGCCAAAAGCTTTTCACTGACCTCCAAACGCGCGTGTGATGATGTCGAGTTGAATCTGCTGTCAGAAGTGACCATGACGCCGGTGCAATCCGGCGTACCCAATGTCAGCTTCGGTCAGTCCGGCGGCATGGGTGGTTTTTACGAGTAGCGGGCATCTGGCACGGTTGTGATGAACCCCAACAAGCCGCACTCGTCACCGGAAACCCAGCGATACGGTGGCGCAAAGTTTTCTGTTCAAAACGTGTGTGGCAAATTCAAAAACGTCAGGCACTCAGGGCTGAAACTGAACGGCAGCCAAGATTTTTTCATCAATCAACGTGAGTGTTTATGTTCCTGTGTGCGCAGCCGGTGCCATCCAGCAGATTCCCTGATGGTACGTTAACAGGTATCATTGGGATTGGACACTGATCACGGCGTGATTCGCACCTTGTACAATACCTGACGCCTGTCATTGCAACGGAAAGACCAGCAAAGCCGTTGATTTCGGTAGAGTGGCGTATCAGCGTCAGTATGGGCGTGCACTGGCGCTTCAGGGTTCGCTTGCCTCTGTTTGAATCACCGATTGACAGTTGCGGGAACGCCTCCTAGAATTGGGCGTCTTTCAAGTTTGGAGAAACATCAACCATGCAAACGATTTCATTGCGCAGACAAGTCACGATCGTGGCCATCATTACCGACGAATTCCGCCAGCAAGCGACCAGCGAATTGCAGGCAGCGCTGAAACAAACGGATGAAGAATCCCAGGCGATGGAGTTTCAGGCAAAACGGGCGTTGGTCGACATGGAAAAACGGGGGGCTCCCGTAGCGGACCTGGATATGGTCAAAGCGCAGATTGACGAGCAACGTCAACGTTTACGCTCACAAAAAGGAGAATTGCTGAACAAATTGGAATTGGTTTCCAAAATGCAACTGGGCGAAGAGTTCATTCAAGGTCAAGTGGAAAATTTCGTCGATGTGAGCGTGGGTGACAACCTGTACGCCAAACTCTCAAATCCCCAAATCATCGTCAAAAATGGCTTGGTCCAAGAAATCCGGGGTTAAACCCTCACCTGAGCCAGCCTCCTGGTTGTGGTCCGAAGTCGGGCTACGCCCTCCCCGTGAACCAGTTCACCGCGCGGTACCGTGCTTGAGGTCCGCGCTTTTTTTCGTTGGTGGGCACTGTACGCGAGGGGTTTCACGGTGCTGTGGTCTGCACCGTTCACCGGACGGTCACCGCCACCTGACGGTCACACAAACGGGTTGTCACACCAACCGTTCCGCAAAAAGCGCTGTCCGGTTGCACTGTGAAAGGGGCAGTCGACAGTTCTCCGGACGACATCCGTGGGAATCAAGTCGACGCCTTGTTAAGGATAAACATTCAAGCCACTTATCGAGTGGCTTCGGCTTGCGTGCTAAGTTGTGTCAAACGATTATCGAAACGGTGTTTAAAGCACGATTCAACTTGATGACAGTCGACAAGACTCGAACGCACCTCAAAGCGTGCGGCGACAAGGTGTTTGCCGGTGTTTTTGTCAGGTTGGGTGTATCGCAGGCCGCGTTAGGGAACGACTTTATTGAGGCCATCGTCGAGGGCTTGTGACATGAGGTCGAGGCTGGCTTGGTGCGCTGCGCCGAAGTCGTAATTCAGCAATGAAAAATAGGCCTCGATTGCGCTCGCATCCACGTTGAGGATTGAGGCGGCATGGTTGATGATTGGCGCGCGATAGGCTGGCATCAGGGATTTTGCCTCCGCGAACATCTGTAACAGGTTGTCTTGTTGTTCCATGCGCAAGGAACGCTGGCAGGCCCAGACGGTATGGACGAATGGGGTGTGCATCATTTGCCACCACGCTTCACCCAAATCCAACTGATAAAGGTTGTCGGGGGCCTGACGTTTGGCGAGGAAGCCTTCGTCACCGATCAACAGCACGGCTGGATAGTATGTCAACAGGGTGTCGAGATTCCCTGGTGTTTCAACGTAATTGGCTTCGACGCCAAAGAGTCGTTGCAACATCCAGCGTATCAAAACGTTGGCGGTGGCGCCGTGCGGGGGGATGGCGATGGTTGTATCGTGAAGTCGGGCAAAGGGTTTGACCGAAAACAGGGTGGCACTGCCCAGTCGTCCCCAGGAGCTGATCGACAGCGCCGGTGCGAGGGTGTAGCGTTCGCGGTGCGTCAGGTACTCAACCACGGATAAAGGGCCTGCCGCCAATTCCCCGTCTCGCATCCATTGGTCGAGTTCGCCGGGCCGTCCGGTGCGAATGCTGAAGCCTCTTGGTGCAGCCAAGCTTTCACGAATCGGATAACCAAGGGGCAAACCGCTGATAAAAGGCAATTCCCCGATCACCATGGCTTTGATCCCACGCTCCTCATCGAACCTGAACCGGCCAATTATACACGTCGTTCGCACGATCGGTCAGGGATTTTTCATTCACATTCAAAAACTTGCGCTGAAACGGGACGCTGCTTGGGGTTATGCCATAGGAGCTTTACCGCCTTCGCGGAATCCGTTTCGGGAAAGGCCACATACTCCCGTTTCCAGTCGTGGCGTACGAGGCGTGGAACAACAGTTCCGAATGGTTTACCGTTCGCTTGTAGCTGGACTTCAAACCAGGTATCCGGTGGCGTAGGAGAAGTTTTCAGCCAAAAGCCCTTGATGCGCGTGGAATGCGCCAGCGTCAACGTGAGGCTGTTTTGCGCAGTACCTGCTTGGGCGGGGAGCCAGGCGGTGTTCCAGTCGAGGTCAATCGCTTGACCGGCTGTAAATCCGGCCGCTTCAGAACTGGCGATCGCACCCGTGAAAGGCAGATTTTTGCGAGGCAAGGGTGGATTCGGACGCTCGGTGCCCGATACCTGATACGCGGAGCTCTCGACGTAGATGGGGTGTTCATCCAAGGGCCAATGCAGTGGTGTGTTGGCCTGCGTTCGCCCCTTGGGGTGACCGAGGTTATCATAAATATGCCAGGCGTGGTCAACAGCGGGCGATCGCAAAATCGCGTGTTTGGCAGCGGTTGGATCCGCCGCCCATGCGACGATGACCTCGGTCCCGTCGTGCCTGCGGCCGTGGGTGCCTCGGATGTCTCGCGTGTGGATCGCACGCAGGGACGTGATCGGCCCCAAGCGCGCCTGAGCCTGTTGGTAAGCCCAGAAACCACGGGATCGTTGCGTCAGGGTCGCCCAATCAACCAGGCCCATCTGTTGCCACGATGGATTGCACGTGGCGTAATACATCACACTCCGGACATCCGTTGCCAGTGCTGTCGCATAAAGCTTGGTGATGTAGTCTGCCTGTGTGATGGGCTCCGCAGCCGTGTAACCGGTTTCCGAGCAGGTCAGGGGTTTGTTGTAACCTGCCTGCTTCAACACGGCAGCCATGGCGTCTCTCACGTGCTCGAACGCCTGCAGCGCCTTTTCTGAGCCAGGTTTGCCATAAGCGTGAAAATCAAGCTGATCAAAATACGGCCCGCCGCCGTGCTCAAGAATCGCTTGAAGGTAATGCGGGTGTCCAAGGCCGCCGACAAGAATCTGCGATTGCGGGTCAATCCGTTTCAGCACGATGGATGCAACCTGCAACAGCCGCACATAATCCTTGGCCGAACCTTGCCAGGAACGCCGCGGGTGGGTCGATGCCTCGTGATCCCCATCCGGATAATCCGGCTCATTCCAGATTTGCCAGTGTTGGATCCGCCCCCGGTAGCGTGTGGCCATGTGCGCCAACGCATATGCCCACGTGTTTTTCGGATTGCACGCACCGCCCGCATCCGGCGTATCGGTGCCATTGGCATAGATCGGCTCGTCAAGGCCACGTGGGGGGCTGAAGCGGGCCGTTGCCTGATCCTTTGTGTTCGTCGCCGCCCATAAAGGTGTATCACTCACCATAGCAACAATGTCCATCCGATGACGCGTGATTTGCCTGACCATATCGTCAAAATCTGACAGATGCGGATGCTGGCCCGGCGCTGGCTCATAATGACGCCACAGGACCCCTTCACGACTGACCTGAACGCCCAGTTCGAGATGTTGGGCGATACCGCGCTCACGCGTACCGTCCCACGCACCCCGACCGGTACTTTCATTGAATTTGGGGACGTATTGCATGCCAAACAAGCGCTCAGTGGTCACCGGTCGCCACGCCTCGGCAACCGGTGCCGCCTGCAACGAGCGCGCAACGCCCCATCCCGATACCATCAACCCACAGGCAACGATCCACCACTTCAAGTGCAAACCCCTTTTAACCATCTTCAACGCCATCCCCAAACGATTTGGCGGCTGAATCCAAGACCGGTCGCGTCCTGCCTTTTTTCGAATCCAGGGCCTTCGCAACACCGCGCGATCAAGCCCGCTGTCACATCGTCGTGAAACGGACTCACCCCAAGGGGGTTAGCCCAACATCACTGCGGGTCAAGTCAGCCTTGGGAAACGTCATGCCGCCAACATGCGTGGTTTAGCGTAACGCCAACGTGCGCCTGCCATGTTCGGTCATACTGACCAAACCGATTGGGCTGTCACAGTCCAAATCGAGCGTCCAACGGTTTTTCAGGCGGCTTGCGATATTCTGACGTGTCGGACGGACGCGGAGTGGAAGGCCAAAATCCGCTTAAAACTTCTGTTCGACCATCTGGCTATCCAGTTGTTCCAGGTATTCTTGGGCGACCTCGTAGGAAACGAGGTCTTGGCGAATGGCGTTGAGCACGGCGCTTTTTTCGATGTGCTTGAGCCGTTGACCGATTTCTTGCAGCACATCATCCCAATGGTCCTGAAATTCGGTCCCGAGCCGTCGCAATTCGCGTTCGGCGCCGGCGATGCTGACCTGGGTGCGTGCGCGCAGGCGTTCGAAATTGGAATTGGACAAGATACCGGACTCGTACAGGGTGACCAGCTCCTGTTGCACCGCACGGCCGGTGATGAGCCGCAATTGTTCACGCTCGAACCGTTGACGCCGTGACGACGGGGTAGCTAGTCCCAAACGGCGGATGACAGGCGCCAAGGTAATGCCTTGAACCAGCAGCGACATCATCACGACGCCAAACACCACGGTGACGAGATCGCGATAGCCGGGCAGCTGCATCGGCAAAGAGGCAGCCAACACCATGGTCAGCGAACCTTTGATATTGCCCAATTGCATCAAGTGTTGCCAATTAAGGGGTACCTGTTCACGACCAAATCGACCGAGCACCCAAAATACAGGATAGATGAGCGACGCCCGTCCCAGCTGCACCGCGGCAAAGCTGATGAGAATGACGGGGAGATACTGCACCCACTGGACACTGTTAACGTTCAGGCCAACCAACAAAAATACGACGGTTGTGACACCAAAGCCCGCATACTCCCAAAACGAGCCAAGGGCCACTTGACTGGACGGTGCCAAGGCGCGACGCCAGCCGTAATTGCCGAGTACCAATCCTGCGGTCACGACAGAAATGACGCCTGAGGCGTGAAACTCCTCCGCAACGTGATAGCTGCCAAGGGCCAACAAGGTGCTGAGCATGATTTCGGTGAGGTGATCGCGGGTTTGCAGCAAAGCCAAGGAGGTCAAAATGCCAACCACCCCGCCGATAATGCCACCCGCCACAATCACCCATACGAGATCGAGGGCGCTTTTGAGGGGATCGAAGTGGCCACTTAAAGTCCAGTTCAATAATAAGCCGAACAAGACCAGGGCCGTGCCATCGTTGAGAAGGCTTTCGCCCTCGATGAGGGTGCCTAAGCGCTGCGGCACCTTCAGTTCTTTAAAAGCGGCCAGAATGGCCACCGTGTCCGTGATGGACAGCATGTTGCCCATCAGCAGGGCGATCGGCCAATCAAAGCCCAAGGCGACATGTAGCACCACGCCGGTTGTGCCGGTCATCACCACGACGCCCACCGTGGATAGCAAAAAAACGGATTCGAACGATCGTCGCAAGAGCGCGACATCAATCCGGATGGCCGTTTCAAACAACAAAACTGGCAAGAACAGGTGCAAAACAACCGTCGAATCCAGCGCAAGCTGGGGCAGCAATCCCCACGAACCCAGCAAGAACGCCGTGACGACCAATCCTGTGGCGTAAGGGATGCCCAAACGCCTGGCGAAAGCACCAACCAGCGAAGCGGTCGCCAACAGTGCCAAAATGGTCGTCAGATTAAGCAACGTTAAACCCCCCCTCTCAATTCGCAAAAAAAACTGACAAGCTGCCATGGCGCGCCGGTGGCAACAAGCGCGCGATGGGAGACCGGTCTGCGCGCTCAAAATTCAAGCACGACACTCGGTTCTATCTGGCGATCGCTGTCGCTTTGGCCACACAGGTGATGGTTCAGTTGTCTTAAAACCCGTGATACAATTCAATCATGAATTCGGGCTCATCATGCGACAAACCTACCAGTGTATCATCCGAGCGGCCCTCCACGATTTACGGGCCCGTTGATTCGTGGCGCCTTGGGCGATCGCTCGGTGTGGATTTGCTGTTCCAGTCGTCCATCTGTTCGTTTCGTTGCACCTATTGTCAGTTGGGACGCATCGAGGTTCACACCCGCCAACGTCAGGTATTCGTGACAACGGAGCGGGTGCTTGACGATCTGGCCCGTTCGGACTGGCAAAGCGCGGATGTGCTGACGCTGAGCGGCAGTGGCGAACCGACACTGGCGCTTAATTTGGGCGAGGTCATCGCGGCGCTTAAATTGCGAACCGACAAGCCTGTGATGGTACTCACCAACAGCACCCTGTTGCAGGATCCGGCGGTCAGGGCGGAACTGTGCTTGGCCGATAAAGTTTTTTGCAAGCTCGACGCAGCGACTGAACGAACGTTTCAGCTCATTGATCGTCCCGTCGATGGTTTGACGCTGGCCGACATCCAAGATGGTATTCGCCGTTTTCGTGCCGAATACCGGGGGTATTTGGCCATTCAGATGATGTTTACGACCATCAATTTGGCTGAGGTTGAGGCTTTCAGCAATTTTCTGCGCGAACTTCAACCCGACGAGGTGCAGCTCAACACGCCGCTAAGACCAGTCCCGCAGGGATGGTATCTTGACGCGCGTGGCAATCACCGTCTGGAGGACGCGCCATATCCGAGTGTGCCGCTGAAACACCTTGACCAGGACACCGCTTCCGAACTGGTTCGCGCATTGCGTGAAAAAACGGGTCTTAAGGTGGTATCGGTGTATCGGGAACCTTTGGAGCAACACCGTGCGTAATGGTGCGCCAAGCTGACATCAGCCGGTTCCTGCAAGCGCGTCCCGGATTTGCCCGAGGCCGGTTGCCTCATCTGGGCGCCGGCTTTCTTGATCCGGTGATCGGATGCTTCCGCCTTAAAATCACAGCAAATGTGAGCGTAAAAGGTTAAGAAATCAATCGAGATTGGTAAGATGCTATCAAATTGAAGCAGTCAGCCAACGAAATCGCGCGGGCTGTGTTCCTGATGGTTCAAGATTGGCATCCCACGGTGATAAGAGGAAGGGTCTTCAAATGGCCGAGAAAATTCTGCTCGTCGACGACGAGGAAATGATTGTCGAATCGATTGAATACGCGCTGTTGCAAGAAGGTTATGAAGTCGCACGGGCTTCGAATGGCCAGGAAGCCCTTCAACAAGTGCAGATAACCAAGCCGAACCTGATCGTGCTGGACTTGATGCTGCCGCAGCTCAGTGGTCTGGAAGTCTGTCGGTTGCTTCGTCGCGAACACAATGACGTTCCCATCATCATGTTGACTGCCAAAGGCGAAGAAATCGATCGCGTGATCGGACTCGAGGTTGGCGCAGATGATTATTTGATCAAACCGTTCAGTCTGCGAGAACTGGTGGCGCGTATCAAGGCTTTGCTGCGCCGGAGCAAAACCGGGGACACAGACAGCAAACAGACCAAGGTTTACACTCACCAGGACCTGATGGTGAACCTTTCCGAGCATCGGGTAACAGTTGGGGACCGGGTGGTTGAATTATCACCCAAGGAATTCAAGATTCTGGCAATGCTGATGTCGACACCGGGACGTGTCTTCAGTCGGGAAGAACTGTTGGAACAGGTATGGGGCCTTGATTTTTACGGCGACACGAAGACTGTGGATGTGCACATCCGCTGGTTGCGAGAAAAAATCGAAGCAGACCCCAGCGTCCCACGCTACGTGCAAACCGTCCGCGGCTTCGGGTATCGACTCGGCGCGTAACGACTCCAGTCGAAGATACGGTAGGGCCTGACCAGTCAAGTGTGGTCGGCCCTTTTTATGTTAACCGGGCTGAAATATGATCGCGATCACAGTCCAGATCGGTGGAAAGCGTTAACATAATGCGTTAAGATAAGCAAGCGGGATCAGGATTCGTCCGGCGCCGACGCCATCAGAAAGGAACCCACGTCCCATGTCGCCAGATCGAACGGGTATGCGTCAGGACCTAGACAGAATTGGTCCTTACGAAATTTTATCTGAAATTACCCGTTCGCAAACGGGGCGCGTCTATTTGGCGCAATCACCCGGTTCCAAGCAGATGTTGGCGATCAAGGAGATGTTGATTGAAGCCGAGTCCGGCCTTTCCGTGGCGGAACAGATTCAACGCTTTGAACGCGAGTCTGAGATCCACTTGGCATTGAAGCACGCGAACATTGTGCCAGCGATTGATGCCGGCGTGGAGACCGACCCTCGCAGTGGCGTGACGCGTCACTACCTGGTCATGGCGTATCAGGCCGGTCATTCGTGGCATTCGATGCTGGATGATGAACAGGAGCGCAAGGCATTGACCTTGCCGCGCATTTTGGATCTCGGCGCCCAATTGTGCAAGGCATTGCACTACATGCACGAGAATGGGGTGTTTCATCGGGACATCAAGCCGAGCAATTTGTTAATCTCGCCCATCGGTCAATTGAAGGTGACTGATTTTGGTATGGCGCGACGCGCTTTTGGTCCTGGGATCACGCAATCGAAAATGATAATGGGCACATTGAATTACATGGCGCCTGAGCAATTGGTGGATGCAACGGCAGTCGATGGTCGTTCCGATGTATTTGCAGCGGGTGTGATTCTTTACAAGACACTGACCGGTCAATTACCGTTCGCGGCGAAAAACGCGACTGAGGTGGCGCACAACCTGCTGTATGCGGAGCCGCTTTCACCGAAAGCGTTGAACGCCTTGCTCCCCGACTCGTTGTGTGAAAAGTTGTTGAAGGCATTGAACAAGGATCCGGATTATCGCTATTTGTCGGCGGAAAGTTTGGCGCGCGACATTGAGGCGGAGTTACAGAATCCGCAACTGTATGTGTCGCAAGGCAAGTTGTATCAGATGGCGTCGAGCCATTCCGAAGCGAGTGCTGCGTTTCAGACGGCATTGAATCTGGACCCGGAGGCCGCGTGTGCGTGGTATGGTCTGGGCGAATCATTTGAGGCACTGGGTCAGGAAGAGCAGGCGCTGGAGTGTTTTTTAAAGGTGGTATCGCTGGATCCGGTGCGGGTTTCGGCTTATCAGAAGTTGGGTCACGGGTACTCCCGGCACAACAATGCGCAGGCTGCTTTGAAGATGTTGCAGCGTGCGTGGGTTTTGGATCCCAAGGATCGCGACACGTGTTTTTTGCTTGCGCAGGCGTATACAGAACTCGAGCAGTTTCAAGAAGCGTGCGATCAGTTCGTGTTGCTGGCCGAGCAATATCCGGAGTGGGCGCAAGCTCATTTTGAAGTCGGGCGCTTGCGGTATCGGATGGGTCAGACTGAAAAAGCGCTGGCTGCGTTCCGGCAGGCGTGTGCGTTGTCGCCAACGGATCCGGATATGTTGTTTAACCTGGCTTCGTTGTACCAAGAACGGGGTGATCTGATCCAGGCACGCAGCAACTACGAGGCTTTGGTTCAATTCAACCCGCATCATGGCCGTGGCCGTCATAATCTGGCGTGTTGTCTTCTGGCGCTGGGTTTGCATGCTGAAGCGGAAACGGAAACGCTGCAGACCTTGGAGGTCGAACCGGAGTGGAGTCAGACGTGGTACCTGTTGGGTCATATCTATGATGCATCGGGCCGGGGCGCGTTGGCACTCGAAGCCTATCACAAGGCTGTGGACTTTGACGCCGGCAACATGGATGCGTTGCTGACCTTGGGGCAGGCTTACTTTCGGCAATATCAGCCAAATGCGGCGGCGGATATTTTTGCTAAAGCGACCCAGCACAGTGGGGAGCATCAAGCGCAGGCGTTTTTCTTTCTGGCGCAGACGCACCGGGTGAGGGGGCGCGCAGACGATGCGATTCAAGCCGTGAATTGTTGCTTGCGCTTGCAACCGGAGCCGGAGTTGGCGCGTGCGGCACAAGAGCTGTTAAAAGCCTTGGGAGGCAACCGTAGCACGCCGTTTCCGACAAACCGTCCGGATCACCGTCTGGCGCGCTGACGGACTACACGTTTCGCCCGCCATCTGTCAACGACGCCCTTGAAGCTTGAGTCCTTTAGCGGGGCAGGTATGTCACGGTTTCAACCCATCGAAACCGACACAGGTGATGGACATACAGCAGGTGACGCGCTGCCCCCCAGAGGTGGTGGTCGCAACCAAAATCGGGTTAACGCCTGAATCGTGTCACAAGCACTGCTTTAGACAATCGAGAGGCTGTTCATCCTTCACGACCGGTCGAGACAAGCCGGTCGTGAACGGTGGTGATTGAAAGTGGGCTTAAGGCTGGGTAACAACAGTCGGTTTGACGATCGGTAACCCGGCTTCGAGCCAAGCGTTCATCCCGCCCACCAGCACGGCCAACCGACTGAAGCCGTGTTGTGTTCGGAGGGCTTCGGCTGCAGCGATCGCTGACGCCTCAGCCGGGCACGTGCAGTACAGCAGGACATAGCGATCCTTCGGCAACGCTGATGAGCGGGTCGCAATCTGGTCCAACGGAAGGCTGAGGGCTCCCTCAATGTGTTGCGTCGCATAAGATGCTGCTGATCGCACATCCACAACAACAAAACTTTCGCCGGCTTGCTTGCGGGACTGCACGTCAGCCGGTGACAACTTCAGGTATGTCCCACCTGCCGGCAAAGGGGCAGCACTGGCCTCGGCGGCTGTCACCGGCGTTTGCGGTACTAACGGTGCCTGACAGGCTGCGATACCGCCAACCAGGACCGTTCCCAAAATCAATCCCAACCATGCCTTGGCCATCATCTTCATCCTCACGTTCACGAATGCTGCTGGTTATCGGAACCCTTCCTCAGCCGATGTACCCATTCAAGGGGCATATTGAAACACAACCTGGCGGGAACGGTTCACTTCCACGATGCGGCCTTGGCCTGCGTGATGCACCACAATGTGGCCATCGGGCAGCAACCACGCCGCAACCGGCGTGAGCATTTGCAAACCGAAGCGCCCCACGGTCGGCCAGCATTCGGCGTTGCCACCATATTGCCACGTCAGTTCGCGCTCTGGGTTCACTTCGATGACACGGTGGTTTTGTGTATCGGCAATCAAGGTGTTGCCATTACTGAGCCGTGAGGCGTGTTCAGGATGGGACAGCAATCCCGGTTCCACGCCGCTGCGGCCCATTTGGCCGTAGAACCATACGAGCTTCCCTTGCGCATTGAACTCAAGCACGGTGTGGCCGCCCCAATCGACAATCAGCACATTGCCGCCGGGGAGGAGTGTGGCGTAGGTTGGGGCGTACAGCGGTGTTTTGGCGCCGTCGAAACGCCAGACCAGTTCTGAGCGCTCATTGACCACCACAATGCGCCGGTTGGATTGGTCGGCAATCACGGTGTGGCCGTTGGTGAGGCGTTCCGCGCTACGGGGATTGGCCAGTGATTGCGATCCGGTGCCCAGTTTGCCTGCTTGGCCGAATTCCCAGATTGTTTGCCCTTGTGGATTGACCTCCAGAACACGGTGGTTGCCGGTATCGGTAATCAACGTATTGCCGTTGCGCAGACGTTTGACGTAGTGTGGGCGATCCAAGGCCAGTTGATTACCCAGGTGGGTGTTGAGTCCACTGAATTGCCACGTGAGCTGTTTTTGGCGATCCAATTCCCAGACGCGGTTGGACTGGCGGTCCGCATGCAAAAATCGACTCGGCAACTGAATTGGGGTTTCACTTTCGGCGCAAACCGTCAAAGGCTGACTGTTGGCTTTTGGGGCACCTTGGGTGAGTGTAACCGTGGTACGGGCAGAGACGTTGGGGGGGATCAGGTGGTATTCCCACACGATGTGCAAGTCGGGGGTCACTTCGCACAAGCCCTGACGCCCGGCGATTAGCGTATTGCCAGAAGCGAGGCGTTTCACCAGGTGGGGGTCCCGCACACCCAGGCCGCCTTGAACGAGGCTTGGCTTGTAGGTCCAGATAATCTGCCCCAGGAGATCAATCTCCAGCACACGTTGATTGCCTGTGTCGGCGATCAACGTATTACCGTCCAGCAACCGGACACTTGAACCAGGGTCATCCAGTTGATTCACGGCACTGCCTTGCCCGCTTCCCAAGCGATTCCCGGCATTGCCATACTGCCAAACAATGCCTTTAGTCACATCCACTTCAATCACCCGATGGTTACCACCATCGGTGACCAGATAACGACCGTGGCCCAAAACATCGCAATAAACCGGTTTGAACAGACCCGTGCCGGAACAGCCCATTTCGCCGTGACTGAAGACGGCACGCCCTTCCGCATCCAATTCCACGATGCGATTATGCCCGGTATCCGTGACCAGGGTATGACCATTGGCCAGCCGAAGTGCATGGCGCGGGGCTTTCAACTTGGCGTCATCACGGGAATGCCAAACCGCCGTACGCTGGTTGGTCAACTCAACAACCCGATTACCACCGACATCCACGACCAGGGTGTGGCCGTTGCCCAAGCGCGCGGCGTGGGCAAAGCCCGTGAATTGACGGGCCAATGTATCACCTTCCGGTTGGTACGACCAGTGCACCATGCCGGTGCGGTCCATTTCAGCCACTTGGCGTTTCAGCGGGTTAATCAACAAAAAGCGATCCCCTGCCAGTTGGCCCCAGTCATCCGCCACGCGCGAACGATGCGGCTCCCCCTGACCGGGTGACTTTGTCGTTGTTGAAACATTGACCACAGCACCAACCCGCACGGTGGCACTCGGCGTAACCGGCGGGGGCGGCTTGGGCGTGCCCCCTGTTTCAACCTGGACAAAGTGCTGTTCCAGCAGGCGTGGATAGCGTTCGTCAAGGAACGCTTCAAATTCACCTGGCGTCAGCGGCAGGACGACCAAGCGGGCATCTTGGGCCAGGTCTTTGGCAAATTGCAGCACTTTGGGATCTTGGGGTTTGGATGTTGCGACAATAAACTCCCCGTTTAATAAATTGAGGGGCAAGCAATCGCGTTCGCGGATGAGCCTTTCTGGCAACTGCGCAACAATTGCGGGATTGATTGGCACCGTTTGCAAGGAAAGCAAGCTCGTCGATTGCTCACCACGCACCTGCATCCGGGCCGCGGCCACATTCTCCCGGCTTAGCAAGCCCATTTCAACCAAGACATCGCCAAGATCCGGCGGTTCCGGACACCACGTCGCCGGTGCGGGAAAACCCAACGTCAGAGGCATTGTTTTCAAGGTGGTTTGATGCACCAACCGATGCTGCCGGGTGCGATCAAACACCAGCAAGTGGTGACTCTCTCGTGTATCCGGCGCGTAAGCCAGCAAAAAGATATAAGGATCCTCGTCGGTGCCAACCAGCGCATTCAAGGGGCGATCGCCGATGCCTTTGCCCGGCAAATTGACCGTATGCTTCACCCGCAGGTCAGGCGCCGACAGCGCGATCATCCCGAGCTCGCTCGGTCCCTTCACAAAGCATACCAACAGACGTGTGCCGTCTGGAGAAAGCGTCAGCGCTCCCAAGGGCCCGGTCGGAAACATTTGATGCCGAACCTTGAAACTGGCGACGTCAATGATCGCCAGGCGCGGAGTCAGGCCGTCGGTGGCGTAAATTGTGCGGGCATCCGGTGAGATGACGCAACCGATGCCGCAGGTATGCCCTGCGGGCCGCAGTGCGATCGCCCCACGTTGCTCAAGCGAGGCCGTCAGCACCACATGCAGCGTGCCAAGCCCACGATTGACAGCGACGACAAACTCGCCGTGCGGCGCACAAATCAAATCCACCGGACCACTGGCACCGGGTGGGTTCAGCCAGGGGCTCGGCAAATTGGATAAAGACGGACTCAGGCTGCGTCTTGGCTCCTCACCAATGTACAGAAACCCGCCACGCGCCGTAGGGATGAGCCCCAATCTCGGCGCATGATCAGTTGGGAACCACTTCCGGGAACCGGCAGGGTCACCCGGTTCAAGTATCAAAATGGCGCCATCGCAATAGCGCGTCCAACCAACAGGCTGAAATGCGCCATCACCAGGGTCACCTGCAACCAACTCGAGCGTTTTGATGGTCTCACCGGTTTTCGGCGAGATGGCATGCAGCGACTTTCCATCCGCGCTGGGTACGAATGCAGCAGTGTGCGTGATGTGGTCAGGCGCATCGGCCTTGGCGAGGTGTTCACGGGCGTGTGCCAGTTGTTCCGCACCAATCAAGCCCTGCTGCAAGAGAAACTCCGCGAGGAGCTCCTGCGAGAATGGGCGCGCGTCTTGCGTGTTTGTTGGCAACTCACCCGTCATAGCCACCCCATCCAAAGCTTGAACGTGCAATCATAGCGCTGTTCCGGCGCACGGTAACCTCCCTGATTGACACCGAAGCCGGTCGTCTGTGAGGAACCCCTTGTTGGGATTGAAAAACGTGTGCTAGGGGAATTATAACTGAAGGAGGGTGTTGTCGTTGGATCAGTCGCCGGAATCCCACAATAAAAAAGGTGATCCGCGATCAGGTTGGATGGATCGCGCCGTCCCGGAAGTCGTGCGTCCCGACACCACAACGCCCGAAAAAGGGGCTTGGGACGCCCCCGTTCCCGCATCCGACCCGGTGGTGCGGGCCGCCTATTCCCGCACAGGCGCCCTTCCATCCCTGGATGCCAGACCCGCTACACCCGGTACGGACGCCTTGGTGATTCACCGCAATCACCGACAAGCCAGAGCCATCAACTTTGAAGTGGAAGGCATTCACTGGCGTGCAGGGTTCGCACCGGATCCTGGTCAATCCCCACTCAATCCCCATTATCTGGCCGCCACGCCGCCGGAAAACAATGTCTCAACGAGCACCGGCGTGCTCTTGCAGCCTGTAGAAGCCGCCTTGGAAAGTGTCCTGCGCGACCTCGTTCCCCCTGCCTTGCTCTCACTGGCAGATAACATCTTCGGCCCCAAGCGCATGCTGGGACGCTGTGTGCTTTACTACATTCCGACAGGACCCGGTGCGCAAGTCGGCATGATCGCCTGGTACATTGAAACGCCCATCGCCAAAGGTCATCTGCTTTTTTTACAGACCAACATCAAAAAAGCCAACCCCGCCATCATGGCTCAAATGCATCAAACCTTTCAAGCCTCACTCAAAGCCCGTGGCAGTGCACCTACCACGGCAGGCAGTTTCGATTTTTGGCGCGAACTATCCGATGCCTCACGCCAAATCGAGTTTTCCCTGCGCCACGCCGGTTGGGACCAAAACGAATTCAAACAAGCCATCCAAAGTTCACGCAGTGCCGCCGAGGCTCGGCTTTATGATTCACTCTTGCAGGTTGGGCGTCTGTTGTACGATCTCCTGGAGACGTTGCTGGTCAAATGGCCACAACGCCTGATCGTCTGGCTGGTCATTACCACAAGTCGCGCCTTGCTCCTCCTGATTAAACAACCACCGCAACGTAAATAATCGCCCCAAATGGCGAACAGCACAGACCCCGTGGGCGATACATTAGCGCATCGGTTTCCGTTCAATTTGTGCGACAAACGCTAAAACATCAGGCCCCTCACCCCAACCATCAATTTTACTGATTGGACGCCGACCATCAGAACAAGACGCAAGCGTAAGCAGACCGTTTTCGGATGTTGCACGCGGCATGGCCACAACCAGCATTTAACGCACAATTCAGTTAATCTGATGGATGGCCTCTCACCTGCTGTTACTCAAAAACAATGAAAATCTAATCACCAATCAACGCGTTTCCGTATAACGTCGCTTGCGACCTGCAGCTTGCGCTCGCTGCTCCCTCCTTACCAGATACAGCAAGCAGATGGGACCAGGCAACAGGCACCCCGTTTCAACGGCAAACAGCACGAACTTGAGGTGGACCATTAGGTGTTATGACATACCTGTTGTGCTCGCTGTTCCACGCTTGCCCAGATAAAATTAACCCAAAATCTGTCATAGATTAAATCATTCTTAGGAAAGGAATCTGAAGCGAGCCAGGATAACCCGGTATGATGGTTCAGAGGGTTGTGTGTGTTTTACAAGTGTTATTATCACCCCAAAATTGACGGACTGCATTCGTGTCAGGGTTGTCGCCTGCCAATTTGCGACGACTGCAGGAATGATCTCAACTATTGTCCGGAGTGCGTGGAAAGGCAGGCAGCGGTGGCCCATTTGCGTTTGGTGCGACAGGCCCAAATGATCAGTGGTCATCACCATGTCAGTCGGTCAGGGCGTCTGCGCCTTGCCCTGCGTCAAGTGGGGGGAGGGCGAACCCAACAATTACAAATGGCAACGGCGATCCTGCATGGCGTCGTGGACGAGGCGCTGCCGCGTGCGGCCGCAGCCCGCACAGCGGCGCTTGGCAAGTCCGGGATACATGACGTGATGGCGAAGCCAAAGCAGCGTGTGAAGGCAATGCCGGACGTGCACGCGGCAGTAACCGTTATTCCGCGCAGATTGGGTACGTTGATGGCATTTTGCGCCAGTATTGCCGTGCTGCTCGGGCTACTATCTGCGGGTCGATGGGTGTATCATGATGGGCTGGAGGCTCACAAGCCGTTGTATGTTCGTCAGCGCCCCGTGCAGTAAAGGCCCGGTTAAAAGGCGAGTGCCAATCGTTCGATAGATCTTGGTCAAGTTTGAAAGTACCTCATTCACATGGCTCGAATTGCGCGTCTGCCGCTTCTAATCGCCAATCAGATCGCTGCTGGCGAGGTCATTGAACGTCCCGCTTCGGTGGTCAAGGAGCTGGTGGAAAATGCGATTGATGCCAAGGCTTCGCGCATCACCATCGAGGTAAAAGAGGGTGGCCGTTGGATCAAGGTGGTTGATGACGGCTTCGGCATTGCATCCGATCAACTGGCACTGGCCTTCGAGCGTTTCGCCACCAGCAAACTCCGTGATGAGGGTGAGCTGTGGAACTTGACGACACACGGTTTTCGCGGCGAGGCGCTGGCAAGCATCGCGTCGATTGCAAAACTTGTCTGTCAATCGCGTGCGAAAGACGAATTGGATGGCGCACTTATCGAAATTGCCGGGGGCGCGATCATTCGTTCGCGCGCGCAAGCGTGTGCGCAAGGTTGCAGCATCGTGGTCAGCGACCTGTTTTACAATACGCCGGCGAGGCTCAAGTTTTTGCGATCGCCACTCACAGAGCAAGGTCACATTTACGATGTGGTCTTGGGACTTGGTTTGTGCCATCCGCACCTCGATTTCAAGTTAATCATCAACGGGCGCGAAGCCCTTAACACCATCGGGTACGCGACGCTCCGTGAGGTAGTGACCCAGGTTTTCAAGGATGTCTCAGCGGACCACTATCTCGATGTCGCGCACGCAGATGCCTGCGGAAAAATCCATGGGATCATCACCAAGCCGGATTATGCGCGCTCCGACCGGGCCCGGCAATATCTCTTCGTCAACCGACGCTGGGTCAGGCACGCACTGCTTGCCAAAGCGGTTGAAGAGACTTTTCAAGGCCATTTAAGCGCCCCAATGTACCCCGCTTTCACCCTGTTTTTGGAACTGGATCCGCAACGTGTGGATGTTAACGTCCATCCAACCAAAAAAGAAGTTCGCCTGAATCAGACCCAGCGCACCCACTATCTGGTCAAAGAAGCCATCGCCAAAGCCCTCGGTTCCGCGCCCCCGCGAAACCATGCACCACACGAGGCGTGGACGAGCCGGCGCGTGGACTTGCAGCTTGCAAACGGTTCTGCGCCAAGTGGTCACGATGCTGCCGTTGAAGGGCATCCAGGCTTTTCACTCACGCTGCATACGCTGGCTTCCCTTCCTTGGCTGACACATTGGAAAAATCGTTACCTGTTGTGCGAACACCCTCACGGGTTGTTGATTATCGCTCGTCGGCACCTGCTGGAAGCCATCACCCGAGCAGCATTGACCCAACAACGCTGGCCATGGGATGGGCTTGATGAACCAATCGTGCTCCAGGGCACCCATGCGCATCACGCAACCCTCATCGATGACTGGAAGAACATGGGTATCCCCATCACTGTGCTGACGGCCGATTTGTGGCATATAGCATCGAAGCCTCAAGTCTTCGCCTGTGCGGCGTTTCGCCAGGCCATTCGACGCGCGTGGCGGCTGGGCATCGTGGCGGACGGCACAGGTGCCAATCACGGGCAAGAGCCGCTTGTATCGGCAATGGCCCTCCAGTTGGAGACTGCGTGGCAGCCAGACACGCTGCGGCGCTGGCTTGATACCTTCGCGATGAACCCGGGTGATGGACCCGAAGCCCGACTGAGCGGTGTCCTCATTTTCGCCGATGATATCGCATCCCAATTGGAGCCCGACGACCACCCGTTATGACCAAAACCCGGCAACGCGGGTTATGCCAAGTGCGCGTGATGCCGACAACCGTCGCCTTCAAGTCGGGTCACACGGGTAACCCGGTGACTTAATAGAGCCAGACCCCTTGAACGCGCGGGCCCCAAAACCCTTGCTCAAACGCGGCGTTAGTGCCACTGGCGGTATCACGCTGCCATTGCACGCCAAGATCCAGCGCAACGGGTCGCAGACCCACTCGCAGTGCCGCGTAAGCGCCAAATCGCGTCATCGGAAACACATTAACAACGCCCGGAACGGTCATCGCCCCCGTGAAATATTGTTGCCACTCGGTCTGAAGCAGAAACGCCAGACCCTTCGTGATACCGAAACCCGTGCCGAGCCCCAAATGAAAACCGTATCCAGTCGAACCACTGGAGCCGTAACGGGTCAGCACCGCTGCGGCGGGCGCGGGCTCGTCTTGCGTTTGAATCGTGCTTTGGGCAAACACCGTACGCAAGCTTAAACCAGGCTCCACCATCACTTCCCAGTCGTACGCAAGCGGGAGGCGTCCGCGCACGACAAAGCGCCCGTGATACTGATCCCTGCGATGCTCAAGCAAAGCGCCCGGAATCAATTCTCCCAACTCATCCACGCGGTAGGCCAAGCCACCACCACTTAAACCAATCCCCACGAAGGGCGTGAACATATGCATCCAATCGACGTGGCCAGCGATCGTGAATGGCACCGCGACTCTCCAGGCCCCTGCCGGTTGGTTTTCCAGGAAACTGAGTACCCCGATACCGCCAAAGCGAAGCGCTGAGAGGAAAACACCGGCTCGCGGCGGCGTTGCCCGTGACTCCGGCGCACGGGTCGCCAACGAGGGTGACTCCTTTGTTGGAACGATGTCGCGGGGTAGCGGCAGTGGGCTCCGTGTGGGGCGCGGGAAGGGCAGCCACCGCGTTTGGAGCGCTGGATGCCTGACCGATTCCGGTGTAATGTGCACTTGCGGTCTTGAAGGGCTGGGGCGTTTGACAATGGAGCGGCGCGTCGAACGTGGCAATTTTCCCCGATAACTCAGACGCCAACCAGTCTGGGTGGCCGCGACACGCCAGTGTGTACCCCAAGGCACGCTCAAGCGTACCAGCACGACGGCATGACCCGATGGTTCGATGCGCCATTCCACCGATTCGAAAGGGGCATCGTGTTGATTGGTTCGCAGGTGAAAGGGGCCGCGACGTTTTGGGTCGCGCCACGCGAGGCTCAGAACCCGCGGGTCGTCAGTTTGGGTGATGAGCGGCGCAACCCGAACAGGCACCCCTTCGAGCAACAAGTGTTGCCCCGTGATGTCGTGGCGGCTGTGCCAGGGCACAGCCGCCTGTCCGAGTGCGGGCGTTGCCAGGTGAATCAGCCCCACGGCAACGACACACCACACACGCGGCCCACGTAACCAATCGACCATGCTCACGGTGCGTTCGCCTCGCCGACATTCGGAGCAGCACCAGGTTTGAGAAACACCAACGACGCAAAGGTCTCCTCGCCATCATCGATAAACACATCCACCAGGTACATGCCACTGGATAACGAAGCGGTGTTAAACTGCACGGTAAAATCGTCGTCCGGGCTATCATCAAAGGGCTCGTCAAAGCCTGGTTGTGCCCCGCGCAATCTAAAAACTGCCTTTTTGGCACCTGCAGGTGCCTGTAAACGCAAGCTCACCAGGCCATCTAAACCGGGTTGGGGCAGCTTATCTGATGCCTGGTTGGCGCTCAACGGGCTGAGTACACAAGCGTTCAGGCACGCAAAACCCACAGCGAGTGTCAACCAACGGGCGGGCACGCGCGTGACTCCTCCCGTTTGGCGTAAAGACAGTAGTCCTTCAAGATGCACCCACCGCAGCGAGGTCGTTGTGCAACGCAACATTCGCGTCCGTGCCAGATTAACCAGTGGTGTGCCGCGGCCCACTTTTCTCGCGGAATGTGACGCTGCAGCTGAGTCTCGACCTTTTGGACATGATCAGCGCACGCCAGGCCCAGTCGATTGGCGACCCGAAACACATGGGTATCAACTGGGATTGCCGGGATCCCAAAGGCATTGCTCAGCACGACATTGGCCGTCTTTCTGCCCACGCCCGGCAAAGCCTCCAACGCCTGGCGGGTTTTGGGTACCAGCCCACCATGCCGAGACACCAGCAAACGTGCCGTTTCCGATAAATAGCGTGCTTTGGCGTGGCATAAACCAATTTTGGCAATCCAAGGTTGCAAGGACTCTGGTTCCTGCGTCGCCAACGCCTCAGGCGTCGGAAAGCGATCAAACAAAGGCCCCGTCACCACATTGACCATCTTGTCCGTACTCTGCGCGGACAAGATGACCGCTACGAGCAATTCATAAGCATTGCGATAATGGAGCGCCGTTCCGCGTCCGCCATAATGCCGCTCAAGCAAAGCCAGGACAACACTGCGTTGTTCGGGGGGTAAAAACCGGCGCACGTCACCTCAACCGACCACTGACACGCCACGCTGCAGGAGATGACAATGGCGAAGGCCCCGGCGTGGTTGTGGCACTTGGCGAGGATGCCGGCGTGGTTGTGGCACTGGCACTTGG
>JBBAPZ010000012.1:57363-101124 GCA_040400605.1 Candidatus Sericytochromatia bacterium
TGGCACTTGGCGAGGATGCCGGCGTGGTTGTGGCACTGGCACTTGGTGAAGAGGCCGGTATGGTTGAGGCGCTGGCGACTGGTGATGGCGCCGGTGTAGTTGAGGCCCTGACGCTTGGAGACGGCGCCGGTGTAGTTGAGGCACTCGAAGTGGGGGTGGCTGTCGGGGTTGCGGAGGCATCGGGCGCCGGTTCAGCGGAACCGGTGGCACTTGGATCAGCGATCACAAACGAGCGCGCCGCCGCGAAGACAGCCGCCTCCGCCTCCGCAGCCTCGATAAACATCTGAACCTCATAAAAATTCTTCGGCAAACCCGACGTGGGTATCTTGGCTACGAACCCATCCTCAGGATCCTCATCAGGGGGAATGGTCGGCGGGCTTGCCTCCACCCCCTCCGGGATCACCAACTCAAAACTGGCCTTTTTAGCCGCGGCCGGCACAACGAAAGACAGTTCAAGCGTCCCTCCGGGTGCTACCCGAGGAATTGCGCCGACCGCCTTATTGACGCCCACCGGTTCGAGCAGGCAGCCGGCGATAAAAATGCCGCCAAGCACGATGGCCGACAAGCCAGGCCTGGACAAACAAGCGTGTTGCAGATTCATTCGCTTCACAACCGGCTCCTAGTAACTGATGCCTAGCTTCAACATAGGTCCGTGCCATAGCTGAGACAACACACGATCCTCACCCTCTGAATAGCGATACGTGTTCACGGCATATCCAAGGGTCATTCCCACCATACCAAAATCAAAACGCGTCTCCAATGCACCACGCAAGCCGAGCATCGGAAAAATTCCCGGTACGTTGGCTTGCCCCATCGAGCCCGCCAACAAATAATTGAGGCCTCCCGTCAAACTGATGCCAAACATTGGGTTCAGCTGCATACCCGCCCCAAGCGTGGTATGGACCCCGTAAGCCTGCCACGGTGACGACAGATAATCACTGACAACCACCGCCTTGGGATCGCCTGGTGCCGCCTCACCTTCTGCCACCTGTTCCGGCCGAACCGTCGTCGTGACATTTACAAACCGGGCAGCAGGACCGAGGCGCCCCATCAACTCAAAGCCCCCACCCACAGGAAACCGCCCCTGCAAGGCCAGATTGCCCTCCATGTCCAACCGACTGCGCGTCACATCAAAGCCCGAACCTGTCAGGTCAGCATCGCGAAATGCGTAGCGCATGCCGCGCCCCTCAAGCGACACCCCCAAATTATTGGTGAACATGTGCTGATAGCTAACTGAGCCCGCCGACGTCAATCCGGTTTCAATATCCGCATTCCCCGCTTCAAACGTCTCTCGAATGGAAAGGGGCAACTCCGCACCGCCCGCGAAGCGCGACCCGAAAACCTGTGGTTCTTTGGGCACCGCCGGCACAGCGTCTGCCTGTGGCGAGGCGTCAGGGCCCGGCAACACCGGATCCGACAGCAACTGCGGGTCAAGCATCGGATCGACCGGGCGCTCAGGCAACCCGGGCGTCGTCTCTGGCTTCGTCGGCGCAACCGTCAGCGGTACTGGCGCATCCAAAACAGGTTCCGGGGTGATGCGTGGCGCAGGCATCGGCGGCCTCAGCGCAATCACCGACTTTGGCGATGGGGCCGGCGTCTTTTGTGCAACAACCCCCCGCTGAGGCGCACCCACCGCAAAGATGGCCAGAGACAGGGTGTTGGTAGTTCCATGCGTCACAGTGCGCAAGTCAGCAGGCGCATTGAGCTCGAAAGTCAACCTGGCGCGACTGACCCCAATCGGCTCCGCCCGCACAGTCGTGACAACCCCTCGGTTCATGAACAAGGTCCGTTTGCCCGGCAAGTACATACCTTCAACTTCGACGTCCAAGCGGCGGGAACTCGCAACCCACGAGACGCGATAAGGTTTGCGCGCACCGGTCGGAATGGCCAAGGTCACGGTATGGGTATCCGAAACGAAGTCAACGGTGCCAACATCAGGCAATACCATCGCGGCATCGGCAGAATTGGTCAAAAACGCCGGTAAACCCAAAGCGATGAGCACCAGCGGCAAACGCAGATCGGTCACAAGTTGGAATCCTTCTCCTGGATATAACGTTTCGCATGATACCACCGGGGGGCGTGAATTTGTGTGACCATTGCCACCGTTAATTGACAGTATCAAAAAACAAGGGTTGGCTGATACATGCGATCAACCGATTTTAAAACAGCAACAAGCTTTCCTTGATCATCATAGGCGCGAGTCAACGGCAACTCCCCCCCGACAATGCGACGTCCAAGGCGAAGATCGCGACTCTGTTCGGCAGAAATCACCAATTCGGGCAAATGCGCCAACAGCATGGCATGCGGCAGCCATTCAGGTGCGGCAGTAAAATCCTCCACTGTCTGCGTCGCGTCGATGACCACCGCATTGGCCTCAGTACGAAGCAGAAATGTCAAACAGGCAGGCAACCCTAGTGCGCGACCGATATCAACTGCCAACGAACGGATGTAAGTGCCTGCGGCGCAACGCACGTAGAGCCTTGCGATCGCAGTCTCACCCGGCGTAAACGATAGCAGGCGCAACGCGTGAATCGCCACACGCCTCACAGGAATGTCCGTTTCGGGCAAAGACGACCCTTCGCGGGCCCATTCATAAAGACGTCGACCCCGCACGTGAACGGCCGAGGTCAAAGGCGGCCGTTGTTCGATCACACCACAAAACTGGGCCAGTGCATGTTCCACGCGCGCCACGTCCAATCCTGCAGCAGATGCCAACGCGACAGGCACGCCTTCCGCATCGGCCGTATCGGTCGCAACACCGAAACACACCTCCGCAACATAGGCTTTGTCTGATGGTAACAGCGAAATCAAGCGTGTGGCCTTACCTACCGCCAAAACCATGACGCCGGCCGCGGCAGGGTCCAGGGTTCCGGTATGCCCGACGCGTCGGATACCCAGTGTTCGTCGCGCACAAGCAACGAGGTCGTGTGAACTGATACCACAAGGTTTCAAGATGCCCAAAAACCCGAACGCCGAGGCATCACCTTGTTCGACTGGGTCAAGCCCCGTCTCGGATCCCGTCGCCATGGTTCAATCCATCTGGCGTTCTTGCGATATCCGGTTCAGCAACGCCGCGATGTTCGCCCCATGTTCGATTGAACGATCCAACTTGAAGTGCAACTCTGGCGTCACCCGCAATTTCACCGCTTTGCCAATCTCTGAGCGTATGAAGCCCGACGCGGACTTTAAACCCCGCAGAATATCGTCTTGCAGGCCTTCATCGCCCAGAATGCTCACAAACACGGTGGCGTGTCTCAGGTCCCCGGTCATCTCGACCGTAGTCACCGAAACGCGTTCACTCGGTACCCGTGCATCCTTGATGCGATAAAGCAAGATATCAGCCACCTCGTGTTTGATAACCTCAGCCACGCGTGTGGATCGCGAAAAGGCCATTACCATCTCCCTTCTTGCTAAAAAACTCCGGTTATTTGCCATAACGTTCGCCTCAACGAAACGTCAAAGCAACCGCCATATGACCGACACGCCAGTCAACCGCGTAACGGACGACCGGCGTTTACAGCCTCGGCGCGTTAATCAAGACCGCAAACGCAAGGTCACGCCACCACAATTTGTGGGCATTCGATACCACGCAGCCAGCCTCGAAACCATAAAAGCCCTAACGCTCCTTCTCGCGGGTTACAAACGCCTCGATGATGTCGCCCTCCATAATGTCGTTGAACTTCTCAAGACTCATGCCGCACTCATAACCGGCTGCGACCTCTTTTGCATCATCCTTGAAGCGTTTGAGGTTATCCAGTTTGCCCTCAAAGATCAGGTCTTTACCTCGGTACAGCTTCACCTCAGCCTTGCGTTCAATCTTCCCTTCAAGCACCATACAACCGGCGATGACGCCTGTTTTTCCAGACTTGAAGACAGCGCGAACTTCGGCCCGACCAATTCGAACCGTCTCGAACTCCGGCTCAAGCAAGCCCTTCATGGCCATTTCGAGATCCTCAATCATCTTGTAGATAATCGAGTAAAGCCGCACATCGACCGAAGCGTCCTCCGCCGCCCGTGCAGCGCGTTCATCCACTTTCACATTGAAGCCGATTACCAATGCGTCCGAGGCCGCCGCCAAGTTCACGTCAGTCTCGCTCACATCACCATTGGCGGACAACAAGACACGAATCGTCACGCCTTCCATGCGCTCGTTCACCTGGCTGAGTGCCTGCTCGATGGCCTCGCTCGACCCCTTGACATCTGCCTTGATAATGATCGGCAGCTCTTTTTGACCTTCCTGAATCCGGGTGTAGAAGTTTTTGAGGGTCATCCGGGCACGCGCACTCAGTTTTTCATCACGTTCCGCAAGTGCCCGCGAGTCAGCGAGCGCCTTGGCCGCCTTCTCGGAATCAACAACCTGGAAGACATCTCCCGCGTGCGGCACATCCGTGCACCCCAACACTTCGACAGGATGGGCGGGACCCGCCTCCTTCACCCGTTTGCCACGATCGTTGATCAAGGCCCGAACCTTCCCGGCGATCGAACCGACCACAAACGGATCCCCGACACGCAAGGTGCCCGACTGCACCAACACCGTCGCCACAGGCCCCATGCTCTTCGACAGTTTCGCTTCAACAATCAGGCCACGCGCCGGCTTGTTGGGGTTAGCCTTCAGTTCCTGCACCTCGGCAACCAACAGGATCATTTCAAGCAATTGATCGAGGTTAAGTTTCTTCTTCGCAGAAACCTCAACCATAACCGTCTGACCGCCCCACTCTTCTGGAACGAGCTCATACTCGGTCAACTCCTGCTTAACGCGATCCGGGTTGGCATCCGGCTTGTCAATCTTGTTGATGGCCACGATAATCGGCACGCCCGCCGCCTTCGCGTGACTGATGGCCTCAATGGTCTGAGGCATCACACCGTCGTCAGCTGCAACCACCAGCACGGCGATGTCAGTCGCTTTGGCACCACGTGCACGCATCGCCGTAAACGCCTCGTGACCCGGTGTATCCAAAAAGCAGATCTCATTGCCATGCAACGAGGTCATGTACGCACCGATGTGCTGCGTGATGCCGCCTGCCTCACCAGACGCGACCCGCGCCGAACGCAGCGCGTCCAGCAAAGACGTCTTGCCGTGATCGACGTGCCCCATAATCGTCACGATGGGAGGACGGGGCAGCAAATCAGCCGGGTCTTCGTACTCTTCGCTCGTCGCAGCCAACGCCTGCTGGATCGGGTCGACCAGGTTCACCTCGTAACCCAGCTCCACCGCAATCATTTCAGCGGTCTCTTTCTCAATCGTCTGATTGATCGTGGCCATGATGCCCTTCAAGAACAGGCGCTTGATGATTTCAGTCTCCTTGACCTTCATCTTCTCGGCAAGCTCCTTCACGGTCAAACTGCCAATAAGATCAATGCTGGTCGGCGGCGCGGACAAATCACGATCCCGGTCACGACGACGAATGCGACGCTCCTCACGTTCCTGCTTCTGCTCGGCCTTGGACTTGCGTTTACCGGCGCCTTTCTTGGCGGCCAGCGGCAACTGAACCTCCTGCTCATCCTCGACCGGTCCCCGACGATGCGCGCCACGCCCGCCATCACGCTCCGCACGTCGACCATCAGCCTGACGTGGCGGCACGCCACCCGACTCAGGACGGGCAGCAACCGGCCGCGCATCCTTGCGCGCCTCGGGCCTCGCCTCGCCCCGCTTCGGCGCCCCTGTCACCCCGTCGGCACGCCGCACAGGCGGCACCGGCACCGGGGCCGGCGGCACCACGTGGCGGATGAGATTCGCCCCTAAACCGGCGCGTGACGACACCGGCGACGCAGGCACTGACGGCGTGACTGTCGCAGCTTTCACCTCCGGTTTGATTGCAGGCGCCACCTCCGCCGCCTGTTGCCTCTGCGCGTGACGTTGCCGCGCGGCATCCGCCACACCGTCCTCAACCCAGGCGAGGTGATTCTTGACCTCCACCCCCATCGACTGAAACAGTTCAAGCAGGTCTTTTACAGGAAGGGCCATATCTTTGGCCATCTTGCACACCTGAACCCTGCCCTTGGTGCTGGTGCCTCCCCCGGTTGCTGGATTCTGATTGGCGTCCATCGTGTTTATCCTCCCTGTGACCTAAAATTGATTGTTCTGGCGCGATACTTGCGAGCAACCGTCGTCATCCGTTCTTCTCATCACCTTGTTTGGCAAGCTCCGCAAGTTGCATCACAAGCGATTCTGGCAGCATCACCTTTAACGCCCGCGCCAGATGACCACGTCGCGCGGCAGGAACGACACACTCACCGCGACGGCAGAGATAAGCCCCTCGCCCCTGAATGCGACCTTCAGGGTCAAAACCCACCTGGTGATCAACCCCGCGCACGAAACGCCAAAGTTGTTCGCGTGGCGCAGGCTTGCGGCAGGTTACGCACTGACGCAAAGGGGATGACTTTTCTCCATTCAAGTGCCCCATCATACCGAGTCGTTTGAGACCTCCGTGGTTTCTTCCAGTTCAACTGAACCCTCCGTCTCGGAACGTTCATCTTCCAACTGCTGCTGCTCAAGTTCCCGCAATTGCGACTCACTCTTGATATCGATGCGATAACCCGTCAACTTGGCAGCCAAGCGAACGTTCTGACCTTCCCGTCCGATGGCCAGCGACAGCATCGTATCAGGCACCACCACCAACGCCGCCCGTTGGTCCTCAAACACTGTCACGCTCGCCACCTTGGCGGGAGACAACGCATTGGCGATGAACGTTTCAAGCACTGGACTGAAACGGATGATTTCAATCTTTTCATTGCGCAATTCGGAACTGATCGCATGGATACGCCCACCGCGAGCGCCCACACACGCGCCGATGGGGTCCACCGCGGGATCGCAACTGCGCACCGCAATCTTCGTTCGATGACCAGCCTCCCGGGCGATGCCCTCAATCACCACCGAGCCGTCAATCACCTCAGGAACTTCCAGCTCAAACAGCTCGCGCACCAACCCCTCGTGTCCGCGACTCGCAATGACTTGCACCCCACGGGGCGTTTCCCGCACTTCCACGATGAAGACCTTGATGCGCTCACCCGGCCGCGGCCGCTCTCCGGGAAGCTGCTCCGAACCCGGTAACAACGCCTCCAATTTGCCGAGATTGATAATCACGTTACGACCCTCGATACGCTGCACCGTACCGATTACCGTGGCTCCCTGCTTGTCCTTGAACTCGTCATAGAGCAATTTGCGCTCGGCTTCCCGAATACGCTGCGTGATAACCTGTTTGGCCACCTGCGCAGCCAATCGACCAAAATCCTTGGGCGTGACATCAAAAGCGATCGTCTCATCGACCTCGGCGTCCTCGCGGTAGGTCTTGGCCTCCTCCAACGAAATCTGCTCTTTGGGATCCACAACCTCTTCCACAATCTCCTTGTGGGCCCACACCTTCCAGGTGCCGGTCTCCAGATCCAGATCCACCTCAGCGTTCTGCGTGACAGCAGGATCGCGCCGATACGCTGACAACAAAGCCGTCTCCAACGCATCCTTAAGCGCCGCAGGCGATATGTTCCGCTCGCGCGCCAACTGACTGAATGCTTCCTTGATACTGTTGGTCATCACTGGATTCCCTTTTCACTGAGCGCGGGTGCATGGCCACGTAAGGCAAGACGAACCTGTTTGACCATCGACATGGGCACATCCCGCTCCTTGCCCACCAGGTCGTGCAGTTGCAAATTCCCATCCAACAACGTTCCAAGCCTGCCAACGAGTTGCCGTTCGCCAGATTCCAACGGCTGCTTCAGCGTTACATTGACCAGACGGCCCGCAAACACGGCATACTCACGCGGTGTCTTCAACACCCGTTCAGCACCAGGCGAAGACACCTCCAGATTAAACGCGTGCTTCACCACATCCTGTGTATCCAGCAAGTCGCCAACAACCGCACTCACGCGCTGACAATCATCCAACGAAACCCCATTCTCCGAGTCGATAAATACCCGCACGAACCAACGCGGCCCCTCTTTCACATAATCAACATCCACCAGGCGATAGCCCACTGCAGCGACCGCCGGTTCCATCAGCGTCAGCAGCGTATCTTTAACTGCCAATGCGTGCCTCCCTCATCAATGAGCCGTTGCTTTGCACACCACATCCAAAACAAAAAAGAGCGGGCCAAAACCCACTCCGTCCACCATAACTGAACATACACCAACAAGAAATTTTACAACGTCCCCTTAAGGTTATCACCCCCCAAAAAAGAAATCGGAAGGGTTTCAAAACCAAGGGCGACTGATTGCGCGCTTCACCAGGCGAACCTGGAACCTAACACATCATCGCACAAATTCCTTGCAGGGCCCAAGCGACTGCTCACCAAGGCTTCAGAGACCGACGGAGCGCGACAGATTAAGCTTGTAAGGCGTGAACCCCGAGCCCAAAACATCGCGAACTAAGTCAGTATAACATGTTTGCGACGGGTCGCAAACCGACACCCCGGCCATTGGGCGCCTGCTACTTTGTATAAACCTCCGGTTTGAGAATCCCGATGTACGGGAGGTTTCGAAATTTCTGCGCATAGTCGAGTCCGTAGCCGACGACAAACTGGTCAGGTATTGTAAAACCCACATATTTGACATCAACGGGTTCTTTGCGTCGTTCAGGCTTATTGAGGAGCGAACAGATCTCAAGCGATGCCGGTCGCCGATCCCTCAGCAGTTTAACCAGATAGCTCAAGGTCAAACCAGTATCGACAATGTCTTCGATGATCACGACGTCCCGTCCGATGATGTTTTCATCAAGATCTTTCAAAATCCGTACCACACCGGAACTCGTCGTGGATGCGCCATAACTTGAAATCGACATGAAATCAATCTCAAGCGGCCGGTCAATGGCGCGCATCACGTCACCGAAAAAAACCGCCACGCCGCGCAAGACCCCAATCAAGAGCAAGTTGGCACTATCGGCGTAGTCGCATGCGATATCCTGTCCCAATTCGCGCACACGTTGCGCTATCTGCTCCTCAGAAATCAAGACCCGCTCGATCATGTCATGCATCGACACAGCCACCCCCACGTTTCGCTCTAGCCCACGGTACCCCACGTTGCGGATATTGTCGCGCGAGCAGGGGTTTAGAGGCAAGCGTCGATTCCACAAGGAACACCACAAAACACGGTATCACCCCATACGGACAGCGTTTAACCCGATAGTCGCCTTGTTGGCTAAAAGGTATTTGAGCGGCGCTTTGGGTGCCTCTGGCTACCAAGCAGCCATTCATCACGGGAGCCGGTTGGGTTCGGGGCCCTCCTCATCCGCAGAGGGTGGCACAAATGGCTGTCTGTGTGATGCCGGACGTTTGACGAATTCCCGGGACGCGCTGCGCGCCCGCCCGCTCTGGGCCCAATCCCGCAAGGCGTCGATCGCCTC
The DNA here is from genome assembly GCA_040400605.1 of Candidatus Sericytochromatia bacterium. Classification (GTDB taxonomy): domain Bacteria; phylum Cyanobacteriota; class Sericytochromatia; order S15B-MN24; family JAQBPE01; genus JBBAPZ01. The sequence goes on from JBBAPZ010000012.1 coordinate 66,698, forward strand.
TTGCGCCGTACGGGACAACGGGTAGGTCGAACGAAGTGCCACCACGATGTCATCCGTACCAAACTCCCGGTTATCGGCGAAGCCCTGGTGCATGGCATCGGTAATCGCGCACGCGAGTTCAGCCCCGGAATACCCTGCTGAGACGGCCACAAGGCGATCCAGATCAAATTGTCGAAACTGGGTATCCCTCAGCCGTTTCAAATGAAGCTCAAAAATTTCCCGCCGCTCCTCGTCACTGGGTAACCCGACAAAAAAAATCTCATCGAAACGTCCCTTGCGCAACAATTCGGGCGGCAAATGCGTGATCTGATTGGCTGTCGCAACGATAAAAACCGGGCTGCGTTTTTCCTGCATCCAAGTCAGCAAGGTGGCCATCACCCGCGCCTGCGTTCCCCCGTCCAACTGTTGGGCCGTGCCAAAAGCCTTGTCCAGTTCATCCATCCACAAGACACAGGGTGCCATCGCCTCAGCGAGGCGCATCATCTGTCGCGTTCGCGCCTCGGATTCACCGACCAACGCCCCCATGAGCCGCCCGACATCCAAGCGCAACAAAGGCAAGCGCCAAGCGCGCGCGATGGCGCGTGCGCTCAGCGATTTGCCGGTCCCCTGCACCCCGATGAGCAACACGCCTTTCAGAGCAGGCAGCCCATATGCCCGCGCACGGGGACCAAAGGCATCAGCCCTTACCGCAAGCCAACGCTTGAGATTGTCGAGGCCGCCAATGTCTTCCAGGCCTTCTTCTTCAGCGCAATACTCCAGGATTTCCGTTTGCCGGATCGCCTGTTTTTTTTCTTCGAGCATCAACGCGACATCCGCGTCATCGATTATCCCATCCGTCGCAATACCTTGAGCCAACGCCTGAACGATGCGCTGCATGGGCAAACCCAGGGCAGCCTTGATCAGCGCCTCACGCGCGGGTTCACCCAAGCGGTTGCGTTCAGGCCCAACGAAGCGTAAAAGCTCCGCCTCGATTTCGGCCATACACGGCAGTGGAAAGTCAATCACGGTCACATCGTTGACCAGTTCTTGCGGCACTTTCAGCACCGGTGACAGGATCACAACGGTCTTGCGCAGTGCGCGCAGGGATCGGGCGAGGCTACGCAAGCGGCGCGTCACGCGAACATCGTCAATGAATCGATGGAAATCGCGCAACACAAACAACCACGCTTCCTCGTCGCTGCGGCTCAGCACCTGATCCAGGGCCTGGAAAGGATCTTCCTTCGCGATACCGGCGGCCCCAAAGCCTGCGACAAAGTCCCAGATGACAAGATGACGCGGTGGTGACACCATGCGAGCCACGGCGTGCAGCGCCGTTTCCGCGCGTTCTTCCTCGCCGGTCACGATGTACAAGATGGAATAGCGCGAGCGGATCAGCAAGTCGACGTGCGCCTCAAACTCCCTTGCCGACATCACGTCGCGACCCTCCCCTGGCGGCAGCACGACCGGGCATCCATCGCAGGATATGCGCTGATGCGCCTCTTGTTGTAAGATCATATCATTCCTTGGCACACGCACGCCCTCAACGAAGAGTGGCGCATCAACGACGATGGGGGGCAACGTGAAGTTTTACGCCGACATCCTGGAGGCGATCGGGCATACCCCGCTTGTTCGCCTCAACAAAGTGACAGACGGACTCTCGTGCACCGTGCTGGCCAAGTGTGAGGGGTTTAACCCAGGCGGCTCAGTCAAGGACCGCCCATCTCTGTTCATGCTTGAACAGGCGGAAAAGCATGGGCTGATCAAGCCTGGCGCTACCATTATCGAACCGACAAGCGGCAACACAGGTGTGGGACTTGCCCAGGCTGCCGCCGTCAAGGGTTATCGTTGCATTTTTGTCATGCCAGACAAGATGAGTGAAGACAAGGTGCGTCTGCTGCAGGCTTACGGTGCCGAAGTGGTCATTACCCCAACGAATGTCGAGCCGTCGGATCCACGCTCCTATTACTCGGTGGCCGATCGCCTGACGGCTGAAATCCCGAATGCCTTTCAACCCAATCAATTCAAAAACCCTGATAATCCTGAAGCCCATTTTTTGAGTACCGGGCCTGAGATCTGGAACGATACGGACGGCCGGATCACCCACTTCGTCGCCTCAATGGGAACAGGCGGCACCATCAGTGGCACGGCCCGCTACCTCAAATCGCGGCGCGGTGATATCACCGTGGTGGGTGCGGATCCTGAAGGTTCCATTTATTCCGGCGACACCCCGCGCCCTTATCTCGTCGAAGGCATCGGGATGGGTTGCATCCCGCAAACGATGGACTTGACGTTGATCGACCACTTTGAACGCGTGTCGGACTTTGAAAGTTTTACGATGGCGCGCCGCTTGACCCGTGAAGAGGGTATTTTCGCGGGTGGTTCATCGGGCACGGCAGTGGTTGCGGCATTGCGGGTGGCCCGTCACCTTGGGGCACAAGACGTTGTTGTCGTCTTGCTGCCGAGTAACGGTCGCTCGTACATGACCAAGATCTACTCGGATACCTGGATGATGGACCAGCACTTGATGGACACGCCACCAGCCAGCAAACTGTCGGACCTGCTCAGGCACAAATCCATTTTACAGCCGCTGATCGCAGTTGCGCCGACTGACCCCGTCCAAAGGGCCGCCGTGCTGTTGAGGCAGTACAACATCTCACAGTTGCCCGTGATGGTCGATGATGAAATCGTAGGTTCCTTGCATGAAACCGAGGTCATGCGGCTCGTACTGGAAAAAATCGACCTGACGACAACGCGTGTCGGCGACATTATGGGCAATCCTTTTCCGCAGTTGAGTGCGGATGCCAAGGTGGCGGATGCCTGCTACACCGTGGCGGACGGCAGTGCCGTGTTGGTAGTGGCAGACCGACGTCCGATCGGCGTACTGACCAAGATTGACTTCATCCATTTCCTTGCGGAAACCCATTTAACCTGATTCGGAGTGTTTGATCCATGCAATTCGCAACCAGTGCCATTCACGCAGGCCAAGCCCCTGACCCGATGACAGGCGCGGTCATCAACCCAATCTACATGACCTCAACTTACCATCAAGCAAGCCCGGGCGAGCACAAGGGTTTCGATTATTCGCGCACCAACAACCCGACGCGTCAGAGTCTGGAAACCTGTCTCGCTGCGCTGGAGGGTGCCGCCTTCGGCTTGGCCTTCGCATCAGGTGTCGCAGCCAGTTCGGCGGTGATGAACCTGCTCGGGCAAGGGGATCACGTGGTCGTTGGTGATGACGTCTATGGGGGCACCTTTCGACTGTTCGACAAGGTGTTCACCCGTTACGGCCTTTCCTATTCCTGGGTCGATGCCGCCAATCCGGCGGCGGTTCGAGCGGCGATACGACCGGAAACGAAGATGATTTGGGTGGAAACGCCCACCAACCCGTTGTTGAAACTCGTCGATATCACGGCGTTGGCGAGCATTGCCAACGATGCTGCCCTGATGTTGGCTGTCGACAATACTTTTGCGACCCCTTATCTGCAAAATCCGCTCAGCATGGGTGCGCACCTTGTCATTCACTCCACCACAAAATACATCGGGGGCCACTCCGACGTGGTGGGTGGCGCCGTGCTCACGAACGATCGCACCTGCCACCAAAACCTCAAGTTCCATCAAAACGCCGTCGGTGCAATCCCGTCGCCCTTTGATGCCTGGCTGACGTTGCGGGGGGTAAAGACCTTGGCGTTGCGGATGCGTCAACACGAGCTGAATGCCGCACAAGTTGCCGCCTACCTATGCCAGCATCCCGCGGTCGCGGAAGTACATTACCCGGGCCTGCCGCAACATCCGCACCACGGATTGGCCAAGCGTCAAATGCGCGGGTATGGTGGGATGGTGACATTCACGCTGGTGGGCGGCTTTGATGCGGCCAAAATAGTTGGGCAACGCAGCAAGCTGTTCACCTTGGCGGAAAGCCTGGGCGGTGTCGAGTCCCTGATGTGCCATCCAGTCACGATGACGCATGGGTCGATTCCCGAGTCGCAGCGCCTCGAACGCGGCATCACAGGCGGCATGCTACGCTTGTCGGTTGGCATCGAGGACATCGACGATTTGATCGCGGACCTTGATCAGGCATTTGACGGCCTTAGCGAGGCTTGACGCATCGGTTAAAAGACCAGATGCCTTTACGCAGCGATAGGCCCACAGATTGAGCGTGGTGGTGCGGCCGTGAACGGAGTGATGCTTCTGCCCAAGGATGAGCCTCGTGTCAGTGCCTGCCCCTATACTGAGCGGCCGGGTGGATCACCCTCCTCAATTTCACGGCGATACAGGCTTTCCAAAGTGTGGCGCTGACGGTCCACCGAGGCAAGCACGACACCAGTCAATAACTGTAGCGGCATCAAGTGCTGGGACAAAAAGGCGCCGTCGGGCGTGCAAACCTCAAACTCAAGATAATCTGTACCGACGCGCAAAACGCGGGACAGATACGGATGAGGGACGCCGACGAAACTGAGTCCGACGAGTTGCCCCTCTTCTTTGATTCGGATCAGGCGATCACGCAGATGCACAAGAAACGCCTCATTGGAAATGTTGCGGTGACGACATCAACCTCGCGTCGCAGGTGAGTGAGCACAGCCCGCACCGCGTGTGCATTTAGCGGATGCCGGACAATTCCTGGCGACCATTCTTGATGGTCTGCAACGCGCGACCAATTTTGGCCTCGAGATCAGCCAACACATTATCGGCGTATTGATCCGCACTCATTTGCTGTTCGTGCACCTGAATGTGCGTATCACGAATCAGACGATCCGCCTCGACACTCGCCTGCCGATAAATTTCCGTCTCCGAAATCATTCGCAACCGCTCGCGTTCCGCGTTTGCCCGCAAAGCCTCAGCTTCTCGCTCCGCCTCCGCAACAAACTGGTCCCGACGTGCATACAACTCCTTGGCGCTCTGCACTTCCATCGGCAAATCGCGGATCATCTGCTCGATCAGTTCCAACAACGTATCCTCATCAACGAGCAACTTACCCGTCAACGGTACGCGTTTGCAATCCTCAAAAAATCGAACAATCTGCTCCAGATGCTGTTCCACGCGCATTCGTCACTTACCCCTTTTCAAAACGCGGCGACGTTCCGCCACGACATATCTCAATCAAAGCCCTCGCGACATGCTCAGGCACCATACCCGCAGGTGAACCCCCCAGCGAAGCCAACTCCTTGATCATGCTGGAACTGAGAAACACGTGCCGGGCATCCGTCATCAGAAACACAGTCTCCAAGTCCGGGTGCAAACACCGATTTGTTAACGCCAACCGCATTTCACCATCGAAGTCGGCTACCGTGCGCAAACCCCTCAGCAACACCTGCGCCCCAAGTTCACGCGCCAAATCAACTGTCAAACCCGAAAATGCCAGAACCGATACATTGGGAAGGTGAGCCACCGCCTCCTTAACCAACGCCACCCTCTGATCGACCGAAAACAACGCCCGCTTGCTGGTATTGTTCAACACACCGACCACCACGGCATCGTACAGCAGACTGGCCCGCTGCACGATATCAAGATGACCATTGGTGATGGGGTCGAAACTTCCCGGATAGACTGCCTTCGTCATCAATCGCCAGCCTATTCAACCGTGAACGAATCAGCCGCGAGCAAGCCCAACCCTCCGAAAAGACCCCCACCAAACGCGAAAGCCACGCACCATTGCACGCCCCTGTTACATTTTAAACCGCAAGCAATCATCGCATCAAGCACCCCGGGCATCGCCCCAGTCGTTCCAAGGTGTGCCTAGATCACACGACCAGACGTTTTTGCATCATTGTAAAGTTTTGTAAAACCTTTGGGCCACTGGCTGTCGGACGACCGGGCACAGCCCTGTGGTGGCCCATTGTGAAGGCGTCACACAGTTGTCGGTGCCACTGCCGTCTGACCGGACAGACAAGGGTTAAGGGGACGGCGCATTCGGACATGGTTGCCAAGTGTGCGATTTTAGCCGATAATGCCACTGGTTCTTTGTTTGGTTTGTCGAAGGATTGCGGCGCTTTGGCAGTGGTCAGGTTGTGCGCGCAGATGTAGAAAAAGGTTGACATATGGGCCAGGAAGATTTGTCTCGTCGTCAGTTCCTGAATGTGGCCGTCAATGCGATCGGGGCTTTGATCACCGCAGTGGTGGCAGTTCCTGTTGCGGGTTATTTCATTGACCCGGTATTGCGCAACAAGAGCGGCGCTGGGAACTGGGTCAAGCTCGCGCCCCTTGGTGAACTTGGTGCGGATCCCAAAGAGTTTCAATTCAGCACCGTTCGGTCGGAAGGCTTTATGAAGCAGGAAGTCAGCGCGAAAGCTTACGCCTATGTGGACGGCGACAAGGCAAAGGCCTTTTCGAACATTTGTACCCACTTGGGGTGTCCTGCCGGGTGGGATGGTAGCAAGCAGAAATTCTTCTGCCCTTGTCATGGTGGCGTTTATGACAAGTCCGGAAAGAACGTCGCGGGTCCCCCACCGCGTCCTTTGCCGCCTTACGAAACCAAGATTGAGGACGGTTACGTTTATATCCAGATTGTCTGAGTATCGCGTGATTTGGCGTCCAGTCACGAGGGAGGTTCCGTTAGCGGGGCCTCTTTGTCGTATTGAAAGGTCGTGAACCCTTGACACAAGCGGCAGGCAAGCGGCCCGGTTTTTCTGTGCAGAGTCCGAAAGGCACCCATGACATCTTGCCTGCTCAGGCGAGGCGTTGGCGTGGTGTCGAGCGGGTGGTCCAGGCTGTGATGCAGCGTTTTGGTTACGAGGAGATCCGAACCCCGATTTTTGAGGAGGCTGCGCTGTTCATCCGCGGGGTCGGCGAACATACGGATGTGGTCAGCAAAGAAATCTACACCTTTGGCGGCAAAGGTGCGGATCATGTCAATTTCGCCTTACGACCCGAGTGCACGGCGGGTGTTGTCAGGGCGTACGTCCAGCATCGCTTGTACCGCGAGCCGGCGCCACAGAAGTTTTGGTACATGGGCCCGATGTTTCGCTATGAACGTCCGCAGGCTGGTCGTCAGCGTCAGTTCCATCAATTGGGCGTGGAGTGTTTCGCGTCAGACAATCCACTCAGCGATGCCGAAGCCATCCTCATGGCGGTGGATTTGTTGGCGGAACTTGGTTTAACGACTTTGACGGTGGCCTTGAACTCGGTTGGGTGCCCCAATTGCCGGCCGGCCTACCGTTTGCAGTTGGTGCGGTATCTGGAGGAGCAGCAAGCGTCGCTGTGTGCGACGTGTTTGACGCGCAAGGACACCAATCCGCTGCGCGTGCTGGATTGCAAAGCGCCGGGGTGTCAACCGATTGTTGCGTGTGCGCCGGCGTTGCACGATTTTTGGTGCGTGGGCTGTCGGGCGCATCTTGAAGCGGTGATGGATTATTTGGATTCGGTTGCGGTGGCTTATCGGCTCGATCCGCGTCTGGTGCGCGGGCTGGATTATTATACGGGTCCGGTGTTTGAGATTGCGTCTGATGCGTTGGGTGCCCAGAACACGTTGGTTGGGGGTGGTCGTTACGATCAGCTGGTTGAGCAGCTTGGTGGTCCGCCGACGCCGGCGTTCGGTTGGGGGCTTGGGATGGAGCGGTTGTTGCTGGCACTTGACGGTGCGGAGGCGGGGGAGGCGTCGCTGTTTGGTGCGGTGCTGGTAAACCCCGGTGAGTCGGAGCGACGTGGGTTTCAGTTGGTAAGCTGGTTGCGCCGTGCGGGGCGGGATGCTGAGGTGGTGACTGGCAGAAAGTGGGACAAGCTGTTCAAGCATGCGGATCGCCTGGGTGCCCGTTTCGCCTTTGTTCTTGGCGAGCATGAAGTTGAAACGTCGCGTTTTGGTATCAAAAACTTGAGTAACCGGGAGCAAAGTGACTTACCGTTCAGCCATGAAGTCGTGATGGCTTGGCTGAACGGGATAACGGATGCGTGAGGAAAGCGGTCATGAAAAAATTCATTGTCATCGCAGGCAACATTGGCAGCGGGAAGACAACCCTCACCCGTTATTTGTCGCGGCATCTCGGTTTCACGCCGAGTTACGAATCCGTTGATGGCAACCCCTACCTGGCGGACTTTTATCACGACATGCATCGCTGGAGTTTTCCGTTACAGATTTATTTTTTGGGCAAGCGATTTGAGAGCCATCGACAAATCGTGGAGGGGAGCGAATCGGTGATTCAGGATCGCTCGGTCTATGAGGATTGCGCCATTTTTGCCGAAAACCTGCGTCGCAATGGGCAAATGACGCAGCGCGACTACGACAATTATTTACAGATTTACACCATTATGGGTCAGTTTTTTCGCGCGCCGGACCTCGTCGTTTATCTTAAAGCCGGGATGCCCACCTTGCAAAAGCGCATCGCGATGCGCGGCCGTGATTACGAGGCGGCGATTCCCCTTGACTACCTGGAACAACTGAATGGTCTGTATGACGAATGGATTGATAATTGGCGGCTGTCGCCGGTGGTTACCCTGAGTGCGGATGATCTGGATTTTGTGCACAGCAGCCTGGACTGCTGCGCCATTTTCGATCTCATCGAAGCAGCGCTTCATCCCTTGGTTTCCGTCCACGCCTGAACGCCCGTCCGACGCGTCGGGAAATCAACAGCTTGACGACAGGGATTTCACGGGTGTTTCAGTGGGAGGCAGGAAAAACCGTGTCGTGGCTCGCAGTGTTGCCGTGAGCAGGCGATTATCGGCTGTCGCAGGCTCTGTTTGTTGAATTGCCGACTGTCCGTTACAACGTCCGTGGCCCGCATCCCGGCAACCCGCAAGGAGGATGAAGCTGATGTCGGTCGCAGCGAGACGGTTGGTCAAGTGGACAGTGATTATCCCGAGGCGTATCATCATGAATGGCGGCCAGTTGCGCAACTGAATGTGTGCGCGGGCGTTTATTTTTTGGCGGATGGCAGCGCGTTCAGGAACATCACCGTGCGACGGTACACAGGGCGCGTGACGTTCGCCATCATGGCTGCGGAGCCAATCGGGGGTTATCAGACCGAGAGGTCGTGTTGAGAGCGCGTGCGGTAGCTACGGCACGGGGAGTGACATTTGAGTGGTTTGGAAGGCATCAGTCTGGCTGCGGTCATCAATATCATTGTCATTGATTTGATTTTGTCGGGTGACAATGCAGTTGTGATTGCGATGGCGGTCAAGTCCCTGCCGAACCATTTGGCGCGCCGGGCGGCGATCGCCGGTGCGATCGGCGCGGTGGTGCTCCGGGTCATTTTCGCGTCGCTAGCGGCTATCTTGCTGGCTGTTCCGGCAATTCAGGCCGTCGGTGGTGTGATTCTGTTGTGGATTGCTTACAAGTTGCTGGTTGAGACGGAAGGTGATCTCGAAGACAATGCGTCCATTGATAACTTCTGGCATGCCGTTCGGGTGATCATCCTGGCCGACCTGGTCATGAGCCTTGACAACATTCTCGCGGTGGGAGGCGCTGCCCGGGGCGATTTGCGTCTCTTGATCTTTGGTCTCTTGCTCAGCATTCCGTTGGTGCTCTTTTGCAGTCAAATTTTGACCAACGCACTCAAGCGCTGGCCTTGGCTCGCCTATCTTGGTGCCGGCGTCCTGGCGTTCACAGCGGCTGAAATGGTGGTGCGGGACAAGCTGGTCATTCCCGTCTTGCAGCAGTATGGCGCAGGTTTCAGCCAGTTTTTACCAGCCCTGACAACCTTGGCGGTATTGGGGGCAGGCTACCTTCACAATACCGTGAGGGCCAGAAACGCCAAGGCGGCAGCGATGGAAAATCCCGCCTTGTCAGCAAGCGATGTCGCCAGTGGAAACTGAGCTGGTAATACAGAAGCAGCTGAGTGTTTGACAACAATCCGTTTGACCATGGGTCGTCACTTAAGAAGGCGTTTCCGGGTTTATCCAGATAATCAACACTGAGCCGATCCCGGTGACCCGCATGTGGACAATGTAACCCAACGAAAAAACGTGGGGATTTTTTGACACGCGTGGCTTAAGTTGACACGCATGGCGGTTTGACACTGGTTGCCAGACCATTTTCGTGGGCGATCCGCCGCATTGACCCTGAGAAGGGCGCGCAGCAAGTAGCTCAGGCCTGATTGCCGAACCGGCAGTCGTAATTAGGCCCGATTGCTTGACAACGCCCTTGCGAAACATTTGCCGATCGTTGCCCTTGGGTCCCGACCACCCGCACAGCTAACCGTAAAAGGCTGCGATTTGACCGAACTGGAAGCCTTCTTCGGTCAGGTAACACCGCACCTTGTCACAGGCTTCCTCGGCGCTGACCGCGGAGACGATCATGCTGACTTTGGGGCGTCGTTCACGCGGACTCTCCACGTTTTGCGCCACCACCAACCAAGACTTGAAGAACAACGAGCCATAGAAACCCATCGCGGGGCCTCCCCTTCTCCACACCATCCGAACGAACCGGGCATCCCAAAGGGGTCTTGTGTGGAAGCAGTTTCGGCGACGTCATAACGGCAGTGTTGACAAGAATGAAGACCCTGTCTCGACTATAGCAAATCGATAATCAAAGCTCTGTGACAGGTGTTTTCCCAGATAACAAATCTTGATTAAATTTATGGCAAATCGACGGCGGGGGTGTCAGGCGTAGACGGTGATCGGGCGATCGGCGACCGATCGCTGTGCGAGGTACCAGAATTCCAGCGTTGAATCGGGCGTTGCCGAATCCCTTTAGTGGCATCAATGCGTGAATGACGGCCATCTTGTTGTCACAAGGAGGGGTCCGAAGCTTTATTCTCGTGCTTGCTTAATCGCTGAAGAAACCACTATAATAAGAATTGCTTTATGAGCTGAAATCCAGTATTGATGCCGCTTTCCGGTCGCAACGTCGCATCGGGCCTCATAAAGAGCCTTTGTAAAAGGGTAGACCTCGCACGCCCGTTACGGCAGATTGCCGTCGGGCGGTTGTTTAGTCTGAGTGGAGTGAGTAACAACCGTTATGTTGAGCAAAAACGCCATTACCGTTCTAGAAAAGCGTTATTTCCTGAAGGATGCGCATGGTCAACTTTGCGAGACGACTGAAGGTTTGTTCAGACGCGTGGCGCGTGCCTTGGCTGAGCCCGAGCGGCGTTATGGTGCGAGCGAGGATGAGGTTGCGCGGATCGCGGACCAATTTTACGAGATGACCTACGGGCTTGATTTTCTGCCCAATTCGCCAACCTTGGCGAATGCAGGGACGCGCACGGGTCAGTTGTCGGCGTGTTTTGTTTTGCCGGTTCCGGATGATCTCTCAGGCATTTTTGAAACCATCAGGCAGGCGGCGTTGATTCATCAGACAGGTGGCGGAACCGGGTTTGCGTTTTCGCGCTTGCGTCCGAAGAACGACCTCGTGCAGAGCACGAAGGGTGTGTCGTCGGGTCCTGTCTCGTTCATGGATGTATTCAATGCGGCGACGGAGAGCATCAAGCAAGGCGGCATGCGCCGGGGCGCGAACATGGGGATTTTGCGTGTAGACCATCCCGATATCATGGAGTTTATCGGCCACAAGGAGGATTTGTCGAAGCTGACGAATTTCAACATATCGGTGGCGGTCACGGATGCGTTCATGGCGGCCGTGGAAGCGGGGACTGATTATAACCTGTTGAATCCGCGGACCGGCGAGGTGATGGGGCAGTTGGATGCGCGCACCGTTTTTCGGGATGTCGTCTTGCGCGCGTGGAGCACGGGTGAGCCCGGGTTGGTGTTTATCGACCGGATGAACGAGTATTGTCCGGTACCTTGGCTCGGGCGTTATGAGGCGACAAATCCGTGTGGTGAGCAGCCCTTGATTCCCTATGAGTCGTGTAACCTCGGTTCAATCAACCTGGAGCGTTTCGTTGTTGAGGATGCGTCCGGACCGCAGGTCGATTACGAGCGTTTGCGGTCGGTTGTGCATTTGGCGACCAGGCTTTTGGACAATGTGATCGATGCCAACCGCTACCCGATTCCCGAGATCGAGCGGATCACGCATGCCACACGCAAAATTGGTTTAGGTGTGATGGGCTTTGCGCGGTTGTTGTTCAAGTTGGGTGTTGGCTATGGCACGCCAGACAGTTTGAAGCTTGCCGAGGCCTTGATGAGCTTCATCGACTATGAGTCCAAGGTGGCCTCGGTTACATTGGCCAAAGTGCGCGGTGCGTTCTCGGCGCGTCAGGGGCATGAAGCCGAGTCGAATCAGTTTTTCCGCAAGCTGTGTCTGGAGCGCGATGCGCGGGGTGGTCGCCATCCTGAGGCAAATTATGCGTCGTTGCTGCCTGAGATTGAGCAGTACGGTATTCGCAACTCGACAACAACAACCGTGGCGCCGACCGGTACCCTGTCCATCATCGCGGACACGTCGGGTGGCTGCGAGCCCGTGTTTGCGCTGGCGTTCAAGCGCTGGCAGGCGGATACCCACATGGTGGATGTCGATGGTGTTTTTCAGGATTATGCCAAGGCGCACGGTTTTTACTCGGACGCGTTGTTGGAGGCGATCGACGCCAATCATGGCACCCTTGCGCATCTGAAAGGGTTGGATGTCCCTGAAAAGGCTGTGGAAATCTTCAAGACGGCGCATGACATCACGCCGGAAGAGCATGTGCGTATCCAGGCGGCATTTCAGCATTACAACGATTCCGCGACGTCCAAGACCATCAACTTCCCGGAGCAGGCGACGCCGGAGGATGTGGAGATGGCCTATCGATTGGCGTATGCGACCGGTTGCAAGGGTATCACGGTGTATCGCAACAACTCGCGGATGTTTCAGCCGTTGTCGGTGAGCAAGGCGGCCGGTACCGAAAAAACGGCGGCTGTGCAGGCTGCGCCGGAGACCGTTACGGAGGCTGTGCAGGCGGTGCTGTCGCAGAAGCGTTTGCGGCCGCGTCCGGAGGACCTTTATGGGTTCACCCGCACGACGCAAACCGGTGACGGCAAGCTGTACACGACCGTCAATTATGATGAATTCGGGATCCGCGAGGTGGTGACCAATATTGGCCGTTCGGGTGGGACCCTGTTCAGTTTGTCGGAGGCGATCGGGCGGTTGATCAGCCTCAGCCTGCAATACAATGTGCCGGTGGAGGAGATTTCGCGTTCGCTCATCGGCATCAGGGGTGCCAATTCTTATGGCTTTGGTGCAAACCAGGTTCTAAGCATCCCCGACGCCATTGGTAAAGTGCTCAGGGACTCTCCCAGACAGCTCGGCCAGGTGTTGGTGGGTCAGCCCGCAGCGGTATCGCTCGTTGGCCACACGAATGGCAGTGCAACCGAACACCGCGCCCACGAGGCCGTCCACATATTTGGTGAAAGTCCAGAATGTCCCGAGTGCGGCAATGGTTTGGACTACGGCGAGGGCTGTGTCACATGCCGAGGCTGCGGCTACAGCAAGTGCGGCTAAAACGAGCCAGCCGTGCCCACGCGACGTCAGTCAATGTGCCGTCGCGTGGGCCGAAGGGGAGTCAACAGCGCAATATCGCGAAAATCGCGTGCAAAATGCTTGCAAGGCTGATTGGGCCTGTGTTAACTTGACACAAGTTTCGGAAAGAGGGCGTCAGGCCCCGTAAAAAGGAGATCCCAAGTTGAACAAGGAAGAACTGGTCAACGCTGTCGCCACTGCCACGAAATTGTCCAAAAAGGACACGGAAGCGACCATCAATGCAACCATTGACGCCATCACCGCGGCGTTGGCAGAAGGTGACAAGGTGACCCTGGTTGGTTTCGGCACCTTCCAGATCCGGGAGCGGGCGGCCCGCGAAGGACGGAATCCACGGACCGGTGCCGTCTTGCGGATCGATTCAAAGAGAGCGCCGTCCTTTACCGCGGGCAAAGGCCTGAAAGAGGCCGTCAGCGCCCCGGAGACCGCCAAAGTGGCAGCAGCCAAGCACTAAGCGTCTCAGTCAATCTGGCGTGTGCAGCCCCACCAAACGGTGGGGCTGCAATGTTAGCGGACCGGGCGGTTCTGAACCGTCAGGGCAAACCAACAAAACCAGCATTCAAGCAGCCTCTCAAGCACGGTTCGAGAGTATCAACCGTCAGGCACCCGTGCAAGAACGAATGACAGACCTAGCCGTCACGGTTGGCTGATGCCAAAAGAGCCAATTAATCACCACATCGGTTTTTCAGGCACTTTACGATTTGATGGCTTATCAAACGGGTGTTGTGTGGCGCTCAGGCCGGTGTACCCGTCGAAGAGCCATCCAGGCAGTGCACTTGTTCATCGAAGATGACAATGGTGTTACGCCCCGCGCTTTTGGCAAGGTAGAGGGCATGATCGGCCTCTGCGAGAAGTTCTGCAAAGCTTTTAGGCTTGCCGGACGCCATGCCGGCGATGCCGACGCTGATGGTGATCCGCTGAAACGGACTTTCGCCGTGCTCAATCGCATGCGCCTGTATCGCCAAGCGCATGCGATTCAGGGCGATCCAAGCGGTTTTCGTGCTTTGTTCCGGCAGAATAACCAAAAACTCTTCCCCACCATAACGATAAACCAGGTCACCATCACGGCTCTCCGTATCCAATGTGCGAGCCACCCTGGCCAGCACCTCATCGCCAGCCTGATGACCATAGGTGTCGTTGTACTTCTTGTAGAAATCGATATCACACATCCCTAGTGCGTACACATGACCGTAGCGCCTCACACGGTCTTCCAAGACCGCTACATCATCACGGAGACTGAGGCGATTGCGCAGCCGCGTCAGCGGATCCGTGCGCCCCTCTTCAAAAAGCCGTCGGTTGAGTTCGATCAGCTCCCGCGTCTGCACTGCCAACTGCCTGTGCAATGACGTCACCCGCTGCGCGGTAATCAAACGCAAACGTAAATAATCACGATCCAACGGCTTGCTCATGCAGTCATCAGCGCCAGCCTCCATACTCGCGGCATAATGCCGCTGATCACCCGCGGCCGATAGTAACACGAAAAACGTGTAACACGTCCGCGGATTCGCTCGCACCCGTTCGCACAACTCAACCCCGGTCAAACCAGGCATCATCCAGTCACTGATAATCACATCGCACTCGTGAGACTGAAACAACTCCCACGCCTCAAGCCCATTGCCTGCCACGAGACAGGCATGCCCCAAGGACAACACATCCATCTCCAAAGCCTGCCGCACAACCGGGTCGGAGTCCGCTATCAAAATGTTCACGCGCCCGCCAATGCCTCTCTCAACCCGTCCGGATACCCGGATTTATTCCGCCCCGAGCAAGACAAACCATCTGCCAAGACCAACCACATCGCACCACTCACAACAATGCGGCCTGGTTTAACACCCGAGCGCCATCTAACCTGATAACGCTGCGACCAAGGGCTACATACCCGAATTCAGCGCCTTAACCAACAAGCGCAGTGTAAAAGTTCAGAGGCGTTCACATTCCCGCATCGGTCATTGCACGCGATCATAACCAGGCGACATACACCGTGTTTCAACGACAAACAGCCTGAACCTGAGACCGAGTCGTGGGTGTTTTGACACGGACAACCACTGCAAGCAGTTACGCTTTCTGGCCGTTTCCTGACGTGCTGAAATCAACCGGGGCGACATCCCTGGCTTACCGATCATCAACCGCCACGAAAAAATCGTTATTTAACCATAGCATAACCTTATATGCGCTTCGCTGTAACGTGTTTGTAACCACACATCCCGATAACGCAGGTACTGGTGTTTAGCCGGGTAACCCTCAAGGGAACAACGATGAGCATTCACAATATCTACAACGCACGTCGCATGGTTCCTTTGGGTCCACCGGCTCCCGGGCGGGTGCCGCACGGGCCGGAGTTGGGGGTTGCGAGGCAGTCGGTGTCGCCGTGGGCGGCTGACCTCAATTTGGTGATGCAGGCTTTGCCAACGCCGTTGTCGGATCAATTGCAGGCCGGGTACCCGGCGCCCATACGGCCCTTGCCTGGTGGTTTGGACCGCACGCCCTTGTTGAATTCGAACCATCCCGAAGTGATTCGCGGGCCGGGCATTGCCGTTTCAACCTTTCCTTGGCCGCAGGCGGCGCATCAAAACTTTGCTTTTCGTGGGCCGTTCGAGATGTTTACCCATCACCAGAACCGGTCGTCACGCGATTTGTATCAGGCGGTCGTGTTGTATAACGCGAGCGATCGCCCCGTGGGCGTCGAGGCATTTGAGTCGGCGGCAGCCATCACCCGCGACGCGCCCTACCGCGATCACGGCCCCGACCCTGTGTCAGACCCGCTGAACCAGCGTGCCAGTGGGCCGGGTGATCGCATCGCTGGTGACATCCTGCGCGGCAAACGCATCATCGCGGAACAAAAAATGATCCTGGCACCCGGTGAACTCCGTATCGTCCACACCTTGCGGTTGCCCCCGTCCAACGAAGGCACGAGCGCCTTTCGCTTTCGCAGCGACGGTCCCGTGCACGCCGCCGTCGTCTTCGAGGACGCTCAACCATCCGCCGGCGACGTCGCCAATCGCCTGCGGTCGGGACAGTTGCTGGCCCGAAACCCAGAAGACAAGCCACCCACACCACCGGGCAGCAACGCACCCTTCGTTTTCGGACGGGTCGCAGGCGTCCAGGAAGGCGCCAAATGGCAAGGCACCATCACCACGCCGGGCGCCGTCGACTACCTCATTGACGAGCAAGACATCCAGGAAGCCTTCATCCTCGTTGGCAAACGCACCAATACCCTCAACACGGGCCAGGATCACGCAGCGCCTTTGCTCACCCGCTACCCGGACGCCTCCTATGCGGCGCACGGCAACTACAGCGTGACCTACGATCTCACCATCCCGCTGCGCAACACAAGTGCTCGCGAACGCACCGTCAAACTCTTCATGGACTCTCCCGGCGGTCCATTACCCGTCAGCCGCGCCTTCCGCGGCAGCATCGGCATCGACATCACAGACAGCCGCGGCAACACCGATACACAATGGGTCCATGTCAGCCAAGTCGCAGGAGAAGTCCAAACCACCCCCCTCACCGACATCACCCTGCGTCCCGGCGAATCCCAAAACGTGCGCATCCGCATCGCCTACCCCGCCAACGCCACCCCGCCGCACGCCTTGCGCATCGCAAGCAGTCCCCCCAACGAAAC
Organism: Candidatus Sericytochromatia bacterium; assembly: GCA_040400605.1. Lineage (GTDB taxonomy): Bacteria > Cyanobacteriota > Sericytochromatia > S15B-MN24 > JAQBPE01 > JBBAPZ01. The sequence goes on from JBBAPZ010000012.1 coordinate 83,632, forward strand.
CCCGACTCGCTCACGAAGCACACTCAGGCAATGGGCCGAAGCCACCGACCAAGCCCTGACCGAAACCCTCGAACATTGGCGCTCACCCCGTCGGCGCACCACCTTTTGACCCCACCGACATCAGACATCGATCACAAAGTTAAATGCTTGTTAAAATAACGATTGAGCTGTTTTAAATGGACTTGTCATCCGGTAAAGATGTTGTTACTGTCAGCTGATGGTCTGGTGAATTTCGTACCCGAAATTGAGGCAAGACGGTCATGTTGGTGCAATGTGGGACTGATTCGATGGTCAATGTGGGGGGGCAAACGGGGTGCCCTTCCATCCCCGGTCGACTGTTATGCCGGGTTGCCGTTGGTGTGGGACTGCTGTCCTTGTGGGCGTGTGGCGCGAACCCTGGGGCGTCGACCGGAGCGGCAAATCCGAGGCCAATGCCAACGGGAATCGTCGGGAGCCCGGGACGTCCAGCGGATGGGGCGCGGTTGTTGGCGGATCTCAGGGCCCGCATGCGTGTGCTGAACGGCTTGGATGTTGAGATGCGAGCGAGTTCTTCGGGATTCTATTACGGCGGTGTCAAGGGCACAACGCAGCGCAGCAGTTCCTCCAGGACGCGGATGCGCTGGAGCGCACCCACTGCCTTGCGTGCGGATGTTTTAGAGAGTACGACGCCTTTTTTAGCCGGGGCGACCTTGCTGATGACCCAAGCGAATCAGGTGCGGGTGAAAGCGGGTAACCCGCTTGGCTTGATTCCTATTACGATGAAGCCCGCTGATTCACGGTTGCTGACGAATCGCAACCATTCGTTTTTAGACAATCACCCGGTGGCACACTTGCGGCGTCTGAGTGCGGAGGGTGCGGTCTGGACGGGTTTGCCGCCGCAGAGCCTGGCGCCGGGTGCCGAGTGGGTTTCAATCAGCCAGGTGCGTCGGTTGGACCAAGATGTTGATCGCGAGTACTTGGCCTTGTCGCCCCAGAACGCGGCGCCATTGATGTTGCTGATGTATGAACAAAACAAGGCGGTGGTGACGTTCCGTTTCGAGCGTTTTGACTGGAACCCGCCTTCGGGTAAGAATGTATTCAAGTTCTAGGGGTGTGAAAGGAGTATGGGGATGAGCACCATCTCGGTTTTGGATTTGCGGCATGAGGTGCCCAGGAGTCCGTTCGCGGAACTGGCCGGATTGCCGTGGTTGGCACGCTTGGTGGATAAGGTTCGGGCGGCGCACAAGGGGCAGCTTGGCGAGTATGTGGCGTACCCGTGTGGCGGCGATCGCCACTTTTTAGGCACCTTCGGTCTGGATGCCGATGCACTTAAGGCCGTCATCGAGGATGGTGCCACCGACGAAGCCATCGGTACATGGGCCAAGGCCCACGCGACGGGCGATTTTGATGCGGTTCGCGCAGGCTTTCTGGCGGGCATCCTGGCGCCTACGACCAACCCGGACTATTTGCCTTATTTGGAAGAATCCAAAAAGGCGTTGGCTGAAGCGCACCCCGAGCTTGATGTGAGTGTGGCCGACAGTCTGGTCAAATTGATCTGTGTCGAGGAAGGACACCCCATCCCCGCGTGAGCTCCTTTGACACCGAGCAAGCCGTTCGCGCGGGTTGTCGCGACATGCCTTGAATGGTGTTCCAAGTTTTAGGGCGCTCCCTTGATGTGAGGGAGCGCCCTTGGCATTACCAGATGCGGATGCGTTGCGCGGGTTCGCGGTAGAGGCGATCGCCCGGTTGCAAGCCGTAGGCTTGGTAAAACGCGTCCAGGTTGGTGACGACCCCATTCACCCGGCACATTTCAGGCGAGTGGGGATCCGTTGCAAGCCTTTGCCTGAGCCATTCTTCGCGGCTCTTGGAGCGCCAGACGCGACCATAGCCGACAAAGAAGCGTTGCGCCCCGGTCAGGCCATCCACGGTGGTGTCCGGGCGATCGCCCCGGGACCATTGATACGCGCGCAGCGCCATCGCCACCCCGGCAAGGTCCGCAATGTTTTCACCCAGGGTCAAACGACCGTCAACGTGGACGCCTGGCAACGGCTCATAGGCTGCGTACTGGTCAACCAAGGCCGCCGCCTTGGCATTAAAGGCCTGTTCATCGGCGGTGGTCCACCAGTCGCGCAATTGCCCCGTGCCGTCGTAGCGGCGTCCTTGATCATCAAAGCCGTGGCTGATCTCATGCCCGATCACCGATCCAATCGCACCATAGTTATACGCGTCATCCGCCGCCGGATCGAAAAACGGCGGTTGCAAAATCGCCGCCGGGAATACGATCTCGTTGCCAACCGGACTGTAGTACGCATTCACCGTCTGGGGCGTCATGCTCCAGCGCGCGCGATCCACCGCTTGCCCCGCTTCAGCCAATTCACGCCGCATATTAAACCGTGTCACCCGAATGACATTCCCCAACGGATCATCCCGACGCACCACCACCCCGGTATACGCGCGCCAGCGATCCGGGTAACCAATCTTCACCCGAAACGCCGCCAGCTTCTTCAAGGCCTCGGCACGCGTGGCAGGCGTCATCCATTCCAGCTCACCCAGAGCCTGCCGATAAACGGTAATCAAATTATCCACCAAGACCGACAGGCGCGCCTTGGCCGATGCCGGAAAGTGAGCATCCACATACGCCTTCCCGATGGCCTCACCCAAGACCCCTTCCGTTGAAAGGACGGCCCGACGCCACGCCGGTGGCTCTTCCTTCAAGCCATTCAACTTAACCCCTTTGAAGCCGTGATGGGCCTTGCGAAACGCTTCACCGAGGTCCTCCGCATAAGCGTCCAGCACGCGCCACCGGGCATAATGCTTCAGCGTGTCAAGTGGCGTTTTGGCGAGCAATTCCCCCAGCTTCTCCAGATAGCTCGGCTGGTTCACCACCACTGTCGCCGCCTTGGAAACCCGCAACGCCGCAAGCACCTGATCCAGACGAACCCCCTCAAAGCGTGTGGCAAGCTCCTGTGGCCCCACCCGGTTGTAGGTCTTCACCGCGTCGCGATTCTCCACGCGCGTCCAGTGCAGACGTGCAAGCGCCGTCTCAAAATCCAGCACGCCCTGCGCGACCTTAGCCGCACGCTTGTCACCCGCCAACGCCAACACCTGTGTGACGTAGGCGAGGTAATCCTGACGCAAGGTCACGCTGGCCGCATCAGTTTTGAAATAATAGTCACGATCCGGCAACCCCAACCCCGCCTGGGTGATATAAACGGCATTGCGCGCAGGCTCCTTGCTGTCCGCGTAGACATACGGCACCAAGGGACCATCAACGCCCCACTCGACCAGCTCGACCATAACGGGCAAGGCTGCCTGGCTGGTGCGCAGGCTGTTGATGCGATCCAACAACGGCTTGAGCATGGCAACCGCTGCTTGCGGCCGAACCGTGCCATGCAACTTGGCGTGGTAATAATCCTGCGCAAGCTTTGACTCCGCCGAGGCTGCCGCACCCTTGGGCGCGGATTTTTCCAGCAATTCGCGCACCTGCTGGTTGGAGCGTTCACGGAGCATCAAAAACGTGCCATAAGCGCGTTTGTCCGCGGGAATCTCTGTGGCATCAAGCCAGGCCCCGTTGACGTGACGAAAAAAATCATCCTGAGGCCTGCTCGACGCATCGCCCCCCTCGGGTGTGATGAAAGCGCCCAAAACCGGCGACGCCATCAACGTGGCCAAGGCCAGGGTGGTCGCGCAAGTACGCCAGAAACCAACCATCTTGTTTCATTCCTTCCTTTATCATCCCATCAAATAGCGCTGTTTCAACCCATTCAACACACGCACACATTCAGCGTAACATGGTGCAACACCGCACGCCGTTCACAGACAGCATCAACGGATGCGAACACACAGCACGCGGCCGCCGGCTGCTGCAGCGGGTTGCTGGTTTGCTTGTGGCAGCCGACCCGTTACCACCCGTTGCGCGCAACCAGGAACCCGCTTCCGGCGCCAATTGCCATGTTATCGGAACGCCCGGAATCTTTGCTTGACGGGCAAGCGTTGTCTTTCGAGTTTGTCACAAGAGCGATATACTTGAATCGGATGTCAAACTGGTGCCACCCGTTGCCTGGGTGCAGCACACCCGCTCCACCAACGTCGCTGGACTGCAATGAACGATTTCACGATGGATGTCAATGAGGAGATCACGATGAATCACCCCGCCGTGGCAAAAGCCCCCACCGTTAATCAAAGCTTGCTCAAATGGGTTGAGCAAGTCGCCGATTTGTGTCAGCCGGATCGCATCCACTGGTGCGACGGCACAACCGAAGAGTATGACAGGCTGTGTCAGCAGATGGTTGATGGTGGCACCTTTATCCGCCTGAACCCCGAAAAGCGTCCCAACAGTTATTTGTGCCGCTCAGACGAGAACGATGTGGCGCGGGTGGAGGATCGCACCTTCATTTGCAGCCGTCGTCGTGAAGATGCGGGGCCCACAAACAACTGGCGCGACCCGATTTTGATGAAAGCCGAGTTGCAGGCCTTGTTTGAGGGTTCGATGCGGGGTCGCACCATGTATGTGGTACCGTTCTGCATGGGGCCTTTGGGCTCTCCCATTTCGCAAATCGGGGTGCAACTGACCGACTCCCCCTATGTGGTGGTCAGCATGCGCATTATGACTCGTATGGGGCAGATGGTGCTGGATGCTCTGGGTGAAAATGGTCCCTTTGTCGCGTGCATGCATTCGGTTGGCATGCCGCTCACAGCAGGTGTCGCGGATGTGCCCTGGCCGTGCAACCAGAGTGACAAATACATTGTGCATTTCCCGGAAGAGCGCGCCATTTGGTCTTTCGGCAGCGGCTACGGTGGCAACGCGTTGCTTGGCAAGAAGTGTTTCGCGTTGCGGATTGCCTCAGCGATGGGGCGTGATGAGGATTGGTTGGCCGAGCACATGCTCATTATGGGTGTGGAGGCGCCGGATGGCCAAAAGACTTATGTGGCGGCAGCGTTTCCGAGTGCGTGTGGCAAAACCAATTTTGCGATGATGATACCGCCTGCTGGCATGCCGGGTTGGAAAATCACGACGGTGGGCGATGACATTGCCTGGATCAAGCCGGGTCCGGATGGCCGTCTGTATGCCATCAACCCAGAGAACGGTTATTTTGGCGTTGCGCCGGGTACGTCGGCCAAGACCAATCCCAATGCCATTGCGGCGATCGCCTGTAACACGATTTTCACCAACGTCGCCCTCACCCCGGATGGTGATGTCTGGTGGGAAGGTATGACCGATACTCCCCCTGAGAGTCTGATCGACTGGACGGGCAAGCCGTGGACGCCGGGCTGCGGACGCAAGGCGGCGCATCCCAATGCCCGCTTCACGGCCCCGATGAGTCAGTGTCCCATTCTGGATCCCCGGGCTGAGGACCCCCAGGGTGTGCCCATTGCCGCGTTCATCTTCGGCGGGCGGCGCACGAGCCTGGTTCCGATGGTCTTTCAGTCCTTCAACTGGACCCACGGCGTCTACCTCGGTGCGACCATGGGTTCGGAAACTACTGCCGCAGCGGGTGGCAAAACCGGTTTGGTGCGCCGCGACCCGATGGCGATGTTGCCTTTCTGCGGCTACCACATGGCGGATTATTTCAACCACTGGTTGGCCATCGGGCGCGAGATTCCGAACCCGCCCCTGATTTTCCACGTCAACTGGTTCCGGCAAGATGACGAAGGCCAGTTCCTGTGGTCCGGTTTCAGTGACAACATGCGCGCCTTGGCCTGGATCATCGCGCGGGTTCACGGGCGTGCCTTCGGGGTGGAAAGCCCACTGGGGTGGATGCCGCGCTTTGAGGATCTCGACACGCGCGGGATGACGGATTTTGATTATGATCGCTTCGACGCCTTGATGGCCATCGACCGCGAAGCCTGGAAGAAAGAAACCCTCTTGCACGAAGAACTGTTCCTCGGACTGCTGGACAAGCTGCCCCGAGAACTCGTCTACGAGCGCGAACTTCTCATCGCGCGCCTGTGGCGATCGCCCGAACTCTGGCGCCTCGCCCCGGAAATCCCCGATTGACGCGATCACCTTGCCTGCCTTGTTACAACAAGGCGGGCTTTTTGTCATATCGAGGCAGATAATCGTGGTTGAGCAACCCTTACCACCCCTGCAACCCGGCTGCCAGCTCCCATACGCAACCATCGCCGCATTGCGACCAGACAGCGTCCGTGCCTACCATACCGGCCCAGGCGCGGTTGGGGTTTACTGGATCACACCTGAGCGGGTAATCGGTATCGATGCGATACCCACCGGCGCGAGGTGGTGCCCGGTGTCCAAGTTAAAGGTCTGGCTCACCACCGGACCCAACGCGCACCTCGCCTTACCCGCAGGCCCAGCGACTCCGGAGGCCATGACACTGCCTCGGCTCGCAGCCAAAAGTGGCGCCGTCTGGCTCGAACGCCGCGATGCCAAAACGCTCCTGGTCGTTTTGCAGGCGCTGCGCTTCCCTGGCTTCGGCCCCTTCAGCCACACACCCCAGTTGGTGGTGATTCACGCCTATCCGCCTTGAGTCTGCTCGGAGCCCGAAGCGTTCAACGTCCAACAGCGCTCAACCCGGAAGAAACGGGTTTGGCGTTCTCACCCGCCACCGCATCCTTGCTCAGTTCCTCGATGCGTTGTTTGGCCTTGCGGTAATTCGGATGCTCGGGGTGATAATAGTGCAAGCCACGCTCATAAGCCGTGCGGGCTTCGGCATAACGCCCCAGTTGATGCCACGCATTGCCGTAGAGCAAGGTGGCATCCATCCCAAGGCCGTCGCCGACGTGTCGCTCATACAGGGCAATGACGTCATCGTAGCGTTTCTGCCGGGTAAAGGCCTGTAACTGGTCAAAGATCAACGGTGCCCCGAAGCGATTGAGCCGTGCAGCAAGGCCGTAGATTGTATCCACCCCTTTGGGCCGCCGCTCGCGCTCTTCGAGTGCCTCCGCCATATACTGATAACCCGCTGATTGATACAGGGGCCACACCGTCCGGGTGCCAATCCACACGTACACCGCTGCAAGCCCGACCACCAGCGCCACGCGCAGCGCCATTGGCCCTTGGGCACTTAATTGTTCCGTCTGCGTCTCATGGGCCAGGGCCAGTGCCAGCACCACCATCAACGCGGCGGCTGTCACCGGAATGTGCAACGGAAAGCCAAAGCAACTCGCCACCGCAAGCGCCAGCAAGCCGATCAGCAAGCCGGTACGTTCGGGTAGGGGCAAACCCTGATCAAGGCGCAAGGCCTTGACAATGACAAGTCCAAACCAGAGCACCAGTAACAACCCGGGAATCCCCAGCTCCACGGTAAGTTGCAATCCATCCTGGTGCGCCTGATAAAAACGCGAGCCCGAGGTGACATCCGGCAAGCCCTCCGGGTACAGCTCGGCCAATTTTTTCACATTCCCCAGTTGATAACCGCCAAGCCCCGTGCCAATCACCGGGTGCTCAGGCACCATGGCAACAGCCGCCCGCCAATTCACCAAGCGCGCCTCGATGGAATCATCCATCAGGGTCAACTTTTGCGAGAGGCGATCGCCCATCACGCCAACGACCACGACTAATCCCAACACCACCGCAGCCGTGAGGCCCCAGCGTCGTTTCCCAACGAACCAATGCCGCGGATGCAATGATTGAACACCACGCGTCAGCACCCAGGCCGCCATGCCGCCGACAAGCAGACCCAATAAAGCCGCCCGGCAGCCCGTCGCGACCAGCAAGGCCGCGGGCGCGAGCAAGGCCGTGCCCAGGATCCATCGCGCGCGCAACGACGGCCGCGACAGCGCCCAGCCAAATAAGACGGGTACGGTGAGGCACAACAACTCAGCGAGGTAATTGACGTTGCCCAGGGTGCCGATCGGCACACCCTTCTCACCGGCGCCGTACCAATACAGGATGTGCCCAAACACACTGTCCACCCCAAGCGATCGCCCCCAGGCATTGAGCGGCGCCCGAAAATACTGCATCAAGCCAAGCACCGTTTGATAAGCCACCAGCACACCCAGCATGGCGTAGAGGCGATCGCGCAACCCCCCACACACACGTAACACAGCGACCAGGTGCACGCCCAAGGCCATCAACGCCAAAACGCCCACGGCATAAGCGGCGCTCATGCCAGGCTTTAGCGCCAACGCGCTCGTTACAACCACCCAAACCGCAAGCAAAGCAACCGGCACCAACGCCCCTGCACACAAAGGCCAAAGCGACCACCCCCGCGCCGCGCGCCACAGCATGACACCGCACACCAAAACGCCCGCGCCGCTAAGCAACCACACTTCGGATGGTACGGAAAACGCCTCCGCAATGCCCGGCGGAAAAAACACCAACGCGCCCAGCAACCACACCCAGAGCCCAAGACCCCAAAGATTCAAAAACGACACCCAAGCCGGCACACGTTCCGTCACGATTCCACCCCTACTTCGCCAGCTTGGCTTCCAATCGGCGCATCTTGCGCTCAACCGTCGCGCGGTTGGGCGCGTTGGGTACCAAGACCAGATACTGCTTAAAAAACGCGAGGGATTGCGCGTAATCGCGCAGCCCAATCGATGTCTCCGCGAGGTTCTTGACCACACGCGCATCACGCGGCTCAGCCTTGTGCAAGGGCATCAAGATGTCTTTGGCCGCTTGATACTGGCCACCATCAATAAATAAAGCACTCAAGCTCAAGCCGACATCCGCATCCGTGGGATCCGCCCCGTAACTCGTGCGCAGATGCTTGAGCGCATCCACTTCGCGCTTCTGCTTAAGCGCCAGCACCGCGGCGCCAAAGTTACCCCGATGATGCGTCGGGGACACCTGCAAAACCGCCTCAAACCCCCGCGCGGCTTCTTGCTCGCGCCCCAGTTTAAAATGCGCGATCGCAAGCTCCGCCTGCTCATCCGCACTCACAACGATCCCAGGCGGCAGCACCAACACCAAGGCAAGCAATACCACCCACGGTGTGCCTGCCAAAAGCCTTTGTTTGGTTGAATCATTCAAAAACATACAGCCCTTGATCCGTCTGCCCCGCGCGCCCCAAGGTCTCAAGCGCCATGATGGGCACGCCCGCCACATCAAAACACAAACCCAGCACCCGCAAGACCGTGTTACCCTCGCTCACCTGCAAAGACGTCTCACCCAAAGGCAAGCCTTGCTTGCTGAAACGCCGCAACCGGGCCGCCGTCGCGCCGGTCCCATCCTGCGCGAGATACCAGTCCCCATTGGGCCCCACCCAAAAGCGATCCGGGAATCCCGGAACGCTGATTGACACCTCGCGCCATTGCTGGTCCTTGCCCAACAACCCGAAACCGGCACCACCAGCGGCCTTGAGTCCCATCACGTATAGATCGCCATCCGGCCCCACGCGCAACGCGCGCGTCGGCGCAAAGGGGTCGTCGATATCGAAAATGGCCTCGGGCGTTTCATCTTCTTCACCTCGCACGTAGGCAACCCGACGCTTGTTGGTCGTCTTGCGCGTCTTTTCTTCGATGTCGTATTTCAGCATCCCGAGCGTGATCACATCCCCTTGTGCGCCAAGGGTTGCAAAACCCACGCGGGGTGCGGCGGTGACCGGAAGGCGATCCGCACTCACAATCGCCGCCGTGAACAACTTGTTCAACTTGAGCGCCTCATCCTCCACCCAGGTATAAAACAGCGTGCCGCGCAAATCAAAGGCGACCCCTTCCACTTGATCCGGCGCTTTTTCACCTTCGCGCTGCAACGCCGTCACCGAGCGAAACACCCCCGCCCGTGTAAAACGGCGCAACAAATAGCGGCGGGGGGTGCGATCCGAGTTAACGCCATCAATCACAAACAGCTCATCCAAAGCAGGGGCGTAATGCACCCCCCCGATGCCTTCAAAGTCATAGCGCCCCAAGCGCTTGGCTGTCGACAACGTCCAAGCGGAAGGCGTCGGCGAAGGCGTCGCCGTCGCAACTGGCGTTTGCGCAGAAGGCGCCACCGACGCCGGTGCCACCGGTACGGGTGAGGCAACAGGGCTTTGTGGCGGGGGCAAGGGTACACACGCTGCGATCGCCCCCAGACCAACCAACCCCAACAAACGCTCACGCATACGCACAACAAACCACCTTGCTAAATCTTGATGGCCATGCGACTGGCCTTGGGGTCGGGCCGATTGCCCACTGGGTCTTTAAAGTCAACATCCAGGTTAACTTCCACCCACTTGGCGTCCTTAAACGTGTCCTTGGGGTAAAAAAGCGTCACCACCCGCGCATCGCTGCTACTGAAGGACAAACGGTTCGGACGCAACGCCGTGTCGATTGCGACAGGGTCCGTAGCCTCCGCGAAACGGCTCTTGTTCATAATGAGCAAACGCTGATCCGTCTTCAGCCTGGTAAATTCAGGCTCTGATTGATCCTTGGCCACCTGCATCGGCTCACTGAGCGTCAAGGTCACCAAATCCGCCACCTGCGAGCCAATTTGCTGAGCCGGTTCAATTCTCAGGTCCACCAGTTTCGGCCCCGCGTCATCACGCGCAGCCCGAAAACGAAAACGATCCTGGTGGGTCAGGTTCCACGCGCGATCCGCCAGGTAAAAGCCCCACACCTTGTTCAAAAATGTATCCGGGTCCAAACGTTCCAACACGGGCTTCGCAAACGCAAACGCGGCACGCCCACGGCCCAGTGCCTTGCCCCCCGCATCCGTAATCCCCATATCCTCCCAATTGGGCTCCTCGGTTTCCGCATTGAACGAATCCAGTTTGTTTTGCCGGAACCCCAAACTGTAAAACACATCGTCGGTCGCACCAGAGGCCAGATACGGGCCCGCAAACGCGAAAGTCAGCACCTTGCCTTCGGTATCCCACGTCAGCTCCGGTCGCGATCGATACAACCCGCTGCCACCACGCGCCCGCATGAACGGCACATTGGTCCCGGAGTAAAAATCCAGATACGCAATCAGGCGCTCACGCGAAGCCTCGGGCAGCGGCTCACTGACAACCAATTTTAAAGTCAAAGGCCCCCCCGGCTTTTCATCGACTATCACGCGCTCGATCTCAGGATAGTCCGACAGAAAATAAGGATTGGTGGACAAAGGCACTTCTTGTCCAAAATGCAAGGTCAGCGCATCTTTGAGTTCAACGGTCTGCTCGCGCGCCGTCATCCCCGTCTTGCTCGCCCGGATGTTATACGTTCCCGGCGCCAATTCCAGCCGATAAACCCCTTGCCCATCGGTCAAGCCGGTGCCAACCACCTGCGTCTGGTTGGGCAACCGGGCCTCCACGCGCGCGTTCGCCAGCAACCGCCGTTCCTCATCCCGCACCTCACCAGTTATCACCGCTTTGGCCGGTACAGGCGCGACAGAGGCCGCAGGCGTGCTAACAGGCGATGGTAACGCCCCAGAAGGGGCCGCGGAGGGGACACCGACCCCACCCCCTGCCGGGAGCGTACAACCTGCCAAAAGTCCAGCCAAACACAACGCACGAAGACGCGCATGACGCATCAGATCACCCCCTGCAACAATTGCCCTTCCGGCACCGCCAGTGGATTGCCATTCAAGTCAGTCACACCCGGTTCGACGAACAATTTGAAGTGAGTATAGTCCCTCAAGAAGCCAACGGGCAGTTCAAAGATCACACGATCAGTGGCCCTTCCGTGATAACGGCCCTTTGCAATGGGTGAATTGCCGCTTTTGCGGGGATCCGACGCCTCAAACGCCTCACGGTCCCGTCGTTCTTCAACCTTGCCAAGCACAAAGCGGTAATGACTCGCACGCAGCACCTCCCCATCCAGCGCCGATTCCGGAAAGCCGCAGACCGGCTTGTCAAAGCGCACCTCCAGGCTGTCCGCCGTGCCGGCAAGACCGGCGTAAAACCGTGCGTCTAGCACCCTGGAGCCCGTTTGATCAGGCTTTAGACTAAACACCGCCTGGGTATGGTGCGTGCCCGCCCACAGTTTGGCAGCCGTCGGGCGTTCGCTCAAAATGGCTTCGTTCGGCTTGATGCCGACAAAGGGTGCGATCGCCCGCCGCCCGGGGGTATGGGTATGGTCACGGGCGTTGTCCACCACCTGCCATCCCAAAACCGCGCCCGAGTCACTCCGGGGCCAGCGATCAAGCGCTGCTTGCTGATCAAAACCCACTGTTACGGTGGTGCTCTCAGTACGGCCAACAACGAGAGGCGCACCGAATTGAAACGTGCCGGACTTGCGATCGCTCGCCCATTCAAAACGGGCACGCATCTCCCGGTAATTCGTGTTCACCCGCAGTGTCTCATCCGCATCAGTTGATGGATCACTATCTAACGCCCCTTTGATCCGCACCCGCAACAAATTGGCAAAGACACTCAAAGACTCCTCTTCGAGCGCCTGCGAGAACCAAAATCGAATGGATAACGGGTTTGCTGCCACTCCCTTGGCCTGATTGGCCGGCTCCACCCGGGCTATTTCGAAGTGTTTGCTCAAGAAATACCACATCCCTTGGTCCAAACCGCCAAAGTCTACCCGATTGGCTGGTTCATCCGCATCATCTTCCGTCCGGGCAACGATCCACTCACGTGTCCGCACCCCATACCCGGGCGCCGTGGCTTCAAGGCTTAGACGCGTGCCCACCCGCAATCCGCGCAAGACATAGGATCCGCCCTGCGCGCGCAAAGTCTGGTTCAACTCAGGGTTCGTCTCGGAACGCACCGTTACTGTGCCACCCTCAATCGCGGCACCTTCTTCGTCTCTGAGACTGCCAAGCAGCAGTTCCGAGCCCGCTTCAGCCGCGCTTGGCACCACACTCGGCACAGGCGCTCCACTGGGCACCACACCAGGCGCCAGGCTGGCACCCACACTCGGCAGCACCGAGGGTTGTAACTGACCGCCGTCCGTGGGTGCAAGAGTCCCAGGCCCAACGCACGCCGTGCCCAAGGCCAAAACCACAGAAGCACCAGAAGCCATCCAAAATCTGAAGGTAGCCGTCACAGTACGCACCCCTTTTTGCCAAACTCAATCGGGACGCCCATCCAAACAATTGTCACTCGATGGCACCCAACGCGCTGTCAGACGCGTCATCCAGGGGGTTCAGCGCCGGATCGCCCAACTCCTCAGTGCCCCCGGCCACATAGCGCGAATCCGAACCGGCCCACACTTTGACATACTCCGCATCCAACGGAAATGCGCCCCCCGGCAGGCTCAGAATGACCACGCGCGGGTTCTTGGGACTCAGATTCACTTTAAAATCACCATCGCTTGCCTTGTTAGAGGCCACCAGCATGCCCTGCCTGCCGGCCATGGTCTTACGAATGCTCTCGATAGAGGAGCCAACCGCGATGTCCCCCGGTGTCAACGCACCACCGAGGTCCTGTTTTTCGAGTTCATCCCTGCGGGTGCCGGTGGCAATCACGTAATTGTTCAAGCTGAGCAGGCCGGGGCTGGTGATGCGCGGGTAGGCCACCATGGGCTCAGAGAAGGTCAGTTCGATGCGATCGACGCTCGCCGCCCCGTCTTCCACATACTGCCGCCTCGCAAGCACCCGTTCCAGCTTCGGCGCCACCTCATCTTGGGCAACCTTAAAGGTTGTGAAGCTCTGGTGGGTTTGTGCCCAACGTTTGGGCCCATCGTCATCCGCGCGGCGCTCAAAGCTGATGGCGGCTTCGCGCACGGCTGAGGCGATCACTTCCCCTTTGCTATATTGACCAAAATTGTAACTGAGGCGTTTGAGCGGGTTGCCAAATTTATCTTTTTCGATGGGATCGAGCGTGACCACCAAATCCTGTCCCAGTGGCACCCCTTGCTGATCCTTGATCACCTCATCATCCTGCGCCACCAGCAAGAAAGCGTAGGCGGCTTCGCGATCGCGCCCGGTCTTGATGGGTGCATCGAGTGCGAAGGTCGCGGTGCGGTTATCACTGGCCCATTTGAATTCCGACACGGCATAGCCGTTTAAGAAACCGGAATTCTGCCGATAGCGGTAAGCAGTATTCTTTAAGGCGGCATCAACCGCAAGCGCACCGATCCTCAAGCCCGGCAATTCCTCCGTTTCGGCCGGCAAGGCATCATTGGCTGCCAGGGCTTCGGCGTTGTTGGGAATGATCAAAAAGGCGGCTGCGAGTCGCCGCTGGTTGCTGACGTCCAGGGGTTCGCTCACGACGAGTTTGAAGTTCAATTTGGCGTTGGATAATGACGAGTCGAGATCAACGGGTTCGACGCGTTCGATCTCCGGGTAATCCGCGATAAAGTAGCCGGGTCCATCCGGATCGGCCGCATCATCGGGCCCGCCAAAGTTAAACATGTTGCGGCTCACTTGCCGTTCGGACACCCGGCGCACCACCGCCACGCGGGTGCGCGTCGTCCAGCCTGGCCGACTGACGGCAACGGACACCTGCGTGTTGAGGGGTATGCCATTCACGACATATTGCCCGCCAGCGACCACACCGCTCGCCTCAAAGGGCACCGTTTTATCCAGGGAAACCACCGTGATGCGTGCGCCGTCGCTGACCAAGGCGCCTTCAATGTCATAGACCTTGCCGCGAATCGTACCGGTCTCCGCGACGCCAGCCTGCCCCGGCGCACCGGAAGGAGCAGGTTGCTCCGAAGCCGGTGAAGTACTTGGCCCACTCGCAGGCGGCGCCGTTGACGCCCCTGTGGATGGCAACGGCTGCACCGCTGAACCACCCAAGCCTTGCGGCTGGCAGGCTACCAAAACGGTTGCAGTCAGTAAAACCCCATAACGAGCAGGCCATCGCGCCATCATCATTGTCTCCTTAAAACGACAAACCTCCCCTGTCCACAGGACAAGGGAGGCGCAAACAGCGTCTAGTTCACCACGCCGTCTTTGACGTTGTCAGCGGTGCCATCCGACTGCTTGCTGGTCTCGCTTATTGCGTTACCCGCAGGATCGGTGACCGTCTTTTTCACCAGCACGCGGACGTGCTCTGCCTCGACCGGGAACTTGGCGGCAGGTATGTCGATGTTGATCACCCGCGCGTCCGACGTACTCAAGGAGATCGCATTCGTGCCGTTGGTCAAGCTCAGAATTGTCTTGTTTCTGGTGAACCCCTTCAAGTCATCCAAAGTGAAAGTACCCAGATTCAACAAGGTCGCATCTTTTTCCATATCCGTGCCACGAAGCGGCGTTTCACCGAAGGCCAATACATAGTTCGCCAAGGTGGTCAACTCAGTACTCGCAGTATTACCGAAGACCTGAACGGGTTCGGAGAAGGTCAGTTCAATGCGCTTGAAACTACCACTCGCCAACTGAATCGTGCTGGCCTTGACAGAAGCCAAAGTTGGATCCGTATCATCCTCAGCAACCGAAAAGCCGCCACTGCGATTATGGGTCTCATCCCAGCGCTTCGCCGCCGTATCGGCGCTGGTCGAGAAGCGCAGCGAAGACGCCTTCACGATGTTTTGATAAGCATCGGCCTCAGCCGTGTTATCGAAGCCCAGGGGCTTGTTATCCTTGTCGGTGATCAAGGGCGCACCCACCAACCGGGTCAAGGTAAACGCATAATCCTTGTCTTTGTCCGACAAAGCGCGCTGGGGCGCATCAAAGGAATATACCACCGAGCTGCCGGCCGCGTTCCACACCATGCTCGCGCGCACCTTGTTATCAAGAAAGGCAGACGAGCGGGTCAAGCGAATGCCCCCTTCAGACGAAATCGCGAACGCCTCGTTAAACCGGCGCTGATTCTCTTCATCGAGTGGCTCACTAAGGTTGATCGTAAACACAACCTTTTCACCTTTGGCAGTCTCATTCGAACCAAATGCAGACGCAATTTCCGGATAATTAGATATAAAGAACGGGGCCCCCGTGCTGGAGGTGCCGCCAAAGTCAACCACATTGCGGGCCTCAGTCTGCGTATCAAATGCGTCCACCCGGTCGCGTGAGGTCCAACCATCCTTGGTGGCTACGATACGCACCTGAACACCCACTGGCACACTGTTAAACACATAGTTGCCGTTGGTTGTCGTGGCGGAAGCGGTATAGGGCTGTTGTGTGTTCAACGAGGTAACGGTGACGCGCGCACCTTCCACCAGCGCACCCTCTTCGTCGAACACCTTGCCTTGCACGGTCACCACCTTACCGGAGGCTGGCGGGGCGCTCAAGACAGGCGCCGGTGTCTGCCCTGGCAGTGCAGCGGTGGACGCCACAGCCGACGGGCTGGCAACGGGCGCGGCTGACGGCTGCGAAGGGGGCGTCGACGCGGTGGGCGATACCACGGGTACGACCGGGCCGTTACAACCCGCCAGAGCAAGTACACTGAGCGATCCCGCCACTGAAAGCCAGGTAACCAAACCAGAACGCGCCATCGTCAAATACTCCTCATTTCAAAATCGTTGACCCGATGCCTGCTAAGTCACGTATGCAACAAATGAGCAACCGAGCTTTCAAATACCCTTATTACGAACAAAACAAACCAGACAGAAGTTTCAAGCAAAATAACACACTACCCGAAAAAATATCAACGATGCATGAGTGGATTGATGCGTCGCTCAGAACGGAAAACTCGCATCATCCGATGACAGTTCGGTTTGAGATCACTCTCGCCGGTACAGGCAATGAACTCGCTGGTATGCAGGTTCACTTTATCACCGACCTTCAATTCCTTAAATTTTTGGGCTTCATCCCAATGAACCGGATAAAACACGTCATCCACTTTGACGTAACGGCCGGTCGCCGAACCCCAATGGGCTTTGTATGGATCCTGGCCGAGCTGGTAGATTAACTGCTGCTCACTGGCCACGGTTTTGAGTTCTTGCACGGTGCCGAACACGTTGGGTTCTTGCACGTCTTTTGGCAGTTCCTGTTTACAGGCGATGAGACCCAAGGCGATCGCAACTAAAGCTGCCCCGTGCACCAAAGTGCGCGTCATGATGAATCATCCTCACTTTTAAAAAAGGAATGCCCCCAAAAGGCTTGGGGGCATTCCAAAAAACCAAACCGATTCAGGACTTAGAGCGAACCTGTCACCAAGTTGTTGTCCGCATCCGTGCCGCTGATGTTGTTACCAGCAGGATCGGTGATGTCAGCCACACGAGCTTTGAGCTCCGCCAAGTCAACACCAAAGAAGGTGGTCGAAGGCAAAGTAAACAATACCCGCTTCGCATCCTTGGAATCGACAGCCAAGGTAGCACCGGTTGCGGTCGTGAAGGTGAACTCTTTCTTGGCATCAGCCTTGGCAACACTGCCCGTGGTCGCATTCAAACGACCAGCCGTGCCGATGTTTGCATCCAGTGTACCGTCGAGCTCCAAAGACTTCAGGTCGCCAACTTTTTCGCCAACCATGAACGTGAAACGATCGAGCTGCGGCTGGGTCGGAGCATTGTTAGCATTGATGATGGCGTCCGAGAAACCAGCATTGGTCGCGTTGTAAGCAGCCATTGGCTCAGAGAAGGTGAGCTCGATCCGCGTGCCGGTGGTCAATTTGCTCACCGCCACACCGGCCAACTTGGGATCGGTGTCGTCTTCAGCCACTTCGAAAGTCGACACACTGTCGTGGGTCTCTTTCCAGGCATTCGCTTGCGACGATACAGTAGACGGCAAGCTGGAACGCTTGAAACCTTCCAAGACCAGCTTGTCCGCGCCAGCATCGGTCGACAGCTCGCCCAAGTCGTTTCCGTCGGTGTCTTCAATGC
>JBBAPZ010000013.1:0-50188 GCA_040400605.1 Candidatus Sericytochromatia bacterium
TGATGCCTGGCGACAACATCCAGATGGAAGTTGAGTTGATCACGCCAGTGGCGATTGAGCCTGGTATGCGCTTTGCGATCCGCGAAGGCGGTCGTACGGTGGGCGCGGGCGTCGTGGCTGCCATTCAGGCATAGTCAGTTGTGGGGCGTCCACGCAGCCTAGCGTGTGCTGGACGCCCTGATAGGAGTGTTGTTATAATGGGCAAGCAAAAGATTCGTATCCGACTTAAGGCGTTTGATCACAAATTGCTCGACAAGTCGACAGAAGAAATTGTTGAAACCGCCAAGCGCACTAACGCCGTGGTTGTTGGTCCGATTCCTTTGCCGACACACAAGGCGATCTATTGTGTGAACCGTTCTCCACACGTTGATAAGAAGTCGCGGGAGCATTTTGAGGTCAGAACTCACAAGCGCTTGATTGATATCCTGGAACCGACTGCAAAGACCGCTGAGGCGCTGATGCGCTTGGATTTGCCCGCTGGCGTTGATATTGTTGTCAAGCTCTAGGTTGGTAAGGCGTCATTTGGGGCGCAAGGGGAAGATTTGTTCCGGTGATGGGTAACTTCCCCGTTCTTGGTTAATCACGTTTGCCGAAGCGAACGCCCGGCATCTAGGAGGATAAAAGCACCATGGCAATAGGGTTGTTAGGCCAAAAGGTGGGGATGACAACGATTTTCGATTCGGAAGGGCGTGCGCTTCCCGTGACGGTGGTTAAGGCCGGTCCTTGCACGGTGGTTCAGGCCAAAACCGTTGAGACGGATGGTTATGAAGCTGTGCAGGTCGGTTATGGTGAAGCGAAAGTGTCTCGGTTGTCTGGTGGTGAAGCGGGGCATTTCAATCGGGCGGGGGTCAAGCCTGCGCGTGTCCTTCGGGAGTTTCGCCTTGAAGACGGCGAGCGTTTCGAAGTGGGTCATGAATTCTCGGTGGACCTGTTCTCAGAGGGTCAGTTGGTTGATGTCGTTGGTACGTCGATCGGTCGCGGGTTTGCGGGGCTGCAGAAGCGGTGGAATGCTGGTCGCGGTCCGATGAGCCACGGGTCGAAGTTTCACCGCCATCCCGGTTCGATCGGCGCGGGTACGACGCCCAGCCGTGTTTTCAAGGGGCGCAAGATGGCGGGCCGGATGGGCAATGAGCGGGTGACGGTCAAGAAATTGACGGTCGTTGGCGTCGACAATGAGCGTAATTTGTTGTTGATCAAAGGTGCGGTTCCCGGTGTTGAGGGGGGCGTGTTGATTGTGCGTCCGACGGTCAAGGTTGGCAAGTAGGAGTGGCATAGATGGCGCAGTTAAGTTTGTACAACGCTCAGGGCGAGAAAAGTGGCGTGTTCACTTTTGGTGATGCGTTTTTGCCTGAGGTTCCGCATACGCATTTGATGCATTTGCATGTCGTTCGGCAGTTGCGGCACGCAAGGGCTGGTACGGCCAGCACTTTGACGCGGAGCGAGGTCAGTGGTGGTGGCAAGAAGCCTTGGAAGCAAAAAGGAACCGGGCGCGCGCGCGCGGGGTCGATTCGTAGCCCCTTGTGGAAAGGTGGCGGTGTTATTTTTGGGCCCAAGCCAAGGTCGTTCAGCTTGAATCTGCCGGTTAAGGCCCGTCGTTTGGCGATTCGCTCGGCAATTTTGGCAAAGGTGCCTGATATGCTTGCGCTGGAGGCATTTCGTTTCGAACGTCCGTCGACGAAGTCGTTGGCACAGTTGCTTTATGAACGTTTGGGTTTGACCGGCCGGGTTCTGTTGATTGTCAAGGAGCATGAAGACGTCTTGCGGTTGTCCGCCCGTAACCTGGCGACGGTGAAGTTGGTGCTGTCGAGCAATTTGGGCGTCAAGGATTTGTTGTCGTGTGAGCACGTTGTCGCGACTCAGGATGCGTTGCGTCACATTGAAGAGGTTTTTAAGGCATGAGTGATCTATATAATGTGATCAAGAGGCCGCTCATCACCGAGAAAAATACGGTGTTGAATTCGCTCAACACGTACTGTTTTGAGGTTGATCGCAAGGCTAACAAGATTGACATCGCACGTGCGGCCAAACTTTTGTTCAACGTTGAGGTGGTGGACGTTAACACAGCAACTTTGAAGCGGGTCAAAAAGTCGCGCAAACGCACGGGTGTGAGGACGAACGGAACTGCGGTGTCCAAAAAGGCGTTTGTGAAGTTGGCTGAAGGCCACAGCATCGACTTCTATGGTTCGGTATAGGGCGGGGGAAGTTAATTATGGCAATTAAAAAACTACGGCCGATGACACCCGGCCAGCGTGGCATGAGTAAGTCTACGTTTGAAGAAATTACAGTGTCGCGTCCTGAGAAACGGTTGACGGAAAGTTTGCGTTCGACTGCTGGGCGTAACAACCAGGGGCGGGTCACGACCCGCCATCGTGGGGGCGGCCACAAGCGGCATTACCGCGTGATTGATTTCAAGCGTAATAAAATTGGTGTAACGGGCAAGGTTGCGACGATTGAGTATGATCCGAATCGCAACGCCCGAATCGCTTTGGTGTTTTATACGGATGGGGACAAGCGTTATATTTTGGCACCTGTCGGTTTGAGTGTCGGACAACCGGTGTTGGCCTCTCCCGAGGCGGATATCAAGCCAGGCAACGCCTTACCGTTACGTAACATTCCTTTGGGTACGAATATCCACAATATTGAGTTGCGGATTGGCAAGGGTGGACAGATCGTTCGGTCTGCCGGCGCGATGGCCCAGTTGGTCGCGAAGGATGGGGATTACGCGCAGGTGAAGTTGCCGTCGGGTGAGCAGCGCATGGTTCATCTGAATTGCTATGCCACAATTGGTCAGGTTGGCAATCTGGAGCATAAAAACCTCTCGATCGGTAAGGCTGGCCGCAAGCGTTGGTTGGGTATACGGCCGACTAACCGCGGCGTGACGATGAATGCTTGTGATCACCCGCATGGTGGTGGTGAAGGCAAGTCCCCAATCGGTGGCAAGCCTCAGACGCCGTGGGGCAAGCCGGCGATGGGATACAAAACTGTGCGCAAGAAGGCGAGCAGCAAGTTCATCGTTCGGGAGCGGACCCGGTAGGCAGGAGATTATTTTAGATGTCAAGATCGCTTAAAAAAGGGCCATTTGTACAAGATGCATTGGCGAATAAGGTAGAGGCTTTGAACGCGCGCAACGAAAAGCGAGTCATCAAGACCTGGTCACGTGCTTCCACCATTTTGCCATCAATGATCGGACACACCATCGCTGTGTATAACGGTCGTAAGCACGTGCCCATTTACATCACGGAACAGATGATTGGTCACAAACTGGGAGAGTTCGCTCCGACGCGTTTGTTCAAGGGCCATTCAGGCCAAGAACGCGGACGTTAGGTTAATGGAGTAAATGACGAATGCAAACCAAATCTAGCGTCAAGTATGTGCGGATGTCCCCGTTGAAGGTTCGGCGGGTATTGGATCTGATTCGTGGGAAGCGGGCGCTTGAAGCGTCGACGATGTTGAATTTCATGCCGCACGCCAGTGCCGCGGTGTTGAACAAGATTTTGAAGTCTGCGATTGCGAACGCTGAAAACAATCATCAGGTGCCGGGGTCGCGGTTGTTCATCAGTGAGGCTTATGTGGATCAGGGGCCTACGCTCAAGCGGTTTCAACCGCACGCACAGGGGCGGGCGTTCCCCATCAAGAAACGGACGAGCCATATCACAATCGTTGTGAGCGACAAGGGGCAGGAGAGTTAATCATGGGGCAAAAGATTCATCCAGTTGGGCTCCGACTTGGTATTAACCGGACGTGGTCGAGCCGTTGGTACGCAGAGACCCGTGGCTATCCTGCCTTGGTTTTGGAGGATACCAAGATACGGCGTTTCGTGAAGGCCCGCTTTATGGCTGCTGGTATTTCGCGGACAGACATCGAGCGCAAGGCGGATCAGATTGATGTTAGCATTTGGACTGCAAAGCCGGGCGTGATTGTTGGGCGGGGCGGCCAGGGGATTGATGCGCTGCGTAAGGATTTGAGCGCATTGACTGGCAAGAAGGTGCAGATCAACGTCCAGGAGGTTTTGCGTTCGGAAGCCGACAGTCAATTGGTCGCTGAGAGTATTGCGCAGCAGTTGGAGAAGCGGATTGCTTTTCGTCGCGCGATGAAGCAGGCGATGATGCGTGCCATGAAGAGCGGTGCCAAAGGTATTAAGGTGATGGTGGCCGGGCGTTTGGGCGGCGCTGAGATTGCGCGTACCGAATGGTTGCGGGATGGTCGCATACCCTTGCATACTTTGCGGGCCGATATTGATTATGGTGTGGCAGAGGCGCAGACCCTTTATGGCAAAATTGGCGTTAAGGTCTGGATCTTCAAGGGTGAGGTGATTCCGGGTGCTGAGGCGGTTGCTGAGGTTCCCCAGCGTAGGGAACGGCGGGAGCGGGACGGCGGTGAGCGACGTGGTCGTCAGCCGCGTGCCCAGGCCGTGCAGCAAGAATCCCAGGAAAGTGCGGAGTCCTGAGGGGCTCCTTGTGCATTGCAGAATTGTAGAGGATTAGCCCTATGTTGATGCCAAAGCGTACAAAATTTCGCCGCCATCATCGCGGCTCTCGTAGCGGACATGAGACGCGTGGAACCACGATAGCGTTTGGTGATTATGCGTTGGTCGCCGTGGACCCGGCCTGGATTACGTCCCGGCAGATCGAAGCGGCGCGTCGTGCGATGACCCGTTCCGTCAAACGTGGTGGTAAGATATGGATTCGGGTGTTTCCAGACAAGCCGGTGACGGCGAAACCCGCGGAGACTCGTATGGGTTCTGGTAAAGGCGCCCCGGAGTACTGGGTGGCAGTTGTCAAGCCTGGTCGTATCCTTTTCGAAATGAATGGGGTGGCCGAGGAGTTGGCACGCGAGGCGATGCGTTTGGCAGCGCATAAATTGCCGATAGGTACGAGGTTCGTTACGCGTGCGCAACAGGAGTTGGAAGCGGCGCACTCTGGAGGGTCGGAGCATGCAAACTAAGAACGCTAAGAAGGATTTGCAAGGTTTTCGCGCCTTGAATCACGAGGAGCTGCAGGCTCAGTTGAAGGGCGCCAAGGAAGAGTTGTTTAAACTTCGGTTCCAATTGGCGATACGGCAGCTTGAGAACACGGCTCAAATTGGGGAGGTGCGTCATCGGATCGCCATGATCCAGACGGTGCTTCGAGAAAATAGGTCAAGTTCGGCGCCTGTGGCACAGTAAAAGGGGAATAGGCATTATGCCCAAGCGGATTATTACAGGTAAGGTCGTTTCCAATAAGATGGATAAGACGGTGGTTGTCTCGGTAGAGAGCACTGTCCCTCACGATCGTTACAAGAAAATGGTAAAACAGACCAAGAGGTTTAAGGCGCACGATGAGGACAATGTGGCCAACGAAGGCGATTGGGTTCGTATTGAAGAATCCCGTCCCTATTCGAAGGACAAGACGTGGCGCTTGGTCGAAGTCGTTGAGCGTGCTCAGTAAGGGGGAAACGTGATTCAGCAGCAGTCGCGCCTCACCGTGGCGGATAACACGGGTGCTCGTGAGTTAATGTGTATTCGGGTTATTGGTGGTGGCAACCGCACGTTTGCGAACATCGGAGACGTGATCGTCGCCGTTGTTAAGGACGCGATTCCGAATATGCCGGTTAAGAAGTCGGATGTGGTGAAGGCGGTTATCGTGCGCTCCAAGAAGGGGTTGCAGCGGCCGGATGGCTCTTACATTCGTTTTGATGAGAACGCGGCGGTAATTATCAACAAGGATAACAATCCGCGTGGAACGCGCGTCTTCGGGCCGATTGCGCGTGAGTTGCGTGACAGGAATTTCATGAAGATCATCTCGCTTGCGCCTGAAGTGATTTGAGCAGCCCGTTCGAGATAAAGGAAAGCCAATAACGATGGAACGCATTAAAAAAGGCGATACGGTGATGGTGACAGTCGGGCGGAAAGAGTCCGAAGGTGGCGACCGCGGTAAGGTCGGTGAGGTTCTGCTCGTCAATCCGAAGGACCAGACGGCGGTAGTGCAGGGCATCAATATCAAGACCAAGCACGAGAAGCCCTCGATGTCGAATCCGCAGGGTGGAATTGTCAAGCGGGAGGCACCTGTGCATTTGTCGAATCTGATGCCCTTGGATCCTGCGAACAAGAAGCCCACGCGGATCAAGATTAAGGTTTTAGAGAACGGCACGAAGGTTCGGGTTGCCAAGTCTGGTGAACAGTTGGACAGGTAGAGCGGTTGATGGTTACCCTCGGGTCGGATACGTCGCTCGTTCGTACGCCCCCAGTTTAGACTGGAAGTCGTTCGTGGGTTGTTAGCCTTTGACGCCCGGCCCTGGTTTAGGAGTTTAGACGTGGCGAAGAGCCGTTTGTTGGAAAAGTATCAAAAAGAGGTCGTTCCGGCGTTAGTCAAGGAATTTGGCTACCAGAACTGGATGCAGGTTCCCAAGATCGAGAAGGTTGTTGTTAACATGGGTTTGGGCGAGGTTGTTCAGAATCCCAAGGCCCTTGATGTTGCGGTTCGGGATCTCACATCCATCGTTGGCCAGAAGGTAATGGTTACGCGTGCGAAGA
This sequence comes from Candidatus Sericytochromatia bacterium, assembly GCA_040400605.1. Classification (GTDB taxonomy): domain Bacteria; phylum Cyanobacteriota; class Sericytochromatia; order S15B-MN24; family JAQBPE01; genus JBBAPZ01. Next base: position 6,512 of record JBBAPZ010000013.1, read on the forward strand.
AGTCCATCGCGACGTTCAAATTGCGCGCGGGCATGCCGATCGGTGCGATGGCAACCTTGAGAGGGGCTCGCATGTATGAGTTCCTGGATCGGTTGATGAGTTTGGCATTGCCTCGTATTCGCGATTTTCGTGGCGTCAGTGAGAAAAGTTTTGATGGTCGCGGCAATTATACGCTCGGGATCAAGGAGCAGGTTCTTTTCCCTGAGATTGAGTATGACAAGGTAGATAAGGTTCGGGGGATGGATATCACCATCGTGACGAGTGCGCGCACAGATGAAGAGGCGCGGGCGTTGTTGCGGTTGGTTGGCATGCCATTCCGTCAGACTGTTAAAGCTTGAGCCCTGGAGGAGATACGTCGTGGCAAAGAAGTCTAAAATTGCCAAACACGCGAAGCAGCAGCGGTTGATCGCGAAGTATGCGGACAAACGGGCTGAGTTGAAAGCGGTATTGGCCGGAAAGGCGCGTAGCCTTGAGGAGTACAACGAGGCCCGGAAAGCCTTGTCTGCAATTCCCCGTGACGCGAATCCTGTGCGCTTGCATAACCGTTGCTTGCTGACGGGTCGTCCGCGTGGTTATTATCGCGATTTTGGCCTGTGCCGAAATATGTTGCGTCAGTTGGCGCATGAAGGGAAACTTCCCGGCGTGGTCAAGTCTAGCTGGTAGCTCATCAGGCAGATTGCGGCCCAGCCGTGGTCTGCCATTCAGCATTGGACGAAACGCCCGGTGGCGTGGTAAGGTTTTCATTCCTTTTGTTGTTTGGTTCCCCCTGGTTGGTCGTGCGCTTGTCGCAAACGCAGCCTGTAAGAGAGGTTTTACTCATGCCGGTCACTGATCCCATTGCGGACATGCTGACGTGTATCCGAAACGCGAATACGGCGAATCTGGATTTGACGGAGCTTCCCGCATCCAAGATGAAAGCTGAAATTGCTCGCGTGCTGAAGGAAGAGGGATACATCAACAATTTTGAGGTGGTTGCGAACGAGGGTAAACCACGTTTGCGTGTTCATCTGAAGTACGTGGGTCGTCGCAAGGTGATTACCGGGATCAAGCGCATATCTCGTCCTGGATTGCGCGTCTATACGGGTAAGCATGAACTGCCGCGCGTGTTGGGTGGGTTGGGCATTGCGATTTTGTCGACGCCGCGTGGCGTGATGACGGAAAAGGAATGTCGCAAGCAGGGCGTGGGCGGCGAAGTCCTCGCGTACGTTTGGTAGGAGGCGTTCATGTCGCAATCACGAATTGGAAAACGGCCCATCATTGTTCCGGCGACCGTCAAGGTTGAGATTGCGGGGCAGTTGGTGACTTTGACGGGTCCGAAGGGGACTCTGTCGCGGGAATTGCGTCCTGAGGTTCAGGTGCAGTTTGAAAACGGTGTGATTCAGATCGATCCGGTGGGTGATTCGAAGATGGCACGTTCGTTGCATGGGTTGTCGCGTACGTTGGTTGCCAACATGGTTGAGGGTATCACCAACGGTTATCGCAAGGTGTTGGAGATCAACGGGGTTGGTTATCGTGCAGCGTCTACTGGGTCAACCCTGACCTTGCAGATGGGCTATTCGCATCCGGTTGAGGTTGTCGCGCCTGCCGGCATCACGTTCACTGTTCCGCCGGGTCCACGGCCGTCGGTTGTTGTTGAGGGCATTGACAAGCAGCTGGTTGGCGATTTGGCAGCCAAAGTCCGCTCGGTGCGTCCACCTGAGCCCTACAAAGGTAAGGGTATCAAGTATGCGACGGAGACGATTCGTCGCAAGGCTGGCAAGTCTGGCGGGAAGAAGAAGTAGGCAGGGGAATCAATCATGTTTTCTAAGAAAAGCCGAAAGAAGCAAACTGCCGTGCGACATGCGCGGATACGAAAAAAGCTGGCTGGTGATGCCGCGAGACCGAGGCTTGCGGTTTATCGTTCCGGTCGGCACACCTATGCGCAGGTCATTGACGATGTGGCGGGTGCGACCTTGGTCTCTGCTTCGAGTTTGGAACTGAAGTTGGAGAACGGCGCGAACATCGAGGCGGCGACCACGGTTGGTCGCGCCATCGCGGAGCGTGCCAAGGAGAAGGGTATTGAAGCCGTGGTTTACGATCGCGGCGGCAACTTGTATCACGGGCGAATTGCAGCGCTGGCAGAGGCCGCGCGTGAAGCCGGCTTGAGTTTCTAGTGCGAGGAATCGGATAGTGGATAATCGTAATGTTGAATCCAAGGGGCGCGGTCGTGGTCGTCAGGGCGATGGCCGGCCGACCGAGCGTCGTGCGGCTGAGGAAAAGGATACGGAGTGGCAGGAGAAGGTCGTACAGATCCGCCGCGTGACCAAGGTGGTCAAGGGTGGCAAGAAGATGAGCTTCCGTGCCATTGTGGCGGTGGGTAATCAAAAAGGCCAAGTTGGGATCGGTGTGGGTAAGGCGGCAGAAGTCATCGCCGCGATCCAAAAGGCTGTAACGGATGCGCGGAAGAGCCTCGTGACGGTCCCGATGGTTGGGACCACGATTCCCCATACGGTGGTCGGCAAATCCGATGCGTCAAGGGTGATGATCAAACCGGCATCCAAGGGTACTGGGGTAATTGCTGGTGGCGCGGTGCGGTCCGTGTTGGAGTTGGCGGGCATTCATGACATTCTGTCCAAGAATTTGGGTGCGTCGAGTCCGTTGAATAGCGCGCGGGCGACGATTGACGGTTTGTGTCAGTTGCGGAGTGCGGAAGATGTGGCCGCTTTGCGTGGTCGCACGGTGCAAGAGTTGGTGGGTACGGCTCATGTCGAATAGTAACAAGTTGACGGTGACTTTGGTTAAAAGTCCGATTGGATATAGCCGTAAACAGCGGCTTGTCGTTCAGAGTCTTGGTTTGGGCAGGATGAATACGTCTGCTACGCATGATGACACGCCGGTCATTCGTGGGATGATCAAAAAGGTTGTTCATCTTGTGCGGGTTTCCGAGTAAGGGGTGGATGATGAAACTCAATGAATTGCGTCCTTGTGAGGGCGCAACCCACGGGGTCAAGCGCGTGGGCCGTGGTCACGGGTCGGGTATGGGAAAGACATCGACGCGTGGTTACAATGGTCAGGGGCAACGCTCGGGTCGCAGTATCAAAATCGGGCATGAGGGCGGTCAGATGCCTTTGTATCGCCGGTTGCCCAAGAAGAAGCATTTCACTCGCCCTTACCGTCCGGAATGGGCCATTATCAACGTGGGGGATCTGGGGGATTTCCAGGCCGGTGCAGAGGTGACGGTTGAGTTGCTTCAAGAGGTCGGGTTGATCAAGAAAGCCTTTGATGGGTTGCGGATTCTCGGTAACGGAGAGTTAAGCGTGGCCCTCACCGTTAAAGCCGCTCACGTCAGTGCCGGCGCTCGGACCAAGATCGAGGCGGTCGGGGGTACCATCGAGATACTTGGTGGAACGGCCACTGAATCGTGAGGTCTGTTCGTTAGTTTTCTTCAGAGTGGTCCTAGGTGACTGGGGCCACTCTGTGTTCGTTGGTCATTAGGAGAGAAACGGGGTGATTGCCTGAGATGCAACAGACGAATAAAGTGGGCGATGTGTTGCGGAGTTTGTGGTTTGCGCCTGGCTTGAGGGAGAAGATACTCTGGACTCTTGGCATGGTTGTTATTTTCCGCCTGGCGGTTCATGTGCCGATCAGCGGGATAGACCAAGTCAAGCTCAATGCGCTGTTCGCCAACGTCAATTTTCTGGGTGGATTTCTGGATTTCTTTTCAGGTGGTGCTTTAGCGAAGTTTTCGGTTGTGGCAATGGGGATTACGCCTTTCATTAATGCATCCATCATCATGCAGTTGATGACCGGGGTCTTTCCGAAGCTTGAGGAATTGCAGAAAGAAGGTGGGGAGGCAGGGCGTAAGCAGATTCAGCAATGGACGCGTTATCTGGCGCTGGTGCTGGCGACTGTTCAGTCTTTCGGCATGAGTACCTGGTTATGGCGTAGCGGTGCTGCCATCGGGTACGATGCTGCGGGCCCTTTCCCGTACGCATTCATATTGGCAACGGTCGCAGTTTTGGTGGCCGGAACCACGTTTATCATGTGGTTGGGCGAGGTCATCACTGAGCGTGGGATTGGGAATGGTGCTTCCTTGATGATTTTCGCGGGTATTATTGCGGCATTCCCGTCGTATATCAGTCGCACGGCTGAGTTGGTTTCGTCAGGCGGTACGTCGACGTTTGCGGTCACCGCTTTGGTTGTGTCCTTGCTGGCGATGTTGGTTGCGATCGTTTTTGTTCAAGAGGGTCAAAGGCGTATTCCGGTGCAGTCCGCCAAGCGACAGGTGGCCGGTCAGCGTGGCGGGGGGTTTAGTCAGAATTATTTGCCCCTTCGGGTAAACCAGGGCGGTGTGATGCCATTGATTTTTGCTTCGTCGCTGCTGGTTTTCCCAGCAACGATCGCGCAGTTTTTGGGTGAGTCAAAGACTGCGGCACTAGTTTGGCAACCGGCGTTGGGGACGTTTTGGCAGTGGGATAACCTGCGAGGCATTGCCTTGGAGGGTCTCAACGTGTTGATGCGGACTTTGTCGCCGAGTGGTTCGCTTCATTTCGTTGTGTATTTTTTGCTCATTATGTTTTTTTCTTATTTTTACGCGAGCCTTGTTTTACAGCCAAAGGATTTGGCGGATAACCTTAAGAAATATGGTTCTTTTATCCCTGGTTACAAACCAGGCAAACCGACCGCTGAATTCATCGAGTTGGTGTTGAATCGGATTACCTTTGCCGGCGGTGTGTTTTTGGGCTTGATTGCAATCTTGCCGTTATTTGTCGAACGGGCAACGGGCGTTACGACGTTGCAAGGGATTGGCTCGACCGCGTTGCTGATTATGGTCGGCGTGGCCATAGACTTGTACAATCAGTTGCAGACCCATCTCATTGCTCGGCAGTATGAGGGTTTCATGTCCTGAGGGGTTGAAAGTAGAGGCGAGACATGCGGATTGTTTTGTTGGGCGCACCTGGTGCCGGTAAGGGCACTCAGGGACGGATGCTGGCGGCGCATTTCAATATCCCGCAGATTGCAACAGGGGATATTTTGCGTTCGGCTGTCCGTGAGGGCACGGAGCTTGGGCTTGCGGCCAAGGCGTACATGGATGCGGGGAATCTGGTTCCGGATGGCGTGATGATTGGAATCATCAAGGACCGTTTGGCGCGGCGGGATGCATCACCTGGTTTTGTACTCGATGGGTTTCCAAGAACCGTCCCGCAAGCGGAGGCGCTGGATGTCATGTTGGCGAGTATCGAACGGGACTTGCAACTCGCAATCGATGTGCAGGTACCCGAGGATGTCTTGGTCGTCCGTTTGAGTGGCAGACGTGTTTGCAGGGAGTGCGGCGCGACGTATCATGAACGGTTCAGCCGCTCAAAGGATGGTGTCACGTGCGATGTTTGTGGCGGTGAGTTGTATCAGCGCGCTGACGATGCTGCGGATACTGTTCGTAATCGTTTGGCGGTATACCATCGGCAGACCCAACCGATCGTGGCGCGTTATGCAAGCAAGGGGTTGTTGCGCGTGCTAAACGGTGATCAGGACATGGCGGCTGTACGTGAGGCGTTGTTGAGCGTTCTGGATGACATGAAGGTGCGTTCCTGATGGGTTTGATCACGAAGCAGTCGGAAGTCGATGCGATGCGCGAGGCTGGCCGGATTGTCGCCCTGGCGCACCGTGCTGTCGTCGGTGCGGTTGCGCCTGGTATCACCAGTCGCGAGTTGGATGCGATCGTGGAACGGGTCATCGTCTCGGAAGGTGGCAGGCCAGCGTTCAAGGGTTACCATGGTTTTCCGGCGAGTATTTGCGCGTCGGTTAACGACGAGGTCGTTCATGGGATTCCCAACCGTCGACGGTTGGAGAGCGGGGATATCATTTCTGTTGATATCGGTGCGGTTGTGGATGGTTTTTATGGGGATTCGGCCTGGACTTACGCAGTTGGCGAAGTGGATGAGATAACTCGGCAGTTATTGGAGACGACTGAGGCCAGCTTGTATGCCGGTATTCGTGCAGCGATCGCCGGAGCCCATTTGAATGGCATCGGCAGTGCGGTTCAGTCGGTCGTAGACGAGAAGGGCTTTTCGGTTGTCCGTGACTTTGTCGGGCATGGCATCGGCAAGAACTTGCACGAGTCACCGCAGGTCGCCAATTACCGTCAACCCGAACCGGGTCCTGTTTTACGGCCGGGTGAGGCGTTGGCGATTGAACCCATGGTCAATGTGGGTGGCCACGCCGTGAAAACCAAAAAAAACGGGTGGACGGTTGTCACGCTGGATGGAAGTTGGTCCGCGCACTTTGAGCATACGATCATCGTGTCCGAGGGTGACGCGTTGATCACGACAAGCTTGAATGGTTAAAAAGATTGTCATTAAGGCAAGTATAAGGTTATGATAATCGATAAGCATAGAAAGGGGTGAGGTGATGAAGGTACGTGCATCGGTCAAGGCGATCTGTGAGAAGTGCCGAGTGATCAAGCGTCATAATCGCGTGATGGTCATTTGCGAGAATCCGAAACATAAGCAGCGTCAAGGTTAAGGGCAGCGCGTTCAGTGGCGTTGCGTGATTGGGGAGGTTCAGGGTAATGGCTCGTATTGCCGGTGTTGACCTGCCGCGCGACAAGCGCATCGAGGTCGCACTTACGTATATTTTTGGAATCGGTCCGTTCAAGGCCGGTGAGATCATCAAGCGGACGAAGGTCAGTCCTGACACGCGTACCAAGGACTTGACCGAGGATGAGATCGGACGTTTGCGCGAGGAGATTGATCGCAATCATCAGGTGGAGGGTGACTTGCGTCGTGAGATTTCCATCAACATCAAGCGGTTGATTGAGATCGGGTCTTACCGGGGTATTCGTCATCGACGTGGTCTGCCTTTGCGCGGACAGCGCACCAAGACGAATGCGCGTACGCGTCGCGGTGTCAAAAAGACCGTGGCAGGCAAGAAGAAGTAAGCGGTTGTGACATTGGGTTGGTGTTGCTCTGGAAGTTGGCTGCAACCAGGGTTCTCGCCACCAGCTCCTTGCAAGTATCAGTTTGATTAAGCAAAATTCAATTTGGAGGAGATGAAACAGTGGCCAAAACCAGTGCCAAGCCCAAGCGGCGCGAGCGTAAGAATATTGCGAACGGGGTCGTTCATGTGTCGTCGACATTTAACAACACCATCATCAGTATTACTGATATGAACGGAAACGTGATTTCTTGGGGTTCTGCCGGTACGGCTGGCTTCAAGGGTGCCAAGAAGGGCACGCCGTTTGCGGCGCAGTTGGCGGCAGATGGGTGTGCGCAGCGGGCGCGTGAACACGGCATGCAAAGTGTCGAGGTGCTGGTCAAGGGGCCTGGTTCGGGTCGGGAGACCGCCATACGGGCTTTGCAGGCGGCGGGTCTTGAGATCACCTTGATCAAGGATGTGACACCCATTCCCCACAACGGCTGTCGCCCCCCCAAGCGTCGCAGGGTGTAACGTTCGGTCGGGGACGTTTTGAATTTTTGCTGATGGTTTGACATGTGTTTGTGCGAGGAGGGTTAGCCACGTGGCTCGTTATACAGATTCCGTTTGCCGGTTGTGCCGTGCGGAAGGTATCAAGTTGTTTTTGAAGGGTGACCGCTGCAACAGTCCGAAGTGTGCGTTGACGCGGCGGTCTTATCGTCCGGGTATGCATGGGCAGGCGCGTCAGAAGTTGTCCGAGTATGCGGTCCGGTTGCGTGAAAAGCAGAAGGTACGTCGGGTTTACGGCGTCCTGGAGAAGCAGTTTCGGCGTTACTACAAGGAAGCGACGCGTTTGCGTGGGGTCACCGGTGAGGTGTTGCTTCAGCTGTTGGAACGACGGATGGATAATGTCGTGTTCCGGATGGGGTTGGCGTCGAGTCGTCCGCAGGCTAGGCAGTTTGTCAGGCATGGCTTTTTTGCGGTGAACGGTGTTCGCAGCGATATTCCGAGTATAAATTTGAAGAATGGGGTTACCATTGCGGTGGTTGAGAAGAAGCAGGCGTTTTTCAAGGCGCGGCTCGAGGGTTTGCACAGTGTGCGGGTGCCCTCGTGGTTGAGTTTTGACGCGACGACGTTGACGGGCCATGTGGTCAGCAATCCGACGCGTGAGGAAAATGATACGCCTGCGAACGAGCAGTATATCGTTGAGTACTACTCCCGCTAGGCCATGGTCGGATTTAGCCGGTTTGGCGAGACAAGAAGGAGTTGAAAGACGATGGATAAGCCAAATATACAGTGCGTGGAGACCCTCGTCACGGAAGAAGGTCTTCATTACAGTCGGTTCGTGGCGGAACCGCTCGAGCGCGGTTACGGGACAACCTTGGGTAACGCCTTGCGTCGCGTGTTGCTGTCTGATCTTGAAGGGGCCGCGATCACGGCCATTCGGATCGAAGGGGTGCAGCACGAGTTTTCGACCATCGGCGGCATGACTGAGGACATTGTGGACTTGATACTCAACCTGAAGGGTGTTGTGGTCAAGTTGCACGGTGATGAGGCAAAGACAGCTTTTCTCAGCGTGAAGCGGGAGGGCGTGGTTACCGCTGCCGACATCACGAGTGATCCGGATGTTGAGATCCTTAACCCTGACTGGCATCTGGCGACTTTGGACGCGGGTGCGAGTTTGGAGATGGAATTGCAGGTGGAACGGGGCAAGGGATTTGTGCCTGCTGAGCGCAATCGGCGGCCTCACCAGCCTGTGGGCGTCATACCGGTTGATAGCATTTTCATGCCGGTTCGGAAGGTCAATTACCAGATCGAGGATACTCGGGTTGGGCAGTCGGTGGATTTCGATCGCCTGATTTTGGAGATATGGTCGAATGGTTCGATTGATCCTGAAGAGGCTCTGGCGCGTGCGGCTGAGTTGTTGATTGAGCAGTTCCGTCCGTTCGCTTTGCTTGCGCGGGATGAGGCGAGCCTGATGGCGCTGGGCGAGGCGGGTGCTGGTGTTGCAGCTGGTTCGCCGGCGGCCGAGCTGAGCATCGAAGAACTTGAGCTGTCGGTTCGAGCTTACAACTGCTTGAAGCGGGCCAATATTTATACGGTTGCGGATTTGCTGAAGAAAACGGAACGGGAGCTCATGGATATCAAGAACTTCGGCAAGAAGTCGGCTGAGGAGGTTATTGAGCGCTTGCGTTCCTTTGGGTACCACATGGCCAGTGAGCGCGACTCGGAGTTTGCGGCTGCCGAATAGGTCGATGAGCGGGCTGATACTAGAAGAGCATAAAGGATACTTTTGATATGCGGCATCAAAATAAGAGGCACTTGTTGGGGCGGCCTTCGGATCAACGTAAAGCGGTGCTTCGTAGTTTGACGACTTCGCTTTTGCGTCATGATCGAATCGAGACGACTGAGGCGAAGGCCAAGGCTGTTCAGGGTGAGGTAGAGCGGATGATTACGCTGGCGAAGCGTGGCGATTTGCACGCGCGTCGGCAAGCTGCGGGGTACGTCCTGGAGAAGGATGTCTTGAAGCGTCTGTTCGATGAGGTTGGTCCTCGGTTTCAGACGGTGAACGGTGGTTATTCTCGCGTGATCAAGACAGCGCCTCGGCGTGGTGATGCAGCCCCGATGGCCATCATCTCTTTGGAAGGTTAACTGTACGGTGTCTTCGTTGCACACCATCAAGATGCTGGTTAGCTACGATGGCACCGACTTTTCTGGCTGGCAACTGCAGCCGGGAAAGAGGACGGTCCAAGGCGAGTTAGAGCTTGCTTTGGGTCGTGTTTTGAAGGCGGGCGTCAAGACGGCGGCCGCAGGACGAACCGATGCTGGTGTTCATGCCACTGGGCAGGTAGTCAGCTTTGTGACGCCCGTGGTCATTCCGGGGCCTGCGTGGGTGCCGGCGATGAATTCGGTTCTGGGAAGGGATGTTGCTGTATGGTGGGCGGAGGAAGTGTCTGAGGATTTCCATGCTCGCCACTCGGCTCTCTGTCGTTCCTATCGGTATACTGTTTTGGTTGGTAAGCCTCGCTCGCCGGTGCTCGCACGTTATGCTGCCTGGGTTGGAATGCCTTTGGTGGTGGAACCGATGAGAGAAGTCTGGTCCTCGCTTCTAGGACGTCATGATTTCAGTGCGTTTATGAGTACAGGCAGTGACCCTGCAAATCCGATCTGCCAGATTTTGGATGCGCGTGTTGAGGAAGATGGGGATTTGCTGCATTTTCATATTACGGCCGATCACTTTTTGTACAACATGGTCCGTCGCTTGGTCGGAACGGTGTTGAGGGTTGGCAAGGGTCATCTGGACGCGGCTGGTTTTAGAGATACCTGGCTTGGAAGGGCGACTCGGCCTTCTGGGCCCACTGCTCCTGCCAATGGGTTAACGTTCATTGGGGTCGGGTATCCGGAACGGTTTGAGTGGGTGACGGACAGGTTAGAGCGGAATATGACTGGGTGTGACCCGTTTGGGCGCACGAGGAGGATCAGTTGAATACGTATATGGCGAATGAGGCCGATGTCACCCGAGCGTGGCATGTGATTGATGCTAAGGGGCAGACGTTGGGACGCTTGGCGACAGTGGTTGCCAACCTTCTGCGTGGCAAGAACAAGCCCACGTATACACCGCATGTTGATACCGGCGATTTCGTGGTAGTTGTAAATGCCGATAAAGTAGTTGTCACTGGCAAGAAATCATCCGACAAGGTCTATCGGCATCATACCGGGTGGCCAGGCGGATTCCGGCAGGTTAATTTTGCGAAGTTGATGCAAGAAAAGCCGACGCGGATTGTTGAAAAAGCGATCTATGGCATGCTGCCTCACAACAAGCTTGGTGCGAAGCAGTATCGGAAGTTAAAGGTTTATGCGGGTTCGGAGCATCCCCATGCTTCACAGCAACCGACCGTTTATGATTTGAACAAGAACTGAGGAGTAAGGGAAAATGGCTCAGAAAGTCGCACAGTACTGGGGTACGGGACGTCGTAAGACATCCATCGCTCGGGTGCGTTTATTGCCCGGCTCTGGTGTCGTCAAAATTAATGATCGGACACTGGAGGATTACATTGGTGGTCGTAAGACACTCTATCCTCAGCTCACACTTCCGTTTGAAGCGACCCGCAACACCAACCGTTTTGATGTCTTCTGTAACGTTTCGGGTGGCGGTGTCAACTCTCAGGTTGGTGCCATTCGACTTGGCATTGCGCGCGCCCTTCTCACGTTGGATCCCGAGCTGCGTAGTGCACTCCGTGGCGAGGATCTGCTCACCCGCGATCCCCGCGCCAAGGAACGTAAAAAGTACGGTCGCAAACGCGCCCGAAAGCGTTTCCAGTTCTCGAAACGTTAAACGTCTCCAACTGGTTCGCTGGAACCCCTGCCTTGGCAGGGGTTTTCTGGTTGCTGCCGTCTGCCGGGAGATTCGCTGGCGCAGGCATCAAGGAGTGCTTTATTCCGTTGCTGATTCGATGAAGTGTCGAACAAGCGCGAGGTGTGTTACAGGCCCGCACCTTCTGTCGGTAGGACAGGCTGCAGGTCCACTCGTCGCCGCCATATTCAGTTTTGTATGGTCCACCTGTGGGAAGAGGTTGACTCAGTGACGGTCCTAGGGGACGGTTTACGTCTCAGTCGCGCCGCCGGCGTGCCCAACAGGCGATGTAGCCCAATAAACAGTGGTATAACGTTGGGTCTGCCCCGTTGCTGAAGCGCTAAGATCAGCCTTGAAGTGTCGGGTGTTGTTCAATCACAATGGGTGATTGCCTGATGTATTGGGTTTCGCTGTACACGTTTTAAACAGTGGTTGATGCGTCACTGTGTGGTTTCTGTTCGGATTGATTCTACTGGTCCGTTTTGCGGGGCAAAAGTTTGACTGGCGGGTGATGTACCAGGCGTTCGCTTTTGGCCCTGCAGGTGAGTCCCCTTTCGCTTCAACCCGCGCTAGCGCTGACAACCGTCACGTCGGCCGACGTTATCAAGATTGCGACACATGGAGGTGTGTGTGTCACTCCTCGTCTTGCTGTTCGGTATTGGCATGTTTTGCATGGGTTGGATTGCCCACGCGTTTATTGTAATCCTTAAACCTGTTCGCGAGTATGTTGAACCCACGGCGCGTTTTGAGTGCCCCGAGTGCCGCGCTCAAAAGGATTTACCTCTTTCTCTGCATCGTAAAGTGCTCATCTGCAATCGCTGCCAGGTCAAGATGACGAAGCACGGCAGTGATCAGGCGCGCAATCATTAGACCAATCTTTTACAAAGATTAATTATGTGATAATATATATTTAATATTTGAACAGATTTGCGCGGTTTCCGTACAAGCATTGAAGGAGGTTGGTGGGATGGGTGGTTGGTGGTTGGGTGCCGTTGGGGTTGTGTTGGGAAGCAGTGTTTTGTTGGCGGCTTGTGGTGGTGTGGGTACCGGCACGGGGCGGATGGTTGCGTCGACGCGCATGAAGGTTCGGGAGGGTGCGTCCTTTAGTGGGCAGGTGGCGCCTTTGGTGAGCAATCGGTGTATGGGGTGTCATATGCAGGGGCGTCCGGGTGGGCGAGTGTTGCAGTTGTTTGATGGGTCGGGTGCGGTTCAGCATGGTGTTGTGGCGGAGTCTTATGATCGCATCGTTCGGGCGGTGGAGCGTGGTTCCATGCCGCCGCGTGGGCCGAAGTTCACACAGGAAGAGGTGGCGGTTCTTAAGGCGTGGAAAGCTGCTGGCTTGCCCAATAACTGATCCCTGTCGGCTTGATGATCCGTTGGCCACCCGTTTTGGGTGGCTTTTTTGGCTTGCTTTTTATGGTACTGCTCGCTAATCACAGTCTTTGCACAGGCGAAACAGCGACGCATCGGGTTTTGTCTGAATGTTGTGTAGTCAGTTCGACAATTCGGGCATTGCCTCCCTTTGTTTGTATAACAGCTGAAATTTGATCGCCAATCAACGCGGTGCTGCATTGGTGCTTCCAGATTCGCGCTGCTCGTTTACTTTCACGTTTCAAGAAATCTTGAACAGCTGCTGGAACAGGTGTCATTCGCGTGTTTACGTCACGCAGGTGATTGTCGGTCGATGCGAATGGTTTGTTGATTGGCGGGCCATGTCATTTGGTGGTAAACGGGTCTGCTTGGTTCTTTGGGGTCAGGAAGCGAGACCAGCGCTGTGGCTGGGTGTCTGATGGGTGTTGGGGTGGTGAGGCGGATGGCGTCTGGTAGGTGCTCGGTGTGGTAGGTGAATGGATAGCCTCCGAGCAGGGTGTGGCTGGTTGCAAGCAGATGGGGGTGTGGTTGCAGGGGGTGTCGAGAGAATAGGCAAACGCCGTGGGGGGGGATGGTGTAGGATTGAGATGGTTGGTTGGGGTTGAAGGTGGTGGGACGGAACGGCCAGGATTCGATGAGGTGGTGCGGGTGGATGAAGGTTTTGAAATCCGGCCAGTCTGCGGGTGTGTAGTGCCAGGTGAGTGTGTGCTCGGACCAGTTGAAGCGGGCAAGGATGTCTGTTTGATGCGGCAGTTTCAGGTATAAGGCGTTTGGGAGTCCCTGGTGGGTGTCTTGCAGGGGCACTGCCGCTTTGGGTTGTTTGACGAGGGTACGTTGTAGCCAGTTGAGTCGTGTGGGGGGTACTTGGCTTAGGCGGTCGCTCACAAAGACATTGCCGCCAGACAGTGCAATGACCGTCAACATGGTTTGGATTTCGGCGTCGCTGAGTTCGTTGGTCAGGTTGGCGACGATGGCGCAGTCTGGATCGTTGATCCAGTACGTCCCGTTCATCCAATGACGGGCCAGTACACCGCGCATGGCATTGAGCGCTCCGGGTTCGCAGTCACTGGGTGGCTTGCTGTGCCAGTGGTGGGCGGTGTCGGAGCCCACCCGCATCGTGTCGACAAGTCCGACGCTGGCAAGCATTGGGGCGCCACATCCGCTAAGCGTGACAGACGGCCCTGCGGCTTCGTTGATGTGACGCAGTCCGTTGCGGTAGGCTTGGATTGGGGTGATGGATGGGTCGTGTCGGCAGCCGTGGATGGCGCCGGCGTAGAGAAAGTCAAGTTTGAGGTAGCGATAGCCCCAAATTCGGGAGATGGTGTGAATGATGTGGCGCAGGTGGGCGATCGCTTCCGGGTGCGTGAGGTCGAGTGCGTAGGTGGGTTGATTGCCCCAGTGGGTGAAGTGGTTGATGGGTGTTCCCGTCGCGTCACGGAGGAGCCAATCCGGGTGGTGCTTGGCGAGTTGCGCGTGTGCTGAGACGCAAAATGGAGCCAGCCAGAGGCCTGGGGTGTGGTTTTTTTGGGTGATGGTTTGGGCGATCGCCGCGGGATGCCCGTCAAAACGTGCGTTGGGCGTGAGCCAGTCACCCACGGCTTGTTGGTAGCCATCGTCGAGTAGCACGACCTGCAAATCCAGGTTATTGTCCGCGTGGGTGAGATGTTCCAGATTTTCGACGATGTCTTTGGCTTGGATGTTTTCGAAATAATGGTACCAGGAACACCATCCGAGTTGACGCTGCTTGGTTTTTTTGCCGCGCATAACAAAGCTGCTCAGTGCGGCATAGGCGTGTAACGCATCCGTTGCTTGGGCATCAATCAGGCACCAGGTATCGAGCCTGAGGCGTTGTCCGGGTCGCAATGATAAGGTGCCGAGTGGCTGGCTGGCGCTTAGATGTGCGTTTTGCGTCCAGTCCGGCGTCAGGCGGATCACCCCGGTGGCGGTATGTGCACTGATGAAACTCATCCATAATTGTTGCGAATCCGTCTCAACTTCAAGGTAGTCTGGCTGCACAATCCCCATGTCTGTGCCCGTACTCCCCGGCGCACGCATCATCGCAGGGCGTGGCAGCGCTAGCTGATCCGCCAGCGCCATCTTTGGGGTTGCGGGACTCCAGGATTGATAACCACTTTGACGCAGTTGTCGTGGCACAGCGCTTTGTGGCCAGCGCGCCGCAAACAGGGTGCAACCCGCCACAGTCACACGGTGGGGACTTTGGTTCTGGATGTTCGCCCAACACAGCAAGGCCGGACCGCGCGTGTAGATGCGCCACTGCACGCTGAGCCCCTCTGTCAATTGATTGATGGACCATAACCCGATTGGCCCGGTTGGGTGAGCCTTTTGTGTATCAAGGTGCAGCGTGCGGTCCCCAGCCAATGACAGGTGCACATCAAGGGTTTGCAGTAAGGGTTGGTGGTGTGCGTCGAGGATGACAAGTCCTTGTGGCGTCAGCTTGGGGGTGAAAGCGGGTGGCCCCGTAAGAATCTGCGCAAGGTGTTTCATGGCGCCCAGCGTATGGGGCGATGACGCGTTGCGACAAGTTGCGAGCAGTCCTAAAAGGACCGGTTGCGGGCGTGGGTGCGCAAAAGGTTCTATAATCTGTTGGGTGATGTTGGTTGAGAGTGAGACAGGATTGGATGGCGGGCTTTTTGAGGGAATGTCGGCGTTGCTTGGCCACTGCGTGTCTGGTTTGGGCGGTCGCCACGCCGGAAGCCGATGCGCTGGCAGCTAAACCCGTTGGCTATTTGGAGCGGGGGCGCATGGAGTCGGTCGAAGGGGTTGTCACCTTTGTTTCAGACAGCGAAGCCGAGCTAACTGGTGGGCGTTATCTGCGCTTGCATGATGTGACCTCGCGGGTGTTCTATGGGGTAGGTGCCCACCCGGTTCTGGATCATTGGTGGCCCGCGTACTCGGCGAATGGCACGTTGTCAGATATCATTACCGTGTCTGCGGGCGGCTTGAGTTACTTGGAGCGCTACCAGACAGAGGCGCGTCAATCAGAGGGTTTTGCCCGTTTGGCTTGGTTGGGGCTTCTGGGCGGGACCGTCGGGCTTGCCGGTTCGTTGATTTATAACGCGCTGCCCGGCAATACGCGGGAGGTGCAGCCGGCGTTGTTAATCGGTTCAGGCTTGCTGACGGCGCTTGGCGGGGTTGGGTTTGTGTCCGTCACGTTGGGCACGGCGACCCACGATGCGTTGCTGGATCAGGCGATCGCCGCGTACAACCGCGACTTGACGATCGTGCGCAACCGCCGCGGCACAGCCCGGTGATTGACATTGCGACAATGTCGCATCACGGGTGGCAGCAATCGGGCTCGACCATCGCTGTCAGCGCCACAAGGAAGGATTGCCTCGCCACAAAACCCTCGATTTTCGCAGCTTTTGTTGGCGTGGGCTCCCCGTCGATTCGTTGGCAGTGCAAAATATACAATCAACAGAACCAGCGGTTTCGGTTTGTACGTGAGCGTCACGGGCCAATTTTACAAGGACTTGTCGGGTGCTGTTCCACCTGATGACGTGTCGAGCGTGCGTTGAACCGGCTTTTGAGGAGTTCAACGTGAAATTTCGATGGGATTGATTCAGGCACCTTGCAGACGCAGGTCGTAACGCAGGAAGGCAAGCCAGGCAGCGAGCATGGCCAACGCGCATAGAACCAGGAGTATGCCGATGTGTCTGAACGCTCGATTTAGGTCTGTTTTTGCGTACGCATTGCCGGGGTTAAACGGTGGCAATTCATTCCAGGTTGGGCGCGTGTCGATGCCAGTGATCAGCCTTTGCTCCGGCCAGCGTCGCAGTTCGCGCGCGTAGGCATCGACGGCGTCGATGAACGCGCGGTGTCGCGCACCGTCGGTGCCTGCCAGTTCTGCCGTCGCAAGCTGGTAGACAAGGGTCGGAGATAGCGCGGCCAGCGTTTGCAGTGAGTGTTCACGCGCCACGCGTATGGTTTTGTCGATTGCAGTGACGTGATCGATTCTGGCAAAAAACTCGTCATAGTACGCCAGGCGAAGTCGCGCGGCATCGACACCTTTAGGTGTCGCTCCGAGATGCCCATTTTTGTAGGCTGTCACTTTCTTGCGATAGTTTACAAGCGATTGGGCGCGTAAGGCGGGTATTTTTTCTTCCAGTAGCGCTGAAGCGGTTACTGGATGCCGCGAGGCTGCTTCTGCAGCAATTACCTTTGGAGCGGCCAGGGCCACCACGAGCCATAAACTGGCCAGTGCGACAACCGACGCGGCGCTTGAGCGGGCCATGGCGGAGACGGCGATGGATGCGGTGGTCCAGAACATCAGATAGGCCAAGCCAATCAACATAAACAGGACTGCACGCGTCAAACCATCCCACGATGCCGCGATGTTGCCTGTCGCGCCTAAAACCGTAACCCCCAGCAGCAACGGTAACCACAATGTGCAGCAAACGACAGCGAAAACCCCCAGCAACTTGCCCAGCAAAAAAGTCCCGCGTCCGAGTGGGTTCGCAAAATGCAGTGCGAGGGTACCGCGTTCTTTTTCAGCCGAAATGCCATCGAAGCCAAGCGCAATGGTGAGCAATGCGCCCGCGACGCCGACCAATCCGGCGAGATCGAGGGTGCCGAAAAGGATACCAAGGGGCGTCAGTTCACCCTTGCGGCCCTCCAATTCACGTTGATGATAGTTTGCCGGCGCCGCCCACGTGCCAACGGCATCTGAAACGCCAGCGGCCAATGCGCGTCCTGGTGCTGGTGGAAGATGCCTGACAATTGGATGTTCAGCTGCGAGATCCACCGGACGCCAGGGGTCTGACCCATAGGCTGCGCGCCAGTCCGAAAATGCAACGATGACTGCTGCTTCCCCTGCATCATACGCTTGCCACTCCGCTTTGCATGCTGTCGCGCCGGACCAGGTGGCAAGGGCCACAAGCACTATCCAGAATATTGTGATCAGACGTCCCCGCCAGCCCGTGAGTGTCGTTTTCAGCACCCGGCTCGCGATGGTGATTGCGAGGTTCAAGTGGGCTTGTGAGGAAGCGGAAGTGTAAAAATCGGTCATGCAGTGTTTATCTCAGATCATAGTGTTTGAAGCGAAAGAAACAGAGAAGCAGGATGATGAGCCACATACAGAGCATTGTCGCGACAGATGCACTTTGTTGTATCCAGATCCTTTGACTGGCCGTTTCCTTGAATTGAAACGGTGCGACTGAGGGATAATCACTGAATTCGGCTATGCCGCGATCCTCAAGACGATTCAACCGTTCGAGAAACGCGCTGCGCCAGGCTGACGCTTGATTCAAAAATTCATGGTGGCGTTGACCATCCGTGCCTGCGAATCCTGCGGCGATGCGAAAATAAAGACTTGTGGGCGAGATACAGCCAAACGCATCAAGTTTGGTAAGCTGACGTTCCCGCCAATTGGCAATGGGTGCGTCTGCCTTGGCCTGCGCTCGTGCAGCCGCTGCGTCTATGATGTCCCGCACTGCAGCGGGTCCCTCAGTGGTGGTTATCGCGCCCGCCCCTTTCAGGCCACCGCTAGCCTTCAGTGTCTCGACCATCGCCTCTTGCTGGCGCCGCAGCCGGACTTCTTCGACGCGAATGGCCATGCGAGCGGGAGAGGTTGCAGGTATAGGATCCCCAAGCTCCGCAATCGTCGCAACAGCACGAGGCGCAATGACCACCAGCGCGATCCATAAAACCACTGCTGCAAGGGTTGCTGAGGCGACGCGTGCGGAAAAAACGGAGCAGGCCGCACCAATCGTGATCCACACGGCCAGGTAGATTGCTGACAGGAACAAGAAACCACCGAGTCGACCCATCACGTCGTTTGGCGCGCTACTGGCCATCCCCTCATACAACCCCGATGGTCCCAGCACAACACCGCCTGCAATCATCAAGGCCAGGCTGGCCGCCAGGGTAACTGCCACAAGGAAACCTGTCGTTCGACCGGCAATTTTTGCAAGCAACCAGCGATTTCTGCGCACAGGGTTTGCAAAGGTCAGACGAAGGGTACCCCGTTCCTTCTCCCCTGCGACGAGGTCTGAGCCGGCGAGCACAGCCAGCAACGACAGGATGACACCAATAACGAAAGCGGTATCAAGCGTGCCGATGGCCTGCGCGAATGGTGCATCGGCCGCGCTGGTGCCTTTGGCCGGAAGGAGTCGGTGGGCATCCGTTACAAGATGACCGGGAAGTATGCCGTCTGCACCAGCAACCAGGCTCGCCAATGGCGCTGTCGGTTTGGCGAGCAAGACCGGAAAGTGGGCTGCGCCGTGCGGGTTTTGGGGTGGCTGAGCGAGCCAGGCTTGGCGGTTCTTTGCGGTTGACACCGCCACAGCACTGGCCGTTACTCCCACACGTTCGTTCCCCTGAGTGAACGCCACCACGAAAAACAGGCTTGCAACCGCTATCACGAGGCCCGCGCGCACGTCGCGAGTGGCTTGCAACAGCTCCAACCAAAAGATTGTGAAATATCTCATGCCGGTACCGATTTTCCAGCCATGGTTTCAACATATAGCTGTTCGAGATTCGCAACGCGGAGCGATTCGCCTTCGAGCTTCGCAACGAGACGTCCGCAACGCATGATACCAACCTTGTCCGCCAAAACCCGCGCACGGAACAAATCGTGGGTGCTCATGAGGATTGCCTTGCCGTTGGCCTTCAGCGCAGCGATTGCTTGCTGCAACTCTGTAGCCGCGAGCGGATCGAGCCCAGAAAAGGGCTCATCGAGAAAAAGTGCTGATGCACCTTTGGCAAAGGCAATCGCAAGTCCGCATTTTTGCCTCATCCCCTTGGAGAGAAATCTCACCTGTCGTTCGAATGCCTCCGTTGGAAGCCCCAAAGCCTCCAACGCGCCATATGCATCAGTCTTTGACAGCCGCCGACCGCTCAGCTCAACAAAATATTGCAGGTTTTCGCGCGCGGTTGCATGGCCGTATAGCATCACATTCTCCGCGACATATGCGACATGCCGCTTGGCCTCGACCGGGTTGGCCGCAACATCGATTCCAACAACACGAGCCTCTCCGGCACTTGGCGGAACGAAGCCCAAGAACAGGTTGATGGTCGTACTTTTTCCGGCGCCGTTACCCCCGAACAACGCATAGACCTCCCCTGGCTGGACGGTGAGGTCTAATCGATCCAGCGCGAGATGATCACCGTATCGCTTGGTTAAACCCACTGCCTCAATCATGGTGTCCATCTCCAGCTCAATCAAACCCGCAACCATACGCTTGACAGCATTAAGGTTATTAATGCAATAATGTAGCATTAGTGAATGGGTGTGGCAAGCATTGGGTCAGGTCGAGCGTTTCGTCTGAGCGTGCTTGTTGTTTAGGAGAGGGGATTTTTAAGTGAACAGATTGTTTGGCTGTGTTGCTCTGGCTGCGTTGGTGTTCGTTTCGTTCAGTGGCGCGGTTGAGGCACACGATGATTGTGGAGACCCGGATTGTAATCGTGGTGGCAAAGGCAAGATCGCAAGCATTAACTGATGCCTGCGGGCGTCTCCTAGGGAGCCTGTGGCTGCCTGTCATCAATGGCGATGACAGGCAGTTGTGTTTATAAAGTGACGCAGCGGTTTTTGTTCAAGACTTGTCAAACAGACCCAAAACACCGGCACTGACTCGCTATTTTTGAACAGCAGCCAAAATTTGATCACCAGCCAACGCATTTCTGCATGGCTGGTGATTGTTTTGTGTATCAGCAAATCTTGCCCTTCGGGGCTTTGAGCCCTGGATGGCAGGTCGTCGCAGCCTATAAGGATTCAAGGGCTGAATGGCTGTCCAGAATCCGCCACGCGGCGTGTTGCGCGCCAACGATGTTTCGCGCGATTGGTCCTATTTCGAGTTCAGCGAAGGGGCCCATGACTTGAATGCGTGGATGCCAGCGCAGTTCTGTATCCACGATGGGATAGCCACATGGTGCCAGCGGAAGCTCCTCGCGGGAAATGAACGCGTCGAGCCAGGTTGCGCCGGGGCGTCTGCCAGAAAAGCCGGTTGCCAACAGAATCTGGTCAGCGCACAAGGTGGCGCCGTTTGCGCCTTGCAAGACGGCTTGGTCGCCAAATCGCGCGGCGGAGACAATGTCGGTGGTGACCCTTTGCAAGATTCCTTGGCGTTCGGCAGTATCGATTGCTGTCAGTACATCTTCGGGTACGGAACCGGGCCGTCTTGCCTCACGAATGGCCTTGCGTCGCAAGATGGGATCGCGTAACTTTCGAAATGGAGCGAGCAGGCGTGGTGTTGACCATCCAGGATCGCTGTCTAACAGGTGTACCCGCGGTGCGTGGCGCAAAATCAAGGTTACCTTGCCGGGTCTTTGATTCGCCAGCGCGAGGGCGAGTTGATGGGCGCTTATGCCGCCGCCGATCACCACCAGGTGTTGCCAATCCCTGATTCCGTGACGTTGAAAATTCGGTTCAAAGACGTGTCGCACCGACACACCGCTTTCTCGCAGGGTTCTCGCCCACGCAGGCCAGACGCACGCCTCGCAACCGCCAGTGGCCAAAACAACACGGCGCGCCGCGATGACCCCCGCTCTGGTCTCAACTTCGACGTGGTTGGTTTTTAGGCGCAAATCCTGAGCAGCATCCTGTATCCGCAGCTGTTGCAGGCCGTGCTTTTCGATCACACGACCCGCATGGGCTGAAAAAAGAGCCAAAGACGGTCTTCGGTATGGCTCCAGAAAGGCCTGCGATCGCAGGTCCGGCGTCTCGGACGCAAAATACTGCAAAGCCATCGGGTCCGTGTCCAAATGATAGGGAGCTGGCGATCGCAAATAACGCATGCCAACATTCAATGCACGCCGCGTCCAAGCTGCCAACGGTACCGGATGCGGATCAAGCACACGGACGCGGTCGCGACGTCTGCCCGCTTCACGTGTCAATTGCATTGAAAGATGAGTCCCGTGAATCCCACCGCCAATAATCAACCAATCCAACATAAGCGGCTATGCCACCACCGAAGAAGACGCCACTTGCCAATGCGGGATCGGGTCAGCAAACGCTGACCACGCCGCTCGCCCAAGGGCCATTTCTTCATCGGTTAACAGACATGACTCGAGCATAGCGCGCAAACGGGCTTCATCCATGTTCGCGCCGATGATGGCAATCTCCTGTCGGCGATCGCCATACGGCCCTTCAAAACTGGCCAGCATGGCCTGCCTGACACTCGCTTCCTCAGGCCACTCACTCTCCGGTACCGCTGACCAGAACAAGCCACCAGGCTGCAGTTGGCACGCACCCCCCGCCTGACTCCACAAACCGGCGTAATCCGGACGGGTGGCAAGCCAGAAGAAACCTTTCGAACGAATGACGCCCGTCCACTGCTCATTGAGTATCTCCCAAAATCTTGCCGGATGAAGTGGACGCCTGGCCCGCCAAACAAAAGAGCCAATACCGTAGGTATCACTCTCCGGCACCTCTTCGCCGCGCAGCGCCGTCATCCACCCCGGCGCCGCCGCGGCTGCCTCGGGATCAAAACGCCTGGCATCAAGCAAGCGATCCAAAGGGACACGCCCCATACTCGCTGTCACAATCTCCGCACGCGGATTCAATGCCCGTAAAACAGCCTCCAGTTGTGAAAGATCCGCTGATGGGACCAAATCCGCCTTCGAAACAACCAGCAGGTCCGCGAATTCCACCTGGTCCACCAGCAAGTCAACAACCGTTCGCTCATCAGTATCATCAAGCGCCGCGCCACGCGCGTGCAAACTGTCAGCCGCCTCGTAATCAGCCAAAAATTGCGTGGCATCCACGACCGTCACCATCGTATCCAGCCTTGCGATATCAGATAGGGCGTTGCCATCAGCATCAGCGAATGAAAAAGTTTCAGCAACCGGCATCGGCTCCGATATACCAGTCGACTCGATCACCAGATAATCAAATCGACCCGACTCCGCCAGACGGCGCACCTCTTTCAGCAAATCCTCACGCAACGTACAGCAGATACAACCATTGGTCATTTCCACCAACCGCTCTTCAACACGCTCAAAGTGTATCTCCCGCGCGATGAGCGCCGCATCGATGTTAACCTCGCTCATGTCATTGACAATCACCGCCACACGACGACCTTGCGTATTGGACAATATGTGCGTCAATAAGGTCGTCTTACCAGCACCTAAAAATCCCGACAAAACCGTTACCGGCAATTTATCTGTCGTATGTGTCATATTTGACTCCCCCTGCTGCCCTTAAAACAGCTGTCCGAAACAATTCGGCCAGTTCAAACATTTGACCCGAATTCGCCACGCATTGGACTGAACTTCCTCCTGCATCGGTGAGCGACTCAAGCTTCCCGCATTTGCCCAATCAACCATCAACACACGCTGGCTTGATGACCCATTACAGACTGGCTACCACGACGTATCCCCGACGCGTTCAGCACGCCCCCAACTTGACATGCCGACAATGGCACAATCCCGCAGTGATATTAATGCAATATTATTGCGTTTGTGTAAAGGGGTGACACCTTTCGGAGGATTGGAAGTAGAAGTGCGCGCAAGGGGGCTTGGCAGGTTTTTTGGGGTCCAGTTTGTGTTGAAACGGCTTTGACGTTTTTTTGACCTTGGTTTCTGGTGCCGCTAGGGAGTAGGCACAATCGTTGGTCGTCAACCCGTTGGTTTTCTTAATGGGGATTCGTGTTCAGGGAGAGCGCTTGCCAGACCGCAACGTAAGATGCGTGGCGGGTTTGCTCTTTAGTGGATCGCTTTTTGCCATTCAAAAACGGGTATGCGATAATCGACGCGGCCCGAGGGTGCGCCAGGTTTGAACACGCGTGGGTGTCAAGCGTGGCATTCGCGTGTTTCAACGAGGGGCAGGTGGGCCCCGTGACGCGAAGAGAGGAACCCGATGAACGAGCACATGCGGCTGATGCTGCCAGGCCCTACCCCCATACCGCCGAGTGCGCAAAACGCCTTGGGGCGACCGATGATCAACCATCGGGGACCAGAGTTTGCCGAGTTGTTCGCGCGTTGTATGGACGGGATGCGTTGGCTGTTTCAGACGCGCGGGGACGTTGTGTTGCTTGCTGCGGCGTCTGGCACGGGTGGGCTTGAATCCGCCATTGCGAACACGTTGTCGCCGGGTGATCGCGTGTTGGCGCTTGTCGCGGGTGAGTTCGGCGCGCGTTTTGCCGATATGGCGGAGCAGTTCGGCGCGAATGTGACGCGGTTGCTGGTGGATTATGGTCAGGCGTTCAGTCCGGATGAACTGGCGTCGCAGCTGGCTTTAGTGCCTTATCGTGCAGTTTTGATCACCCACAACGAGACCTCGACCGCCGTTATGCAGCCACTCGAAGCACTGGCGCGAGCGGCCAGGCGCGTGCACCCGGACATCCTGATTCTGGTGGATGCGGTCAGCAGCCTCGGTGTGGTTGATTTGCCGGTTGATGCGTGGGAACTTGATGTGGTGGTGTCAGGGTCGCAAAAAGCGTTCATGATCCCGCCGGGGATGGCGGCGGCGTCTGTCTCCCAGCGCGCGTGGGAGGCCTCAAAAGTGGCGACGATGCCCCGTTATTATTGGAGTTTTGAGCAGCACAAGCAGTTTGAAGGCAAAGGACAGACCCCTTGGACGCCTGCTTTGTCGTTGATGTATGCGCTGGATGAAAGTTTGAAAATTATGCAGGCTGAGGGGTTGCCGGCCATTTTTGCGCGACACGAAACGATGACTGGCATGTTGCGCCGTGGGGCGGAGGCGATGGGGCTTGAGTTGGTGGTGATAGATGAGGCGATCGCCAGCCGCTCCGTGACGGCGATTTATCCGCCTGCCGGTATCGCAGCGGATGCGGTTCGGCAGCGGATGCAGGCGGATTTTGGCCTGGTGCTGGCGGGTGGGCAAGGCAAGATGGCGGGAAAAATTTTCCGCATTGGCCATCTTGGTTTTTACCAACCCCTGGATATGCTGACCGTGTTGGCTGCTTTGGAGGTTACCCTGGTGCGGATGGGGGCGGAATTGCACTTGGGCGCGGGCGTGCGCGCCGCTCAGGATGCGTTGCTGAAAGGGAGTGTGGTTCATGCTTGAGAATGCAAGTGCTTTGTTGGAGTCCAACAGGATGAAGACGGGCCTCAAACGTGTACTGGTGAGCGATCCGATTGAAGCGGCCGGCCTTGAGGCCTTGCAGGGCATCGCTGAGGTGGATTACCTGACTGACCTCAACCCGGAGCAATTGCTTGAAGTTATTGGTGAGTACGATGCGTGGATGGTTCGATCGCAAACCAGGGTCACGGCGCCCTTGATTCAGGCAGGCAAAAAACTGAAAATCATCGGCCGCGCGGGCGTCGGTGTGGACAACATCGACGTCCCCGCCGCCACCCGCGCGGGTGTTGTTGTTGTCAACTCGCCGGCGGGCAATACCGTTGCGGCGGCGGAGCATACACTCGCCATGATGATGGCGCTCTCGCGGCACATTGGCCCTGCGGATGCCTCTGTAAAGCGTGGTGAATGGAAGCGCACGAAATATGTGGGTGCGGAGTTGTTTGGCAAGGTTTTGGGCGTGATCGGTCTTGGCAAGATTGGCTCGCACGTCGTGAAGGTAGCCCAATCACTTGGGATGCGCGTGGTGGCCTATGACCCCTTTGTGACCGTCGAGCGCGCCGAAGAAATGGGCGTTGGCATTGCGAGTGTACAGGAACTGGTCAGGCAAAGTGACTACATCACGGTGCATGTGCCCAAGACGCCCGAAACCGCTGGTTTGATCGGCAAAGAAATGCTCGCTTTGGCCAAGCCCGGCGTCCGGATCATCAATGTGGCGCGCGGCGGCATCATCAACGAGGATGCCCTCATTGCTGCCATCGAATCCGGTCACGTCGCTGGTGCTGCGCTTGATGTGTTCGAACAGGAACCGCTCGCGAAGCAGTCCCTTCGCGATCTGGGCGATCGCGTCCTGCTCACGCCGCATCTCGGCGCAAGCACCGAAGAAGCCCAACTCAACGTCGCCATCGACGTCGCGGAACAAATCGCCGAAGTCCTCAAAGGCGGCGAAGCCCGCGCAGCCGTCAACATTCCCAACCTGCGACCAGAACTGATGAGCCAGTTGCGTCCCTTTGTCACCCTCGCCGAAAAGCTTGGCACTGTCGCAGCCCAGTTGGCCACAGGTCCGCTCGAAGCGGTCGAAGTCAGCTACGCCGGGGACGTGGCAAGTCACGAACTCAAGCCGCTGACCAATGCGGTGATCAAAGGACTCCTCACACCTGCCCTGGCCGAAGGCGTCAACTACGTCAACGCGGGTTTGCTTGCCAAAGAACGTGGCTTGACTGTCCGAGAAGTTCGCAGTGGTGATTCAGTGGATTACGCGGATCTCATCCGTGTCACCGTGCGCACGGCCGAGCGGGAACGGCAGGTGGCGGGCACGCTTTTGCACCGCGATTTGCCCGCTCTCGTTGGCGTGGATGAATATGCAGTCAGCCTGATCATCGACGGGCCCATGCTCTTTGCACCGCACCAGGACTTGCCGGGCACCATCGGTAAGGTTGGCACCATTCTTGGCAACCACGGCATTAACATCTTTGGGATGCAGATGGGGCGCCGTGCCCAGCACGGCCCCGCTTTGATGATCCTGAACCTGGATCAGTCCATTCCTGACGCGATCGTCGATGAAATCCGGCGGCTGCCCGGTTTCTTTGACGTGCAACTCGTGCGCGGCTAATTCTTGTTGAAGACGCGGGCAACCTTACTTCGGGCTGTCCGCGTTTCGCTTGAAATCGTCGGCTTAAGGCCGTTTTGCGCGACCGTTGCGCGTGTTGAAGGAAGTAATTCTGGCCAGTTGGTGCAGCAGGCATCAGCCCTATCTGACGACCAGTCGCATCACCAGGCGGCCTATTGGGTTGTCGTTAGCCAAAGTGACTCTCCGCAGGTTCGCGTCACCGTGTTTCAGAAGCCAGATAAGCCGTAGTCCATCATCAGCCGATCCCCTTCCAGGGGCTTGTCCCAAGGCGCGATCCTAAATGACAAATCTCCGTCCCGGTTCTTATTATCGCTGTCCACCAGGTTGCCATAACCACCCACTGCGCGTGCAGCCAAGCTGATCTGCTTTTCTTTACAAGGGAAATTCCCGATCAAGTCCGCGATACGACAACTCTCAAAATCACCCCGATTGTGACGCTCCTGGAGTTTAGTCGCTAGGGAGAGCGTTGAACGTTGGATTGGCATTGTGTGTGTCCGCCTGTTTTTGATCAAGGGCGCCTTACCAGAGTGCGATCGTGATAACATCCTTTGCTTTTGGTTTGGTCTAATCCTTTTTCATCGCCCGCCGGTTTTGTACCGGGTACGTCAAACGCGCGAGGGGCACTCTGAGTTGCTAGTACCATAACAAAGGTATCCTTTCTGTCTTTACATCGTTGCTACGAGCCTATCATCCGTGTCTTGCCCCGGGTTCTTATGTCAGGTTAGATTTA
Source organism: Candidatus Sericytochromatia bacterium (assembly GCA_040400605.1). Lineage (GTDB taxonomy): Bacteria > Cyanobacteriota > Sericytochromatia > S15B-MN24 > JAQBPE01 > JBBAPZ01. Next base: position 33,483 of record JBBAPZ010000013.1, read on the forward strand.
CGATATGACTAATCTGGCACGATAAACTTGATGGAAGGATGGCGCATCAATTGCAAACTGCGGGTTGAAGTGGCAAGGTTTCAGCGTGTCCGTGCTGTTTGCCATTCGAAATATGGTTCGTGTCGCTTGGTTCCATTCAGTTGCTTCTTGATAGCAAAAATGGCGTCGCCAGCGGCTGTACCGCGCGTGTGTCAATGCTGTGTCGGGTATTTGTATGGTGTGATACATCCCTGGTTGCCGGTCTGTGGTACCCTCAGCCGGTGGTGTTCAGTGCTAAACTGGGATGATGGATTATGGCGCTGTCTTGAAATCCTTGCAGGCGGCTCTTCCGAACCTGCAGTCACTCTATGCCTTTGGCAGTCGGGTACGTGGGGATGCCACCGCTTCAAGTGACCTTGATCTGGCTGTATTGGTTGAAGGGTATGTGGAACCGACAACCGTGTTTGAACTTGCCGGGACGCTCGCGGACCTGGTCGGTTGTCCGGTTGACTTGCTTGATTTTCGCAGGGCCTCGACTATCATGCAGCATCAGATTCTAACAACTGGCGTCTGCTGGTGGCGGAAAGACTTTCGCGTCGCTCTTTACGAAGCCGCCATCATGAGCGACAAAACGGAATTGGATGCTGCGCGGAGGGATCTGCTTTCAGACATTGCCAAAAGGGGCAGCATTTATGGCGGATGATGTCTTGCTCAATAAGGCGGCCAGCATCGAGCGCTGCATCAAGCGCGCGCGGGATGAGTATGCTTCGGAACCCGACACGTTTGTGCAGAGCCTGACCCGGCAGGATGCGGCGATCCTCAATATTCAACGTGCGTGCGAGGCTGCGCTGGATATGGGATGGCACCTGATCCGCCGCGAAAAACTGGGCCTGCCGCAAAGTGCCCGCGACGTCTTTGAGCTGCTGGCTCAATCCGGGTGGGTCACGCAGTCGTTGGCCGATAACCTCAAACGCATGGTGGGGTTTCGCAACATCGCCGTCCAGGATGATCAGGCGTTGCAGCTCCCCATTGTCGTCGCCATCATCACGCGCCATCTCGACGACTTTCTGCAGTTCACCCGCGGTATCTTACTGCGCGATTTGCACCCGGGTGAGCCCAAGTGACAACGAACGTTTAACGAACGACCAACGACGCTGATGCGTGAGGAACCAGTGGCGCCACCAGACACACGATGGGCACGCGGACAATGGTCAAACAGCGATCCATCAATCGCTGTTCACAATTTGGGCCGCAGAATGACAAACTTCAGTCACCCACGCGCTCTTGCACAAGTGCAGCCAGATTCGATCACCAACCAACGCATCGCTGGGTGACGTTCAGTCACGCGATACAGTGACACATCGATTGGTGTTCAAAATTTATGTTGCAAACCCAAAGCCTCAGGCAATGACTCACTGTCTTTGAACAGTAGCCAACGTTTGATCACAAATCAATGTTTTTGCATCGCCCCTTTCTTTTTTGCTTCTTATCGGCACACACCCGGTCGAGAGATTCTATTGGTCCCCGTTGTCGTAGCCAGGCATCGGCCAAACGAAACCCGGACGTCTCACCTGATTGGCACTCAAAACGACGGCTGCCTGACTCAACAACTCGCGAACATCACGCTCCCCCGAGTTGTCGCCGGGAGAAGTCAACCGTAACGTTTCTTTCGGTACCTCCGGAAAAATAAAAGAAGGGTAGGGTTTGACCACCCAGAAAAACCGCCACGGCGAAAACTGAGGTTGCTTCATCACGCCCCCCCCCATACGGCTGTGTTCGTAGACAACTCCGTTTGTTGAAAGCTTCGCCGTTCGCAAACCCTCTGACAAATGGTTGCGAACTTCCTGAGCGTGCCAGGTTTGCCCATTCAGGTTCACGCCTACCTGCCCGTTTGGCGATAGCTCAATCCGGATTTTAAATCGCCCCTCCTTCGATTGCCCCATCACCTCAAAAGTGGCATTTATCGGGTAAACTTTGCTGTCGCCTTTGTTCGTCAAACCGCTGATGTTTGACAGTTTTTCGACCACCGGTTGCGTCAGAACGAATTCACCAGGGTCACGGGCCGTGACTCGCTGCGACTGAACAACAACGCCTGCCTTGGGCAATGCCGTGAACCCTGTTGCGTTCCCGCAACCCGCCAAAACCAATGCCAAACCCACCGACATCCAACCCTTTTGCATCGCCTGCCTCCTCAATCCGCCTAAAGCTGAAACGCCATCACACCGGTTTCGGCCGTCTTTGCAGTGACTCACCGCTGCCTGATTCCCTTTGGTTATCTTTAGCTTAAAATTAAATTTTATAAATGTAAAACGAATAATTGTTTTGTTTTTATCAATCAAAAGTTGATAAACTAAACGTGGCAATAAGGTGACGGGGTGTCAGGTTGACCGGTAATTGTGTTTTGCCATTCGGATGTATGAGGGGGAGTGAGCGGTGTGAATCTGGTATGGATTCGTTATTTTGTGGCGCTGGCTGAGACGGGTCATTTTCATCACGCGGCTGAGCGGAGTTGTGTGACGCCGCAGGCGCTCAGCAAGGGGATTGCGTTGTTGGAGCAGCATCTTGGTGTGGTGTTGGTTGCGCGTGATCGCCGGATGCGGGGCTTGACTGACGCCGGGGAGGCTTTTTTGCAGGATGCTCGCCAAATTTTGGCGAGCCTGGAGGATTCTGAGCGTCGCATGGCGGTGTGGCAAGAGACTGAGCCGTCGGGCACGCTGCGTATTGCAGGCGATGGGCTTTGGCACCATTACCTGTTGCCGCCTTTGCTGCAAACATTGCTCGCTGCGCATCCGCGCATTCGACCCTGTTTGCATGAGATGCATCCGGATGATGTGGAGGACTGGGTGGCGGCAGGCGATGTGGATTTGGGTTTTTTGTTGCGTGCGCCGCGGCGCCCGGATCTGGAATGCTGTCGGGGCATCGCTGTGCCTTACGTCATTGCAGGCAAGCCTCAAGCGCACCGGGCGTGGCATGAGTGGGGTTATATTGTGCCACGCTTTTTCAAACGTCCATTTGTTGAATCACTGGATGGCTGGCCGGAGGGGCTGTTCCCGCGTCAAATCGTTGCGGAAGTTGAGTTGCTTGAAACAGCCATTCAGCTGTGCGAAGCGGGGCTTGGGGTTGCTTTTCTGCCAGAGTTGGCTTTAAAGGAGCGTTTCTCCCAAGGGACACTTGCGATTGTGGCACAGGCTCCGTGTGCCTTTGCTGACACTTTGCATGTGGTGTGGCGTAAAGGTGTGAGGCGGCGTCCTGCGGCAGGCGCCTTGATGCGGGTGCTTTCAGAGGCGGGGGTGTTTGCGGGATCCGAACAGTGATTTGAACGGCGGTAACGTGAGGGACGCGTGCTTGACGGGCATTTAACTATCGACTTTAAAGACCTCGAGAACGAGTGATTGGCACGTCAACGATCAATTTTAAATTGATACAGTGAATAAGCTTATTTTTCAGGCGAAGGGGTGGTGAGCGCAATCGTGTCAGGTAAAACCATGACTTGCTGAATTCTCTCGTGATTGAGGTAATGGCTGGAATGCTCATTGCGCGTCGTAACCGCTACGCCATTTGGGCACAGTATTTTCTCGTCTCGATACAGTGACGCAGCGGTTTTTGTTCAAAAATTGACCAGCGGAATCAAACTGTGAGGTGATGACTCGCCAGGATAGATTATCAGCTTCTTCGCAGCGAGGCCGTCTGATCAGCGAAACGGATGGTTACTGCGCCCAGGGCGTGTTTTTGTATTCCTACCCGTATTTGGGTAAGATGGTCGCATGGCGTCGCATCTGGCACTTTATCGAAAATACCGTCCCACCTGCTTTGCCGAACTGGTCGGTCAGGAGCCGGTTGCCGTGACGCTTTCCCGTGCGGTGGAGCAGGGGCGCGTGTCGCACGCGTACCTGTTTTGCGGGCCACGTGGCACGGGCAAGACCTCGGTTGCGCGTATTTTGGCGCGATCGCTCAACTGCGAACAGGGGCCAACACTGACGCCTTGTGGCGTCTGCGTCTCGTGCCACGGGATGGCGCATGGGCAGGCCCTGGATGTGATCGAGATTGACGCCGCGAGTAACAACGGCGTGGATAACATCCGTGAATTGCAGGACCGGGTAGGGCTCGCGCCAGTGGGCGGCAAGCACAAGATCTACATCATTGACGAGGTGCACATGCTCTCAGGCGGTGCCTTTAACGCCCTGCTGAAGACGCTTGAGGAGCCCCCGCCGCGCGTCATTTTCATTTTGGCCACCACGGATCCTCATAAGGTGTTGCCCACCATCATCTCGCGTTGTCAGCGGCACGACTTTGCACGGATTCCGAATCAGGCCATGGTGGCGCATTTGCGGGCGATCGCCCGCAAAGAAGGCATCGTGATCGACGAAGATGCCCTGACGCTGATTGCGCGGCGGGCTCAAGGCGGCTTGCGTGACGCGTTGAGCCTGTTGGATCAACTGGCCGCGGCAGCTGGTGGCGATGCGATCACAGGCAGTCGGGCGTCGGATTTGCTGGGTATGTTGCGCATTGATACGGTTGAGGCATTGGGTGCTGCCGTGCTCGCGCGCGATAGTGCCACGGCCTTGCTTTGCGCCCAGCAGTGTCTGCTTTCTGGCGCCGAGCATGGGGCGGTTGTACGGGAGTTGATGCGTCACCTGCGCGATCGCCTCGTCCTGGCACTCTCGCCTGAACACGCCGAAGCCCTTGACATCCCCACAGCGACGCGCGACCGCCTGCAAGCTGACATAAACTCGACATCCCCCGCCGAATTGATGTGGATGCTCGAATCGCTCAAAGACACCGATGCCATCATCAGGCGCAGTCCGCAAGGCGCGATTTGGCTCGACTTTGGTCTTTTGCGCATCTGTTTGCGCGAGGAATTTGCAAGCATTGAGGCCCTTCGTGAGCGTGTGACCGCCCTGGAAGCACTGGTGACGGCAGGCCGTCTGACAGGCACCGGGGCGATCGCCTCTGTGCCCGCGCGAGCGATCGCTCCGTCCTCGCAATCCCTTGTACCGCCCAACACAGCCACGCACGCCCTGCCGGCAAGCCTGCCACCGGTCAAAACGCCTGCGAACTTGCCGGTGTCAGCCCCTGCGGCCGCGCAGTCGCGTTCCACACCAGATTTTTCAACCCCGGTCCCCGACGTGGCTGCCACATTTCCTGTCTCGACGACACCCACCCAAAACGAAGCGCCATCGCCTGCTTTAACCGCTGCGACAGCCTCTTCGCGCGTGTTGCCACCGCATGCCTGGGAGCGCATTCAAGAACGTGTGCGCGCCAAAAGTGTCCCGACCGCCGCCTTGTTGGGGCAGCAAGCCAGTGTCGATCACTGGGCCGCCGACGGTGCCCTCATCATTCGCATGCCCAAACCATTCAAGGAGCAGTTCGACCGTCAAACCAACAAGCGTGATCTGCTCAACCAAGCCATCACGGCAGTTTTGGGGCCCGGTACCTTCGCCAGACTCGATGCGGTGGACCCAAAAGCCTCGGTGCGTCGCACCATTCCGCCTGAGCCCGCGATGCCCAAAAGCCCAGCCATTCAGCCCGCGCCAGCCGCCTCCGAAGGACCACCTGCGATGACGGTCAGTGACCGGACCATACCCGTGCGGGATGAAGCGGTTACCGAGACCGCGCCATCAGCGGCCCTGTTGACACCGATTGCCGATGCCGCACCGTCCGCGTTTGCAACGACAACCGCAAGCGATGGTGTTCGCAGCGATTCAAATTCCTTGCCATCCCTTGCTTCTTGGGCGACGACGGCCGAAGCCGCCTCCACACCGGCTCCGGTGCCGGTTGATGGGGCATTGTCCCAAACCGTTGATGGTGAGGTACCCTCTGAGCTGCGGCTGGTGAAAGAGATTTTCAACGGCCGCATCGTGTCGCCCTTGTAAATGGCGCAAGGAGGTCATTCGCATGCGTCAAGCGCAGTCGTTGCTTCAGTTCAGGGAGGTTGACCCAGCCGTGGCAGACCATGTGGGTGTGGTGGATGTGGGTTCCAATTCGGTACGAATGGTTATTTACCGGGTGGATGCCTATGGAAACTGCCAAGAAGTTGAAAACGTGAAGCGCGTGTTGAGACTTGGGGGCCGTTTGACCCCGGAGGGGGATTTGCCCGCGGAGGCGATGGATGATCTTTATCAGGTGTTGCGCCAGTTTCGCCGGCTCGGCGATGCGTGGCAAGTGAGCGAGGCCATCGCTGTTGCCACGGCCGTGTTTCGCGAGGCACGCAATGGCGCCCAAGTCCTCGAGGGTGTCAGTGAGGCACTCGGGGTGCCCATTCGCTTGCTCAGTGGTCAGGAAGAGGCCATGTATGGGGTGTGGGGCGTCCAAGAGACGATGCCGTATCAGGATTGTCTGGTCGTGGATCTCGGTGGGGCCAGTGTCGAACTCACTGCCATTCGGGATAGCGAACCCCAACAATCCGTGAGCCTGCCAGTGGGTGCGCTGACGCTGACCCAGCGTTTTATGCAAGCCGAGTCGGACGGTCGTGGTTATGATGCCTTGTCCGCTTTTTTGAGCAACCTGTTTGCGAGTTACTTGTGGATCCAGGGTACGCCTGGACCATTGGTGGTGCTTGGCGGCACGGCACGCAGCGTGGCCAGGATGCGGCTCGGACGCGAGTTGACCAATTGGCTGGGCGTGCATCATCAGATGATCGGGCTACAGGAATTGCAGGATTTTACCTTGAGTGCCAATCGCATGACCCCTGCCACCCGTGCCGAGCAGTGGGGGCTGTCCATCGAGCGTTCGGAGCTTTTGATGGCTGGTCTGGCTGTGTTTGCCGCACTGATGGGCACGGATCGCGATCGCCTGGTGGTCTGTGGCGCAGGCTTGAGAGAAGGGTTGCTGTTTGAACGACTTGCCACACGGCGTGGGCGCAGCATCCCGCAACGCATGGCGGCGAGTGCCGCGGAACGGCTCATCGCCCCTTTGCGCCCTGAAGCCACACACAGGTGCCACGTGCGGGACCTGGCCCTGGCTCTTTGGGAAAGCCTCGGGGAGCGCGTGGCATTGCCACCTCCGGCGTGGAGCCGCGATGTGCTCGAAGTGGCGGCCTTGTTGCGAGGCTTGGGCCTCGTGATTGGTGCACACGGTTTTGAAACCCATACGTTTCATTGGATTGCGCGGGTGCCGTTGGCTGGTCTAAGCGCCACGGATCGATTGATTGCGGCGCTTGTCGCAGCCTATCGCACGCCACGAACCCTGCGTTTGCAGTCTCGGCCCTTTAAGACGCTGTTGCAATCCGTGCCGGGCGAGTGGTTGGAGCAGATGGGCAGTGTGTTGTTGTTGGCGGAGGGCTTGGATCGGACACGTCAGCAATTGATTCGCAGCGTGAGACTCGAGGGCGCCGGGCGTGACTGGAAACTGTTGTGCAGCACGGGTGCGGCGGATTTGCTCGAACCGGCGTTGCTGACCGAAGTTCTGGAACGGTTTGAAAAAACGTTTAAGTGTCGCGTGCAAGTGACCTTGTTGTATGAGGAAGGCGAATGACCATACCTGAGACCCATATCTGGCTGGGGGATTGCGAACGGCTGTTGCTGAAGTACGGGGTGCACGGCGCGCACCCCAATAAAGTGGCGCGTTTGGCTGACCGGTTGTTTACTGCGATGCAGGTCATTCACGAACTGCCCGAATCGGAGCGCGCCCCGTTGGTGGCTGCTGCCTTGCTGCATGATCTGGGCCATGCCATCGATTCCGAACAGCATCATCGTCACAGCCGGTATCTGATTCGTCATGACCAAGGGCTTGCGCATTGGCCGGAGGCATTTCGTGAACGGGTGGCATTGCTTGCCCTTAACCATCGTCGGCCGATGGTTAAGGGCATCAAGGCGCTGAAGGGTGAGGAGCGCGATGCGGTACTCTCGCAGGTGGCCATGTTGCGCGTGGCTGATTGGTTGGATCGGCCACGCGACCACCGCGTCGAGGTTCACGACGTGCGGTTTGTTGCGGAGTCTGGTGCAATTGTTTTTGCGTTGGCGCGCATCCGTGCTGCGACCTTGCTTGATTGTGCGGATCGCAAAGCAGGGTTGGCTGCCACCCATTGGGATGCGACCCTACAATTTGTGTGTGATGATCAAATTATCTTGGTGGAACCCCAGCGATGACCAATCAAGCCATGTCTGACACGTCCGACTTGCCCGTGAATCGGATGCCCTCCACCGCTCATTCACCGGATTACCTCGAGGAGGAATTGTCTTGGCTCGCCTTCAATGAACGCGTGCTCGAGGAGGTGATCGACCCCAGTAACCCTTTGCTGGAACAACTGAAGTTTGCCGCGATTGTGGCGTCTAACCTTGATGAGTTTTTCGCCGTGCGGGTTGCCAATTTGCGTGACCTGGCAAGGCCTGGCCACAAGCGTCGTGACAATTTGCCGCATGCTGCGTTTAACGAGCGTTACCACGCTGTGTCGACTCGGACGCACGAGCAGGTCGCGCGTCTGTATGACATTTTATGCAACAACCTGTTGCCGAGGCTTGAGGCCGAGGGCATCAAATTTTGGCGGGCGCAGGATGTTCCGGCGGTTTACGAGGAGGCGATCGAAGCTGAGTTTTTAACGCATATACACCCGGTGCTGACACCCATGGCGGTGGATGCCGGTCGTCCTTTTCCCCTGTTGGCCCACAAGCGCCTGAATTTGGCCGTTATGCTCGAAAAGCCGGATGCACCTTCGGAGAAACGGCTCTTTGCGGTGGTGCAAGTGCCGCAGACCTTGCGCCGGGCGTTTACTTTGCGCAGTGATCCGGATGGGGATGAGTTTGTCTTGCTGGAATCCGTGATTGAACGTTACATTCACACGCTGTTTGCCGGTTATCGGGTGCTTGCGGTGGGTGCTTTTCGTATCACCCGCAAGAGCGAATTGGCGGTGGATGAGTATGGTGCGAGCGATCTGTTGCAAGCGATTCAGGCGGAATTGAAAAAGCGTCGGAAGGGTGCGGCTGTGCGACTGGAAATCACGGCTGATCTCGCGCCTGAGCTGGAAGCATTTCTGACCCGTGCACTGGAGTTGGACCTTCGTGATATCTATCGCGTGCCGGGGCCATTGGATCCCACTTTTTTTATGGGGTTTGCTGCGATTGAGGGTTATGAAGACCTGCGTTACGAAGAACTGAAACCCAGTTTGCCGGTGGCGTTTGAGGGAGCATCCAGTATTTTCCAGGCGATCGCCCGGCGGGATATCTTGGTGCATCATCCCTATGAGTCCTTTGAATCGGTCTTGCACTTTATTCGTGAGGCGGCGGAGGATCCGGACGTCCTCGCGATCAAGCAGACCTTGTACCGTGTGAGCGGGCGATCGCCCGTTGTTGCGGCTTTGGCCCGTGCCGCAGAAATGGGCAAGCAGGTCACGGTGCTGGTGGAGATTAAGGCACGCTTCGATGAGGAGAACAATATCGCGTGGGCCAAACGCCTCGAAGAAGCCGGTTGCCACGTGATTTATGGCTTGGTGGGTCTTAAAACCCATAGCAAGATCACGCTGGTGGTGCGTCGTGAGGGCAATTACATTTCGCGTTACATGCATCTGTCGACAGGAAATTACAATGACCTGACGGCACGAATTTACACGGATGTGGGGCTTTTTACGGCCAGTGCGGATGTGGGGGCGGATGCCACGGAGTTTTTCAACCATTTGTCAGGCTACACGGATGTTCCACGTTATCAGCGGTTGGTCGCGGCGCCTGAGCGCTTGCGTGATACCTTGTTGCAGTTGATAGCCGAGGAGATACGTCTCTCGACACCGGAGCGGCCGGGGCGCATTTGGGCGCAGATGAATGCCTTGACGGATCGCGCGTTGATCGATGCGTTGTATCAGGCGTCGGCTGCGGGGGTGCGGATTGAGTTGATCGTACGCGGGATGTGTTGCTTGCGTCCCGGGGTTCCTGGCAAGAGTGAGAACATTCGTGTCGTGAGCGTTGTGGGGCGTTTTTTGGAGCACAGCCGCATTTTTTACTTTGCCCAGGGTGGGGCTGACCGCGTGTTTATCTCCAGTGCGGATTGGATGCGCCGCAACATGGATGGTCGCGTAGAGTTGTTGGTGCCGATCCAACAGGCGGATTTGTGCAGACGCCTTCGCCGCATCTTGGAGATACAGCTCCAGGATACAGTCAAGTCGCGGGTGCTGATGCCGAATGGGGAATATGCCCGCCAGGTTGTTCTCGATGAGGCGCGCTTTCACGGTCAGGCGTGGTTGCTGATGGAATCGTTGGCCCATGAGGACGAGACCGTTGAAATCACGTCATTGGTGCCGGAGGCGGCGCGTGATGGGGGTAATCAGGCAGCGTCAGCGCAAATGGGGACGGATGAATGAGTGAAGCGGTAGCGCAGGCTTTCGGTGAGGATTGGGAGCGCGAAGCCAAGCATCAACCGTTGCGGGAGGATATTCGTTATTTAGGATTTTTGTTGGGGCAGGTGTTGCGCGAGCAAGAAGGCGAGGCGGTCTATGCGTTGGAGGAGCGCCTGCGTCTGGGGTTTAAGCGCTTGCGCCGTGATGCGGCGGACGTGGTTTTAAGGGGTGAACTGGAAGCGTGCATCCGTGAGATGGATGTGCGGACGGCGGCGCGCGTGTTGCGTGCGTTTACTGTGTATTTTCAGCTGGTCAATCTGGCGGAGCAGCATCACCGGGTGCGTCGCATCAGGCAGTATGGGCAGCAAGAGGGCATCGTGGCACCGGGGTCTGTTTTTGCCGTGGTGCGGCAGTTGGCGGATGCAGGCGTGCAGGCGGAGGCGGTTGCGGATGTTTTGCGGCGGCTTGCGATCGCCCCGGTGTTGACTGCTCATCCCACTGAGGTGTTGCGGCAGACCGTGCTTGAAAAACTGCACGGGCTTGCGCAGTGTTTGACCATGCGTGATTCCGATTTGCTGGAGCCGGATGAGCGGCGCCGTTTGGACGATGCGATCGCAGCGGATATCGAGAACCTTTGGCAGACTGATGAGGTTCATCACCGTGCGCCGACGGTTTTGGATGAGGTGCGACACGGTTTGTATTACCTCGATGAGGTGTTGTTTACGACGGTGCCGCGTGTTTATGAGGCGCTGGAAGATGCGTTGCGGATTTGTTATCCGCTCGATGTGTTTGAGGTGCCGTCGTTTATTCAGTTTGGTGCCTGGATGGGTGGGGATCGTGACGGCAATCCGAATGTGACGGGAGCGGTCACTTATCAGGCATTGTTGATGGCGCATCGGCGTATCATCCGTCGCCATCTGGATGCGTGTGAGGCGCTGTCAACCAGTTTAAGCCAGAGCACGCATTGGATTGGCGTATCGGATGCATTGAATGCCAGTCTGGCGCGTGATGCAGCATTGTTGCCTGATGTGGCCAAGGAGGCGGCTGAGCGCAATCCCTATGAGTTGTATCGTCAAAAGTTGGCGATGATGCATCGGCGTTTGCAGGCGACGCTTGCTGCTTATCCAAGGACGATGGCCGAAGCGGAGAACTTTGCTTGGCACGCGCATCACGAAGCCTACCCGGACGGGGTGGCGTTGGTTCAGGATTTGCTGCAGATCAAGGAAAGCCTTGATACGAACAAGGGTGGCCGTGCGGCGCAAGGCGTCGTGAAACGCTGGTTGCGTCAGGTTGAGACCTTTGGGTTTCACGGCGCCAGATTGGATATACGCCAGCACAGTGAACGGCATTTTATGGCGTTGGCGTCCATCGTGAACACCTTGCGGATTTTGCCGCAATCGTTTGAGTCGCTGGATGATGATGAGCGTCTGGATTGGCTGGTGCGGGAATTGGGTGGTAGCCGGCCGTTGATTCCGGCGTGTTTGGATGGGTTTGATGAACAGACCCGTGAGGTGGTTGTGACGTTTCGGGCGATCGCCACCGCCAGGCGGGTGTTTGGCGAGGCGGCGCTTGGCAGCTACATCATCAGCATGACGCGTCACGAGTCGGATTTGTTGATTGTGTTGCTGTTTTTGCGCGAGGTCGGGCTCACCGGGGCGTTTGCGTCGTTGGATGGGGGTGGCCCGATGCCGATTGTGCCTTTGTTTGAGACGGTTGATGATCTCCGATCCGCGCCTGGCATCATGCGCCGATTGTACGCATTGCCGCTTTATCGCGCCTATTTGCGGCAATTGGGCGATGTGCAGGAAGTCATGCTGGGTTACAGCGACTCCAATAAAGATGGCGGAATTCTCACATCGTCGTGGGAGCTTTACAAGGCGCAGCAGGCCTTGTGGGCGATCGCCCGCGAGGCGCAGCTCAGTTTGCGCCTGTTCCACGGGCGGGGCGGTTCCGTCGGACGCGGCGGTGGGCCATCGCATTTGGCCATTTTGGCGCAGCCGCCTGGAACGGTTGATGGACGCCTCAAGTTGACCGAGCAAGGCGAGGTCATCAGCAGCAAATATGGGCTGGAAAGCCTGGCCAGACGCAACCTGGAACTGGTCAGTTCCGCTGTGCTCGAAGCGACGCTCATACCGGCTTTGGCCAGCGCGAACCCACACGATGTCGCGCGCTGGGAAGCGGTGATGGAAGAATTGAGCCGGCGCGCGCTGGAACACTACCGTGCCCTGGTTTATGGCAATGAACACTTTGCGCGATTTTTTGAGTGCGTGACGCCGCTTGGTTTGCTTGGCGATCTGCAAATTGGTTCGCGCCCGGCCAGACGCCGCGGCAGCGCACGCATTGAAGATTTGCGCGCGATTCCGTGGGTGTTCGCGTGGACGCAGAATCGGATGATCCTGCCAGGTTGGCTCGGCGTGGGTAGCGCGCTCGATGAGTTCATACAGGTCGACCCCACGCGGCATCTCGCCGTACTGCGGGAGATGGCGGTGCATTTCCCGTTTTTCAGGGCGTTGCTCTCGAACATCGAAATGACCCTGGCCAAAGCGGACATGCCCATCGCCAACCGTTATGTCCAGACCCTTGCCGCGCATGATTGGGTCTTTCTGGGAATCTGGGAGGCGATTCGGCAAGAGTACGCCAAGGCGGAGCGTCTTTTGCCCATAATCAGTGTTCAGGAACAGTTGTTGGCCAAAAGCCCGACACTGCGCCGCTCAATCAGCCTGCGCAACCCCTACGTCGACCCCATCAATTACATCCAGGTTGACCTCATGCGCCGGCAGCGTGAGGCCACGTTGACGCCTGCTGATGACAAGGAACTTGCCGATGCCCTGAAGATCAGCGTGAGCGGCATCGCGGCCGGCCTCAAGAACACGGGGTGATGCGCAAGCCGTAACACCGGTCTCACTACCGATGACATCGCCGCGAACACGAAGTCGTCAGCACTTGAGAAAAATGGGTATATAACCTATACAGGAGTTTTTACTAAAGAGTGATAGGATAGAATGGAATTAGGCTGGGGCCGCTTGGGAGAAGGTGCACGATGACCATTTCGATGAATGCGGAGTTTCGGGAAGTCACGAGTATTCGACCAGACAAACAGGGACGTTTTGCCCTCGCGCAGGCAGTGAAGCTTGTTGAAGACACGCTTGGTGCTCAGGCTGATACTTACAAGGTTTGTGTGAGTACGAGCGGTGAGATTTTACTGGTGCCTGTTGCGGAGATTCCCCTGCGAGAACTTTGGCTTCACAGGAATCCGATTGCCTTGAATGCTGTGAGGCGTGGGCTCGATCAAGCTGCTCGTGGCGAGTTCGCGAGCATTGACGATGTGCTTGAACCGTTCGATGGGGAAGCGTCCGACGTGCGGTAGTGTCTGTCGATGCCGTTCGTTTTGAAGCCGACCCGACAAGCCCGGGAACAACTGATCGCATTAAAGGAGAATCCTTCGAAGGCCGTGATTTTTAAGGCGGTCAACAAGGCGCTCCACTATCTTAAAGTCGACCCGAGGCACAAAAGTCTCAACACCCACAAGTATCAGACCCTCACGGGGCCAAGTGGTGAAGATGTTTTTGAGGCTTATGCACAGAATGACACCCCGGGTGCCTATCGCATTTTTTTTTGTTACGGAACTGGCGCAGACCGTGGGAGTCTAATCATTTTGGCAATCACACCGCATCCTTGACCAGTGAGCAAACCACGGAAACACAAAAGCTAAAAATTTGATTTTGCCTACGATGACTTGTCTCGCTGCCAGTCGGTCAATTGGTATTCTGAGCGGTTGCACGGACTGGCTTGATGCCGAGATACCGTCAACTGTGATTTCAGTCAGGCGAATGTGCTTGAACCTGACGCGCCGGCGATTGGATTGGGTGCTTTGTCAGTCCCCTGACACATCCAGGCTGATATCCAGCGCGGGCGCGCTGTGTGTGAGGCGACCGACGGAAATGTAATCAACGCCTGTTTCGGCGATCGCCCGGACGGTCTCAAGCGTGACCCCACCCGAGGCCTCCAGCCGTGCACGCCCGGCTACCCATTCCACGGCTTCGCGAATGGCCTCAGGCGTCATGTTATCAAGCATGATCAGCCCGGCGCCTGCTGAAACGGCCTCTTGGACCATCGCCAGTGATTCGCACTCCACTTCGATGCAGGTGGTAATGGGCACTTGGGCCTTCAATCGGGCCATGGCTGCGGTGATGCCGCCTGCCAAGGCGATGTGGTTGTCTTTGAGCATCGCGGCATCTGACAGGTTGAAGCGGTGGTTGCGGGACCCGCCCATCCGCACGGCGTATTTTTCGAGCAGTCGCAGGCCGGGTGTTGTCTTGCGGGTATCGACCACCGCTGCGGGCAAGTCTGCGATCGCCTCGACATACCGCCTGGTCAAGGTGGCAATCCCGCTCAGGCGTTGCATAAAGTTAAGGGCCAACCGTTCGCCCATGAGCAGTGTCCGCGCGCTGCCTTCAAGACTCAAAATGGGTAAACCGGCTTCGATGACCATGCCATCCTCGACTGCGGCCGTGCAGCGAAACGCTGGGTCAAGCAGCGCGAAAATCTGCGTGGCGATGCCAAGGCCCACAACCACGCCTGTTTCCTTGACCACGATGCGCCCTTTGCCTATCTGGTCAGGGGCGATCGCCCCACAGGCACTCCAGTCGCCATGCCCGAGATCCTCCTCCAGACAGCGCCTTAGCAGGGGTTCAATCAGGAATGGATGGGGCGGGCATCCATCATGGGCGGCGCCTTGAGTCGGATGTGCGTCTGCCATGCTTCTTTGACCTCCGGGTAATCGAGCCGGAAATGACACCCCCGACTCTCCTCGCGTTGCAAGGCCGCTTCGGTAACGAGTGCGGCCGTCAAAACCATATTACGCAGCACCAGCACCGACTCACCGGGGGCTGCTTGCCAGCTTGCGTCAAGTACCTCAAGCCACTGGCCCAATTGTGCCTGTGCCGCCGCCAGTCCGTTGGCGTCGCGCAACAGGCCCACCTGTTGCCAAATCAAAACAGGGAGCGTGTCGCGTATGTGTGCCAGTTCCGGCGTGAGGGACTGTTGATGCGTATCAGGTGGTGCCACGGCAGGCAGTTTGGAAACTGGGCCCTTGTTGGCCAGAATGTGCTGCGCGACCCGATGGCCGAAGACGACGCACTCCAGCAAAGAGTTGCTGGCAAGGCGATTCGCCCCGTGTACGCCCGTGCAGGCGACTTCGCCAGCGGCGTAGAGCCCGGGCACGCTGGTGCAACCAAACAGGTCCGTACGCACCCCACCGCAGGAATAATGCGCTGCTGGCGCCACAGGTATCCAATTTTCGGGCAGTTGAATGCCTTGGCTTTGGCACACTGCGCGGATGGTGGGGAAACGTTTGGCGATTTGCTCAGGGGCGAGGGCGCTCAAGTCAAGCCAGACGTGGGGGGCGCCATCTTGGTGCATCTGGTGGGCGATCGCCCGGGAGACCACATCCCGCGGCGCGAGATCGGCCATCGGATGAGCGTCTGCCATGAAGGCGTGTCCACTTGCGTTGCGCAACACGGCGCCTTCACCACGGACGGCTTCGGAGATCAAAAAGGTGCTGCCGTTGCGCAAACGTAACGCCGTCGGATGAAACTGAATGAACTCCAGGTCTTCAATGACGGCACCCGCGCGGTAGGCCATGGCCACCCCGTCGCCGGTTGCAACCACCGGATTGGTGGTGTGTTGGTATATCCGTCCGAGGCCGCCTGCGCTCAGCACGACGGCGGAGGCCGCGATGGCCTGACTGTTACCTGCATGGATCAACCACGCGCCACGACAGCGTCCATCTTCGAGGATAAGGTCGGCGACGTGAGTGTGCTCGTGAACGCCAATCAAGGGATTGTCACGAACCTGTTGGATCAGCGCCCGCTCAATCTCAGCGCCCGTTGCATCCCCTCGGGCATGCACCACGCGCCGCTGTGAATGCGCCCCCTCCAAAGTCAGGGCAAATTCACCGTCTTCCTTGTCAAACCGAACCCCTTGATGCAACAAATCCGCAAATCGGGCCGGCCCTTCGGCCGTCAACAAGGCCACCGCCTCGACATTGCACAAGCCTGCGCCCGCAACCAGCGTATCTTGGGTGTGCAGCGCCGGAGAGTCATCTTCTCCCAAAGCGACTGCGATTCCGCCTTGTGCATAACTCGTGTTGCTCTCTTTGAGGGCACTTTTAGTCACGAGGGTCACCGGTTGGCCGCCTTGCGCCAGCTTGAGCGCAATGAACAGTCCGGTCAGACCGCTCCCGATGACCAGCACCCGGGCCGTTTGATCTACATTGTCCATACAGTCAAGAATACGCTTCGAGTGGTCGGCGCGTCAAAGCATATGCCTGAAAGCCCCTCACGAAGCCGGCGACTTCACAACCCCGTGCGCTCGTTCAGTTTCAGGGTGTCGATGATCTCCAGGATTTCATCCATCTGTTGCAGAATGACCCTGATGTCTTCCACAAAGGTTGCGGGTTTATCAA
>JBBAPZ010000013.1:50288-100734 GCA_040400605.1 Candidatus Sericytochromatia bacterium
TCCATCTGTTGCAGAATGACCCTGATGTCTTCCACAAAGGTTGCGGGTTTATCAATCGCAGTGATCTCAAAGTAATCGTGTATGGTTGGGATCATCAGCATCAGCCGGTTGTCGTAAAAACTGCAGCGCAGCGTACCGCTCTCGTACGCACTTCGCAATTCCAGCAAACGGACCATAAAGCTTGGCGTCAGCAAGTAGCGTGCCTCAACCTGGTCACTCGAGTAAACCTCGAATTCCCGCTCGAAAGTGGGATCCTCAAGCCGCACCGTTTCAAGCCGAAATGAGGCACCCAGGCGTTTCAGCGAGTTGCCGATCACGCCGTGATCCTTCACGATGATCGTGTGTCCCTCAAAGCGCTTGTGGATGTCAAGCAAGACAATCATGCCTTTGAAGACCGTGATGGTTTTGCGTTTCTTTCCTTCTTTTTTTGTTTGGGTGAGGTACGCCTCCATCAACTCGAGACCAACACCCTTGTACGTCCCTGTGATGTGATCCTCGGTGCGAGCGTTGTCATGGGCCGGAATGATGCCAGACGGCTTCAGGGAACGAATCGAGAGCGGGCTGCGCGCACTGAAGCGGAAATCGTCACCGAAAAATTTGAGCACCTCCGGCACGAGGGTGTCTTTTGCGGTGGCGCGGTAGGCGCGCACAGGACCGCTGGCCCACCAGTACATCCCCCCCACAAGGAGTACCCACAGCCCGAAGATTCCTTCGCCGCTTTCCTGTGCATTCCGGCGCCTCCGTGCTTGACGGTGATCGTTTCGCACTTCACGTGTATGGGTTTGCAGGCCGGTTTGACGGTGGGTGTTTCGACTTTCATACGAAACGGTCTGCCTGTTCGCCTGATGATGGTTGTTCTGGCTGCATTGTCCCAGTGCCAGGCACAAGATGCTGATGCCAATCGCTGGCAAGATGAGCTGGCGGGTGCGCTTTTGCGCCTCGCGCATCGCGGCGACGCGCTTTTCTTCGAGGCGCTCCAGGTGTGGGCGAATGAACCGCCGGTAATGCGCCTTGAACGACCTTCGCGCATCGGGGGGATCCTCAAATTCGGCATCGATGTCTGATTGGACGATTTTTTTTAAGAAAAACATCAGCAAAACAACTTTCCGGGTGGCTTCACCAACGGGCGATGCTGGTTGGTTGACGTGTTACGCCGTGGATCACCGACAGGATGACCCCGAGCCGGCTGAAGGGCTTCCCGCCACTTAACCGTGATTGGCCGCGTTTGATCGCCTCGCAGGTGCGGGATGCGTTTGAAAGTGGTCTCGGACTGGCCGGTTGGCATCGCCTTCAGAGTCCTGTCTGCTCATGGAGTTTCAGGGTGTCAATGATCGCAAAAATCTCTTCCATCTGCTGCAGAATTTCCTTGCATTCGTTCACCAGGGTGGTGGGATGATAAATCGTGGCAGAAGTGGGTTCCAGGCGATCGCGGGTCGAGGGAATCATCAGCAACAAGGTGTTGTCATAAAAACTGCAACGCAAACCGGTGCCCCTGAAACGCTGACCAAGTTCCAGCAACCGTTCCATAAAAGCCGGGGTCACCACGGCGCGTGCGGCCACCTGATTGGATGAATACACCTCGAATTGCCTGGCGAAAATGGGATCTTCAAGCCGCACCGGTTTTAGACGACGGAATTGGCTGAGCTGTATTCGCAACGGATCAGCGACAGCAATCGATTGGTCTGCGAACACAATGGTATTGGCTTTAAAGCGTCGCGCCAGCTCAAAGCGAAGAACAACGCCTTTAAATACGTCGCGGGTGAAGCCTTTGGTGAGCGTGGCTTCTTGAAAGTCAAAGCGGACACCTGCGTGGGTGCCTTGCACGCCATCCTCCGTTTTTTCCCTGTCATAGTCGGGAATGATCGGCGACGGGGTCAGCGAGCGGATCGTCAGGCGATCGCCCCGTGGATGATACGCGACATCATCGCCAAAAAACGCAAACACCTTTGGAAAAACGCTTTCCTTGACAGCCGATCGGTAACGCCACAAGGGCCACTGCGACCACGCATACAACGCGAACAGCACCCAAAACCACACAATGCCGGCAAGTGACCAATAAACAACGATGCCGGTGACCGGTATCATCGCGATCGCACCTTCAACCAGTCGTTTCTTTCCCAGCCGGAGCGTCGCCACCCGCTTCAGTTCCGCTTCTTGGACAAGCGGGATCACCACTTGCCGGTAATAGGGGCCAAAGGGTTTCGCAAGACCGGGTGGATCCTCAAACGCCTGACCCGTATCCAGTTGAAAGATGCGCCTGAAAGGCAAAATGAACAAACGCATGTGACCGATGCCAACCCCTAAGTGCACCAGAAGCGCGATGACGCCGACGACCTCCAGAACAAGCGTCAGCCAAGCCGCCAAATTCCCCACGGCGTTGCCCACGACGAGGGGGAAGGTAACCAGGAACACAGCGATGATAAAAATCCCGCCAAGCAATCCAACACCCGTGCCGACACTGGACATAACCAGGTTGAAGGCGGCCCCAACGGTCTTGATTGATGATTGCTCAACGGCCTGGGGGCGATGGGTGTCTAACGTGTTGCGAGCGGGGGCGGGCCAGCGCAAAAGGGTCCGCGGTCGGATCAGCGATTGGTAGGTGCCCGGAAACGTATTTTTGAGGACCGCCATCGCTCCCCCGACCACGTAAACAAAGATGACAGCAACAGCAAGATTTTTGAAAACTTCATCGTCGAACTGGCCGCGCAGTGACGAATCGGGGTACCAAATAAAAATGCAGAGGATCCCAAAGAAATAAATGGCCCAGCCGGCGCGCGTGATGCCCTTGTAGAATCTGGCGAACACCTTATCCCCTCAAGCGCAAGCGTTTGTGGCAAGCGACGCGCCGAGCACAGTGGCTCGCAGACCGCGTTGCGCACATACTCCCAAGGAGTGCTTGCTGCGTGCGCTGCGCCCTCTAATGCCGGTTCGTCGTGCCTCACGCGGGTTCATTCAGTTCCACGCCGAACGGCTGGTGCGCTTTTGGGGCGTGTTGAGCAACTGGTCGGCATCGATCGGGGCACGCACCCCTTCCTCCGCCCGGAAAAAGGGCATGGCAGCAACGCCTGCCATCGCACCGATGATGGTGCCTGGGAAAATCTCCACCGCATTGTTGAGCCGCCCCACCGCGGAATTGTAGAAACGTCGCGCTGCCGCGATGTTGGCCTCCGCTTCGCTGTAGGTTTGCATGGCCTGGATCATGACCTGATCGGACTTGAGGTCGGGATAATCCTCCACCGTGACCATCAACTGCTCCAGCTTGCCCGACAGCGCCTCCGCGGCAGCTAGATGCTCACGAACCGCTTGGGGATCCTTGCGGTTGTAGGATTGCTTGACGCTGCTGCGCAACATCGTGATGTCCTTGAGCAAGTTTTGTTCGTGGTCCATGACTTTCTTGGCCATTTTTAGCAGGTTGGGGATTAGATCGAACCGGAGGTTGAGCTGCACATCAATGCTTGAAAGCGCTTGGAGTGCCTCGTTCCGGCGCTTGATCACACTGATGTACCACAGGTACAGCCCAACCAGGATCAACCCGATGATGTACATGTTCACGTGTGGATTTCCTTCTTGATCAGTGTCAGGTGAACCACGATCACGCCTGGTTTGACCCGCCACGCCGCGCTGTCGGCAAGTTTTTGTCGGCGGGCACGGAACCAAGGATTACCCAGTGTGGCAATCAATCGTTCACGCAAGTTATATACCCCAATGGAAGCAAAACTTCGTTTGATGCGTCTCGACACGTCGTAAAATTTGAGAATGCGCAAAACGCCGCTGAGACCTTTGTTTGATTGTCATTCGATTTTGAATGGAAACGGTTCGTTTTTTGGATCGACTCGTTTTTGGTGACAAGTCGATCACTTGATTTTCAGGACTTTGTGCAGTCACCCGTCGAATGCCCCCAGGAGGAAGCCGTGGAGCGCGTTGGATGTGTTACCTGCTTGGGTTGGGGCTTGGTTTCAGGGCGTCGATGATTCGGAAAATGTCATCCATCTGTTGCAGTATTTCCCGCGTTTCCGGGACGAAGTCGATGGGTCGCTTGATTGAGGTCAGTTCAAAACGGTTGCGCGTTGAAGGAAGTAACAGTAACACCGTGTTGCCAAAGAAGGAACACTGCACGCGCGAGTCGTTGAACGTGTGTTTCACCTTGAGCAGCCTGTCCATCATCGTGGGTGTCAGGACGCTGCGCGCAAACACCTGGTTGCTGGCATAAACCTCAAAATTCTCTTCAAAATCGGCGCTCTCCAGTCTGACGGGTGTCATGCTGGAAAACTGGTCGCGGCGTTCCAAGGCATTGCCGATGATCCCTTTATCAGCCGCCACGACCGTCGTTCCCGTGAAGTGCCGTTCCGTTCGGAGCACAATGAACAGGCCATGGAATACGCGCATGTCATGGTTGTCGTGTTTTTTCGATAGCGTCACTTCCACCATTTCAAGGGCCGTGCCAGCGTAGGTGCCCGCGATACAGTCCTGCTCCGCCACCGCCTCGAACTCCGGGATGATTCCCGATGCGTCGAGGGTACGGACCCCGAAGGAACTGAACTGCCGGAAGCTGAAGTCCTCACCGAAAAATCTGCAAATCTTCGGATACATGCGGGATTTGACGTTGTTCTGGAAAGCCCTTTCGTGTGCCCGCCGTGTCAGCCACATTTCAAGGAGGACCACCGCGAGCACGAACCAGGTGAAAGCAAAGCCGATCGCCAGCAAGCCTGATCGACTCGCCACACCGGCAACGAATCCTCCGCAACAGATAGCAGAGCTGGTCACACCATAGATGATGCAGTTGAGGGTCTTGGTTTGTGTGGCCGTCACGGCTTCCTGGCGTTGCATTTCGAGTTCCTGGATGTGTGGATGGATATGTTGTTGATAATGCGCGGCAAAGGGATTGTTGCCATCACGTGGGTCCTGACGGACCTGTGTGGGTCTGTTGTTAACTGATTGGGTTTCGGGTGCCATCGGCGGTGTGTCCGTGACGATGAATTGCCCAAGCAGGATGAGCACGGCTATGGCAGGGGTTGACAGCAAGGACAAAGGCAGATGCGTGAAGAACCATGGAGCGAACGAAAAAAATTTCCACAGGAGCACGAGAAGCACGAGGCCAGCGAAGGGAACGCCCAGCATCAAGTCATTGATCACGTGCGGGATTTTTTTGGTCCAGCCTTTTTTAAAATTGATACCTGAAGCCCAGGCCAACAAGATACCGATCACGCCCCAAAACAGGCCGAATAACAATAAGTTTCGGGGTCGATAATGGGCCATGTCCAAAATCCAAATCAAGACTGGCTCCACAATCCAGAGTCCCAACAACCCCAGGGCGGCAATACCCACCCAGGTTCTTGTGACCTGCCGGGTAAACCGTCTTAAACGCTGCTGCAACGAGGGGGCCATCCGTCACGCTCCTTGGTGTTTTAATGACGCGATGCAAGGCTCCCGATCTGTCGACAGGTTGGCGGGGATGTGAAAATCCACCCGGATCGAAGCAAGCCTGGTTGTTCTGGGGACCGCAGGTTTTTTATTCCCCGGTGTCGCGGGTGTTAACGACAGGTGGCTACCCTGAAGCGGTTCGTCAACGACACGGCACGACGTATTCGCTGATGGCTCGTTAAACCCTTTTTGTGACGCGCCCTCAGCCGTAACCCAACCTGTCCGCGGTTGTGCCGATGTCCTCCGGCTGCGGTCTTAAGGCCGTCTGAACGGTGAAACGGGGGGCGGTCTGTTTGCATCGTTGAATACCGGAGAATAACAGGACTACGCAGTGTCTACTTTGGCGGGTTCTGCCACGTGGGGGTACAAGGATGGCCTGGGCGCAGCTGCCCGATTTGACGATCCTTGTGGAATGACGATCGTCGCGATGGCAACCTTGATGTGGCAGACAGCACCAATCATTGCATTCGCATGCTTCAGTGACATATTTTCTGAGAGACCGGGTGTTGAAATTTCCCGTTTGCGTTTTCAGGCTTCAGCCGTTTGAGGCGATTCCTCCCCTGCTCAGGATGTTTCACCCCGGATCGTCCGGTCCCTTGAAACAGGCGAGCGATCCTGAGCCGCCAACCAGAATGGCTGACCGAACCCGAAGGGTTTCTTTATTTTCCACCGATGGTTGGGCATAATGGGCGCATCCTCCCGCGAAAGGCGTTGTCATGGCTCACGATATGTCCACACTCCCGCAACTGCATCTCATCGACCACCCCTTGGCGCGCCATGCCCTGACGGGTCTGCGCCGTAGCGACACCACCAGTGCAGTCTTTCGCACGCGCTTGCGCGAACTCGCCCGCTTTGTGGCGATCGCCGCCACCAGCGATCTCGCACTCACCCCCACCCGCATCACCACGCCGGTCACGACCATCGACACCGGCGAAACACTGGCTCATTCACTCATTATCGCCCCCGTGCTTCGCGCCGGCCTCGCCATGGCCGATGGGGTGCTGGATGTCTGCCCGGACGCGGAAGTCAGACATATTGGCCTGCACAGGGATGAAAAGACCCTGCTGCCAGCCACTTACTACACTAACTTGCCAGAAGTCATCAATCCCACTGCCACCGTGCTCATCGTTGACCCGATGCTCGCAACCGGCGGTTCGGCCTGCGCAGCCGTGGCCTGTTTCAAACAACGCGGGGCGAAACATATTCGCTTCCTGAGCGTCATCTCAGCCCCTGAAGGTGTGTCAACACTGTCCCAGGCGCACCCGGATGTGCCCATTTACACCATCAACGTTGACCAGTGTCTGAACGAACACGGCTTCATCGTGCCCGGACTTGGTGACGCGGGCGATCGCGCCTTCGGAACCCTCTAATGACCCAACCCCTGCGTGTTGAAATCCTCTGTATCGGCTCTGAACTGCTCAAGGGCCGCATCACCAACACCAACGCCACCACCCTCGCGCAAGCCCTCCTGCGTTCAGGCGCCGACCTGCAATGGGTCACGACCGTGGGCGATGACCTTGACTTGATGGTTTTAGCCATCACCCACGCCCTCACCCGCGTGGACTTACTTATCCTCACAGGCGGCCTCGGCCCCACTCCGGATGACTTGACCGTCGAAGCGCTGGCACGTGTCTGGGGAGAACCCCTCATTGAGTACCCCGAAGCCCTTGCCCATTTGCAGCTCTGGTTCGCTTCCCGCAACCGCGCCATGTCCCCCTCCAACCTCAAACAAACCCTGTTCCCCGCCTCCGCCACCTTGATTCCCAACCCCTCTGGCACCGCCTGCGGTGTGGCCTTGGAACGTGACGGCAAGCAAGTCTGGGCTTTCCCGGGCGTCCCTTCCGAACTGCGCCTCATGTGGGACACCTGGGCCCTGGCGCAAATGCGAAGCCTCACAGACACCATCATCCAATCCGTGCTTTTGCGCTACGCGGGCATCGGGGAGTCGGTGCTCGCTGAGCGCTTCGCTGAATTTCTCAGAGGCGAGAATCCCACCGTGGCCCCTTATGCCGGCAATGGCGAGGTGAGCTTGCTCGTCACCGCCCAGGGTCAGGACGCGCAGGTGGTGGATGCTTTGCTCGCCGATGCGATCGCCCCCCTCACAGCCATTCCTGAATTCTTTGGCCGAGACGAACAAACCCTACCCGCAATTGTCGCGCAGGGCTTGCGTTCTCGCTCCCTGACTCTGGCCGTCGCGGAATCGTGTACCGGTGGCCTACTCGCGAGCCGCCTCACCGACGTTCCAGGCGCCAGCCAGTGGCTGATGGGCGGCATCGTCGCCTATACCGAGGGGCAAAAAAGACAGTTACTGGGTGTTGACGATGTGGCACTCGCTGAGGGTGTGGTTAGCGAGGCCGTCGCCATCGCCATGGCCCGCGGTGTCAGGACCCTGATGGGCACCACCTATGGCATCGGGATCACCGGTTATGCGTCCGCTGGGTCAGGCGTCCCCTCTGACGATGTGGGGCTCGTCTGGATGGCCATCGATGGCCCGGCAGGCCCTGTGACCTTTTCGTCGCGCTTCGGATCTGGCGTGCAGCGAGAAGTCCTCAAGTATCGCGCCACCCAGGTCGTACTGGATCGCTTGCGGCACTTGCTAACCCGCTAGCGGTCACCGGCGTTGGACCCCCATTCTGCGCCCTCCGGACTGTTGAGTTGGCCTGTGTTCATGGTAAATTTCATGGTGAATGAACGGTGAGACAGCGGGCCGCAGGCGGTGAGACATGGGATGCTGCGCCACCCGAAAAGGGCAAGGTAGCGTGCAAGGGCTTGCTTTCTGCGACTGGGTCGTTGTCAGGAAGCGTGTGCCGGTATCGCGTTGAAAGGGAAGTGACGTGTCTGTGGGAACTTTTGCACTCGTCTTGCACTCGCATTTGCCGTATTACCGCAAGGCGGGGATGTGGCCGTTTGGTGAGGAGAATCTCTACGAGGCGATCGCAGAGACTTACCTGCCGTTACTCAATGCGATTGACGAACTGCGCGAGGAAGGCATCGCGGCCAAGTTGACCGTCGGCATCACGCCCGTGCTGGCTGAGCAGTTGGCTGACGAGCACTTGAAGCAGGGCTATGAGGCGTATGTTGAGGCCATTTTGGCGCGTGTGGATGCGGATCGGCATCGCTACAGCGAGGCGGGTGAGCGCGAGCGCTGGCAGTGGGAGGCCGCTGAGCGTCGCACGCAACGTCTGAAGGAACTCGAAGCCGCGTATGACGCGCTTCAAGCCGCTGCCGCGGAGGCTGTCGATGCGGAAGCTGCACCGGCTGAAGCGGCAACTGATGGGGCGGAAGCGATTCTTGGCGAGGACGCCGTGCGGGAAGCGGCGCAAACATCGACCCAGGTGGTTGCTGCGTCGCTTGGGGCGACCAGGGCCATCGCAGCCCAGGACGTGACGGATGTCGAGGCGCTGGCAGGGGCGACGGATGCGGATGCGCTCGGGTCTGAGGCGCCTGTGTCACAGCGACCGACGCTTGCGGATGTGCCGGAAGAGGAGCAGCCCAGTGAGTGGCCGCATGACCCCCGGCGTGAGCTGTCGCAGTTTTATTATGATTGGTATGCGGCGCGTTTGGCGGATTTTCGGGTGCGTTACGGGCGGGATATTTTGGGTGCGTTTCGGCGGTTGCAAGATGCCGGTTGTCTTGAGATCATCACCTGTGCGGCCACGCACGGGTTCTCGCCGTTGTTGTCGCGCGATTCGTCGCTGAATGCGCAGTTCAAAGTGGGCGCGGATACGTATGAGCGGCATTTTGGTCGCCGGGCGCGTGGGGTGTGGTTGCCTGAGTGCGCCTACCGTCCGGGGGTCAATCAGGACACCTTGGAGGGTTACATTGCCCGGCCGGCGGTTGATCAGTTTCTTTATGAGAACCAGTTGCAGTATTTCTTCACGGACGCCCATGCGGTCGTGGGGGGCAAGACCTCCGGTATGCGGCGTCACATCGGGGTGTATGGCAAGATCGAGTACATCCCGATGCCCGAAAAACCGTTGTCGGGTCTGACCACCTATCACGGGTACTGGTTGCCGGAGAATCCGGTGGCTGTGTATGCGCGCAACGAGCGTGCCGGGTATCAGGTGTGGTCGGCGGATCAAGGGTACCCCGGTGATTTCTGGTATCGCGAGTTTCACAAAAAAGACGGCAACAGCGGCATGCCCTATTGGCGCATCACAGGCGATCGCTGCGAC
Source organism: Candidatus Sericytochromatia bacterium (assembly GCA_040400605.1). Taxonomy (GTDB): domain Bacteria; phylum Cyanobacteriota; class Sericytochromatia; order S15B-MN24; family JAQBPE01; genus JBBAPZ01. The sequence goes on from JBBAPZ010000013.1 coordinate 59,885, forward strand.
TTGGTCGACAAGGACTTTTATAACCCGGCGATGGCTGCGCAGCGGGTGGAAGAAAACAGTGACCACTACGTGCGCCTGATTGCGGAGCTTTTGAGCGAGTATGAAAAGGCACAGGGTGAGCCCGGTTTGGTGGTGGTGCCGTTTGATACCGAGTTGTTCGGGCATTGGTGGTTCGAAGGGGTGAGTTGGATCAAGCAGGTGATCAAGAAGATGGCCCAACAAGGACTGGTGGACCGTTTGACCGTTGGTGAAATCCACGAGCAAATGCCACCTGCGCACGCGTATGCGCTGCCTGAGAGCACCTGGGGCGCTGGCGGACATTACCACGTGTGGCTCAATCCGGACGTGGAGTTTATGTGGCCGATCATCCACCGGTGTGAAGCCCGGATGGAAGCCTTGGTTGAGCATCGGCCGACCCCAGCTTCCCCACTTGAACGGCGGGCCTTGCAACAGGCCGCGCGGGAGCTGCTGTTGCTTGAGGGCAGCGATTGGCCATTTTTGGTGACGACCGGCCAGGCGAAGGTGTATGCGATCGACCGCTTCAACGAACACGTCGCACGCTTTGATGAATTGGCGGACGCCATCTTGTCTGACAGCGTGAGCGAGGAATTGGTGGCAGGCATCGAGGCGATCGACAACCTGTTCCCGGATATCGATCCTTATGTCTTCAAAGCCCGCCAAGGACGCTTCATTGCAAGCACCCACCCAGCCGAAAGCACCAACCCTGCCTGACACCTTGCTGTTTGTCGCTGAAACGCCTTCACGCAGCGTGTCGGTGCTTAAATGAATGAATCCGTTGTGAGCCTTGCCACTCGGCAGCGGTTAGGTTGTTCAGTGACGCATCGGCTGTTGTTCAAGCCTTGTGTAGCAAACTCAAAACATCAGGCACTGACTCGCTATTTTTGAACAGCAGCCAAAATTTAATCACCAGTCAACGCGTTTCTCGATCGCCTTGCGTCTCGGTCCGGTACTTGTTGTCTGAGCAGTGAACGTGATGCTCACTTTTGCGACTGCCTGGGTGGGTGCCCCGGCTTGATGGGGGATGCGCTCAATTGGTATAGTGTGGGCGTCTTTGACCTCGCACCGAGGTGGAATTATTAAATGCTTCTGGCTGACCACGATCGCATACAACTGGCACTGGGTTTTCATCATCACCAGCCCATCGGTAATTGGGACTGGGTGATTGAAGATGGCTACCAACACACGTGCCTGCCGTTTTTGGATGTTCTGGAGCGTCATCCGACGGTGCGGATCACCATGCACTTCGACGGGCACCTGCTCGAATGGTTGCAGCGCTGTCACCCGGAGTTTATTGAGCGCCTGCGACACCTGGTGCTGCGGCAGCAAGTGGAACTGCTCGGCGGCGGTTTTTATGAACCGATTTTATCAATCATTCCGGATGGCGATAAGGTCGGCCAGATCCAACGCCTCTCCGATGCGATCGCACACCATTTTGGTGAGCGCCCGACGGGCATGTGGCTGCCCGGGCGCGTGTGGGAACCGCATTTGCCCCGCCCCATCGCACAGGCCGGCTTGCGCTACACGGTGTTGGATGATGTGCACTTTGCGGCGGTCGGATTGAGTCAGGGCGATCGCTTTGGCTACTTCCAAACCGAAGAACAGGGTTATGCGTTGAGCGTGTTCCCCATTTCATCCGAATTGCGGGCTCAGATGCCCTTTGGCAGCCCGGAACGCGTCATTGAGATTTTGCGTTCCCATGCCACGCCCGATGGCAGCCGGTTGATTGTCGCGTTTGATGACGGCGAGAAGTTCGGCGGTTGGCCTGACACGTATCAGACGGTGTATGTCGATGGTTGGCTGGAGCGTTTTTTCAGCCTGCTTGAGCAAAACCAGGATTGGATTGTGACAACCACACCCGCACGCTATCAAGCGGCGCACAAGCCTTGGGGGCGGGTCTACCTGCCTTCTGGCGCTTGCCAGGAGATTCAGGAATGGGCGCTACCCGGGGACTTGACGCAAGTGTTTCAGGGGGCCTTGGCCGAGCTGCCCCAGCCACTGCGGGAGCTGATGCGTGGTGGTGATTGGCGGCATTTTTTGGTGAAGTACCCCGAGGCCAATCATCTGCATAAAAAAATGTTGCGGGTTTCGCGACAACTGGAAGACCTCAGGCCGGACACGGTACCGCCGGGTGCCGAGTGGTTGGCTGCGCAAGATGCGCTTTGGCGCGGACAAAGCAATGATCCCTACTGGCACGGGGTGTTTGGGGGAATTTACCTCAATCATTTACGCAGTGCGAATTATCAGGCGTTGTTGCAGGCCGAGGCGATCGCTGACGGATTGCGCCACGGCGATACCCCTTTTTGTGAGCTTGAGCAGGTTGATTTTGACCAGGATGGCGCCACAGAGGCCCTGGTTTCCACGCGTGCGCAAAACGTGTATGTCAAAGCGACTTGTGGCGGTGCCATTTTGGAGCAGGACCTCAAGGCGGTGGGCGTCAATTTGCTTGATACGCTCGCGCGCCGACCGGAACCTTATCACCAGCAGATTGCAACGGCGACACCAATCCGTGCTGCTCAACCCACGGCGCTGGGCGCGCGGCCTGTCGTGAAAGAAACCGGACTTGAGCGCTTCTTGAACTATGATTGGTATCGGCGCCTGTCCTTGATTGACCATTTCTTTCATCCCGATACGCGTTTGGAAACCCTACAGAACATGACCTATGGCGAACAAGGCGACTTTGTTAACCAGTCTTACAGTGTCGAACACGAGGCCCTGGCGGATGGTGTCGTTCTGAATTTGACGCGGGATGGGCATGTGTGGGTGGGGTCGGATTTCTGGCCGATTCGCATTGCGAAACGCCTGTTTGTGCCGCGTGACGGCGCTGGCTATACGGTTGACTATACCTTGACTCAGGGTTGGGAGCGCCCGGTATCGCTTTGGTTTGGTGTTGAGTTTAATGTGAACATGCGTGCCGGGACGGGGCCTGAACGATATTATTACAGTCGAAACGGTCGCTTCGTCGAGCCGTCGGATCCAGGCGGCAGCGGGAAGGAACAGCACGTGTCCGAGCTTGGTTTGCGGGATGACCAGCACGGAATTGATCTGCACTGGCGCTGGGATCAGCCAGGCGACCTCTACCGCTTTCCGGTTGAGACCGTGTCGCGCTCCGAGTCGGGTTTTGAGCGGGTTTACCAAAGTTCGGTCATCCTGCCCAACTGGCGCCTGCAACTTTTACCGGACACCCGGTGGCGCTGTCGAATCGTGAACGACGTCAGCATCGGGGGTAGCCATGTCAGTCTTTAAACGCGTAAGTCGATTACCTTCACGCACGCGGGTTTTATCAAGGGTTCTGGCGACTGTCGGATTGCTGTGCTTGAGCGCGTTGACCACGCTTGACGGTCGCCCCGCTTTGGGGGCCGAGCCTGACGCGGCTGTCTCAGTGACGCCAGCCAAGGTGGGCTTGCGCGAACAGTTGCTGGCTGGCGTCAAGGCTTTCAATCGTGGGGATTTTCAGGCTTATTTGCGCGATTTGGCACCGACTGTCGGTTACAACAACCTGCGCGTCTCGCGTGAACGCCTTGACGAACTGAATCGTGATCTGAAACGTTCGTTTCCCAATTTGCGCATGCGCATGTCGCACTTGAGCCTGGAAGTGCTGGATGAGCGGGAAGTGGCGGCCAACGTGGTGGCTGAGTTCAAGGGTGGAGTCAAAAATTACGAGGGCTCCGGCTTGGGGGCCACCTATCTGGAACGCGCTCAAACCACTGCCATTTATCGCAAGAACGGGACCCATTGGCAAACCGATGAATTGCAGGTGGATTGGAACGAAAGTTTTATAGAGGTTGGCGCACCGTTTGGCTTGATGGGCTTTGGTAATCTGCCGGTCGAGTTGGCGGTTGCTGAGCCTTATCGGGCGCGCTTCTGGGCCGACACCGTCTCGAAGCGCGGGGTCACCGTGTCTTATGCCTACGCCTTGGTGCCTTTATCAGCCGTGATGGAAGCCGCGGGTGCAGAGGCGGCGTTTGCTGGCCTCGAATTCAGAACGATGCCTGAAACCGGGGTTGATTTGGCGCTCACGGGTCCGGGCGAGATCGGGTCTTTTGCCCATCTCCTGGTGGTGAACAAAACCTGGAATGCCGGCGGGCAGATCGTACCGCTCGGACAAAAAATTTACACGCGGCTTGTGCGCGTGAATGCTTGAGGCCGGGATGCGAGGCGGGCGATGAATCAGCAAGCCGTGAACCAGGCGTTTGACGCGCAGTGGGTGTCAACGGAGGATCCGCGGTTGCCGGTGCTGGTGCTTTCCGGTTATGTGAATGGGGCAGTGGGTGCGACGCTGGAAACGCTGCTGCAAGAGGCACTCAGGGCCCATCGGCTTTATTGGGTGGTGGACCTTGGCCGTGTGCCGGTGGTTAATGCAGCGGGTTTTGCCGCCTTGGATGCGGTCAGGCGATCGCTTTTGGCGCAAGGCGGTGCGTTCGCCCTGATTCACATTCAACCCATCGTGCGCCGCGCGCTGTTGATTAACGGAGACACGCTCGGCCGCTGCTGCTTCGAACGCTACGCGGATGTCCAGTCCGCCTGGCAAGGCCACCTGCAGCGATGAATCACCCCTTGTTCGAGAACAGCCGGCATGCTGCTTGACCTGGTTACCCTCATCGGTTATGCGTGCCTCATCACCGCCTGCCTTGGCATCATCTATTTCGTTTGGCCGGGCCGCCGCCTCACACCGGCGCAAGCGCCACCAAGTCCCCCTTCGGAACCAACCAGCCTGGACTGGGCCCAACGCATTGATGCGCATTGCCAGCGATCGCCCCACTACAGCCGCCACGTGCAAACCATCGCCCTCGCCCTCGCCGATGCCTTGGGATTGCCCGCACAACAGCGTGACAATCTCGCGGAGGCCGCTTTGCTGCATGATCTCGGAAAACTGGAATTGCCAGCGGCCTGGTTTGACGGGCAAACCAAGCCCAATCCCGATATGACACGCCAACTGCAGTGGCACCCGGTGCGCGGCGCAACCCGCGCAAGCAAACTGGGACACGGTGTGGGCGTTGTACAAGCCATCCGCTGGCACAAGGAACAATGGGACGGCATGGGCTTCCCGGACGGCCTGGGCGGCGAGTCGATCCCAACCACCGCACGCATCCTCGCCCTCGCAGAAACAACTTGCGCCTTGTTCGAATCAAAACACCAGCCAACCATCAATCCCGTTGAACACATCGACCCCATTTTGCGCCAACAAGCCGGCCTCGCCTTTGACCCCACCATGACCCGCATTCTGACCGATATTGTGTTGCCCCGCCTCGCCTTGGCCAAAGACTCGACGCCCACCGCGTGAAAATCGTGTGCCTGATACCGCAACGCCGCTTGGAAAGGTCCGTACTTGATGACGCCAGATGCGCCTTACCGTCCGCCACTCACACTGTCTCCGGCACTGTTGGCGAGTGTCGCTGCAATCGCGGAGTTGTTGGGGCGTTGGAGTGCCCGCGAGGAACGTGTTGCATCGCCCTTGCTGCGGCGTTACAACCGGATCCAGACCATCCATGCCTCCTTGGCAATTGAACAGAACAGTCTCAGCCTCGACCAGGTGAGCGCGATTCTTGACGGCAAGCCCGTGTTCGGTCCTGTGCGCGATATTCAGGAGGTGCGCAATGCAATTGCGGCTTACGAGACACTCACCCGATGGGAGCCTTTTAACGAGACGCACCTGCTTGAGGCGCATGGCGTGATGATGGCGGGTCTGATCGATCCCCCGGGCCGCTATCGCAACGGTGGCGTGGGAATCTATCGCGGTGAACAACTCGTTCACATGGCACCGCCGGCCGGCCGGGTGCCGGTGCTTGTTGCTGATTTACTCACGTGGCTGGCCCGCACCGATTGGCATCCGTTGATCACCAGTTGCGTCGTTCATTACGAACTGGAATTCATTCACCCCTTCACCGATGGGAATGGTCGCCTGGGCCGTCTCTGGCAGACCTTGATCCTCAGTCGCTGGAATTCATTGCTCGCGTGGTTGCCCATCGAAGAGGTAATACGCGCCCGTCAACCGGGCTACTATGACACGCTTGGACAGTCGGATCAACAAGGCGAACTCGAACCCTTTGTGACCTTCATGCTCACAGCCATCCACGATGCCCTGCAAACCGCCATCCGTCATCAAGCCAGTGCCACAACGTTGAGTTCGGAGATGGGTTCGGTGATCGGTTCGGAGATGGGTTCGGCAATCATACAGCTACTGGCGGCAGCGCCGACTTTGTCAGCGCGTCGCTTGGGCGATCGCCTCGGCATCAGCCAACGGGCCGTGGAGAAACATCTGGCAGCCCTCCAGCGCGCAGGCCGCTTGATTCGCCGTGGTTCACCACGCACCGGCTATTGGGAAGTCCAATGAGTGTCCATCCCGACGCGACCTACAACCCGCCATCTCGGTCCGATCGTCGTCAATCAGATCCCTGCACACCCCAATCACGCCGGCTGCTCCATGCTTATATCCTAAAATTTAACTGGTTTTAGCGAAACATTAAACAATGCTTTACCGATTAACGCGGATTTGACTGGGATGTGGCGGGTGTGGGGTTTGGCAGTTCGTTGGGGGGGCAACCGGTGTACGCGAATCAGATGAATGCGGCGCAACGGCCAACGATGGTGCCTGGCGGGGTGCAACAGCCCGCGATGGGTGGGATCGGGGTACCGGGAGCGCCGGGTCCTGTGCCGCTGGGGGGCGTCCCGAATCAGGGGGGTGCGATGGGCGCTGTGGGGGTGCCGGGGCCTGTGATGATGGGGTTGGATCGGTATGTGGCGGCTGATTTTGTTGAAACGGGCCGGACGGTTGCGCACCTGTGGAACGCTGCGAAATCCGGTATTGATGGCGGTGCCGCGGTTAAGGATGCGTTTGGCACGTTGTTTCGGGGTGTGTCACGTTTAAGTCCGCGGGGGGTTGTTGCAGGCGTCAAGGGTGTTGTTGGGGCGACGTGGCCGGTGATGAAGCGGTCGGCGTTGTTTGAGGGGGTTATCTCGTTGGTGGCGAATGGTTATCGTTTGGTGACCGGGCGTTTGGGGATTCGCGAGTTTGGTGCGAATGTGGCCTCGGATTTGGTGGGTGGTTTTTTTGGTGGTTTTGGGGCTGCGATGGCTGGTGCGATCGCCTCGGCGGTGGTGCCGGGCGGGGGCTTGTTTGCCACATTCGTCGTTGGTTTGGCCGGTATCTGGGGCTACAGCACAACAGCCGGGGCGTGGCGCGGCTTGGGTTTGCGTGACCGCTTGCGCTCACTGTTCGGTGTCGCGCCGTCCTAAGCCCGCCTGGTTGCGCGTGAGGGTTGCTACACACTCGATGTGGGCGGTTTGCGGAAACATGTCCACGGGTTGCACGCTTTCGGTGGCATAACCCAATGCGTCGAGCACCCGGAGATCCCGTGCCAGCGTGACAGGGTTGCATGACACATAAATGATGCGTGGACTGGCCAGCGCGGCGAGGGCTTCAAGGGCGTGTGTTTCGCAGCCCTTGCGGGGTGGGTCCAGTACCAGGACATCCGGGGTTTCGCGCAGGTGTTGGTGCTGGGTGAGCAAGGTTGTGACGTCTCCGACTTCGAAATGGGCACGGTCCGCCAGTTGGTTGTCAACGGCGTTGCGACGCGCGTCATCGATGGCTGCCGGGACGATTTCAAGCCCGGTGACGTGACGGGCACCACTTGCTGCCAGATACAGGGCGATCGAGCCCGTCCCGCAATAGGCATCCAGTACGGTGGGCGCCTGGTCGCACTGGGCCGCGTGCGCAACGGTTTGGTACAACAGCGCCGTCATCGTGCTGTTGACCTGAAAAAATGATTGGGCCGAAATTGCCAGCTCAATCGGCCCGATGCGTTCACGAATGACGCCGGAACCAAAGACGACACGGGTGTCATCACCCAGTAATTTGTTGCCGGGTGCGGGGTGAATGTTGATGATCAGGGTCGTGACGGTTGGCAATTCCAACCGTACCCGCTCACCCAATCGTGCCACCAGCTTGGGGTCATCGTGCCTGACGACCAGGCCGAGCATCGTGTCGTGGGTAATCTGGCTCGTTTTGGCGAAAATTGAACGCAACCACCCAGACCCGGTGCGTTCGTTGTAGGGCGCGATGGGCAGGTCCGCGAGGATGCCTTTGACGCGTTCGAGGATGGTGTTGTTGATCGGCGCCTGAATGGCACAGGTATCCGTATCAACCAGCGCGTGGGTCCTTGGCTCATACAACCCCACTTGCCAACTCCCCTCTGGTTTTGCAACCGCCCAATGCACCTTGTTGCGATAATGCCACGGGTCACTGCTCCCCAAGGTGTCGCGCAAACGACTGGTATCCGCCCAACCACCGTGCCTGAGCAGGGCTTCGGCAACCAGACGGGTCTTCCATTCGACTTGCTGCCCGTAGTCCAGCATCTGCCACTGGCACCCCCCGCACTGCCCAAAGACGGGACAAGGCGCAACGATGCGTTGTTGTGACGGTTCCAGGATGCGCTGAATCGTCGCACGGGCATAACCCGGCTTGGTGGATACAATGCTCGCTTCGATGCGATCGCCTGGCACACCCTGCGGCACGAACACCGGCAATCCCTCGTAACGCCCCAAGGCTTCCCCCCCATTGACCAACGCCTCGAGCACCAATTCAATCCGTTGACCGGGTTTCACAGGCGCTTGACGCGCGCCTGCGCGTTTTTGCCTGGATTGTCTCACTTGCGCCATTGCCACCCCTTCAATGATCGACGACGGATTATCCGACAAAACGCCCGCATGGCACAGCACCGCTTCGTCACACAAACGCTCGCGGCCCGGGAAACGTTCCGGATGGTTTGCGCGCCAGGGAAAAGCGATGCATAACGACAACAACGTGTCACGTACCTTTGGGTTTTCAAGCCCTGCCGCACGCCTGCAACGTCTCCATCATAACACCGCGGCACCCAGGCGCTTGAAACAAAACCCCGACTGGCCAAGGCTTGATTCGCGGAATTGATGGTTCCCGTCCCTGATCGACCATGTATCAGATTGACGGATTGTTCGTTAAATATTCGTTGTGACCATGCCGGACGTAACACCCGACATCGGTCTGCCAACCGTTGCGTAGTGTTCTGATGGTCACCGTCCGATCGGTGAAATTGGTGGTTGGCCTTATCGATGCACCGGTTGGGTTTTATGATCACTTGGGTATACTGCCAACAAGATTGCCTAACATGATTGCAATCTCGATTTGAGATTTTTAAAAGAGTTGATCGGGTGAGCGTGTGGCCGTTCGTTGTTGAGGAGAGATTGGATCGATGTCAGCCAAAATTTTAGTCGTGGATGACGAACCGTCCATCGTGAAAAGCATTCAGTACAGTTTTGAAAAAGAGGGTTATCAGGTTGTGACGGCGCACGATGGTTTGCAGGCTTTGGAAGTTGCCCGCCGCGAGAAACCCAATTTGGCGGTGTTGGATGTGATGCTGCCATCGCTGGATGGTTACGAGGTGTGTCGGCAATTGCGTCAGGAGATGCCGATACCTGTGATTATGTTGACGGCCAAGGGCGAGGAGATCGACAAGGTGGTGGGCCTTGAAATCGGTGCGGATGAGTATGTGACAAAGCCTTTCAGTCTGCGTGAGTTGCAGGCGCGCGTGAAGGCCCTGTTGCGTCTGGTGACGCGTTACAGTGAGCAGAAACAGCAGCAACCGGACAAGATTGAGGTGGGTGATCTCATCATCGACCTGACGCGTCATGAAGTGACGCTGTCGGGGCGGGTGTTGAGTTTGACGCTCAAGGAGTACGAGTTGCTGAAACTGTTGGCGCTCAATGCCAATAAGGTGCTGTCGCGTGAGTATCTGATCGAGCAGGTGTGGGGCTACGATTTCACCGGTGAGGGTCGTACGGTGGACGTTCACATTCACTGGCTGCGAGAGAAGATTGAACGCGACCCCAATCATCCGGTACGAATCCAGACAGTGCGGGGCGTCGGTTATCGCTTCGAGCGCCGGACGCGCCCCGTGGAAGCGTGAGTGACAGGTGATGGTTCAGGTACTGTTCGGTCGCATTATTTATCTGATTGTGCTGGCATTGGCGTGCAGTGCCATCCTCGCTGATTTGGTCGCGGCTTGGATGACCTGGCCCATTGCGGTTGCGCAGGTATTGGCGTCGCTGTTGACGGTGGCATTTTTGGTGCCGATCACCGGCTACGTGCTGGTGCCGTTTGAGCGTGTGCTGGATGGCTTGCACGCGGTGGTCAAGGGCGAGGCGTGGCAAGCGCCGTCAAGGATCCGGATGGAAGAGGAACGCCTGGCGCATGCGGCGCTTGTCGCGCTCAGGCAACGCCCGGCTGCTGCGGTCCGCGTGCCTGTCGGGGTGTCTTTGTCCGCGGTTCTGGATGGTTTGAGTGAGGGTGTCATGGTGCTTGACACTCACATGCGCTGCCTCTACGCCAACGCGGCATTGAGTGCGCTGGCCGGGTTGGGGTCCACTGATGGTGCACAGGCAGCGGCTGATTGGCAGCGTGTGCTGCACGCGCGCACTTTTGTGCCGGAACAATTGGGACTCGTTGAAGACGAAATGCGGGCAAGGCCGGACATCCCGCGCACGGATATCATTCAGCTTGAGCGTCCCCGACAGTTTCTCAAGCGCTACAGCGCGCCTTTGTATCATGCCGAAGGCGGCCTGGAAGGTTTTTTGGTCAGTTATCAAGACATTACCCGCGAAGTGGAACAGGATCGGTTGCGGCAAGATTTTATTGCCAACGCCTCCCACGAACTGCGCACCCCCGTGACGTCCGTGAAAGTGCTGCTTGAGAACCTGCAAGACGGCGCCAAGGAGGATCCCGGTTTAAGGGACGAGTTTCTGGCGGATGCGTCGCGCGAAATTGACCGGATGCACGATCTTGTGAATGATTTGCTGGACCTTGCCAAACTGGAGGCTTCCCGTAACCGTCTTGAGTATGCTTGCTTGCGGGTGTCGCCATTCATTCAGGATGCGGCGGCGTCGGTCAAAGCCCAGGCACGCGCGCGACAGGTGAGTGTGACCGTGGCGGTGACACCGGAAGACTTGACCTTGTGGGGAGATGGTCCCCGCTTGCGACAGGTGTTGGTGAATCTGGTTGCGAACGCCGTAAAATTCACTCCCCAGGGTGGGGTGGTGTCGGTGGTGGTCTCGGAAGAGGCGAATGGGGTGGAAATCACGGTGTCCGATACTGGCATCGGTATTCCCTCTGCGGACCTCCCGCATATTTTTGACCGATTTTTTCGTGTGACCCGTGGCCGTTCCCGCTTGCAAGGCGGCAGTGGTTTGGGGTTGACTATCGTCAAGCAGGTTGTGGATGCGCATCAGGGTGTGATCGTCGTCGAAAGCACGGAAGGCGTCGGCACGACCTTTCGCCTGAGCTTGCCCAATGTGATACCCGAGGTCGTGCCAGAAAGCGGTTAGGTCATCGTGTACGAAGGGCCTGAGTGTTTAGAGGGGCGGGCGCGTGATTCGGCACTTTGATGGCGCGTTGATCCAAGCTGTGAACGCGGCGCGTGAGGAGGCCTTGCGTCTGTCCGACGCGTGGGTGACCCCCGAACACCTGTTGTTGGGGTTATTGCATGAAACGGAGGGCTTGGCGGCGCGAAGCGTGCGCGCCATGGGCCTCACACAGCGCCAGGTGCGTGACGCCGTTGGGGCAGCATCAGGCGATGCCTGTGATGTGGTGCGTCATGAATCGTTGATGCCAAGCGCCGCGACCTTGGATGTCTTGGGCGTTGCGGCGCACTTGAAGCCGCGGCGGGTGCGAGCGGATGAAGTCTTTGAGGTGTTGCTTGGCGCAGGTTTTGTGCACGCGGTGTTTCAACGCCTTGGCGTCAGGCCTGCTGAGGTGATCGATCACTTGCGGCGCTTGCGTGCCAAAGCGGGTCTGGATTCGGCGGATAGTGACGTGACGCTTTCGCTTGTCTGCATGGCCTCCTCTGAAGGCATGGGGGTTGAGTGTGATGATGCATCGCAGCCGTTGGGGCTTTTGTTGACGCGTGCGGCAAGCTTGGCTGCGCGACGGGGTTTGGTGCTGGTGGATACGGGGTCCTTGCTGGTTGCTTGCCTGCAAATGGCGGATGACGGGGGTTTGGCCCGTCGGGCGCTTGCTGCCTGGGTGGGCGAAGATGGGCTTGCGGTCATGGAGGCCCTGTTGGGGCAAGGCTCGGGATTGATGTTGGGCGTGCCTGTGTGGGGTTCGGATGTCCTGACCGTTTTGCGTCTGGCGGATCAACTGGCGCATCAGCATGGGTATACGGCGCCTGGTTGTGATGAGGTTTTCGCTGCACTGATCCTTGGCGCGCCGCCGGCTGCGGGCCTGTTGTTATCCAGATTGGGCGTATCCCTGACATCCTTGCGCAGCCACTTGCCGCTGGGCCTCACCGAGGAGGCGACATGGGCGTAGGCGAGAGTCGCTGCGTGTGCGGGGGCCTGGAACGGGTTTTGATGTGATGGTGCGTTGCGGGTTGCACGCCAGTTGGTGCAGGTTTGCCTGGATGGCGCTTGTGTCGGGTTTGGCGTTGGGTGCCGGGGCGGTGACGGCGGCGCCTGCCGCGGTGACGGTGCATTTCACGCAAGAGCCTGACAACCTTAATCCGTATGTATCGACGTTGAATGCGACCGGGGCGATTGCAGGCCTTTTTTGGAACGGGCTGTTGGTCGTGCGACCTGACGGGCGTTACGAGCCGGAGCTGTCGGTGAGGGTTCCAACGCTTGAGAATGGCGATATCGTGTTGGATGCCAAGGGTATGCATGTGACCTACCGTTTGCGGCGCGATGTGTTCTGGCACGATGGCCGGCCATTGTGCGCGCAAGATGTGGTGGCGACGTATCGGATGCTGATGGATCCCAAGTTTCCTGCTTTGTCACGGGCGGGTTATGAACGCATTGCGGGCATGACCTGTCTGGATGCGCGGACGGTGGTGGTTCATTTTAAAACTCCCTATGCGCCGTATCGGGAGTTGTTTCCCTATGTGTTGAGCGCGCGACACACGGATGCCTGGCAGGCGTGGCCGATTGGCACCGGCCCTTATTGTTTTCGGCGTCGGGTGAGTGGCGATCGCATCGTGGCCTCAGCCAACGCACGCCACTTTCGCGGGCGTCCCGGGATTGAACGGGTGGTGTTGCGTTTCGTGCCCCATGACGGTGCCGCGTTGATGATGTGGCAAAGTGGCGATCTCGATGTGCTTCAGGGCGCCAGTCCCGCCCAATGGGGCCATTTGAGGGGTATGAAGGCGGGCGCGGTGTCTTGTATCCCGACGCCGATCGTTGAGCAGTTGGTGTTTAATTTGACGCATCCCATTTTGGGGGACCGGCGGGTGCGGCAGGCGATCGCCTACCTGGTGGATCGCCACGAGTTGAGTCGTCGTGCCTACAGCGGTGTATGCGTGCCGGCCTATTCGGAATTGCCGCCGTCTCACTGGGCGCATACCCAATCGGGGTTTGTACGTTATGAACGGAATGTGGCGTTGGCGGAGCAATTGTTGGATGAGGCCGGTTTTAAACGCTCGGTAGAGGGTGTGCGCAAGCGTGGGCGCACAGCGTTGTCCTTGACTTTGCTGACGACGTCGGATCGCCCGAGTCGGGCGCTGGCCGCGCAATTGTGGCGACGTCAGTGGCGCGAGAGCGGCATCGACCTGAAAATTGAACGCTTGACACCCGGCATGGTCTTTGGTTCGATGGCGTCGGGTGGGCGTTTGGCCACCGGGACGTATGATCTGGCGTTGATAGCCAGCGCGTCGCGGCCCGATCCTGACACCAGCGTGCGCTGGCGTTCGGACCAGATGCCGCCTTTTGGTCAAAATCGGACACGCTATCGGTCACAAGCGGTGGATGCTTGGCTTCAGGCAGGACAAACCACGATTGGGGATGCGCGCAGAAAGCCGATTTATCATGCGATCGCCCGGCAACTGAATCTCGATCTTCCAGCCTTGCCTTTGCTATATTGGATGAGCATTGATGCGGTCAGCCCGCGAGTCAGCGGTTTTTCGGCGAACGCAAACTTAAGAGGCAACCTTTGGAACATCTGGCAATGGACGCTCAAGCAGCCCGGCGATCGCTGAGACCTCTCCTCGTCGCGATGGTTATCGCGTGGATGATGGCTGTCTCGTCGACGGCGAACGCCGCCAAGCCAGGCACACTGGTCGCCATTGGCGGCGGTCCGGAAGACCCGTCTTTGATAATGGATGTGCTGGCCGTGGCGAACGGCACCAATAGCCGCGTGGTCGTTTTGAACACGGCCTCGGGTGACCCGGCCCGTTCCGGTCCCGTCTATGCACGTTTTTTTAGAGGCCTCGGGGTCTCCGATGTGACCGTGTTGCCATTGCTTGACAAGGATGATGCCTATCGTGATACCAACCTGAGCCGTTTATTGAAAGCGGATCTCATCTACGTGACGGGCGGCAATCAGATCAAGCTTGTGCGGGCGATCGCCAACACACCGGCCCATGGGGCCATTCTGGCCGCCTTCCAACGCGGCGCGGTGGTTGCCGGCACCAGTGCCGGTGCCATGGTGTGGGGCCCCCGGTTTTTGGCGGGAGGGTCAAGTGAAGCAGCCTGGCGCTCGGACGACACCGGCAAGACAGCCGCCGTCGCGTTACAGGACGGCTTGGAGCTTGTGCATGAGGTCCTGGTTGACACGCACTTTGCCAGAGAAGGCCGAATTGGCCGCTTGTTGGCTGCGTGTTCGTTTAAAGGGTCCGCAGTGAGTGCTGATCGCTTGATCGGCGTGGGCATTGATGAAGGCACCGCAGCAGTGCTGACCCACGACCAGTTGCGCGTGTTCGGTAAAGGGCGCGTCACGGTTCTGGACCCCAAAGATGCCCGGATTGTCGTGAGCGAAGCCCGTTTGCAGGCCGCTCGTGATGTCACGATGCACATCCTCGGGCGCGGCGAAAGCCTGCGCTGGCGTCGTGATGAACGCGAAAAACGGCCGTTGCTGAATCAATCCAACTGGGAACGCCCCCGATTGCTTGGTACCTGGCTCCAAGGTGGCACTGAGGGGTTTGTGACGCAAAGTCGTTGTCAGGCTGAGATCTTGGCGCAGGCCCCTGATGATACCTTGATTGTGGCGCCAGACGCGCTCGCTGCGGCGGCCCGGCAATGGCAAGGCTTGTTGCAGGCCAGGCCCACCGCAACGGCACGAGTTTTGTTGGCATCCCAGTTGTCTTCACCGCTTTTGGGTCGTTACTTGCCGCGGGTGGATGGCTTGATTGTCCTGGCGGATCGTCAAGGCGGCCTCGTGCGTGCACTCAATGCCGAGTTTGCAACGCTTTTGAAACAGCACGCTTCCCATTTGCGTTTACTTGCCATTGGCCCTGCGGTGACGTTGGTTGGCGAGAGCAACATGCAACAAGGCGGAGAAGGCGCTGCGCTGTTTTCTGGCCTGCGCCTCATCCCAGGCATCATTCCTTCGGCGAACTTGTGGGCGCCGGGGGCGTTTGACCGGCTGACGCTCGATGCGCTGCTCGCTGGTGGTGCAACAGCTATCGGTCTCGTCCCGGATGGCGGGGTGGCGATCGATCCCCAAGGCATTCGTGCCGGCGGCATCAGCCCGACCCTTATCATCGACACGAGTCAGGTCTCCATGGCCAACCCGTCGCTACCGTCCGCCCGCGACCTTAAACTTCACGTGCTACCGCCCGGCGAACGCTTCAATTGGCGCTGATTCAGTCGGGCTTCGTTTGAGACTTTTTCCACGCCAAGGCCAACCCGTACAGAAGGTCTCGCTTCACACCGTGACTTTTCATCACGCTTTTGACTGCATCCGCCACTTTGGCTCCGCCCAGAAGCTCGCGTTGCAGCACTTCCTCAAAACCAGCCTTCGGTTGTTCCGCTACCTCCTCTGCCCCTTCGAGGATCAAGACAATCTCACCCCGCGGCGCGCAACACTCAAAATGCGCATGCAATTCGCGAATCGTGCCACGCACGAATTCCTCATGCACCTTGGTCAACTCCCGCGCCACAACACCCCGCCGCGTGGGGCCCCAGATCACCAGCAAATCGCCTAACGTTTCAAGCAAACGATGGGGCGCCTCATACAACACAACGGTTCGGCCCTCCGATTGCAATGCCTTCAGTGCCCGCCGACGCAAACGCCCCTCGCGCGGCAAAAATCCCTCAAACACGAAACGCCCGGTCGGCAACCCCGATGCCACCAGTGCCGTGACCAAAGCGGTCGGGCCCGGCACCGGACTGACCGTGATGCCAGCAGCAATCGCTTGCTGCACCAAATGCTCGCCCGGATCACTCACACCCGGCATACCTGCATCACTGATCACAGCCACCGCCTCGCCCCGCTGCAAACGCGCCAATAAAGCCGACTCCTTGGCACGCGCATTGTGCGCGTGATAACTCACCAACGGCGTCTCAATCCCAAAATGATTGAACAGCTTGCGCGCTTCACGCGTATCCTCCGCCGCAACGACATCAACCGCACGCAACAGCTCGCACGCACGCGCACTCCAGTCACCCAGATTCCCAATCGGCGTCCCAACCAGATATAACACCCCGCGTCGCTCAAGTGCCATCACAACCCCACCAGTCAACCCCACTTCCCCCCAACCATACCACCCACCGCCACTCACAGACGAGCACCCTCACCCAGGCAGATTAACAACGATTCAATGTCTGATAAAATTCAGTCAGCAAATTGGATTGACAGTCGAGACGGGGTTTGTTATATTAGTTTCACATTGAGCGCAGTAGTCGGTGCTCAAAAACGCGGGAATAGTTCAGTGGTAGAACACCACCTTGCCAAGGTGGGGGTCGAGGGTTCGAATCCCTTTTCCCGCTCTCCAAAATTTGAAGAGACGCTGCAGGTTTTGCGGCGTCTTTTTTTTGTGGGGATTGCGTGATGGTTGGCAAATTGTGCCCATCGTTTGTTTAAAATTAAACTTTTCATAATGATTTAAACGCAACATTTGCCACTGTATGGCCGATATGACGATAGGGTTGGCAGTTGTTCCTGAAACAAGGTGGTTTGCAGTGAGGGAAGGAGTATCCACGATGGCCAGATTACGGGTTGCGCCGCGGCTGTCTGGTGTGCTTTTGCTCGGGGTCATGGTGTTGCTGGCCGGGTGTACCCGTGCGGGATCGCGGGTAGGTGCGGGGGCGGGTGTCGATGAGGTGCGCACGGGTGTTTCCACCCGGAATCCCGCTTTGATCAATGAAGTGATCAAGGAAGAGGCGCCTCCGGTGGGGCCTGTGGCGGATCCGGTGGAGGGGCCTGTGAATTTGCCGCCGGTGCCGCGTGCGCCGACGACGGTGGTTGATCCGGCGGGTATGCAGGTGCGGGCGCTGGCAACGACGAATACGAATATGCCGGTACCGGGTTTGGGGACGATCAAGACGACGATCATTCGAGCGCGGGTGACGTGGACCCCGGTCAAGGGGGCGGCTGGTTACAAGGTTTATCAATTGGCGATGCGTGAAGGTGGCGCTGCTGATACCAAGGGCAAGCTGGCGTTGAGTACCCCGCATTGGCTGCCGATGGCTTTGGTTGGTGGCGGAATGGGGTTTTCTAACTTGAATGTTGGCCAGGAGTATTTGTACACGGTTGAAGCCTTGGATCGCGCCGGCAACGTGATTGGGCGTGGGCAGGACAACTGTGCGCCGTTGGCACCGCTAGAGATTCCCTATTTGCAAGAGCCTGCGCAGCATGAGGCCAATGTGGGGGCGACACCGTATTTTCGGTGGAAGCCGTCGAACGGCGCGGATGGGTATTATGTGGAGGTCTTTGGGACGATGCGGGGCGTGGTGCCTGCGATGCCGATGTGGCGTGGGTTTCGTTCCAATCCGGAGTCGATGAATATGCTGTATGGGCAGCAGGTGGATGTGTTTGAGGGCACGCGTCCGTTGCAGTGGTCGCTGCCTTTAAATCTGGGTTCGCGTTACGCGTGGACGGTGTGTGCGATTCGGACGGATACGCACAATATGCACAATGCCAAGGCGATCGCACGGGCCACGGCGTCGTTCAATTACTTTACGCCTTGAGGATCCGGTGATGCGCGGCGTTTCGATTGGGATGACAGCTTTGGTGATACTGGGTGCCTGCTTGCTCACCGCGTGCGGGCGTCGTGAATACGCGAATTTGCCTGAGTCGACAGTGCCCAAGGCGTCTGGGGTGGGGACGGTCGTGGTGAGTGTGGTCGACCCTTCGGCCAAGCCGTTGTCGGGGGCTAGGGTCGCGTTGCGCAAGGCGAACGGTGAAGCGGTCGGTGAGGCCTTGATGACCGATACCAAAGGGCTTGTCACGCTGAAAGCACCGCTTGGCGGGAGTTATGAGCTGTCCGTGCAGCATGGCGGTTTATCCGCATTTCGCTCCGGCATCGCGTTGGATTCCGAAGCACCGGCGCAGGTGTCGGTCACGTTGGTGCCACCTGAGACGCCGAAGGCGTCGATTGCCGGCACGGTGATGGACGGGGTGTCGGCCAAGCCCCTTGATGGTGCGACAGTGTCGGTCTTGGGCACCCAAAACACGGTGAAGGCTGGCCCTGATGGGTCGTTTTTGCTCAAGGATGTGGCCGTGGGCAACCCGGTGCTGGTGTTTTCGTTCAAGGGCTTTTTAGAGACGCGACGCAGTTTGGTCGTACGGCCGGGACAGCTCGAACGACTGGATCTCAAACTCTACGCGAGCGGTAACGCCTCGCGCATTGGCCACACCCTGGTGGCGTCTCAAGGTGGTGTGCATGAGGTTGATCGCGCAGGCCGTACCGTTTGGCACTTGCGAACCGGTGCCTTCCAGGCCCGCATGCTGCCTGGTGGCAATGCACTGTTGTCTGGAACGCAAGGTGTCGTGGAAGTAAACACCGCACGCACGGTCGTGTGGAGTTACAAACCTCTGAGCCTCGGCGTGTTGAGTGATCCGCAGGCCATTTGGCGCACCAGCACGGGCAACACGTGGATCGCCGACACCGGCAACAACCGTGTCATCGAAGTCAGCACGACCCAACGCCTGCAACGGGTCCTCAAAGCCAGCTTGTCTCGTCCCATGTCGGTTGAGCGGCTCGAAGCCACCGCCTCGACCTTGATCGCTGACACCGGCAATCACCGCGTGATTGAAGTGGCGGATGACGGCCGCATACTCTGGAGCCTGGGCGACGGAACCCCAACCCTGCTCAACCACCCCACCAGTGCGAGTCGCCTGCCCAACGGCAACACCCTCATCGCGGATAGCGGGAACCACCGTGTCATGGAGGTCAACCGGACCCTCCAACTGGTGTGGATGTACGGCGGCGCTGGCGATCGCACCACCTGCTACCTCCCGAACGCCGCCTCCCGTCTCCCCAACGGCAACACCCTCATCGCCGACACCGGCAACGACCGCGTCCTCGAAATCAGCCCCAAAGCCACCGTCACCTGGCAATACGAGGGCGTCCCCCAACCCCTGTTCGTCGAACGCCTCTAGACCAACGGTTGTACCGCGTTTCAAGCGGGAGCCAGGTCTATTGAGGGAGGCTGCATCGTTTTAAACAAAAAAAAATTTCACCGCAGCACTTGAAATTAAGGTTAAGTAAAGGTAAATTTTAGAATATATTTCAGTATGCCTGCCGATGACGCTGGCTATCTGGTCGTCTTGATCCGGTGGCGATTGTTTGGGCGCGTGTCGCCTGGTTCCATTCACTGACTCAGGTGTTGCCGTTTGACGTTTAGGGAGGGTGTTTGGGTGTCAACTTTGGCCTGTCGTTTGGGGGGTTTGGGTGTATGCCTGGCGCTTTTGGCGGGATGTGCGCAGCTGGGTGCCGGGGCGTTCGGGGTGCGGCCGGGGGTGTCGTCTGTGTCTGCTCGGGCGGGGGGTGGAACGACTTTTACGCCGCGTTGGGTTAAAGATGCGGTGTTTTATCAGATTTTCCCGGAGCGTTTTGAGAATGGTGATCGTGGCAATGATCCGCCCAAGGCGTTGCCGTGGGGTGGCAAGCCTGAGAACTTCAATTATTTCGGTGGTGATTTGGCGGGTGTGATGCGGCGTTTGCCGTATTTGCGTTCGCTTGGGGTGAATGCGATTTATTTAAATCCGATTTTCAAGGCGTCTTCCAACCACAAGTATAATACGGCGGATTACATGCAGATCGATCCAGCCTTCGGAACGAACCAGTTGTTCCGGGAGTTGTTGTCAAAGGCGCACGGGATGGGCATTCGGGTCATTTTGGATGGGGTGTTCAATCATACGGGGGATGATCACCTGTTTTTCCAGGATGCGGTGCAAAAAGGTGACAAGAGTCCCTATTGGGATTTTTACACCATTTGGGGTTATCCGGTGGTGACGGAGCCGCGTCCGAATTATAACGCCTGGTGGGGCTTTGGCACGTTGCCACAGTTGCGTGCCGCAAGCAACCGCAAGGTCCAGGAGTATTTGTTTGATGTCACGGAGTACTGGACGCGTCAAGGAATTGATGGTTGGCGGCTGGATGTTCCGAATGAGATCGACAACCGGGATTTTTGGCGTGAGTGGCGCAAGCGGGTGCGTGCGATCAATCCCCAGGCTTATATTGTCGGTGAGATTTGGGACGATGGGTCATCCTGGTTGCAAGGCGACCAATTTGACGCGGTGATGAACTACATTTATCGGGAGATTTTGTTGGACTTTTTCGCGAAGCAGTCGATCAGCGTCGATGACTTCGATGCCCGTTTGACGGCGCTACGTAACCGTTACGGCCAGGAAGTGACCGAGGCGGGGTTCAACATCCTGGGCAGCCATGATGTCCCGCGTTTGCGGACCGAGGCCCGTGGCAGCGCTGAAAAGGCCCGCGAAGCCATGTTCTTCCAGTTCATTTCACCCGGCGCGCCACTCATTTACTACGGCGATGAGCTTGGCATGGAAGGGGCCAAAGACCCGGACAACCGGCGAACGATGCCTTGGGAAGTGCTGGCGCGTGGTGGCGTGGCATCAGCTGAAGCACAACTGTCCTACGTGCAGCAGTTGATTGCTATTCGTCGGGCGCACCCGGCACTCCGTGCCTTTAACACCCGGACCTTGATGCGTCACAATCACCATCGGCTCTACGCCTCCATCCGGCAAGCCACGGATGAAAAACTCATTGTGGGCTTCAACAGCGGCGATGAGGACCGCGACGTGACCTTCTCCGTCCTCAACGAATTCCCCGACAATACAAGCTTCATCGATGCCTTCTCCAAGCGGCGCGTCACGGTTCAAGGCGGCACGCTCACCTTGCCCAAACAAGCTGCTCACACAGGCTTCATCCTCATTCCCCAAAAAGCGGGTCGCAGCCGCTAACGCACCAATCACGCCCCGGGCGCCAGGCTACACGAGGCGTCATACCCCAAGGCCGAAAACCCAACGGTCCTGCCGTCACGCCCCGCCCCTCGCTGTTGATGCAAGGGGCGGGGCGTGCGATTGCAGCCCTGTGCGGGAACAAGCACCCGCCTGCACCATCACGCCGTCATCGCTTGACGCAACGCTTCGCGTTCAAAACGTGTGCGGCAAATTCAAAAACCTCAGGCGCGGTCGTGCTGTTGTTCAACAACAGCTGAACAGTGAACACGAATCAATCATGTTTTGTCACGCCGGTCGGCAGCCCTGCCGACTGATATGCCAGCCCCTATGATCCGTTTATGATTAGAGTTTGTACAATTTGTATACAGAATTGTACAGGTATGATACAGTAGCGCTCACGGTAAAGGTTGCCTGTTTGGTCGATGCTGGTAGGTCGTTTTGGGCACGACTTGCAGTTTTCTTCTTGGTCGCAGGACTCCTTGGAACGCAATGCAGCGGCGCAGTGACGTGCGCGGAAAGGACGGACCGAAGTGGCGGAGGGAGCAAGAATGTCGATCGGTGTGATGGCACGGAGGGAGGAGGCGAGGTCTTTTTCCCGGAGTCCGTCGATTGATCTTTTGATGCAAAGTTTGAAGGCGGCGGAGGTGAGTCGTCGGGCTTTTGTGAATGAAACCGGGTTGAGTTACGAGTATGTATCGCGCATTTTCAACAACAAGGTGAAGTTTCCGGCGGTGCGTGAGACTTTGGAGAAGTTTGCCGAGGTGGCGCGTATTGATCCCATGCAATTTGTGGAGTACCGGCAATTGGTCAGTGTATTGCCGGCATCCACGCGGAAATTGTGGGCGCAGTTACAGCAGCTGGGGATGTCGCGTCAGGTTTTCAGTGCCAAGGTTGGCATCAGTCGCACGTATATGTATGAAATTTTGCGCGGTGATGTACCGTTTCCGCGCAATCCGGAGGTGATTGAAAAGATTGCGCAGGCGGCGCAGTTGGATCCGGAAGTGTTTGGGGAATATCTGGCGCCGGTTCAGGACTGGGCTGAGCGCAACCCTGCGGCGATCGAGCAGGTGTTTATGGACCTGCTGGTGTCGAAGATGCTGTTGTCGCGCGGATATGGCGATTTCAAGTCGCCGGCGTCGGCCTTGTCGGATGACTTGTTGAGCATTTTCCCGCCGGATGAGCGATTTGACCCCACTGTGAGTGCGTTGATGCGCGTGATGGGGCGTGAGCGCCTGTCGGTTCGGGATGTCTGTGACAAAGCGCAGGTAAATGATCGGGATGTGCGCCTCTTGTTGATGGGGCAGGTTCATCCTGAGGACTTGAGCGATACCTTCGCCCGGTTGACGCAAGTCTTTCAATTGAAGCCGTGAACGTCAAGTCAGCCTCAGCTTATGTTCGCTGGGTGAGTGCGTGGGGTTTGAGCGGTGTTCAGTGAGAACGGTGTACAGGTTGCGGGTGTCGCGCTTCCGGTCCGGAGGACTTGAGGCGTGGCATCTGTTTTGTTGGCTGAGGATAACCCGGATACCGTTGATTTTTTGTCAAGACGCTTGAGCGAGGCGGGTTTTGATGTGTTGGTGGCGCGCAACGGGGCGGATGCGTTCGCTTTGGCGTTGCGGGAAAAGCCGGATGCGATCGTTATCGATGTCAACCTGCCGCGGGTGGCGGGGGATGAGGTGATTCGCCGGTTGCGTGCCGAGGCTGCGCTGGGTGTCACGCCGGTCATTTTCGTGACGGCGGATTACACGACTCGCGTGGCCCAGAGTTTGGTGCCGGGGCAGGTGTTGTGCATGGAGAAAGCGATTCGCGCGCGCGCGTTAATTGAAAACCTGCAGGGCTTGCTGGCGTCGCAAGGGCGTGGTGGCGCGCGTCCCGGCTGAGTGATTCATGATACGATGGACGCGCTGTGCTGGATTGGGAGCGGAGTCGCGTGACGATCATTTCTTCCTCGGATGGCTCGGAGGTACCGCGGCCGCCGGTGCGATCGCCCGTTGCGGTTCAGGCCTCCGAGCGCGTGGTCGCTCCCGAAGCGGCCGTGGAGGACCAAGTCGGAGAGCCTGGTCTGCGGCCGCGACGTTTGGCGGATTATATGGGCCAAACCGCTTTAAAGACGGTGATGCAGGTGGCGATTGATGCCGCTTTGCAACGCAATGAAGCGTTGGATCACGTGTTGTTGTATGGGCCACCCGGACTTGGCAAGACCACGATGGCCCAGGTCATTGGTGCCGAGTTGGGTGTGACTGTGCGCATCACCTCGGCTCCCGCGCTTGAGCGGCCCCGTGACATTGCGGGTTTGCTTGCGAGTCTTGCGCCGTCGGAGGTGTTGTTCATTGATGAGATCCATCGGCTGAACCGCCTGGCGGAGGAGATATTATACCCGGCGATGGAGGATTTTTCGCTGGATATCACAATTGGAAAAGGGACGACGGCGCGGGTGCGACGGGTGCCGCTGCCCCGCTTTACGCTGATTGGGGCAACGACGCGGGCGGGGGCATTGTCGTCGCCGTTGCGTGACCGCTTCGGGTTGATTCAGCGTCTGAATTACTATGAGCCGGAGGTACTGCAAGCAATTGTTCTGCGCTCGGCGGAGTTGATGGGTATTGTGGTGGAGGCGGAGGGTGCTGCGGTGATCGCCCGGCGCGCCCGGGGGACGCCTCGTATTGCAAACCGTTTGTTGCGACGGGTTCGGGATTGGGCGCAGTTGCACCATGAGGGCCGTGTATCGGCTGAGGCTGCCAATGAGGCATTGGATGGGTTGGGGGTGGATCCGCTGGGTCTCGATGCCACCGACCGTGAACTGTTGCGCGTGATGATCACGCAGTACCATGGTGGCCCGGTCGGTATCGAAACACTGGCAGCCGCTATCAGTGAGGATGTCACGACCATCGAGGATCTGTACGAACCCTTTTTGCTGCAATCCGGGCTTTTGGCGCGGACGCCGCGTGGGCGGGTGGCGACGCCGCGCGCGGGCGTGCACTTGGGCTTGACGCTTGATTCCGGCCCTGGTGCGCATCAGTTGTCTTTGCCGGGGCAGTTTGGAAACCCGCCCACGTAACGGAATTTACGTGATTTCGCTCACAAGATGCTAACAACGTGCTCGCTTGGGTATAACAGGCTGGTAACGTGCCGACATTACGAAGATGAATCCCGCTAGGGTTAGGATTGAAGATAGGTCACGATGGCAGAAGCGTTAAGAGAAATCAGTAATCGCTATCGCACCCTGGCCACCCTGGGAGAGGGCGGAATGGGTGTTGTCTATCTCGTTGAGGATACGACTACGCAGCGTCAGGTTGCCTTGAAGGTTTTGTCGAGCCAGCTTGCGCGTGACGAGCGGGTGTTGCAGGGGTTCAAGCAAGAGTTTCGTATGATGTCGAAACTGAAGCATCCCAATAATTGCGAAGCATATGACTATGGCGCGATGCCGGATGGCACCCCTTATTTCACGATGGAAGTGGTTCCGGGACAGGGTCTGGATGAAGCGTTGCCGCTCGGCACCGAGGTGATGAACAGTGTTTTGAGCCAGGTTTGTTTGACGCTGGCATTTATTCATCAGCAGGGCTTTGTGCACTGTGATCTCAAGCCCGAAAACATTCGCATCAAGCCGGATGGCACGGTCAAATTGATGGATTTCGGGCTGATGGAGGTGAGCGGTCAGTCCGGTGGCGCGATCAAAGGCACCTTGGCGTATTTGGCGCCGGAAGTGGCCAAACGCGATCGCATCGACCAACGCTCCGACATCTACTCGCTGGGCGCCGTGGCCTATCAGTTGTTGACCGGACAAACGCCGTTTCGCGGTTCGACGCCGGTTGAGGTGTTGCGCGCGCACCTGAATGAAACGCCGCGTCCTTTGCGTCAGATTGACAAGGCGATACCGGTTGCGATGGAGCAGGTTGTCCTGAAGATGCTGGCCAAGGAGCCAATCGCCCGCTATCAGTCGTGCTATGACGTCTTGTCGTCCTTGGGCATTGAAGTCGATGATCGTGGCGCAGCCATGTTGTTGGCACCGGCCTTTGTGGGCCGGCATCCGGAAATGGCCCGGTTGGGTTCGGCGCTGGAACGGTTGAAAGACCCTTCGTCATCGGATTCACGCGGTGGTGCTTTGTGGATCGCTGGTCCCGGCGGCGTGGGCAAGACACGCTTGCTGGGTGAATTTCGTTTTGCGGCACAATTGGCGGAAGTTCCGTTTTATTTGGGGACCTGTTCGGCACAGCGGGCACCCTATGAACCGTTCGTGGAGGTTTTGCGGCAGTTGTTGCCGGTGATGCGCGAGCGTTGTCAGACATTGTTGACGGAACATGCGGGGCTTTTGGGTAAACTGTTGCCCGAACTCGGTGATGGGTCGCTGGCGCCGTTGCTGGAACCGGATCAAGAAAAAGTGCTGTTACAGTCGTTGGTGACCAATCTGGTGATACGGGCCACGGAAGCGACGGGCGCGGTGCTGGTGTTGGAAGCGTGGGACCTGGCGGACAGCTTGAGTCAAGAGATGTTGACCTACCTGATGCGTAACGCCGAGAGTGCGCCGTTGTTGCTTGTTGTCAGTTCCCGCGATGCGTCGCTTGCGAAGGCGCCAGTTGTCTTGACTTTGTCCGCGTTGGACCAGGCGGAGACGTCTGCTGTGGTTGCCAGTATGTTGGGTCTGGAGCGTATTGATGATGCGCTGGCGCAGCAGGTGTTTGAGTTGAGTGCGGGCAACGGGCAGTTGATCGGGGATTTGCTGGATCATTTGTTGCGGGTGGGGGCCTTTGAACGTGCGCAGGGGCGCTGGACGCTGCCCCGCGTGATTGATGCTGCTCATATACCAAAGGACTTGAAGGCGACTTGGGTTGAACGACTTTCGACGCTGCCGGAACGTGCGCAGCGGGTTGCCGAGTTTGCGGCGGTTTTCGGAGAGCCATTTGGGCTGGGCCTGGCAGCCGCTGTGCTGTCTTTGGGTGATGATGCCTTGTTTGATGCGTTGGAAGCGCTCATGCGGGCAAACGTGCTGGATGGTTCGGATGGTCTGTATGCGTTTGCCAATCAGGATCTTGGGGCGACGTTGTATGAAACGCTCGAAGAGGTGCTCAAGCGTTCGTTGCACGATGCCGTGACGGATTATCTGGCAGGTTTGACGCCGGATGACGAACGCACCGTGACAGAGTGGACGCGCTTGGCGCGGCAGGCTTTGCGGGGTTCTGATGCGGATCGCGCGATTCGGTTGGCGCTCAAGGCGGGAGAACTGAACCGTAGCTTCGTGGCCACCGCCGCGGCGCAGATGCTGCTCAATGAGGGTTATGCCTTGTTGATGGCCAAGCAACGCGCGGGTGTGGATATGCGTCCATGGCTGCAAACGTGGTGTGAGTATACCAACCACCTGGCGGGCGTGGCGATTTATACGCACAACCTGGATGAGTGTGCGGAATACCTGGAAAAAGGCCTTGCGTTGGCGGGCGAGTTGGGAGATAAGAATCTTGAGGCGCAGTTGCTGGCGACGAAGGCGCGTTTGCGCGATTCGTCGTTTACCTCCGAAGGAATGGAAGAGGCGGCACTGATCAGCCAACGGGTCATTGAACTGGCGACCGAAACCGGCAATATCCGCTTGCAAACCCGTACCTTGGTCAATTTGGCACGACAGATGTTTTTCCGCGGGCTGAACACGCAGGCACAGGACTTGTTCCAACAGGCTGTCGATATTGCAAAAGCGCATGACGTCACATTCTATTATGCGCGGGCATTGTGCTTTTTGGGTTTCCTCAAGTTCTCGGCGGGCGGTGCAACCCGGGACGAGGGTTATCGAGATCTGTTTCAGGCAATTGATCTTCAATTGCGGATCGGCGACAAATACGGCGAGGGCTATTCGTATATGTTGTTGAACAATGTGCAGCAACAGACCGGTCGTTTCACGGAGGCCGTTGAATCCACTAATCGTTATTACGAGATTGTGACCGAGTTGGGTGTCAACGATGACCGGGCCGTAGCGTTACTCAACCGCTTGTTTGCATACTTTGAAATGGGTCAGTTCGAGCGTGTCATTGAATTGGCACAGGGCTGTCACGACTTTGGTGTGGAAGTGTCGCATGGGCAAGTTGTGCCGGTGAGCTTGACGGTGTGGGCGTGTGCCGCCTACTACACCGGCCAGTCGACGCTCGGCGATACGCTCCTGGCTCGCGGAGAGGAGTTGGCCAGGCAAAGCAGCAGCTACACCTTGTCGTATGTGGTGCCTTACCTCATTGAGGCGCGGCTTCACGCCGGGCGTTTGCAAGAGGCTTTGATAGCCGCCCAGGAAGCGCGCGATCTCGTGGCTTCTCAAGGCAACACGGAGATTGAGTCCAAACTGTGGGTGTATCTCGGTGAAATTCACACACGGCAGGGTGAGTATCCGGCGGCGCGCAGTTACTTCCAGCGTAGCCGCGAGCACGCGCTACGGGCGGATGAGCCGCATCACGAAGCGCGGGCCTCCAAAGGCCTTGGCGTGATTGATTTGCTTGATGGGCAATTTGACAGTGCCGAAGCGCATTTGAATCGGGCGCTGTCACTGAGTAAACGTTTGTCGATGGCTTGTTTGACGGCGGATGTGCTGTATCAGTTGGGGCGATTGTCCTTGGCGCGTCAGGACAAACCGCAGGCGCGGGGCTATTTCGACGAGGCCTTGGACCAGGCCGTAGAACTGCGGGTCCCGGCGCTTGAAGCGGTGGTGCTGCATGGTTTGTCTCAGGCGGTATCCAAAAAAGAGGAACAAAAGCGCTTTGCCGAGTCGGCACGGGCCAGGTTGAATGCGCTTTTGACGGATATGACTGAAGAGCTAAAAACCGCCTTTTTGTCATTCACCGAACGGGCACAGATCATGCGTGAGGATGTCGTTGAAGTGGCGACGTTTGGCACGACTTTGACCGCTGTTGTGCCGGAACAGCCCTCATTGTCGGAAGATGCGTCGGTTGACGAGCGCGTGGCGTGGTTGCGGCAGGAAATGGCGCTGACTGCGCAGGTCGCGGCGCAGGCCGCGGCGCGGGCGGCTGCGGTGACAAGGGAGTATGAGGCGCTGACCGAGCGGGTTGCGATCGACCACCCCCGTGTGCGAGAACTTGAGCTGGCAAATCGGCGTATGGAACAATTGATCAAGTTTTCGACGGCGCTGAGCAAAATTCAGGATCTTGGACGCATTCTTGAAGATGCCGTGGATATGATTGTCGAGCTGACCGGTGCTGAGCGAGGTTTCTTGCTGTTCCTGGAAAATGGTCAGATCCGCTCGCAAGTGAGCCGTGTGAACGTGGATCGCCACAGCCCGATGGACTGGCAGTTTTCGAAGTCGATTGCCGATCAGGTTCTAAGCACCGGCGAAGTGGTCTGCGTCTTTGATGCACTGGCCGACCATCAGTTCAATCAGGCGCAATCCGTGGTTGACCTCAACTTGCGCACCGTGATTTGTGTGCCCATGAAAGTGAACGGGCGCTTGGTTGGGGCAATCTACGTCGACCGTCAGTCAGTCACGGACAGTTTCACGCCAAACGACCTCGAAATGGTGTTGAGCCTGGCCGCTCAAGCCGCGGGCGCCATCGAAAACGCACGCCTGCATCAGGAGTGGGTGGACAAGAGCAAGCGCCTCGAAATGCTCAACAATTTGTCCAAGACGATTTCGGGCTCCCTTGAGATGGAAGAGGTGCTCGATCTCATCGTTAAAATGACCCTTGAAGTCTCGCGGGCGGAACGCGGCTTTTTGTTCCTGCTCGGTGACGATCAAAGCGGGTTGATCTGCCGGGCGGCTCGCGACACATCCGGCAGTTTGCCACTGGATGCTGATCACGAGATTGCGCAATCGATCTGCACCAAGGTCCTGACAACCGGCGAACCCGAAAACGTCGCCGACGCCCTGAATGATGAGGAGTTCCAGTTCCAGCAGTCGATCATGGCCCTGAACCTCAGAATGGTCATGTGCGTACCCATCACCAACAAGGGGACCGTCATTGGCTTGCTTTACGTCGATTCACAGGCCGTCGTCAATGCCTTCGGTGACAAAGACCTCGAGTTGCTGCTATCTATCGCCGGTCACGCCGCCGTGGCGATCGACAACGCCAAATTGCACGCCAAAACAGCCCGCCTCGCTGACGACCTCCAAAAAATGTTCTACAGCTTCGTGCAGGCACTCGGCACCTCGATTGACGCCAAGCACCCGCTCACATCCGGTCACTCGTGGCGCGTCACCGAATACAGCGTGCGCCTCGCGCGACGAATCGGCCTGCCACCATCGGAGGTCGAGAATATCCGGATTGCCGGCCTGTTGCACGACGTCGGCAAGATTGGCACGCCTGACCACATCTTGATGAAGCCGGGCTCATTCACCAACGAGGAATACGAGACCATGAAACGACATGTGGTCCACACCAAGGAAATCCTCGACACCATTTACTTCCCTGAAAGCCAACGACACATCCCGGCCGTGGCTGGCGCCCACCACGAGAAGTGGGACGGCAAAGGCTATCCCAACCGACAGGCCGGCGAGGAAATTCCCTTGGGCGGTCGCATTTTGGCCCTCGGCGACGTTTTCGATGCGATCACCTCGAAACGTGATTACCGCGAAGCCATGCCGCTGTCGCAAGCCCTGAACATCATCCGCCAAGGCATCGGCACCCATTTCGACCCGGCTTTGGGGCCCGTGTTCATTGAGATGATCGAAGAAGAAGGCATTGTCTATCACGAGAACGACCTTGAAACTGGCGCGCCAAAGCCCCAGTCCTCGGATGCGATCGCCTGACACGCCCTACCATCTGCGATAACCTGGCGCGCCCACAACGGCGCGCCATTTCCTTTGCCGGCGCAGCATGACCTGGTACAGCACTTGCCCGTGCGATGATTAAAGCCCATAATCATCGCATGATTTGCGATGATTACCGGTATATTTGGGAGGCTGATGACTGGCCGCACTGGCGTTATGATCTCGCAGGGTTGGCTGGTGCCTTGGCTGAGCTCAGCCGGATGCAAGGGGTGTTATCAGGGCGCCTCGCCGACGTGGGAATGGGCGTGCGCGACGCTGCCTGCCTCACTGCCTTGACCGAAGAGGTGTTGCAAACCAGCGCGATTGAAGGCGAAACCCTCAGTGTTACATCGGTCCGTTCAAGCATTGCCCGCCGTTTAGGCGTTGACATTGGCGCGCTGGCCCCGGTGGATCGCCACGTTGAAGGCGTCGTTGACATGGTGCTGGACGCGACAACAAACCTTGCAACGCCGCTGTCTGAGGCACGCCTTTTTGGGTGGCACGCGGCCTTGTTCCCGACAGGTTATTCCAGCTTCACAAAGCTTCGGGTCGGCGCATGGCGTGACGATGCCACTGGCCCGATGCAGGTGGTGTCAGGGCTCCTCGGTCGTCAGCGGGTGCATTATGAGGCACCGCCAGCCGAACGCCTGGTTGTTGAGGTGCGACGCTTTTTGGATTGGGTCAACCAGCCCGGACCCGAGCCACCTTTGATCAAGGCTGCGTTGGGACATTTGTGGTTTGTCACCTTGCACCCTTTCGATGACGGCAACGGTCGCATTGCCCGGGCCATCGGCGATTGGTTGCTTGCGCGGGCGGATGGCAGTTCTGAGCGATTTTACAGCGTTTCTGCCCAGATTCAGCGTGATCGCACCCGCTATTACACGATTCTGGAACGCACCCAACAAGGCACCTTGGATATCACAGCTTGGCTATCCTGGTTTATTGACACCATGCGACAAGCCGTTGAGTCCGCGCTGCGAACACACGACGCGGTGCTCACCAAGGCACGCCTGTGGCAGCAATGGCGCGCACTGCCGCTCAACTCCCGGCAGATCAAGGTGTTGAACAAACTGCTCGACGGATTTGAAGGAAAACTGACTGCCAGAAAGTGGGCAGCGCTCGCTCGCTGCTCACACGATACCGCCTGGCGTGACCTCAGTGAATTGCTAAGCCTCGGTGTACTGCGCAAATCCGCATCGGGCGGGCGCAGCACCCATTACGAATTGGGCTCGTGAGCTGCACTTGCCTGCACGCCCCGGCTGAACTCCGGGGCTACGACACCGGTCTCTCGATACAGCGGTTCAGCAAGCCGGGAAGCATGCAACTGTACAATGCCCAACGGTCTTCAATCGCCTGCTCCACGGTAGCATTATCGACGGCTTAAAACGCAGGAAGACCATTGGTTCGGGCATTCACTCCAGGAGCATGCCTTGGTTGAGCGCCTCGGTGAGATCCGCCAACTGCAGGTTCTGCGCGCCGAGTTCTGTGTGGATGGCGCCAAGATCGACCTCAATGCGACGAATGGCCTGCTCCATATGGCTGATGCGCTGCAACAAGCCCGGCCGCTGCAGTTCCGTGGCAGAACCCAGCATCGCCTTCAAGCGATTCAACAACACCCGTAACTGCTTCACTTGAATGTTCTTGCGCCACGCTTCGACTTCCAACAGCTTGATCGCCTTGCGCTTCGTCGCAATCTTGCGCTTAAGCTTGAGGATCTCATCCGTACTCAAGCGTGGCTTGCGCTGCCGCGGCCTCGGCTCGGTTTCAGGCACCACCGCACTGTTATACTCCGCCATCAGCTCATTCAACGCATCCCACGACGCACCACCCGGCGCCTCCGCCGGCAACGTCAATGGCCTTGTCCCCACCGCCTCTTGCCGCGCACTGGGCAACGGCTGGCTCAAGGGCCGCGTGCCGCGACCATCTACCTTCAAAGGCAATGGGCCAGTCTGTTTTAAAGCTGTTTGCATTGTGTCAAGCATGTTGTTATTATCGCTGCCAAGTGCCTGAAACTTGTTTGGGATTTGATGCGAAATCGATTTTTATTGTGTTAAATGTTTGATAAAACCTTTTAAAACGGCACAAGCACGTGGGAATTCCCGGGGATAGAGTGGCCGGGCGCGGTCGTTGGGAATGGCTGCCTTCAATTAGGAGGACCGGCTTGTGGAAACCGTGAACGCCAATCGTGCGGTGGTGTTGCCTGCGCAGTTGGGACCTGCCGTTGTCAAGCCGGGGCTTGAGGGGCAGCAGGTGGAGGTTGCGGTAGCGGGTAAGGCGTTGGTTTCGGATCAGAATCAGGTGACGGCGCAAGACCCGTGGCCTGAGGTTATGCCATTCGATCCCGCACTGGTGGATGTCCCGGCGGAGGTGCCGGCAGCGCCTACCGCCCAGGCAGCGCCCATCGGTCAGGAAGGGCAAGCCGCTCAGGCGGCTGATGCCCAGGTGCGGCTGGCGGGTTCCAAGGCATCTTGGCGAGCGTTTCATTTGGCGTTCAAAAACAATGCCAAGGGTTGGGCGAAATTCAAGTTGGCGGGAACACGGGTTGAATTGCGACAACGCACGACGGTGCTTGAGCAGCGCATCAGCAAGTTCAACCAGCGGATTAACGCTTTTCGTGGCGAGGCGGCACGCGCCCGCGCGGCGGGCAATGGCCAAGGGGCCGCAGCCCTTGAATCACTGGTGACGAGTGCGCAGGTGGAGGTTGGTGCGCTGGGGCGCGTGCGTGATCAATTCGGGGCCGAAATGTCTCAAATCATCGGGGATGAGCGCGCGATGGGTTGACCGGGGATGCGTTGGTTGGCGCGCCTACCATTCGATTGTTTATCAAGTTTTGGGTTTTAGGGTATATCAGCACGTAACTAGTGGAACTTTTGAATTCGCTACAAAAGATTTGAACAACAACCGATGCGTTTGTCTATAACTGGGTTATACGTTACAGAATTCCATCGATTGGCAGTCTAATTTGACTGTTGTTCAAAAACAGTGAGTCAGTGCTTGATGTTCTGCATTTCCTGTATCGCTTTTTGGAGAAGTATCGATGCCTCAATGGTGGGCTGTTGAATAGCGGCACGTGTCAATGGGATTTTGTGCTTGTACAACCCTGTTTGCCAGCCTTCTGCGAACTCAATGCAGCGATTAAAATCCCGAGATGCGCACACCGGTTTGAAAACCGACATTGAGCAAGACGTCTTTGCCACCGCTTACTTGCACCGGGTCAACCATCACGTTGACACCGCTATGCCAGGCGAAATTGGGCGATGCCTGAAAGTCGAGTCCGAGATCCAAGCTCGTCAACGGTCGCAGGCGAAAGGTGCGGGCAGGATCGGCCTGATAAACGCCCCCGATGCGCACGCCGGGGCTGAAGGCCAACTGCCGCAGGTAGAAGCGTTGGTTTAACCCCATAAAGCCCATCAGGCCTGCGCCCTCGGGTGGGTTGTAAAGAGAGCTGACATCGCCGCTTAAATGAAGCTCCGGCAACGACAAGGCCGGTGCCAAGTCGATTTGGCCGGCGAAGGTTGCTGTCGAATACCATTGGGTCCGATCCGGATGCGCCAAGCCAATCACACCCAGCGCCAGGTCAAACCCCTTTGCACCCCCGAGGTGCTCCGCCAAGAAATCCCCTTGTGCCAACGGCTCATCCAACGCAATCACCTGCGCGGCGCTTCGTTCCTGCCCCAGTCCGTGTACCCTGGCAAAACCCAGGATCCGCTCCTGGCGCATAATCATAAAGGTGTCATCCATGCGCACTTGTGAACTGCGCCCAAGGTCAATGGTGAGCAAGTCACCCCAACGCTGATGCGCGAGGATCGGCGCCCGCAACTGAAACGGCGGCGCCTTGCGCAATTCCCACACCATCTCGGCCGCCAGACGTGGGAAGGCGTTGCCAAACAGGTCCTGAACGGGTGTCCGGGCTTCGGCATCCGCCATCAGCATCAGGGTGCTAACCCGGTTTGACGCAGCGAATGAGGTATCCTTGCTGGTATCCTTGAAAGTGATGGGTTTGGAGAGGCCGACGCTCACCGCGATGCGCCGGACAATTTGTCCCGTCACGGCGTCGATGACCTCGCAATTGCCGCGGAGCTCCGATTGCAAGGTCAGCGTCGACGTGGTGGTGATGACCCTGGTTTTCTTGTCCGTTGATTTGCTGTAGGTCGGGCCACTACGCCGCAAGGGCGCGAAGGAGTGAGACACGCTCAGTACATAACCCCTTGGGGCCGCGGTAACCTGTTTGGCCAGATCACGCACATAGCGCACCTGCTCTGCCAGGAGCCCACGCGGTGACTCAACGATTTCAAAACGCGTCAGCTTCGCCATTTCCCGACGCATCGCGTCTTCCAATTCGGTGGAGCTTGTCGCCACGACCGCAGTGGGTGTGCCAGTGGCTGCCCAAGCGATAGGGGACTCGCTAATCCAGAGCAAGGCGGCTAGAATCAATGCGTGACGCATGCGATCACCACTTTCTGTCCCATCACGGAAACCTTGGCGCGTTTACACGCGTTATTCCTGTTCCGTGTTTGGGCGAAACTGTCGAATCTTTGAAGCCTGGGGCTTGGCACTCACCGGCGGGGGCGTCGTGTCGCGCTCCGGCGACAACTTGCGCCGCGCATCCCCTACCATCTGCGCAAACTGCAAAAAGTCCTCTACACCAAAATACATGGCAGCCTGGTTGGCATTGACCACCACCTTGCCCTCACCCTCCACGAACCATACGGTACCGAAGTCGTTCTCGCCCAAGGTGCGGAATCCATTGCCGTCCATCATGGTGACCCCATCTTTACAATTATCAATTGGCAGTGCGCTGTGATTTTATCACACCCAACACATACCCAATTTGGAGGGTATTCAAGACAATCACGCACCGGAATCTTAACAACGGGTCAGTGCCTGAGCCAACGGTGCCACAACGGCACGCACCAGCCAGATGATGGCGAGGCTGGCCCAAGGGTCAGGCGCGTTGAGCGGCCGGCGCGTTTTCGGTGAGGAGTTCCACGATGCTTTGTGGGGTGACTTCGGTGATCAAATCCGCATACTTGCCATCGACCGTGATGAGCACATCCTCGTCATCAAGGCCTGGATACACCAATTGCAATGACGGGAGCAGGCCGCCCACCGTCAAGGTTTGGCTGCGATCCACGCTCAGACGCGCCCCGTTGGTGACCGGGGTGCTCACCGGTACAACATCTGTACCCATAATCACCCGCAAAGACGGGTTTTCAACCGTCAGCCACGTGTCATTGACGCGTACATTGAGTTCTAGACAACCGGGCGCCAACACGTCCTTGATACTGGGCGGCGGCAGGTGCCGGGTTTTGGCCTCGATGACCTCGCCCCCTTGCAACTCGGTTGCGAGTGTGGCCACGTCACCATTGATTGTGACATCCAGTTTTTGCAGCGGCCATTCATGGCTGTCCTGGTCCAGCGAGAACTGCAAAACGACGGGGCCTGCGCCTAAGAGGCCGGCTTGGAGCAGCAACCCGTGGACGGTGCGATCCACCGTGATCGCATCGCCGTCCTGCAAATGGCGATCGCCCATCATCGGCTCGTCGTTGATCCGAATCAACGGCGGACAATCCATTCCCAGACCATTCAAGGTCACAGGAATCGGTCGCAAATCCACCACATCCGACAACCGCAACGGCACCTCAGCCGCCCCCTCCTGCGGCACCACCACGCTCACCTGCGCCCCATCGCCCAGCAAGGTGTCCACCGTCGCGATCTGGCCATT
Source organism: Candidatus Sericytochromatia bacterium (assembly GCA_040400605.1). Classification (GTDB taxonomy): domain Bacteria; phylum Cyanobacteriota; class Sericytochromatia; order S15B-MN24; family JAQBPE01; genus JBBAPZ01. Next base: position 95,519 of record JBBAPZ010000013.1, read on the forward strand.
TACCATAATGTGCGTGTGTCCACCCCCCGCCGCCGGATAGGGCCGCGTCTCACCGTTCACCTGCAACGTGATCATCCGTCCGGGCTTGGCCGCCAACTGCGAGGGCTGATACCCAGCCACAACCAACGCATCCAATACCCGTGTCGCTCCCCAATCCTCCAGATTAATCACCCGATCATCCACATACACCGTCAAAAATCGGAAGCCCGGCGCCTCATGTGCCGCCAGCGCAATGCCCACCGGCGTCACCCCCATCGGGCCCTGCAACAGCTCAGGGATGCTCTCCATCCGCTTGATCATCTCCGTGCCCCGCACCGCCACCCGATTGTCCGGCAACCCCAACGCCTTGGCCAGCATCGGCCCCAACGCCGGGAACAGACTGCCACCCCCAATCATGATCGCAGCCGCCGGCGGCTTGCCATTCAAACTTAAAATGTGTTCCGAAATTTGCGTCACCAAAGTCTCCACCGCACCGCGTACCTGCTGACGCACCGCCTCCGACGCAAAACTGTGCTGCAACCCCAACACATCCGTAAAAGTCACCGCACCCTCTTGGCTCAAAGCATGCTTGACCCGCTCAGCCTCCAAAAAGTCCAGCAAATAAGCCTCGGCCAGCGCTTCGGTGATCGCATCCCCCGCCTGCGGCACCATCGCATACGCCGTCACCGCCCCACCGTGCGTCAACGCGATGTCCGACGTCCCCGCACCAATGTCAATCAACGCCAGATTCAACGCACGCATATTCGGCGGCACCGCGGCGTTGATCGCCGCAATCGGCTCAAGCGTCAGATTCTGCACCTCCAACCCACTCTGATGACACACCGCCACCAACGAATCTGTCACCACCCGCGGCAAAAAAGTGGCAATCAACTCCACCTCCATCACCCGCCCGCGCTGACCCTCCAGATTCCCAATCGGCTGACCATCCAAATAATAATGAACAATCGAATAACCCACACAGTGGTTATCCTGCCCCTTCAAACTCCCCACCGCATCCTGGATGGCCCGCAGCTCCAAGACACGTAACCGCTCCTTGTCAATGGTGTGCTCAAGCCCCACTTCGGCTGACGCCCGCGCCCGATTGGTCTGCAACGCGCGCCCGGCCGCTGCGATCGCCACCCGCGACAACGACATCCCACAAGCACTTTCAAGCTCCCGCTTGATTTCACGCACCACCCGCACGACTTTGGGAATGTCATGTATCTGACCATCCCGCATCGCACGTTCATCATGCTCACGCACCGCCATCGCCAGTACGCGCCAGCGTTCACCCTCCGGCCGCGCCACCAGCCCGATTACATTCCGCGTACCAATGTCCAGCGCAAAAATCGGCGCAACCGACATCAAAGCGTTTCCTCCCCCACCCAAGCGGCACAAATCCGCACCAATTGTACCCGAATCCACCAGTTTACACAGCCAGGCAGCGCACACCCCGCGCCGCAAGTACCTTGTGCCTGCAAATACCCCGACACGCTTGCGCATCAAGCAGCGCAGAAACCCCAGTCAATCTGTGATTGTTTAAGCGGGTTATAAGACGTGATCAAAGCCCAAGGTTAATGCCTTAAAACTGGGCTAAGCCCGTGTTTTGACCCTTAAAAATGCTTGCAAGCCTTCGTTTGACCCACTATTTTAGCTGTCACGGATTACCGCGTTTTTATGACGGGCTGGCTGTTTGGCCAGGGTACTGCGACTGTGGGGGCTCATGCGGCAAGTTAAACGTCTGTGGGTATTGGGTGTCGGGGTGCCAGTGCTGCTTGCGGCGTGTGCGCCGGCTGGAATTGGGGTTGGTCCCGCGCAACGGGTGCCGCAGGCGTTGCGAGACGATGCACGCGTGGAGGCTTCGAAGGGCGTATCTGCCTCGATGCTGGATGCTTTGGCGGCCGATGTACCAAATCAGCCGTCACTCGCGCTCAGTGGAACGGTGCGGATTCCTGTACGGTGGGCAGGTGGTGGCATTGTTGGCAACAATGGTGGGTCGTTGATTGGCCACGGTGGTGGCCATCTGATTGGCAACAACACGGCGTCGGTGGTGTCGCACAATGGTGGCACGGTGACGCAAGGCAGCTGGGGTACAGAAGTGCCTTTGGCCTTTGCGACGGTGTCGTTGCGGGATGCAACCGGTGCGGTTTTGCAAGATGCCGAGGGGCGGCCGATGGTGACACAGACGGATGCGGCGGGGCGTTACGGCTTTGCGGTGTTACCGGCTGGGGCCCACGTGGTTGTGACGGTGCAGGTGCCCGAGCAGTCGCAGCCCTTGCAGGCGTTTGTGGCGCGCGATCGCACCGGGGTTGAACGCGGCGTTGACCTCATCAGCACCCTCGTCATGACCTATTTGCAAGCGCGGTTCATCAACGGTTCGCAAGCCGTGTTTGACAAGCTGGATCCGTTGTTGGTGGAGCAGGCCCAAGACTGGCTGGTGGCGGCGCTTGTGCGTGATGGCGGGGCGCTGCCCGATACCTTGAGCGAGGCGAGTCTGGTTGCGTGGGTTGACCGTTTGCGGGCGGGTGATTCCAATGCCCAGACAATCTATGAACAGGTGCGCGCGCGCCTGGTGGTTGTGGGCGGGGTTGCTGCGATGCAGGGACGCGACTGCCTCGATTGGCGCCTCGATGAGGCCACCGCCCTCGTACGCCTCCCCGATGGCGCCTACTATATCTTTGAACGCCCCAAGCATCTCTTGTGGCATATAACAGCCGCCGGGCAGGTGCGTTTGGCGTTGGCGGGTCCGCAGTGGGGCTATGCCGGGCAAACGGCACCGGCTGAGGTGGCGCATTATCCGTCTGGCATGGTGGTGGATGCCACAGGCAATGTGTACGTGGCGGATACATGGAACCATCGCGTGGTGCGTTACCATCCCGAGCGTGGTGTGCAGGTGGTTGCGGGGGATGGTGGCGTGGAGGGGGTGCGATCGCTGCACTACCCCACGGGTCTTGCGTTGGGCGCAACGGGTGGTTTGCTGGTTTCTGACACGCGAAATGGGCGCGTCGTGAAGGTGTCGGCGGATGGGGCCATGGCTGCTTTGTCTCTGCAGGGGGTCTCTACACTGGCGGAGCCGATGGGTATGGTTGCGGCGGGCGCTGGGTCGTGGTTGGTGGTGGAGCACGGGCGGGATCGGGTGTTGCGGGTGAGTGCCGATGGTGTGGTGCGGGTGCTGGAAGGGGCAGCCGTTGCGCAGCCGACCGTGATTGCGCGGCGTGGTGCGGGTGATTATGGAATATTGTCGGGCCGATCGCATCGGGTGTGGCGCTATCAAGGGGGGCAGTTGACTCCTTGGTCGTTGCCGGGTGTGGGTCAGCCTGTGTCGCTGGCGGCGGATGGGGGTGAACTATATGTAGGGGCAGCGGGGGTGTGGCGTGTGGGGGTCGCGCCTGAGCGGGTATTGGGGGCGACGCCTGAGCGTTTGCGTGCGGCTGGGGCGTTGCTGGATGCGCGTTCGCTCACGGTAAATAATGATGGGCGCTTGTTGATCGCGGATGCAGGTGGGCATGCGGTATTGGCGTATCGCGAGGGACAGGTGAGCCTGTATGCGGGCACAGGGGCGCCGGGTGGGGTTGAGCAGGGCGATCGCCTGAATGTGGCGGTTGCGGCGCCACAGGGTGTGGGCGTGGATGGCTCTGGGCAGGTATGGGTGTTGACGGGTGGGGCGCGACCGGGGGTTTTGCGGATCACCACGGCGGGGCAGGCGTCTCGTGTGGCTGATGGGGCGCCCGGCGCGTCGCGGGATTGGGTGGTGTGGCCGGGTGCGCTTGGGGCGTGGTTGGCGCCTGATGCGGCGGGCATTCGGGTGTTGGGTGAGGATGGGGTGCGTGTTGAAACGGTAGCTGTGCCGGGTGTGCGGAAGTTGGGGGAGTTGCCGGGGGGTGGTCACTGGGTGCAGACGGCTGGTGAGTTGCGGGAGTGGGGTGGGAGTCGGGTGTGGTTGCGCGCGGAGGCGATCGCCCCTTGGTTTGCGTGGGATCGGATCCGCACGATTCGTTTTGTGACCAAGACGCGGTGTTTTGTTGCGAGCGCGAACAGCATCGTGCAGGTGGAGGACGGTCGCGTCACCGCGGTTGCGGGTCACCACACCCTTTTGTTGAACGGGCAAGAACCGGATAGCGGCTTGTTTGATATCCAGGATTTGGCGTGGGTGGGTGCGCAGGGCCTGTATGTGCTGGAGCGCACGCAACTCAAATTGATCCCCACGGCGATGCTGCCCGGAACGTGAGCGCGGCTGCGGCGTGTGCGAACTCTCACATGGTGGATGTGACGCCGCGCACACTGCACGGGATGTGATGGGTGTTATAACTGCATCGTGACGCTTCTGGTTCAGGTGATCCGGAGCATCGGTGGTTCCCGGGGACGGCCCGCGCAGGGTTGACAGTTCTGAATGAGCCAGCTTACCATTTAAATATTCGTGGCAATTTTCGTTAAAATTTGGTTTCCGTAACACTGACGACGAGGCCCGAGTCCTGGTCCGATGTGAAGCAGTCGTCCCACACACATTCGAAAAGAGGAAAGAACAGCAATGGCATTCTCTCGCAATTCGATGGCTGCCGCCATCGCGGGCTCGCTGTCGTTGGCGGTGTTGACAGGTTGTAACCCGCCCGCAGCAATCCAGGCTCCCTCGGCGTCGCCTTCGGCGGCCCCTTCCGCCGCCGCTTCGCCTGCAGCTTCGCCTGCCGCGTCGCCGTCGGCTGTCGCGTCGCCCAGTGCTTCGGCAACCCCAGCGCCGGCCGTCTCCGCGCCTGCCGCTTCGGGTAAGACCGTGACGGTTTCTGGCAAAGTTTATGATGAAGAAGGTGCTTTGGTTGATGGCGCGACCGTCACCATCAAGTCCTTGAATGATGCCCAGGCCTACAATGCCAGCGCGACCAGCGTTAATGGCAACTACGTCTTCAACAGCGTTCCGGAAGGTGTCCAGGTGGCCATCACCGCGACCAAGGACAAGTGGACCTCGCGCACCCGGACCGAAGCGTTCCAAGCGTCGGCCACCAGCAAGAATGAAGTGGATTTTAACGGCGGTTACTTCATCTCGAAGTATCCTGAAATTGTTTCCACAACACCCGCGGAAGATGCGACCGGTGTTGACGCTTCTAAGTTGAGCTACAAGTTGACCTTGTCGGAAGCGTTGGATGAGACCAACCGCCGTCGTTTCGAAGATGCCATCCGTTTGGTGCCTGCCAATGCGGCAGCGCAGGCGAACGGCGCGGCGCCAACCGATCTGGAAGATTCGA
>JBBAPZ010000014.1:0-22651 GCA_040400605.1 Candidatus Sericytochromatia bacterium
ACGTGGTAGACCACAACAATCATCGCATCCGCAAGGTCACCCAGAACGGCGTGGTGACAACCTTGGCAGGTTCGATAAAAGGATACACAGATGGCAAAGGCGCTGACGCGCAGTTTGATCACCCAGTCGGTGTAGCGGTTGATCAAGCGGGCAACGTATAGGTCGCCGATGCAGGCAACCACCAAATCCGTCTCGTTGGTTCTGACGGAACGGTTATAAGCTTGCCCGGGCTTGGCGAGGTCAATGATATGGGCAGCCTTGCCCAGTTTGACTATCCCCAAGGCGTCGCGGTTGATGACGCAGGACACATCTATGTGGCTGATACTGACAACCACCGCATTCGCAAGATTCAGCGATAGCTTGACACACAACTTGCCAGGCACCATGTTGCCTCGATGACCTGCATGAATACGCAATATCGACCCACCGATTGTGAACGAATCGAACCAAGCGCCACGGGGCATAGATTGTTTCGGATGACGTGTTCACCCGCTTTTCGGGTATGGTCTCAACAGTGAATCGGCGATTGGGAGCGTTAAGTGGGAAGCATTTTGGAAGTCAGGCATTTGACGGTGGATATGCCAGGCAAACGAGTACTCGATAACGTCAGCTTTGGGCTTGATAGAGGCACCATCACCGCGCTCGTTGGGCCAAACGGCGCGGGCAAGAGCACGCTGATGCGCTGTATCGTGGCGCTCGATCCCATCTGGCACGGAACCGTCACCTTAGAAGGCGTCAATGTGAGTGAGACGCCACGGGCCATGCACCGTCAAGTGGGGTACCTGGCCGATGATTTTGGGCTTTATGATGAGTTAAGCGTGGCCCACTGTCTTGAGCACGTGGGGCTGGCACGCGGTTTGAGCCCGGAGGCGATTCAGACGCGCTTGCAGGTTGTCGTGCGCGAAACCCAGTTGGCTGAGTTATTGCCCCGTCGGGCGGGGGTGTTATCCAAGGGGCAACGCCAGCGTGTCGGGTTAGCACTGGCGCTGTTGCATGATCCCATTTTGCTGGTTTTGGATGAGCCCGCAACCGGTTTGGATCCGGAAGCGCGCCAGCTGTTGGGTGAATGTTTGAACGCATTGCGTCAGGCGGGTAAAACGATTCTGGTATCGTCGCATATTTTGGCGGAACTGGAGCAGTATGCCACGCATATGTTACTGCTTGATGCAGGCCGGCTCAAAACGTTTGTGCCGGTTGGATCGCAAAATGCGGTCGTGCGTTGCCGCCTGATTTTGAGGGTATCGGGTGGTCAAGAAACCGGTGGTCGCTTTTTGGCAACTCAACCTGGCGTGCAGGAGCTCAAGGCAACGCCCGAGGGTTTTCTTTTCGACTGGCTGGCGCCTGAAACTGAATTGACAGCGTTGCTGGAGGCGTGTCTGGTGGCAAAAGTTCCTGTGATTGGTCTTGAGCGCGTACAGGAACGCATGGAACAGGTTTATCTGCAGCAGGTGGCGCGATGATGCTGCAGGCAAATGCTGAATGGCGTCGGTATGCCCGGCTCGAACTGACGCCGTTTCGCCTCTTTATAATCCCGGTGGTCGGTGTTTTGGTAATTCTGGCTGCCTGCTCAGGCGGCCAGCCGGCCGAGACCCGATGGCTCATCAGAATCACAAACACTTGGTTTGTGTTCTGTGCATTTTGGGGCATGCAGGGTGCAAGTCTGTCGGTGGTGGATGAAGTCGCCGGAGGGACTTGGGACCAGCAACGTTTAAGTCATCAAAGTGCCTGGAAACTTTTATGGGGCAAGTGGCTGGGTAGCACGGTATTTTCTTGGTACGGCGTTTTTTGGGGTGTGGTATTGAGTTTGCCCTTCGGGATGCCTTGGCGTCACGTCGGTTTGTTGCTGGCACTGATGCTCACCGGTCAGGCGCTGGGCGTGCTGTTCAGCTTTGCCAATGTTATCCGCATGCGGCAGGTCCGTCGTGCGAAGATGGCTGGACTTAGGCAAGGCTCAGCAGTGGTCTCGGGGTTATTGGTGTTAGCCGGTGCATGCATCCTTAACGCGGATGACAACATCAGCCGAGTGTGGGGTGATACCCTTGTTGCAGTCTGTTTGTGGTTACCTTGGCCAGCATTGATTGCGCATCGACTGGCGCGCATCGAGTTGCAGGAGCGTGTCACGCCTGTGGTCTGGTTGGCACTGGTCGCTTTTCATACAGCCTTTGTGTGTTTGCCTCTGGCTGGCACGCGATCTTTTTCTGGATTGCGGTTACTAGAGGTACTGACGATCGTGGCTTTGGCCTATACCTATTTGACTGGTTTTTTTGAGCGTCTGGATACATTGAAACTGTTGAATCTGATCAAGATTCGAAACTGGCAGATGCTCTGGTCGCAGGTGCCAGTTTCGTGGTTGCTGGCTATCGTGAGTGTGGCGGCTTGTTGTGTGTATGCGCTTGTTTTGAGCACGGGTGGCGAAACACGGGCTGAACCAGGATTCTCCGTGCAAGCGATCATAACGATCGTGCTGTTTGGATTGCGAGACTGGTTGTTGCTGGTATTCATACAGTTAAGCGTCGCCGCGCACAAGGAAAGTTACGGTGCCACCGCTTTTGGTTTTTCGCTAGTCTATGTGATTGTGCCCCTACTAGCGTTTTTGTCGGGCTTTGAGGGGTTCACGCCGTTTTGCTGGTCCTTCAATCTGGACCAGGCCGCTGTTTGGCAGCCTTTGCCAACACTTGCGCTGGTAACAGGCCTGACTTTCTGGCGGGTGAAAAAGATTTTGGAATCACAACTGTCGGTGTCCATCAAGACAATCACCCAGGAATGAGAAGCGTATCGTGACGAATATTAGCAGTTTGCGTCAATGGAAGCATTTGCCGATTGCCTGATGGCGCAATCCGGAATTCGTATTTTGCAAAAATTTGAACTTGCCGAGGTGTTTGGTTTTGAAGGCCGCAATAAATATGCCCTGGCTGACATGAACGGCCAGACGATTGGATTTGCTGCAGAACAGGGAAAGGGAATCGTTGGCTGGTTTCTGCGTCAGTATCTCGGGCACTGGCGCCGCTTTGATGTCACCATTTTTGACAATCAGCGCAAGCCGGTGCTTCAGTTGAAGCATCCCTTTCGCTGGTTTTTTCAGAAAATGGATGTATGTCTGCCGAATAACCGTTGTATCGGTTCCTTTGAATGGAAACTGTTCTTTTTCCGTCGTGGATTTAATGTATTGGATCGCAAAGGCCAATTGTTGTTTGAGGTCAAAACCGAACGTACCCTGTTACGTTGGACATTTGACGTTTTCACAGGCAGCCGGCGTCGAGCCGAAATCGCCAAACAGTTTTCTGGCGTCATGTCCGAACTTTTCACGGATCGGGACGAATTCGTCGTCTCGTTCGACGACGAGCGGCTTGATGAAAATGAGCGATCGCTCCTGGTTGCCGCAGCCATTTTCACCGATCTTCAATACTTCGAAAGTAAGGCAAAATCCAACTATGACTTCGACTTCGGGTGAAGATGGCAATCTCTGGCGGCCATCTTCCACTGTCCGTCAATTAATACCTGGACGCCCGGCAATCATAGTGCAAATCTGAACTCCATCACGTCGCCATCCACCACGATGTATTCCTTGCCTTCCAGGCGCACGAGGCCTTTTTCCTTGGCGGCCAGCTTGGACCCGGAGTTGACCAAATCGTCATAGCAAATCGTCTCCGCCCGGATGAAACCCTTCTCGAAGTCGGTGTGAATCACGCCGGCGGCCTGTGGCGCCTTGGTGCCGCGCGTGATGGTCCAGGCGTGGACTTCTTTTTCACCCGCGGTGAAGTACGTAATCAGGCTCAAGGCATCGTAGCTGGCGCGAATCAGACGGCCGAGGCCGCCTTCGGTGACGCCGAGATCAGCCAGATAAGCCTCGGCCTCCTCTGTGCCCAATTCCCGCAGTTCACTTTCAATCTGCGCCGAGATCGTGGCTACTACCTGACCATGCTCCGCCGCATACGCCTTCACCTGCTTGACCAGGGGGTGATCATCCGCGGTCGCGAGATCGCCCTCTGCCACGTTGGCCGCAAAGATAACCGGCTTGTCCGTCAGCAGATTGAGCGGCTGTAACCACGCCCACTCTTCGGGCGTGGGCTTCAGCACGAAATTCAACGGAACACCGCCTTCAAGAATCTCCTTGAGCCTGAGCAAGAAGGCATTTTCAGCAACCGCGTCTTTATTGTTGGCCCGCACGTCACGCGCAAGACGTTCGATGCGTTTTTCAACCGTGGAGAGATCCGCCATGGCCAATTCCAGGTTGATGGTTTCGATGTCGCGCACAGGGTTGACGCTGCCTTCCACGTGCGTGATATCGTCATCTTCAAAACAACGCACGACGTGCACGATTGCATCCACCTCACGAATATGGGCCAAAAACTTGTTGCCCAACCCTTCACCCTTGCTGGCGCCGCGCACAAGGCCCGCGATATCCACAAACTCGATGGCCGTTGGCACGATTTTTAGCGTCTTGGACAATTTTGCCAAAACACCCAGGCGCGTATCCGGCACTTCCACTACGCCCACGTTGGGATCAATCGTGCAAAATGGAAAGTTGGCTGCCACCGCACCCGCCGCCGTGATGGCATTGAATAAGGTGGACTTGCCCACATTTGGTAAACCAACAATTCCCGCCCGCAACATGCCTCGCCCACTCCTGACTTCAATATTCGCACTTGAAACGATGCGATTCTACCATAACCGATCACCGGTTAAGTTACGGTCAAATTATCATCGCATTCCGTCACCAAACACGATTTTTCACGATACTCCATTTGTGCAGTGTTGAATCGTAATTGTAGAGGTTGACGATGAGTGTCGAAAATCAGCCCAAGCACGGACCAGGCCCAAATCTGCCGAGCGCAAGGGGTGTGAAGCCTGTGTCTCCTGGTGGTCAAACAGGGCATGTAAAGGGACATATTGAGACACAAGACACGCATGAGCGGGCGTCAGCAGAGGGGGGCAAACGGGGGATAATGGAGGCGATCGCACACCGTGCGCACGTGCCGCACGGGACCGTTCACGCCGTGGAGTCAGTAGAGCGGGGCGGGCTCTTGCTCAACAGGTCCTTGCGGTTGTTGAGTGCGGGAGCAGAAAGTCATCATGGGCAACCCCATCGGGGCGTCTGGGGACGGTTAGAGGACTCCGTTGTCGCACTTGGCCGGTGGGGCAAGCGTAGGATTGAGCGGTTGCCGGGTTTTGACAGGCTTTTGGCGCCTCGTCCGGTTAGGGGCGTGACGCAGCGCGTTCATCAATCCAAGGTCGTGAGACTGTGGGGACGCACGGCTCAGACGATGGGTGGAAGAATTCCTGCGGTTGGGTCGGTGCTGGGTGTGGCGATCGCCGTGACGGACGCCCAGCGCACCCAAGCCGTGCTCGCAAACCCTCACAGTGAACGAAAAGCACGGGTGTTAGCCATCAGCCAGGGGGGATTGTCCGTCGTAAGCGGCGTTAGTGGCGCAACGGCACTCGTGGCGGCCGCAGCCCGTCTAAACCTCCCGATTGGCGTGCCGATGATGCTTAGCGTGAGCGCGCTCACGGGATTCGGGGCGTTCTTGTTGAGTCTCGCGCAGCCCTCCAAGCCACACTGAATAACGGCGCATCCGTTTATGTTCAAAACTTACGTGTCAAACCCAAAACGACAGACACTCACCTGCTGTTATTCCAAAGTGCCCAAAATTGGCTCACCAATCAATGCGTGTCTGTATAACCTGCGTGCAAGGTTAATGGGCGCACGCGCGGGGGTATTGGAATCTGAAAGGTCAAAATGCATCCGTGGTGTGGCGTGTGGGCAATACTAAGCGTGCCACCGTGCCCTTCAACGAGGGTCTTGCTCACGCACAAGCCAAGCCCCAGACCGCCTATCGGGCGCCGGATACCCATATCCCCTTGAACGAACGGGTGGAAGAGGCGGGTTTTGCTGGGAAACGCATGGGGCGTTGTGGGATTCCGGATTCGAGTAATGAGCGCGTTACCGGTCACATGGGCGTGGACATCAATGTAGCCTGTGTTGTCAGGCGCAAATTTGATGGCATTATCGAGTAAATTCGTTAAGACCTTTTGGATGGCCCCACCATCCAGGGGGATTTCGTGGGGCACGTTCAGGCTGGTGCGAATTTCGATTCCTTTGCGTTTGGCCGCGGGTGTCATGGTCTCGATCACAGCCTGTAGCAACGCGCCGTAATCAATTGGTGCAGGCTCAACAACCAAGGTGCCTGTGATCATTTGGCTTGTAAGAAGCAAATTGTCAATCAGGTTTTGCATGCGGTGCGTTTCACTGTGCAAACCGGTGATACATTGTTTGAGCAGCGGATCCACCTGAACGGGAAATGCGTCGCTCAAAAGTTCCGTGAAACCCAGGATGGATTGAACGGGGGTACGTAACTCGTGACTGATGACGCTCAAAAATTCGTGTTTGTAGCGTTCTTGCTCGTCAAGGGTTTTCGCGAGGACATCGGGCAAGTCCGGGTGACTTCCCAGCAATTCGGCACTATGCTGGCGTGCGGTAACGTCGTGTTGAACACCCAAAAACAGGTTTTCCGCCTCACTAGTGCCATGTAACGGCGCGACAAAAAGTTCATTCCAAAACATTTCACCATTTTTGCGATAGTTACGCAGCAGAACCGTGGCTTCGCGGCGTGCGGCAATGGCCTCGCGCAAAGTGGCGCGGCCAGCTTGTTTGCGATCGCCTCGCTGCAGCAAGCGGCAATCACGGTTGATCACTTCCGCCAGTTTATACCCTGTCAAAGCCGAAAACCCCGGGCTGGCGTAAACGATTTGCTGCTCGTGTCCGCCAGCCGAGCGCGTGATCGTGAAACCAACCGGCGTCGTCACTTCGAGACGCTCACGCAGCCGACTCAACTCCCGTATCGTCCTCAGTACCCGCGACGTTGGGGTTTCCGTCTGCGTCCCATTTGACTGTTGCTCCCGCCTGCGGGGGTGGGTTGTACCATCAACCGACGGACCAGACTTGAATCGAGGGCACATCACGCGATCCTTTCTACGCACCGGAGACTTGAACGCCAACCGGGAGTGCGAGATTTCGCACGCTAAAGCCCATCGTAGGAGCACCGGTGCAAGAGCCAAACAGTCAAGCGGCACCAAGCTACCAATCACCCACGGTGTCTCAGCTTTTGACAGGTTTCCCAACCATCAACTTCGCTGATTGCTGGTTCAATGATTGTTGTATTAATTCAGGTTATATCAATCGAAATCAGCATTGATACTGATGCGTTTTAATCTGGTGGTTGTCGTCTGAACAGCGCGTGTGATGATTTCATCGTGATCGACGATGGCTGAAAATTGCTTAGTTGGGGTGTAAAAACCCACCAGCGCCCGGTTCGAACATGCGGGTGTAGAGTTTGAGGGCGTAGGCATCAGTCATGCCGGCGATGTAGTCGCAGATGACTCTCAGACGCTGTGCTTCGTTGTGGCGACAAGTTTCCCAGGATTCGCGGATATCCGCGGGCAGCAAATCCCCGCTGTCAGGTTGGGCATGGGCTTCGAACAGGCGCGTGACCACACGTTTGCCCTTGTATTCGAGTGTGGTGACCCTTGGGTGTCGGATCATCAGTACGTATTCGGTGCCCATCAAGATAGCGACCTGGCGTCTCAGCTCAGGGGCGATCGCAAGCGCAAGATGGTAAGGCGCAGGTGCATCGCGCGTCACCACACGCGTTCCCACCACGCAGGCGTGGATCAGATGCGAGGTCAACGCCTTGCGCTGCTCCTTGAGTCGGCGCACACTGCCGCCGCGTAAGTGCGCGAAGATCCGAGACAAGTGTTCGAAAACCTCCGTCACCGTGCAACCCGGCGCCCCTTTTTTTTCCGCATAAGCGGCAATCCGCTCAAGCAGGTGTTCCTGTTTCAGATGTTCAGGGGTGATCAATCCACCGTGCAAGCCATCTTCGAGATCGTGTACCGAATAGGCGATATCATCCGCCCATTCCATCACCTCCGACTCAAGCAAACGATGCGTGCGGCCGTACCCCTCACGCACCCAAGCAACGAGCGCTGCATCATCGTCGTAGTGGCATTTTTCGACATGTGCCGCCTCGGCCGCACCAGCACCTGCACGTCTGGCCTTGCATTCGCTGTACGATTGCAGGTACTTCAAAAGGCTGTCGATGGTGCGTCGCGTTAAATTGAGGCCAAAACCAGGTCGTTTTGCTTCGAGACGGCTCACGATGCGCAGGTTCTGGGCATTGGCCTCAAAGCCGCCAGCGTGCCGCATGCACTGCTGCAAGGCGACCTCACCATTGTGACCAAAGGGTGGGTGTCCCAGGTCATGTGCCAGACAGGCCGCTTCGATCAGCTCGACATTGACGGGCGCTTCAATCAGCAATGCCTGCGCATTGAGTGCCAACGCAAGCCCTTTACCGATTTGCGCCACTTCCATACTGTGCGTCAAACGTGTGCGGTAAAAATCACCCTCGCCGACACCAAAAATCTGGGTTTTGCCTTGCAAGCGACGGAAGGCGGATGAGTGGATGATGCGCGCGCGATCGATCTCAAACGGCGAGCGCGTATCACCCACACTCACCTGATCAAGTGCGTCCCAACGCAATAGATCCGCCTCGTCATAGCGTGATTGATTAACCATACGTCGACGATTTTCTCCCTGTCGTCAGGTACAACCAAAAAAGTGTTAATATGAAGGCGTCAGTTTCTAAGATGTCAGACGAATATTAGCATAATGAATACGTGCGTCTTGCTTCATCCATCTTCGGAGGTGATGCGCCCATGCCGCCAACCCGTATGAAAATTTCGATTACAGGCCGTTTGCGTGCCGGCCTGAATGGCACGCCCGACGTGCAACGCCCTGCCGCAACAAGCGCATATGAGCGATTCCAAGTCTGGCGCAAGCGTCCGCCCGGACTCTGGGGCGGTTTGTTGTTGCCTGTCCCCTTACTCGCTGGATTCACCTTTTTGTTTCATTTTGTGATGGGCTTACAAGGGCCTTTGCCCTGGTTATCCGAGCGGCTTTGCGAGATGGCTTGGCTGATTGGCGTCAGTATGGGGTTGGCCACCTTGGGACAAGTGCTGACACGTATTCGTTCGGAATCGGTCTGGCGCACCAGCATGGGGCGCAGGCATCTGGATTACTCGCCGCGTCGCTGGCATTATGCGGTGACGTTTGTGATTGCCGCGATACCGATTGTTTTGTTGCAGTTGTCCCCAACTTTTTTGGATGCATGGCTGGATGGTGTGTTTCGTCTGCAAGGATTGATCGGAACGGGACATCCAGCGATCATTGGTTACACGCCCGACACGGCCAATTTGACGATTTTGCTTGTTTACCTGCTAATCGATTGGCAGGCGCGGCGCTGGATTCTGAACATCCCGCCTGGCAGGATTCTTGGTTTGCACCGTGAATTGCAGCGATTGGGAGGTCGGGTGGGTTGGCGTGAGGAAGTCTGGAACCAGACAGTCGTTGAATGTGTCGATCGCTGGCTTGGTGAGCAAAGCGTCTCAGACGCTTCCTGGCTGTTGTTTGGTGACGGTTTGCGCCATCAACGTGCGCGTTTCGCAGCCCTGCGCAAAGAGATATTGGCCGCTTGGGCGCACACGCCACCGGACATCCCGCGGTTGCAAAGAGCGGTTGCCTTGTACCGCAAACAACGGGTGAATTGAGGCACTGGGTGACCATCAAGCAATCCGAGCCGACGCTCAAGTGGCCTTCAGAAATTGTTTATCAAATTTTTCCAGACCGTTTTGATTGCCATGACCCTACGGCAAGGCCGCACCCGGGGGCTTTCGACTGGAATGGTCGCCCCATTGAAACAGGCACCACCGCCCGCCGGGTCACTCGTCGCCACGCTCATCAATACACGTTTTTTGGTGGCACCCTGCAAGGCATCAATCGCCGTCTGGATTATCTGGTGGAGTTGGGTATCACCGCCATTTACCTGACGCCAATTTTTAAAAGTCGCTCCACGCACCGTTACGATACTGATGATTATCTGTCGGTCGACCCCGTTTTAGGAAGTCGCGAAGACTTTGAAGCCCTCGCTTCGGCCATGCGGGCACGCGGGCTCAAACTGATTCTAGACGGGGTGTTTAACCACACCTCCTTTCATCATGCGTGGTATCAGTCGTGCCCCGATTTTTATTTGCGCAACCGCGACAACAAACCCGAAACGTGGATGGGATCGGGATTTTTGCCCAAACTTAATCCAGAAAATCCGGAGTTACAACAGCAGTTACTGGATGTGATCGCCGCTTGGCCGGAGGTGGATGGCTGGCGCCTGGATGCGTCACACCTCATTGCGCGTGACTTTCTGCGTCGTTTGAAACAGGCGGTGGGCGAGCATCGACCCGTCATCGGGGAAGATTGGGATGATGCGCGGTTTGACTTGCGTGAGGGTCTGTACGACGGGGTGACCAATTTCAGTTTTCAACGCAATGTCACCGCGTTGATGATCGGCGATTGCTCGCCCGAGACGTTGATCCGGCGTTTGCAGGTCATTCACGAGGGTTATCCGTGGCCCGGTGTGTTACAAAGCTGGTTGTTGCTTAACAATCACGATACCGACCGTTTCTTTTCCAAAATCGGCGAAAACGAAGCGGCCTATCGGATCGCCCAGGTTCTGCAAATGACCTTGCCCGGCACGCCACTGATTTATTACGGAGATGAATACGGTATGACCGGCTGGGGCGATTGGGAGGCGCGCTCGCCCATGATTTGGCGCCCGACACCGCGACAAATGGCGCGTCGCCAACATCTGAAATCATTGATCACGCTTCGCAAAACACACCCGGTACTCGCTTGCGGTGCCATTCACTTTCATCACGCGAGCAACCAGAATCAGGTACTGGTTTATGAACGCCATAACGCAACGCAACGGGCCCTGATCATGATCAACCTTGGCCCGCGCGCGCACGCCTTCGTTAGTGATGGCCTGTCAGTACAGGCCGAAGCGCAGGACTGGGCGATCGCACTGAGCCCAAACACCGCTTCACAACTATCCCAAACGTGACCCGAAGCACCACAGCGACGCAGGGAAGTCTAACCGGACGCTGCTTGACCGTTGCGCCAGAGCCGCTTGGTCACGCAAGAAAAATCATCGGCTGGGTAATAACACATTATTAAAACTTTTATGCTCAGGCTGATCGTCGACAGAAAGCTCGGCGAAGGAGGACTTGATGGGTGATGTGGGTAGCGTGAACGGTGGCGCAAAGCTGTTTCTAGCTGGCACGCCCGGGACTGCAAAGCCGGATGCCAACAAACAAGAGTCTGCAACCCCACCTGCTGGGCCTGCCGACTCGTTACGTTTGAGCACAAGTGGCCCCAATCGCGGTAACGCGCCCGCGGCCGGTTTGACTGCGGCGGATCTCATGCAGGCTTTTCCCGGCTCCGACAAAAAAGCCCCCCCGCCAACGAATGATGGCAACGTATCGGACGCCCTCCCCCAACCAACCCTCTTGCCCGCCCAATCAAATGGCGGACCACTATCCAGCGTGAATTCCCAGGCGGCGATCACAACGCTTGCCGCAGACAATGAAGCCAAGATTAAAGAAGCCGAGGCCGAGCTAACGGCTTTACAACAAGCAACCCAAGCAGCAGCAACCAGCGAAGCCCCAATGGCTCCCCCAGATGCCAAGTTGCGGCAAGCAATTGAAGAAACCGCAGCGCAGATTCAAAAAGCGGAGAGCTTGCTGCAACAGTTGCAACAAGCGGTGGGCACAGAAGCGACCAAACAACTCCCCCAGCTGATGGCCGAAAATGAAACCGGCATTAAACAGGCGGAAGGCTTGTCCCTGGAATTGCAGCAGGCCCTACAGGCAGAGATTGCCAAGCAAGCCCAACAAATGATGACCACCAACGAAGCCGCCATCCAACACGCGCAAAGCGTGTCGCAAGAGTTGCAACAAGCCGTGCAGGCAGAGATTGCCAAGCAAGCGCAACAGTTGGCTTTCGAACATGAAACCCGTCTGCGCGCGTTGGAATCAGCCATTCACACATTGACGCCAACAGTCGATGCGACAACCGGCGCATCACCGACACCGCCGCCACCCGCACCCATCCCTGAAGTGGCACAGCCGGCGAATCAAACGCCCATGCCCCAAGTGATGGCGCCGGTTAACCCGGTCACTATGCCTGAGGTGACGACACCAGTCAATCAAGCACCCATACCCCAAGTGGCGGCACCAGTTAACCAGACGCCCATCGCCCCTTGAGCGGTCACGCCAACTGAACAGGGTCGTCCGGCTCGCATTTAACGTCAAAGACACGCCTTGTGCCTTAATGAAGCGCAAGGCGTATTGTTTCGTGTCGCTCCACCGGATCGTCGAACCTGCCCGTGTCGCGTCGATGACGTGCGACAGTTGGTTACCATCACTTGAGCATCCACACATCGTGGTACACCCGCCTGAAGACAATTTTAGCCATCAGTTCAGATCACGTCGGATCAATAGAAATGACGATAAAGCACGCAGTCACGTCTGTGACCCGACACCTTGAAGTTAAATCTTGATGACTTCAGGTTTGTAATTAGACCCAACTGGGCACAATATAAGCAGAGAGATCAAGCACAATCCTGACTTATCTTCCTTCGATTAAAACTAGTCTTAACGCAAGTCTGACACGAAGGTGACGATAAGCAAAGGTGTACACGTTCTTTCAAGCACGTGGCGCCCGCGGTGGTTCCGAGGAGGTCCTTGTGACAGAAATTGGCAATCAGTATGGCAATTTGTTGACGCCCCGTGTGGGGGCGCCACGTAGTGACCATTACAGCGGTGAGCGGACCTTGGCGGAGCCACCGCAGCGCATGGCCCAAGACACGTTCCAGACGAGTTCGACGGTGGGTCGATCCGGTACGGCGGGCGTTGATCCCCGTGTCTTGAATTACGGGTCAACCCAGTCGCCAGGGGCGTTGGCACCGAATGGCGCACCGTTAGTACCTGTTGCGTCGCAGGCTGCGATTACGCAACTGGCCGACATAAACAGTGCCAAGATTAAAGAAGCCGAATATGCGCTTTCAACCTTGCAATCGGAGTTGCGCAATCAGGGCGTGGTAGTGCAACAGGCGCCGATGAGCCAGCAATCGGTGCAAGCGGAGTTACAGCGTTTGCAGGGGCAATTGTCGGAGATCAATCGGGATCTTGAAGCGCTGATGCAACAGTTGCCGCCCGCCACGCAACCGCAGGCGAGCGGTCAGGCGATCGCACCGGCCGTTACCGGGGGGTCGTTGGGTGTTGAGGCGGCGGGAGCCCAAAGTGGTGGCACGTATGTCGTGCGACCGGGCGATTATTTGATGAAAATTGCACAAGAGCGACTCGGTGATGCCAATCGCTGGCGCGAAATCTATGAAATGAATCGTGGCGCGCTTGGTAATGATCCCAATCTGATTTACGCAGGGACCACCTTGCGCGTGCCCGCTGGGGCCAACACGCCGGTTGCGCCGACTCAACCCCAGCCGGTTGTTCCACGGCCTGTCCCACCGGTTGCAATCCAACCGGGCAACCCGGCAACGCCTCCTGGCTGGCAGCCCGTCAGTCCCATCCGACCCGAGGTGCCGGGCACGCCGCCGCAGGTGATACCGGATCTGCCGGGGGTCAAACCCAGCACCCGTCCGATGAATGATGCTGAAATGTTACAGCGTGCGCAAATGTGGGGTCTCGTGCCGCCTAACACGACCCGACTGACACCCGAAGCCCAAAACAACGTCCGGATGTTCGAAGGAGAGCTAGAGTCGTACCAAACGATTTATCGCGGCAACGTATTGGGGCCTGATCTGGAAGTCATGGCGCAGCAAGAGGGGCGCGGGCAGGACTTCAAGGAAGTTACCACGCAAGTGCAAAAAGCCTTGGACATTCTGATTCAGTCGGGACGCCTACGAGTGGTTGGCGCAGATGGCGTGCCCTTAAGAGGTTTGCAGGCAACGGGCAGCTACTTCAAGCTTGATGGGCAGGGACGTCCCATTGTGGACCCGAACGGCAAACTGGTACAGGATCAAACGTTTGTCGACGCCCTCACACAGTTTAAGGCGCAAAAAGGCATTCATCAAAGCTATCGCCTGGCCGATGGCACCTACGCGACGAATGAATACGCAGGTCCCGGAACGGTGACGGCCTTGCGTGATGCAGTCAGGGGTGTGCGTGGCGGGCCTTAATCCACTGGGATCGCCCGTAAAAGTGTAAGATTCGGGTGCTTGGCACAAACGCATGGATGTTTGATCGTACGGTGGCGTGCATGAAAGCTCACCATGTGCTTTCACGTCATCTATTTACGCACCTTCGACAATTCGTGGAATAAAAAATGCTTGCAGTACCAATGTGATGCTTGTTTGGGCACCATTTGTCCGCATACCAAAACAACTCATTCCGTGGGTCGAACATTTTCTATAGACGATGCTATGACTTGATTTTGAGGTTTTGGTGCCGGGAACTATCGCAAGCCCTTTGTCGTCGCGGCACCCGTTTCGCGCAGAAAACGATGCGTCACTGCACGGCGTTTTGATTCTGAGCCCAAGTAAGCGCCTACCCCCCAAATGTCTATCTGGCAAAGTTTAAGCGCTTTTTTATCCGATGGACAAAGCGTTGGCTTTTGCGTCGTGTTCAGCAAACAGTTTGGCGAGAAACAGGCCCGTGTGGCTGTCTGTGCAGCGGGCGACGTCGCGTGGTGTGCCGGTTGCGATAAGCCATCCGCCGCGATCACCACCCTCCGGGCCCAAATCGATGACATGATCCGCCTGCTTGATAATATCCAGATTGTGCTCAATCACCAAGCACGTATTTCCCGCATCCACCAAGCGATTCAACACCTGCAACAGTTTGTCGACGTCATAAAAACTCAAACCTGTCGATGGCTCATCCAAAATGAACAGGGTACGCCCTGTGGAGCGTCGGGCCAGTTGTTCGGCCAGCTTGATACGCTGCGCCTCCCCCCCTGATAAAGTCGTCGCCGGTTGTCCGAGCTTGATATAATCCAACCCCACGTCATGCAGGGTCTTCAATTTGGTCAGCGCACGCGGCACGGATTCAAAGAAAACCAGGGCTTCATCCACCGTCATGTCCAGCACCTCGGCAATGTTTTTCCCTTTGAAGGTCACTTGCAGGGTCTCCCGGTTATAACGGGCCCCTTTACAAACGTCACAAGGCACGTAGACATCGGCGAGGAAGTGCATCTCAATCACGTTCATGCCTTCACCTTTACAGGCTTCGCAACGGCCGCCTTTGACATTGAACGAAAAGCGACCCGCTGAATAACCGCGTGCGCGTGCTTCGGTGGTCATTGCGAAAACTTCGCGCAGGTGATCGAAGAGGCCGGTATACGTGGCCGGATTCGAACGCGGTGTGCGTCCAATGGGCGCCTGATCGATAACAATGACCTTGTCCAGATGCTCCAAGCCTTCGAGCGACGTCAATTTGGCAGGTGCACTCACGTGACGGTTAAAATGATGTTGTAACGCCCGGTGCAACACATCATGCACCAGCGAGCTCTTGCCCGAGCCGGACACGCCTGTGACGCAGACAAACTGTCCCAGCGGAAAGCTGACATCCAATTGACGCAGGTTATTCTCGGCGGCCCCGATGAGTTGCAAGGCAACCCCTTTGCCCGGGCGGGTGAGGGGTGGAATGGGGATTTGCCGGGCGCCGCTGAGGTACTGTCCCGTGAGCGAGCGCGGCTCGCGCAAGAGGGTTTCAAGATCACCCTGCGCGACAATCTCACCACCGTGAATGCCGGCGCGAGGACCGATGTCGACGATATAATCCGCCGCACGAATGGTGTCTTCGTCGTGTTCGACAACAATCAAGGTGTTACCCAAATCACGCAGACGTTTCAAGGTGGCGAGCAGGCGATCGTTATCGCGTTGGTGCAGGCCAATCGAAGGCTCATCCAGGATGTAAAGGACCCCTTGCAGGCCGGAGCCGATCTGCGTCGCGAGCCGAATGCGCTGGGCTTCTCCGCCAGACAACGTATTGGCCGCACGGTCAAGGGACAGGTAATCAAGGCCGACGTCATTCAAAAAGCCCAGTCGCGCCGTGATTTCGCGCAACAACTGAGCTGCGATGAGTTGTTCGCGGGGCGTCAGTGTCAAGTTGCCAAAGAAAGAGACAACATCTCGAATGGGCCATGCGCACACCTCCGCGATGGAGCGATCGCCCACCGTGATGGCCAGTGATTCCGGTTTCAGGCGTCTACCGTTGCAAGCAGGGCATGGAATCGTGGTCATGTATGATTCGATTTCCTGTTTCCAGCGCTCGCTGCTCGTTTCACCCAGGCGCCGCCGCAGGTTTGGAATCAACCCCTCATAACGGGTTTCGTACCCGAAGTCGTCGTACCGGAACCAGCTTGCCGCCTCAACGACAAAACGTTGCTGGCCCGCGCCATACAGCATAATCTTTTGCGCATGATCCCCCAATTCCTCCCAAGGCACATCCATCGAAAATTCGAAGTGCCCAGCCACCGCCTCAAGTAACTCGGTGTAATACCCGTTCCCCGTGCGGGCCCAGGGTTGCAAAGCGCCTTCCCGCAGGGACTTGTGCGGTTCAGGAATCAAAAGGCCGACATCGAATTCATTTTGAGCGCCAAGCCCGTGACAAGTCGTGCAGGCGCCAAAGGGGCTGTTAAACGAAAATTTGCGGGGACTCATTTCATCCAGGCTGATGCCACACGCCTCACACGCGGCGTGCTCCGAAAAAAGCTGCTCACGGCCAGGCGTCGGATTATCCCGGGTGCCGAGCCAATCAATCACCACAAGGCCTTGGGCCTGCTTGAGGGCGGTTGCAAGCGAGTCTGCCAAACGGTGACCGATATCAGGTTGTACGACCAGGCGATCAACCACGAGATCGATATCATGTTTTTTTGTTTTACTCAGCGTGATGGTATCAGTGAGTTCGTGGAGCTCCCCATTGATGCGGACACGCACAAAGCCATTCTGGCGCGCTTGGTCCAGTATCTTGTCGTGGGTGCCTTTTTTTTGTCGGATGAGCGGCGCCAAAATCTGAAAACGGGTGCCGGAAGGTTCGGCAAGAATCACATCGACAATTTGCTGGATGGTCTGCGGGTTGATCACGCACCCACACGATGGACAATGCGGCGTACCAACCCGTGCAAACAAAACGCGCAGATAATCGTAGATCTCGGTCACCGTGCCCACAGTAGAGCGGGGGTTGTGGGAGGTTGATTTCTGATCGATCGAAATCGCGGGGCTCAAACCTTGGATATCATCGACATCGGGCTTGTCCAATTGCCCAAGAAATTGCCGTGCGTAAGCGGAAAGCGACTCCACATAGCGCCGCTGCCCCTCGGCAAAAATGGTGTCAAAAGCAAGGCTGCTTTTGCCTGAGCCACTCACTCCGGTGAAGACGACCAGCTGATCACGCGGAATGCTGAGATCCACGTTTTTCAAATTGTGTTCCCGAGCGCCACGCACCCGCAGTTGCGGCTGGGGCGCGGAAAAGGGATGTTGCATCATGTCACTCACTCTCGAAAATCATAACAACGCGCGATCAATTGGGCAAAAACCGATCCAAGTGGCGGGGGTCGATCACAAGCGCCGCACTAAAATGCGCCTTGAACGGCTTGCCCGATGTGGGGGCCCAAGATGATCACGCCCACCAACAGAGCGTTGATGGCTGATACCAGCACCGCTGCTGCTGCCACGTCTTTAGCTATTTTAGCCAGGGGATGGCGACGATGGGTGTAGAGATCGACGGCTGTTTCGATGGCGGTGTTGATCATCTCCATGGTCACCACCAGCGAACTCACCACCGCGATGATGGCCAACTCAATCGCACTGAGGCGCAGTTGCAAGCCAATGGCCATCGCAAGAAAACCTGCCAAAACGTGAATGCGCATATTACGCTGGGTGCGCAAACAAAAAGACACGCCTTCAAACGCATAACGAAAACTGGCAATGAGGGTGTGGGCTTTAAAACGCATCGGCTCAATCGTCACCAAAATTATGCACCACAGCCCCCAGGCGTGAAAGCAAAAACGCCTGCTGATCCCACATTCGATCCTTGTTCTCAGGCGTATCGTGATCATAACCAAGCAGATGCAACAGGCCGTGTGCCATCAGCAAGGCCAACTCGTCATCAAGGGTATGGCCCCGTTCAAGCGCCTGACGTGCGGCAATCTCGGGTGCTATCACCACATCACCCAGCAATTGCAAACCATCTGGCACAACAGCAGGCATCGGCGTCCCCTCCATCAACGGAAAGGACAAAACATCCGTGGGCGCATCAATCCCACGATAATCCAGATTCAACCCCTGGATGGTTGACTCATCAACGAAACTGAGCGACCACTCAGCGCCTGTACCCAACGCCATCGCCGTTGTGAGTTCGCAAGCCCAGGCGTGCAGTTTCTCAAGTTCCAGCACGTGGCTGGTTTGTTCGTCATTTAGATGAATGGCCAACTTTTTTACCCTTGGACTCGCTGTCCGTACCCGCCCGCAATTCTTTGAAAATCTGTTCGGGGTATTCGATGCGCTGATGGAAAAGACCGGAGAGTACACGCACAAAAGC
Organism: Candidatus Sericytochromatia bacterium; assembly: GCA_040400605.1. Lineage (GTDB taxonomy): Bacteria > Cyanobacteriota > Sericytochromatia > S15B-MN24 > JAQBPE01 > JBBAPZ01. The sequence continues at coordinate 18,448 of JBBAPZ010000014.1, forward strand.
CATCTGGATCTTTTCAATCTCTTGCAACGTCAAGGGAGCTTCCGACAGTTCACCATCCGCAAGGCGCTTATCAATGATCTTACGAACCATCGATTCGATTTGATCGGGTGTTGGCACTTTGAGGGTTCGACACGAGGCCTCCACACCATCCGCCAGCATCACGATACCGGTTTCGCGTGTGCGAGGCCGTGGCCCCGGATAACGAAAGTGTTCCTCTTGCACCTGCTTGGGCCCTTCCGATTGCACAGCCTGATGATAAAAGTACGACACCAAACTGGTACCATGGTGCGTCGTAATAAAATCCTGGATGATCGCAGGCAGTTTATGCTCCCTCGCCATCTCAAGGCCTTCCTTGACGTGAGCCGTGATAACCAACGCGGATAAACGCGGACTGATGCGATCGTGTTGATTAGCCATTCCCAGTTGATTTTCAATAAAAAATGACGGTCGTTTGGTCTTGCCAATATCATGGTAATAAGATCCCACCCGCACCAACAACGCATCGGCACCAATTGCCTCTGCCGCCGCCTCCGCCAGATTTCCAACCAAAATGGAATGGTGATACGTGCCGGGCGCCTTAAACTGAAGCTCCCGCAATAATGGTTGGCTCGGACTCGCCAGTTCCAGCAGCTTGAAGGTGGTGGTGATACCAAAAATGTCCTCCAGAACTGGCAAAACACCAACCACTAAAATCGAGGAACCCAAGCCACTCAGCAATGCTGACCCCGCCTGTACAGACCAAGTTTCCCAAGGCAAACCGTTCATCAAAGACAAGCCCATCACGACCCATGCGGAGATCAAAGACGCAAACAGTCCGCCACGAAACAAATCATAACGTTGCCGCACCCGGCTAACCGTGTAGATGGCGATCGCCGCCCCCAACAAAGCCACCAGCGTATCCAGCGACCCATGCCCCGGAAAAAGCGACAGCAGCAGCCCACCTGGCAAACTGATAATCAAAGCCACCCGAACATTCACAAAAACCGTCAACAAAACACCACAAGCCACCAACGGATTCAGATACGGATTGAGATGCAGCGAGTTCATCACCCAAGCAATCACAAATGTCCCAATCACTACCGCGCTCAGCAAATACAGGTGCCGCACGGATGACACAACGGTTGTCTCGAATTGCCGCAAAAAAGCCGCGACAAAACTCGCCAAGGTTCCCACGACCAAAATGAGACCGACGAGCGAAAAATACTGCCCGTCCGACGCACGTTGCAGGAATTCGGGACGCACAGTGAGTACCACAGCCATCACGCCCGCAACCATCAAGATAAAACTCAGCAACTGGTGGGTCGCGCTTTGCACGGCCAGCGACTGCAACGCAGGTGGAACAAAGCGGATCGCCCACTGCAACACACGCTCACTCATGAGGCACCGAGCCCATCCGCACGTTCGTAAGCTTCAAGAATGCGCCTGACCAACGGATGACGCACCACGTCACGGCCGCTGAATGAAACAAAGGCCACCTCAGGAATCCCACGCAACAAGTCCGGCATGTCCGCGAGCGCGGAGCGCTTGCCCCGTGGCAGATCAACCTGGGTGATATCACCCGTCACCACCACCCGAGACCCAAAACCAATGCGCGTCAGAAACATCTTCATCTGTTCCGGAGTCGTGTTTTGCGCCTCATCCAAAATGATGAAAGCATCCGACAAGGTTCGACCCCGCATATACGCCAAAGGCGCAATTTCAATGATACCCCGTTCAACATGTTTGGTAAATCGCTCTTTGTCAAGCAATTCCATCAACGCGTCGTACAGGGGTCGGAAGTAGGGATCCACCTTGGCCTGAAAATCACCCGGCAAATAACCCAAACTTTCACCCGCCTCGACGACCGGTCGGGTCAAGATGATGCGACTGACCGCGCGCTCCTTCAGCATCTGCGTGGCGATCGCCGCCGCCAAAAACGTCTTGCCCGTACCGGCAGGACCAATCCCAAAAGTCAACGGATGACGCCGAATCGCTTCCGCATAACACCACTGCAACCACGAACGTGCACGCACCGGCCGCCCGCGATACGTATACGCCAACACCTCCGCGAAACCGGCCTGCACCACATCATCCGGCAAAACCTGCAACGACGCCCACGCACTCTCAATCGCCGCTACACCCAACGGCGTCTCCGTATCATAAATCGGCCGCAAAACCGCGAGCAAACGTGCAAAACGCCCCTGAGCCGCAGCATCACCTTCCAGCAGCAAGGCGTCACCATCAACCCGCGAAACCACGCCTGTGAGTCCCGCCATGACACCAAGATGCGACTCCTGCCATCCGGCCAACCAGGCAACCAGACTCCGATCACCTACCACCAAACGCGTCGTGCCCAATCCCGTCACCTATCATTCAATCAAATCACGACCTGAACAAAAAAAAACCCCAGAGACGAAATCGGCTTACACCGATGAATCGCCCCCGGAGCCAAATCTTCACGCCCTCAGGAACTATGACGCTTGCGAGCCGCTTCAGACTTCTTCTTGCGACGCACGCTCGGCTTTTCATAGCGCTCGCGACGCTTGATCTCGGACAAAATACCAGCCTTTTGGATCTTCTTCTTGAAGCGCTTCAAAGCGCTCTCAATAGGCTCGTTTTCACCGACGCGAACTTCAGCCAACCGTTTCACCCCCCACTTTCAACTACCCGACAGTGCTCAAGTTCTCCCTGGTTCATCATCCAGAGCAGCCTGAGACTGACCCATCGCGCGTGTCGACATTATAACCAGCCAACGGATAAAAAACAATGCGCGACTAACCATCGGGTGAGAACAAAGTATCGAAACAATACTCGCCTCGAGCGTGCAGACCAGTTCGTGCGAGATGGCGATCCCCTGACCATTCACCCTAAACACCGATAATCGAATGGAAACAAGGACCACGAACCGTATTCAAACGGAAAACGATACAGACTCAACACGGAATGTGACGTGTTTTGACCCGCGTGTTGTGCTCGCTGCGCCATGTTCACAAACACTTTTATCTCATTTTTATTTTTAAAATAACCGATGCTTAAGAAATAAGCACGCGATTTTGCCGATAACAGTGGTGTGGTCTATCAGCGAGCCACAGAGATAGCTGCTGTTAGCGGTGGTGGCATCGTGGGCTAAGTGGATGACATAAGGAAAACGGCGAACAGATCCGTTAACTAGAGTATGCCAAGAGGGGGATCGACGAATGGGGATTGCTTCAGTGGGTGCGTCGCCCATCAGGGCGTCAATGGCTCCGACGGCCGCGACAGCAGCCATGCCGCTAACCTCGTCGGGAGTGATGCAACGATCGACCAACGATCCCAGTGCGGCTTACTACGACTGGAACGCAGCCAATCCCCGTGAACATATCTTTGACAGTCCCTATGATGGTTGGGCGTTGAACCGTGGCTTGATGAAACTGGGGGGGGTGGGATTCTGGAGTCGTTTTTCCCTCACTCGTGCGATCGCCGCCATGATCACCAAAATCCCGGCGCAGCAACTCAAGGCCTATTCCGTTCGTGTGAGTCTTATGCGCATCCCAGGCATGAAGCCGGATTTTGCGAGACTGTTGCAGATGTCATACAATAATCAAACGGGTGGGCAGCAACCGTTGCACAACCGAGCCCCATTGCAGTGGCTTGGGCAGTTCTCAGCCCCTGGTCAGTTAAACGACTGGCTCGTGCGTGGGCCACTTGTCATCGAGTTGAACACGCTAGCAATGAATTATGCGATGAGCACAATGTATACGCCGGAGGTGCCGGATGCGACGACGCTGGGATATCTGGCTCAGCAAGCGCTCTCGATCGCACCGCCCCCCGGCTACAACCAAAGACCCTTCGGACAGCAAGTCAATGCCACCAATGCAACGGGCGCCGCTCCAGTTACGGGGACTGCTTCGCGCTAGCGCTGCACGCGGTCGCTGGCTACTCGCGTGTCTGACCGTGTGGGTTTTGCTCAACCCGTTGCAGGGGCGCGACCATGCAAAAGCAGAGCCCCGAGACGGCGTCTCGGGTACACGTTTGGTCAGGAGCGCTCTCGGCATCCCGCACCCGGCGAAACCGGTGTCCGTCGGGTTGGTGCCGCCGGCTCTGTTTGCACAGGCGAATGAAACGGCGCAAGCGGTCGGCCAGAGACCTGCAGCGATCGCACCAGCGAACATTGCCCCGTTGCCGGAGACGACTGTGACGCCTCAACCGCTTGCATCGGCACACGATGCCCCGTTGCCGGAGGCGG
>JBBAPZ010000014.1:22751-84071 GCA_040400605.1 Candidatus Sericytochromatia bacterium
CGGTGACGCCTCAACCGCTTGCATCGGCACACGTTGTCCCGTTGCCGGAGGCGGCGGTGACGCCTCAACCGCTTGCATCGGCACACGTTGTCCCGTTGCCGGAGGCGGCTGCGGGTCAAGTTGCCGTGCCTGCGCCGTCACGCGAACGTTGGGTGCGTGTGTTGTACACGGGATTCGGGGAAGGCTTGGCGGGGGCTTCGGACAGTACGGTCAGTGAAGTGGCGCCGTTGTTTGATTCGCGGCGCAAGCGCGACTTCAGGGTGAGTGGGTGGTTGACGGGGACGGTATATCGTCGCGGAGATTGGTTCATTTCGCGATCCGACGATAATTTGCGTGTATCCGAGTTGCGTGAATTTTTGCTGGGTCGGCGTGGTGGTTTGGATGTGTTGCCGGCTGGAGAGCGGCGGGCCTTGTTGACAGAGGGGGCCTGTATCATTGATACAGGCGATCGCAAAGGTGATCCGGGTTGTTGGCTGTTGCCGTGGTTGTGGGACGTTGAACGTGCCAGTGGGGAGTATCCGGACGCGCAAATGATGCGTGCGCGGCGTTATACGTTGTTGGCGGCGGATGGTCAGGAACTTGATTTGTGGCAGGTCGGGAACGGGGTTGCACCGAGTGCTGCAACATTGGGCCATCCGGACGAATGGGAGAGGCGTCATGTCGGCTCGGTGGTGGGTGAGCGGCCCGATCGCAGCAGCAGTTTGCTTGTGATTCCACGCCCGTATGGTGATACCTTGCGGCGATCGCAATTTGCCAAAGCGTGGCGTGCTCAACTGGGTGAGCAGACCTTGCTTGTCGATCTCGGCAATCTGTTTAACCCGGGTGAGAGCGACCTCGCGCGCGACCTGCGGGCGCTGGCACTGCAACATGTCGGCACACTGAAACTTGACGCGCTGGTGCCTGCAGAGCCGGAATTGGCTTTAAACGAGGCAGATTGGGCAACACTGGCGAGTCGTGTTCCGTTGCTTGCAGCCAACGTGAAGCGTCGGGATGAGGCGGCTTCGGGATTGAGCCCGTGGTTGATGAAAGAGGTATCGAATCTCAAGGTTTTGCTGGTGGGGTTGGTGGATGATCGCACGGTGGGCTTGTACCGACGAAATGCGGCAGGCGCAAGGTGGGTGGTTGAGGAGCCAATCAGTGCGCTTGAGCGACTGGAGCCTGAGATTCGTGCACAGGGAGCGGACTGTGTGGTGATTGTCACGAACATTGGTGATGAGCGTTTGGAGGTTGTCAGGCGTTCGGGATTGGGGCATGCCGTGCTCGCGGATATGTGGGGCGGGCGTGGGCATTCGATTCAGGAAGTTCTGAAGCTGGACGGGCAGGGGGTGCGCAGGACCTCCAGCAATTTGACTTTTTTGGCCCATTCAAGTCGGAATCGGGTTGGCTTGCTGGAAGCCCAGTTTGTACAGGCCAAGGATGAGCATCTTGAATTGCGTGAGTTATCCAACACGGCACGGTTGGTGACGGATCAGGTGGAAGGTGATCGCTTGACGCGTGTGGCGGTGGATGTTTTAAAAGACCGGCATCAAGCGCGTCGCACCGAACTGCTGGTGCCTGATTTGCGCGAGGTGGCGGCACTCGTTCCGGATTGTCCCAAGCCGGAAAACCCCGGCGCGCTCATGGCACTGGACGGAACGTTGTTCAATCGGTTGATTACCGATGTGTTGCTGGAGCGCTCAGGTGCAGAATTGGCCATCAACCGGTTCATCGGGGTCAAGGCGATGCCGACGGGCCCTGTGACCGAATATGCGATCGAACGTTTTCTGGACACCGGCGATCGGGTGATGGTCGGAACCCTCAACGGGAAATCGCTCAAAGCGCTGCTCGAACTCGAGAGCGCCAAGCAATTGGTGATTCGCGGCCTGAAGCGTGGACAACCGTTAAAAGTCATGGGGCATCCCGTGCAAGACGACGAGTTTTATCGGGTGGTCACAACCGATGCCTTGATGGCGCAGCCGCGGGTCGCACCCATTTTTGCGACGGGTCGTTGGCAAGCGTTGGGAATCGGACCCGAGGCACAGTTGCAACAAGTGGTGCTAGGGACCTTGGTCGAGCGGAAACGCATGTACGGCGGTTTTACAGCTGACTTTATGAATTGGTTTGCCGGGGCGATCAAAGAAGGTGATGCCCTGACACGGCCACGCTGGTTGATGCGGCTGGATGATGGTGATCTTCAGGTCAACACGTATCGGAATCGTGGAAACGAAGCGTTTGCACAGGTGCGCAACACACGGGTCAATACACCGGACACCTTGTCCCTTGGCGGCAAGGGGCGGTTGGCGATCGCCTTTGAGAACTCGGATCTGACGTGGGAAAATCGCCTGCGCGCCATTAACCGCCGTCAAACAATTAACAAAGAAGGTGCACCAATCAACCAGGAAACAGATGATGAGATTTTGCTGACCACCGAGTTTCGCATGAAACGGTGGCAGTGGCCTTGGGGCTCAGGCGCCGGTGCGTGGCCCGTCACGCCGTACCTTAGCGGCAACTACACGACGGAGTTTAACCCGGATGTGACCGGGGCGATCGCCAAGGCACGACGCGCCGAACTCAACGCGGTCACCGGGATGATCCTGTCTCCGGGTATGGGCTTCAAGGACTTGCGAGCGGGCGTGGTCGTGAAACACGACCTGGCCAATCCCGGCCTGCCAGAACCGGGCCTGGTGCTGGCTGCCAATTACGAACAGACGCTAGCCCCATATTTTCCCGCGACGTTCAAAAGCGGCCTGGATCTAATCAATTATCTGCCCGTCGCAACTGATACGGCTGACCGCCTGGGTTTGATGGCCACCCTCAACGCAGGCCTTGTCATTCCTTTGTGGGAGCGGCTAAACCTCAATGTGATGGCGGACTGGTTTCTGTTCACCGGCAAAGTCACCCAAACAACCGGCCTCGGCAACAGCCTCGACCTCCGTGTGGGCTTGGGCTACACCCTGACCTTCAAACCGCTCGCAGGCATTTGGTACTGATACTGACGAACAAAAAACCAAAAGCCGCACCCGTTCATCAAGACCGAAGCAAACCATGCGCCACGTGACGATTCGTACGAACAGCGTGCAGTCAAAAAGCCCGATTGGCGTGTAAAATCGCATCACAGGAATGGTGCATTGACACAGCACTCAGCGCTCGCTCGCCCCCCTTGATCCCCTTGTCAGGATAGCGCCCGCGCTGGTACAACGTGTGCAGCAACCATCAACACATCATCACCGTTTCGGTGCTAAACGGACGTATAACGCCCCTGCACGGCCAGAGTATCCGACGCGCGTTGGTGGTGGTTATTTAGGCGTGAATGGCGTGCAACCGGTATTGGCTTGTATTGTGAAACGAATCTGTTTGGGTTGTGAGACCATTTTTCAGAAATTTTTTGGCTGAATGGTCAACCACCGGTTGAAGGGTGGGTAAGGCGGGAGGGATTGATGCGAGCGCTTGATAGCGGGCTGGAACACCAAAAAAAAATAACACCGGGCTCACTTTACGGTCGGGTGTGGCGGGGAATAACTGCCCATTTTGTCGCAGCTTGTCACCAGGGCCAACGTCGGCTGATTGGTGTTTTGATCGGGATGTTGGCGCTCTTGGTGGTGGCGCCTTTAACAGGGTGTAGCCTGTGGCAGGCGTATGCACAACGGGAAGTGATCAGTCGCGCCCGAATCTCATTGCGTGCGGTGGAATTGCCGAGTTTGGATCTCAAAGGCGCCTCCGTGCGGGTCAGCCTGAACATCGAAAACCCGACACAAACCACCTTGGTCATCGATCGGGTTGATTACATGTTGTTCCTGAACGAACAACGGGCATTAACCGCCTTCACCGATACGCGGTTGACGGTGCCGGCACAGCAGGCACGGCCATTGGTGCTCAATGCCAATGTGACTTTTGCTGATCTTGGGACACAAGCCCGCCTGTTTTGGCAAAACCGAAACCTCAAAAATGTGCGTCTGGAAGGCACTGCCTACTTTGAAACCCCACTTGGCGTGGTTGAATACCCCCTGCGATTCAATGGTAACCTGAGCTGGTAGCTGCGGCATCAGCACTGACCACGTGTGCGCATCAGGCAAAAACGTTCCTGATATGGGGACGGCATTGAACCGTCTCGAATGCCGTTGCGGGATCAACCACCAACGCACCATCAGTCATTGTGAATGGATGCGCGAATGAATACGAATGCATCGGATTGATCTGGCTTTCATGGTTAAAAAAACGATACACTGATGCGACGTCAAGCCAAGAAGCTGGAGATACGGACATGACATGGATCATGTGGTTGTTGATTTTTGTTCCGCTGGCGGTAGGAGCGGAACTGCTGCACGCAAACCCGGGTCTGATTTTTGTGTTTTCGATGCTTTCAATCGTCCCATTGGCCAAGATGATGGGCAAGGCGACCGAGGAGATCGCCCTGCGAACGGGGCCGGGCGTCGGTGGTTTGCTAAACGCCACCTTCGGCAACGCGACCGAGCTCATCATTGCCTTTTTCGCCCTGCGCGCGGGACTCATCGACGTGGTCAAGGCATCGATCACAGGCAGTATCATTGGCAATATTCTGTTCGTGCTCGGCTTGGCCATTTTCTTGGGCGGGCTTAAGTTCCCGATTCAGCGTTTTAACTCGACGGTGGCGGGCCTCAACACCTCTTTGTTGATTCTGGCGGTTGTCAGTTTGCTGGTCCCGGCGGGTTTTGCCGCGACCCACCCGCTGCCCTTGGCCCCAGAAAGGCTGCAATTTCTGTCACTACTGGTTGCGTTGGTGTTGATCCTCGTCTATGTGGCCAATTTGGTGTTTGCGCTGAAAACCCACACGAATCTGTTTGCGGGTGGCGAGGGGCAGCACGACGAGGATGAAGTGCCCACAATGAGTGCGAAAGCGGCTGGTGGCCTGTTGCTGTTATCAACGGTTTTGGTTGCGTTGATGAGTGAATTCCTGGTGGGGTCCATTGATCACGTGACGCAAGAGTTTGGCTTGTCGCCGATGTTTATCGGGGTAATTTTGGTTCCGATCATCGGCAACGCGGCGGAGCATCTTACCGCGGTAAGCGTGGCAATGAAAAACAAGATGGATCTCTCACTTGGGATCGCAATCGGCTCAACCACCCAAATCGCTTTGCTGGTGGCACCTTTGCTGGTTATCGCCGGCTATGTGATTGGCCAACCAATGACACTGGTGTTCACCCACTTCGAAATTCTGGCCGTTGTCGCTGCAGTCGGCATCGCCAATTTCATCACGCTCGATGGCGAGACCAATTGGATCGAAGGCCTGATGCTGCTCAGTACTTACCTGATTCTTGCGATCGCCTTTTTCTTGCACGCCTGAATCATTTCGCTGCCCCAATTTCACATAGCCGCTTGATACCCTGAATCGGTTGTTTCGGCCACTGTCAGGGTATAAAGGGCTTGCTTGTTTTCTGGGGAGTCCTGAATTGCTCATTCAACTTGTCGAGCCTCATCACTGGGCGCTCTCGCCATACGAAGCACAGTCCCTTCAGAAGCAGATGCGTGAACGGGTCCGCGTAACGCCTCACAGCGGCAACGTATCGCGATTGGCTGGTATCGAACTTGCCCACTCTCGCTCAAGCAACCACCTGCGAGTCGGGATCGCGATTTTGTCATTTCCTGAGTTGGCATTGCTTGAGTGCGTGACCCACGTGCACCAAAGTGATTTTCCCTACATTCCCGGACTGCTGTCGTTCAGGGAGGTGCCAGCCATACTCGAGGCTTTGGGCAAACTGACGCAAGTGCCGGATTTGTTACTGGTCAATGGGCACGGTGTGGCGCATCCGAATGGGTTGGGGGTTGCGTCACATCTTGGGGTCTTGCTGGACTTGCCGACAGTTGGTTGTGCTCGTTCCGTATTGGTTGGCAGTTATGTCGAACCGGAGTTATTTGCGGGCGCGAGCAGTTCGCTCGTCTGGCAAGGCGAAATCATTGGCACGGTTTACCGTTCGCGAAACCGTGTGGCACCTTTGTTCATCTCCGTGGGGCACGGCCTGTCCCGTCAACAGGCACAAGATTGGGTGGTCGCGTGCTGTCAACACTATCGTTTGCCGGAGCCCTTGCGATTGGCTCAAATTGCGCTGGGTGCAAGCAAATCTGGTGGCAAGCCTGCCTGAGATTCGTGAACGTGGTTTGATGACTCAGAAGTGGATTCTGTTAGAATGGGTTGGTCATGGGGTTGGCCAATGTAGTGGTACGACCCGAAGGATTACCAGCGAGGAGGCGTCATGCCGAGGTCAGCGCGCGCATTGATTCGAAAGCCGGTACCAGTTTTGGCGTCGGCGCTTGTCGTGGTTGCAGTGTCAAGTTGCGGCTCCAATCCTGCGGGGGTTGCGGGTAGTGGTGCGGCCAATTTGCCGCCGCAGAACAACCCGGCGATCGCGGACAGAGATAAAAAAGACGGCGATGCCACGCGCAGAAGCCTAAGTGGCAGCATCATCGACGCCTTGAGTGGTCAGGCGGTTGAGCGAGCAATTGTGGTGGTGGAAGAAGTTCAAAGCACCGTGATGAGCACGCCGATTCCAGCGACTCAAGCGCCATCGCCTGAACCGTCAGCCCAAGGTGGTGGCGGTGGTGGCGATGAAGGGGATGATGCGGGTGCACTGAATGGCGCGACCCCATCGCCTGGTGTGAGTACGTCGCCTGTTGCCGCGTCTGGTGCACCAACCCCTGTCGGTTCCGCGTTGCGACCATCGTTAGCGCCGCCTTCCGGCGTTTCGGCCCCGTCCGTTGGTCCTGCAAAGGCCGCTTCGGCTGCCGCGGGTGTGATGCCTTCGCTGGCCCCTGCCAAGGTCATCAATGTTGAGCGCAACGGTAAATTTGAACTGAAGGATCTTCCCGATACCAGCATGCAGGTGACGGTTTGGGCACCTGGTTATCAAGGGGTGACCTATCAAGGCAAGCTTCCCTCGCAGATCGATCTTACCCTCAGGCCCTTCAAGGCGGATGAACGAAACCTGCACGCATTGAAAGGTCAAGTCCGTTTCACGAACAATCAGGCGGCAAAGGGCATTGCCGTGGAACTGGGAGCCGTTCCGGGTCGCTGGCCGACAAAGAACGCAACCAGCGATGCCGATGGGCGTTTCACGATGACGCAACTGGGGGCAGGAAATCACGTATTGGGAGCGTGGACGCGCAGTGCCTCAGGTGAAGTCAATGCCTTTGCGCTGTTGAAAGAAGTGCCTTTAGCGGTTGGTCGTGAAAAGCGCAGTGTCAGCCCGACGCTGGTTTTGCGTGCGCCGAATGCGCCATGGTTGTTGTCCGGCAATGTAGAGGGGCTGGCAACCGAGGCGGAAATCAAGCGTGCCAGACAGGAAAAAAAGCCGCTGGCAGGCTTTAAAGGCTTGGATGTACGTGCGTACGTTCAGGTAAACGATACGGAATTGGCGCTTGAGAGCGCCCGCATCGGCAACGATGGGTACTTTAGGCTTCGGGTTCCCGATTTACCCAATGGTGCCACCTATCATGTCGTGGCCAGTGCACAAAATGAGTTGGGTCAAATCGCTTATGCGCACCGGTGGGGACTCAATGGGCCGAGTAGCAAGGTGAATTTGCCCCTGCCCAAATCGAATGTGAGCGTCACGGTTGATGAGGCCAGTCTGACTCCGAAATTTTCGTGGGAGGGGAGTGGCGCTGATGTGGCGGCTTATCGATTGACACTTGAAGATGCCGTGACAGAGGGCGATACCATTTGGGAGGGTTGGACGACTGGAACCGCGATTGGGTTGCCAGAGGCCAAAGGTCTTGACTTGCTTAAAGCGGGTCATAGTTATCGCTACCAGTTAACGGCGATTAAGTTGAGTCCTGAGGGCAAACCGGACCCATTGAGTGTTGGGCAGCAGGCGTGGGAAAGCAGTGTGATGAGCAAGCCGGCCAGTTTCGAGGCTTTGCGGGATAAACGCCCTTCAAAACGAAGTGTGACAGGCGTTGCCAAGCCTGATGACACGGGCGAGTCAACGACTGGGGCGAAGGATGAAGCCAAACCGGGTTTGCCGGTGCGGGTTCCCTTGCCGTCCGGCAGTTCTGGGCCACGTCCAAGTCAACATCCGCGTCTGAAGCCAACGCCCGGTCTTTGAATGCGTGAGTCGTTAACCGTACAGAGTTGAAGGATCAATTGTGAGCGATCAAAGTATTCCTGAACGCGGCCTGACATGTGAGCGTGTTTATGAGGGGCGGATGGTAAAAGTTCGTTTGGATGAAGTGGTTTTATCCGACGGGCTCATCACGACGCGAGAGGTGGTTGAGCACCCGGGCGCGGTCGCAGTTTTGGCGTTGCGGGACCCTGACACGTTGTTGATGGTACGCCAGTATCGCTACGCGATTGGTGCATATTCACTCGAATTGCCGGCGGGGTGTCTGAATTTGCCATCGGAGGCGCCCTTGAGCGCGGCGATGCGTGAACTGGCCGAAGAGACTGGTTACGAAGCCACGGATTGGGAATATCTGGGTTTGTGCCACACGTCGTGTGGCTTCACCAATGAAGCGATTCATTTTTTCGTGGCGCGTGGTTTGATAGCGGGTGTCGCGTGTCCTGATGCAGATGAACGCCTCGAAATTGAGCCAATGACGGTCGAAGAAGTGCTGCAAGCGATTCGCGAGGGACGATTGACGGATGCAAAAACGATCGTCGGGTTGATGTGGTTGACTACGCTGCTTGAGAAGTCGAGGGTGTGAGGGTGAGGCGGATGGTGGCGATCGCCGCCTGGACAATGCTTTTGCTGTCAGCCTGCGGCTTGCCGCCAGTCTTGACAACGGAGCAACACATCTTCGTACCCTATGCCATGATCGCCGCGGCTCCTGACGGGCAAGGGCTTTTATCAGGGCCCTTTCAGGGTCAACGGATACCAGCCACGCTCATTGCGGTACCCAAGGAAACCGGCGCGTTCAAAGTGACGCAGGCGTGGTTGGTGTGTCGCGTGGAAAATGGGGGCTCCTTGCCGTTGGATATGGATTTGTTTGTGAGTCCTGGCTCGCAGGACCCGTATCAAACCAAGGCCATTGACGAGCGATGGCACTTGCCACCTGCGAGTCAATCGATCAAGAAAGAGTTTCCATTGGATCCAAGCTGGTTACAGGGGCAGAGTCTACGAATCGGCGCACGCTTCACTTCGACGAACGGCGTTGAGGACCTCGACAGTGCGACACGTCGGGGCGTGGCGATCACGCACCAATTACGTGCAGTGATTCAGATACTGTAATGATGGCTAGTTATTACATCAATTGACTTACCCCATGGGGCCTCATAAAATTGTATTGGCGCGTTTTATCATTTGAGTCCGTCAGTGGCTCCAGCCGCTTGCGCCTGGAATAGCATTTAAGGAAGCACGCGTGGAAACCATGCAAGGGCAGGTCTGTTATGGGCCGGCCGAGATTGAGCGCCTGACCGGCATTCCGATGAATACGCTTCGGGCTTGGGAGCGGCGTTATGGGATGCCGCGGCCGCAGCGCGGTGCCGGCGGGCACAGGTTATATAGCGAGGCTGATTTAAAAGCCTTGCAATGGATTCGCAAGCAGTTAAATGCGGGGGTGAGCATCAGCCATGCGATCGCCAACCTTCAATCCCAACAACCAAGTGGTGCCCACGTTCATCCGCACGCTTTAACCCAGGATCTACTCACAGCTTGCGCCGAATTTGATGAACGCCGTGCCGAGCGCATTCTATCCGATGCGTTTTCGTTTCATACGGTCGAGCGGGTCTGTCTCGAGATTATCGTCCCGACATTGGTTGCGCTGGGCGAGGGATGGGTAGACGGACAATACAGTATCGCGGTCGAGCATTTCACCACCAGTTTACTCATCGGGCAATTGCATGCCACCTTGCGCATCCTGCCGATTCCGCAGGGACGGCCGCTCATTTTCGTTGCGTGTGGGCCTGGTGAGCATCACGCTGTCCCAGCATTGATGCTGACAGTTTTGTTACGACGTGCAGGCTGGCGTGCCAATTTCTTTGGTGCCAATCTGCCATTGAATGATTGGGTCAAAATTTTGCCGGAACTACGACCTGATTTGTTGATGCTGTCCATTTCCATGCCCGAAAATCTGTTGGAACTGGAGTCACAATTGGATTTTTTGCGTTCCAGTCAGTGTTTGCCTCCCGTCATCGTCGGTGGAGCCGCAGTGGCTACCAAGCCGGAATTGGCGACCCGCCTGGGTTGTCACTATCTTGGCAACGATATCATGGATGTTCTCGACAAGCTCGAAACACTTTGCAAAACACTTGGTCTGCGGTGATTCGAGCTTGCGCCAACGACAATCTAAACGGTTGCCACGTGTAAGCCGGCGGCATCACGAAGCAGCGATGCCTTATCCGTGTGTTCCCAAGGAACATCCACGTCGGTGCGTCCAAAGTGACCGTAAGCGGCCACTTGTCGATAGATGGGACGGCGCAAGTCGAGCATGCGAATGATGCCCGCAGGCCGCAGGTCGAAATGGGCTTTGATCAGCCCCTCGATCGCATCATCACCAATCCGTCCGGTTCCAAAAGTATCAACAAATACGGAAGTGGGTTGTGCCACACCGATGGCGTATGACAACTGAATCTCACACCGGGTTGCCAGACCAGCCGCCACGACATTTTTCGCCACGTATCGCGCGGCGTACGCGGCCGAGCGATCCACCTTGGTGGGATCCTTGCCCGAGAACGCACCGCCTCCGTGACGGGCATAACCACCATACGTGTCAACGATGATTTTTCGACCGGTCAAACCTGCATCGCCTTGTGGCCCCCCGATGACAAAACGACCGGAAGGATTAATAAAGTAGCGTGTATTACCCTTCAACAGCTCTTTGGGCAACACGGGATCCAGCACGACACGAAACAGATCCTGACTGAGTTGTTCCTGACTGACAGACTCATCGTGTTGGGTTGATATCACCACCGTATCAATCCGCACGGGCTTGCCACCCTCATATTCAACGGTTACCTGCGTCTTGCCGTCCGGACGCAGGTAATCAAGCCCAAGCAAACGGCGTGCCTCGGACAGCCTGCGCGCAAGGCGGTGGGCCAAGGTAATCGGTAGCGGCATCAATTCGGGCGTTTCATCACAGGCAAACCCGAACATCAAGCCTTGATCGCCCGCACCAATTTCATCAATGCGTGCATTCAGTTCGGCCTCACTCAAACCGGAACTACGTAGCTCAAAACTGCGGTCCACCGCCGCAGCAATATCGGGAGACTGCTCATCAATCGAGGTCAGCACCGAACACGTGTCTGCATCAAAACCATATTTCGCTCGCGTATAACCAATCGAACGAATCGTTTCACGTACCACTCGCGGGATATCCACGTAAGTGCTGGTGGTAATCTCCCCGGCGACCAAGACCAGACCGGTCGTCACAGACGTTTCGCACGCCACGCGCGCCATAGGGTCTTTCGCCAAAATGGCGTCAAGCACGGCGTCAGAAATCTGGTCGCAAATTTTGTCCGGATGCCCCTCCGTCACAGACTCCGAGGTAAACAGATGCCGACGATAACTGGTTTGACTCACGTATAATCCTCCACGCGCTCTCGCAATCCAGGGCACAACCCACGGCCATACCACCGAGAGTTCAAGCAAGCGCCCCGACCAGAGCGTTGGCTCATCTTTTCAAGTCGTGCAATAAACGACTTGCAGGATTTGGCACCGTAAACCCCATCGATCCTTCTTAAGAAACCAACTGGAGCACCGGTTGCCGGGCATCATCGGGCCTGTCCCTCCGCCGACTCTCGATAAGCAACATTGAAGTTGTTTGGCTAAGGTATCACGCGCCGGAAAGTGGTGTCAATCCAAAGAATGAACGCCCAAAGCATCACACCTGAAAACTCAAACAGCATACCCAAATGGTGACCAATGACGAGCCCGTGCAAACGGCTTCACCTTAAAAAGCACGCATCACCGAGCGAACATCGCGAAACAGGAATACCCAAGTTGCCGCCGAAACGGCTCTGACGAAGGATTTATAAACTCACCGTCGAACGCTCCGGTGTGACGCTCGCTGGCTTAATTTGCGACCGGTCAATCATGACGGCGTGACCGTTGTGAACCGTCTTCTGCCAAACGACAGGTTTTGCGCGCAAGATGTTTTTCAGCGCAAAGGCGACGGCAGGAACCCAGTGGAAGATATAAACCATATAGCGTAAGCCCGGCATGATATCAATTTGGCGATCGCGTCTCCAAGAGATAACGCCAGACCAGAGACAAGCGGCCAGAACGACAAGTAACGATTGCGCCTGTATCAGGCCGTGCGGCAAACCACCAGCCGTGTCAATCGCGAAAAACCCCATCCAACCCATCACGAACATCAGCGGCGGCATCAAGGGCAAAAATGCTGAAAGCAAGGCATAAATTGCATCCCACCGCAAAATGGTTGCCACGTTCGGCGAACGCAACAGCGCACCCGCGAACTCACCGTAACAGCGCAACATGCCTTCAGCCCAGCGCGTGCGCTGACGCACCAGCGCAGGCAAGGTCGTCACACCCTCTTGCCAGACGATCGCATCCGTCGCGTGATGAATACGCCCCTGACCCGCCAAAAACAGCCGGACAGTCAAATCAAGGTCCTCCGTCAACGAAGCCGGACTCCAGCCACCCACGTTGCCTACCGCACGACGCCGCGTCAACTGACCATTTCCGCCCAAAGCCGATGCACCACCCACGGTCATCCGACCAACCTGAAGAATCTCATTGTAAAGCGCAAACTCATCATCCTGAGCCGCCGTCAAAAAGTTATGATGCCGATTATACATTCGAACCTGTGCCTGAACGCCGGCCAGTGATGGGTCACGAACGAGCGGCGCCACTGCCCGACGTAGAAAATCGGGTGCCATCTCGCTGTCAGCATCAAAGACACACACAATCTCACCGGTGGCCACTTCCAGACCAGCATTCAGCGCCTCGGACTTGCCACGATCAGGCAAGTTACGTCGTGTAACCACACGAACAGGGAACTGCTCCAATATTTGCCCCGTCGCATCCTTGCTGTGATCGTCGATCACCACGACTTCCATTTTTGGATAATCCTGCCCCAACACATACTTCAGCGTGTTCGCAATCACACTCTCTTCGTTGTGTGCAGGAATCAATACCGACACCGTCGGCCACTCCGCATGCAATTCCCGAACAGGAAGCTCCGCACGATACCGATAGGCACCGATCGAAAAAACCACCAACCCGTACAAAAACGGACCAAAGGAGAACAACTGCAGGGGCGTAAAGGTATGACCCCAATAACCCAGTCCCAATAACCCAAAAAAGCAGGCGAGGGGCGGCAACATTTTCCGTCCCATACGGTCAGTGGCATGCGGCAGGCGCGAAATCATCATGGGTGCTTTGACGCTTTCTGCGATGTGTTTTTCAGGATTGACAGTAACAACCAAGAATGCGAGTCAGCACCAATCACAAACTGACTCAAACGATACTATACCACATTCCTTAAAAACTTTAAACGATACTTAACCTCCATTCAACAATCTGGACGGTCGTCGCCCCGTCTTGGTGGCGCCCAATGCTGGATTGGGTTTGGGTGATCCCAAGTGATCACGGGCAAATCCGAGAAAGGGTGATGATCGCGGAGATCCGCTCAGAAAATACCCTCACTCAATGTTCAACAATGGCGCACCAATCGAGCGTTTCAACCGTGATCGGCGCTTTGATCAAGTTCCGTCAACAAGAGCTGGTTGACGAGATCCGGTTTGGCACGCCCCTGGGTCGCGCGCATAATTTGTCCCACCAGGTACCCAACGACTTTGGTTTTACCCTGCCGATAATCATTGACCTGTGCGGGATGGCTGGCCAAAACGGTCTTGATGGTTTCAGTGAGTACGCTTGAGTCAGCAATCATGGTCAAGCCCATCGAATCGATCACACGCGATGGCGCCTCACCACTTTCAAGCATTCGCGCCATCACGGTTTTGGCAATCTTGCCTGAAATCACACCCTCATCAATCAAACGCACAAGTTCACCCAAATGCGAAGCTTGCACCTTTAACGCTGATACACTCAGCTTCTCATAATTGAGATGAGCGAGAATTTCACCCATAATCCAGTTTGCCACACCCTTTGGATTCGCTGAGTAGTGACTCACCGCCTGCTCAAAATATGCCGCGACGGCACTTTCCGCAACGAGCACTTCCGCATCATACGCGCTCAGTCCAAACGCCTGCTGGTAACGTTGTCGCTTGGTGGCCGGTAACTCCGGGAGTCGGTCACGTAAATCAGCAACACAGGCCGCTTCAATACGAATCGGCGGCAAATCCGGTTCAGGAAAATATCGATAATCCGCGCTGCCTTCTTTGACCCGCATCACCACGGTTGTTTGACGATCATCGTTCCAGAGTCGGGTTTCCTGGCGAATGGGTTCGCCATCTTCGACCGCCTGAATCTGTCGCGCGATCTCGTAACGAATCGCGCGTTCTACCGCCGCAAACGAATTCATGTTCTTGATTTCAGTCTTGGTACCCAATCGCGTCTCACCACGTCGCCGAATCGAGACATTGGCGTCACAACGCAAAGAACCTTGCTCCAAACGTCCATCGTTAACCCCAAGGTAAACCAGAATGCTTCGTAACTCCTGCACGTACGCCTTGGCTTCTTCGGGAGTTCGAATATCGGGCTCCGACACAATTTCAAGCAAGGGAACCCCCGCACGGTTCAAATCAACCAACGAATGAGTGGAACCAGCCAAACCAGGCGCCCCTTGATGCAGCAGTTTGCCTGCATCTTCCTCCAGATGCGCACGCGTGATACCGATGCGTTTCACACCGTCTGAAACCGGTACATCCAGGTATCCCGCTCCACAAACCGGTTGATCATACTGCGAAATCTGATAGGCTTTGGGCAAATCGGGATAAAAGTAATTTTTACGGTCAAACTTGGTCACACCCGCAATCTCACAATTCAGTGCAAGACCCGTCGTGATTGCAAATTCCAAAGCTTTGCGGTTCAAAACGGGCAAGACGCCCGGCATACCCGCGCAAACGGGACATACATGGTGATTCGGCAAACCGCCAAATTCGGTCGAACAACCGCAAAAAATTTTGGCGTGCGTCCTTAGTTCCGCGTGCACCTCAAGACCGATGACCGCTTCAAAATCAGAGGTAACTAAAGGCATGCCGACACCCTTTCTACAAATCGTTCGCTTGAATGTTTATAAAACCGGATGGCGCTGCACCCAATCGTGGGCTTGTTCATAAGCATACGCCACCTGATAGAGCAAGGGTTCGGACAAAGCAGGCCCTATCAATTGCAGCCCGATTGGCATACCCTCCGGATCGAAGCCAGCCGGAAACGACAAAGCCGGCAAGCCTGCCAAATTCACAGGAATCGTCGCGATATCCGCCAGATACATCCGCAAGGGATCATTCACACGCTCTCCCAAGCGGAAAGCCGTACCGGGAGTCGTCGGTGTGATCAATACATCAAAACGCGTGAATACCGTCTCAAAATCGTCACGCAACAAGACCCTCACCTGCTGTGCTTTTTTGTAGTACGCATCGTGGTAACCAGCCGCGAGAACGTAAGTGCCGAGCATGATCCGACGTTTGACCTCGGCGCCAAACCCCGCCCGCGTCGATCGGTACATATCGGTCAGCGTCGCAGCATCCCGAGCACGAATGCCGTAACGAACCCCATCATAACGCGCCAGATTGGAACTGGCTTCCGCCATCGCCAACACGTAGTAAGTCGCCAACGCCACATCCAGGCGCGGCAATGAAACTTCCTCAACGCACATGCCGGCCGCTTCAAAAAATTGCACCGCACGCGCCAAAGAATCCCGAATCGCGGAATCGACACCGGAACCATTCAATTCACGGACAATCCCCAGACGCAAACCTTTCACATCTCGCCCCAACGCCGATTGACAACTTCCACTGGTCAAGCGCCTGGCCGTGGGCAAACTCGTCGCATCCCGAGGGTCCTGAGCAGCCAGACAATCCAGAAGCATCGCGTTGTCACGCACATCGCGCGTTATGGGACCGATCTGGTCCAAACTGGAAGCATACGCAACCAAGCCGTAGCGAGACACCAAACCATAAGTGGGCTTGAGCCCAACCAAACCACAAAACGCCGCCGGCTGACGGATCGAACCACCCGTGTCCGAACCGATCGCCACACAACTCATCCCCGCCGCGACCGCAGCCGCACTGCCACCAGACGAGCCACCCGGCACACGCGCCAGATCCCACGGATTCGCTGTAACCTGATAAGCGGAATTTTCAGTGGATGATCCCATTCCAAACTCATCCATGTTCGTCTTGCCCATCAGCACCAAACCATCCGCCAACAAGCGCTCAACTGCCGTTGCCGTATACGTCGGATGAAAGTTTTCCAACAGACGCGACGCACACGTCGTGCGCAGCCCGCGCGTGACAACATTGTCTTTTAACGCCATCGGAATACCGGCCAGCGCACCCAACACCTCGCCCCGCACCCGCGCCTCATCCAGCACACGAGCCTGCTTTAACGCCTGCGCTTCCTGCAACGTCAAAAAGGCGCCAATTCGAGGCTCCAGCGCCTGCACCCGCCCAAAAAAAGCCGCAACCAGCTCCTCGGAACCCCATTCCCGCGCAGCAAGCCCCCGCGCCAACCGGTGCGCACTGTCGAACAAGACCGGAGCTGTCATCCACTCACCCACTTTCAAACCCAGGTTCACCGCTGTGAACGCTGGATTGTAATAGGCGTGGATCACCTGTGTCAAAATACCCCAAACAGATCTGACGGACGTCCGCTCAAAGACGCCCGCCAATCACAATCCAGTACCTGCAAACCCAACACCTTCACGCTTGTTGGTTTTACAGCTCCTTCAATCAAACAAACCGTCGCAAAACGCATGTCGCCGACAGTCCAACACCGCCAGCTACACGCTGCAACGCGGCCAAATCACGTACCACCCTTTTTACGACCCTTCCCAACCCGAGATGTCGACCCACCCTTCCGGCCGATGCTGGAGTAAAACTCCACCCCGCGCTCCCGCTTGACCGACTCTCCACCCTTGCGACCAATCTGCGAAAAAAACTCCGGTCCATATTTATTCTTCGTCGCCTGCCCACCCTTCGCACCGATGGACTGAAAAAATTCTCGACCCCGCTCTTCCCGAACCGTCTGCCCCCCGCGACGACCCGCCTCCACCATGCGCGGGTCACCCTTCGCTGGACCTGGCTTGTTCCCCACCATCGCACAACCTCCTCTTCACTACCCGGTTGCACAATCCCAGCTACATATATCTTATTGAATCCTTGTAAAAATTTGCGAAGCCACCCTAGCACAAAAAACGCTGCCTTGTAAACGCACGGCAGCGTCAAAACGGTTGTTTTTTATGTTTTTGTGCAGGTGGTTGCCCAAGGTGCGTCCAGCACGTGCAAGTCGAAAAGTGCAAAGGAGAGGATCCTACCGATCCTCTCCTTTGCCCTGACGATTGACAACCCCATTTGCTGTTGTTCAAGACTTCTTGCTAGCACGAAGCGTTCGTGGCGACAGCAATCCAAGCTTGACGACAATCAATCAGGGCTAGCACCAAACCATGAGTATCGGGATGGCGTCCAATCATATGGGCCCGCCAATCCGCAGGTTTTAATGGTGAGAACCGTGATCATCGTGCTTCGCATCGCCGTGATGATCATCGTGCTTCGCATCGCCGTGGTGATCATCGTGCTTTGCATCGCCGTGGTGATCATCGTGCTTAGGAGCCGCTTTGGCATCTTTCTTACAGGCACAGTTTTTTTGTTTGTCAAAAGCCTTGTGGCATTTTGCACATACTTTTTCTGCAGGTGCAGCGTGCGCACCTTCGTGGTGGTTTGCAAATGCTGGTGCCATACCGTAGGAGCCGACCATGGCAAGGGTCAACAATGCACCGAAGAGTTTTGTCATGAAAGCAACCATCCCTTCTCTCTGAAACATAAAACAGGGAACAAACGTACAAGCGGCATACCCTTGCGATGGCTATTTATCACAACTACAAAAATAATATTTCGACCGGAGTCGTGTTTGCCATACAGCGACGCATAGGTTGTGGTTCAAAACTTAAGCGACAAACTCAAAACATCAAGATCTGACTCGCAGTCTTTGAACAAAAACCAAAATTTAATCATCAATCAACGCGTTTCTGTATAGAATCTGAAGTTTAAAGGGTCAGTTCAGCTTCCGTGAAACGACGGACGCGAAATTGCGTAAACCGTTGGGTCAGACTGGCGCCGTCTTTACGACGCAGGGCCAAGTAGTAGACATAATCCGGCGCAGCACCGACTCCCAGAACCATCTGAGCGCCTGGGATCGGCGCTTGAGGGCTCTCCACATCAAAAATGCGCAGACGACGTCCCTCCTGTATGCTTTCGGGGCGCTCGAGTACGCGCGCGTCAGGGCGACGGGCCGCTGCGGTGAAACGATCAGGCGTAAAGTCGGGAGGATAGAGGCCCAACAATGTTTTCGACTGTTCAGACCGAGCTGAGACGTCGAGGTTGATGAAACGTAAGACACCCGGCAGGCGGACGCTGACCTTATCTTGGCCAACATCCCGTACCTTGAAGCCCTTGGGAAGGTGTGAACTTTCAAGTACCTCCATCCACGAGACGCGGGGTGATTTTCGAAAGCGCATACGATACGAGGTTTTGCGATAATCATTGCCGCGTCGTTCTTCGAGGTTATAAACCGTTTCAAACTGTTCGCCAGCCGGACCGATGGCGGCCAATAGCTGTTGCAGGCGAGTCTGGGAAACGGGATCGCTGCTTGGCAGCGGCGCAATCGGTGGCGCAGTGGCAAGCGGCGACGCAGGGCGGGGTGCTTGGGTTGGTTGCGCACCACATCCGACAATCAAGACGGTCATCATCGACCCGAACCAGAGACAGCTACGTTTCATCACCCAACCATTGTTTAAGAAAAGGTAAAATAAGTCAAGGCATTCGCCGCCTCCGTGAGGGTGAGTACGGCGCAGTATAGGCACAACAAGCGTGTCGTCTGGCTGCATGAGCCAACCATCAGATTAACTGATTGTTCATTAAATTCTAGTTGTGAACAAGCCGCCTGTAACACCCGACACCGGTCTGGTTACCCTTGCATCTTGTTCTGAATGGTCAGCGTCCGATCAATGAAATTGATGGTTGGTTTCATTCCCTGACCGTTAAGGATCCAAAGCGAGGTGCCGGCGCAGCCGCTGAAGCATCAGTTTTGGGTGGCGTGATGGTAAAGCGAATACCCAGACTGACGCCAACGAATTGGCTCCAATTGACAATGGCCCGATTGGGGACATCGGCACCGCCAGCGAGGTAGCGCAAACGAACAAAACCGTCGAGGCCAGATTGAAGTGGCACGCCAAGACTCAGTGCGCTATCAAGGATGCCGCCTTTGACGGGCGTGAAGCCAGGTGTAAAAAAGCCATCCGTGTCCCACAAGGCATAGATGCCTGATGCGGATTGGTGCTTCAGCCTCATTTTCAGGGCGGGAACCGGTCCGATGTCCCGTTCGGCGTCATAGCGGTTGCTGTTGAGATCGGTAAACGAAACCAGCGCGTTTCGTACGCCGAGTGTGGCGCCGAAATCCGCGCTGAAGGGTCCGTGTTGATAACTGCGATAAAGATAGCTTACGCGCCAGCCATCGAATAGGTAGCGGTGGTCAACGACCGCTCCGGCCGGGAAGGTGGTATCGCGAAAGGTGAGGGGGTTGGCGAGGGTTACGCGGGTGGTGACATCGAGAGGAGCGAACAGGAGAATGAGGGTGTGGCGATCACCCCAGGCAGCCTCTGTGCTAAAGCGACGCGCATCAAAAAGGTTGCGATTTTGCGCTACTGTCGCCGCATCATACGCCGTGCCACCAGCACCATAGCGTCCGTCATTTTGCACAATACCTATCGGGCCAGCTTCGAGATCCACCGTTACGGAATCCACTGGCGACGCCTGGGCACCATCACCGAAAGCCCCCACAAGTAACGCACAGAGCGTCAATAAAACCACGGAATTTTCGATACGCATCGCTACAACATCCTGTTCGCTTAATCATTCGGGATTTTTTCAAGACACAGTCCGGACAAAATCAATCGGTCGAAGCGCACGCCAGATAAGCCTCGGTGTGACCGCCCGAAACCTGTCAATCACACACACCATCAAGCATTCTATCAAAAACGACACCGCGCGGCCGTTGCTAAACTTAAAAAAATCCAATACCAGGCAACATTGGGGGAATGAGGCATCAAGCGCAACGTGCCAATCAATGGGCGGCACGTTGTGACGGATCGCGCGTGCGGGGCCTGATTGGCGAGCGCAGGCGCGTTGACCTTCTGACCTTCTGACATTCTGTGGATCGTCGCTCACCTCCTTTCGTATGCCGGTCTCTGTCATACATCGATCGCTGATGCTTGCCGCACCATGCCAAGCCCGTTCAGACAATCTGATGGTTCCCTTGTTCAATTATGCCCATCCATCAGATTGACTGATTGTTCGCTAACATTCGTTGTGACCATGCCGCGTGCAACACCCGAAAACCGTCTGTTTACTCTTGCGTCTTGTTCTGATGGTCAGCATCCGATCAGTGAAATTGATTGTTCCCAATCATGGTTCTACTTCTGTGCATTTGGGTAAGCAATAACCGTCACGTACGCGCTGTGGAGACCAAATTCCTGATGAATGTTACTGTTGTGTTGAATCACCGGTTGCCGTTATGCATTTTAGGCACAGCACTTTTGCTTGGTTGTCAGACACCTGCGGCGCCCCGTGGAACGCCAGGCAGCCAAAATGGGGCGCTTCTTGAGCCAAGCTCGGGTTCCGTCGCCGTCGGCAGCGACCGTCTGATCGCAAACGGTGGCGGAAATTTTAATGCCACCGACAGCAGCAACCAGATTACCGCTTCCAGTGTTGCGCGAAAGCTGCGGGGCCGTTTGCAGGTGCCTGCGGGCCTAATTGCGCAAGGCGGCGCCAACTTGATTGCACAAGGTGGTGGCAACATCGTGGCGCAGGGTGGTGCCAACCTTGCCGTGCAGGCTGTGGGTGCATCAAGCGCTGTCAGCGCACCCGGCTTTGGCTTGATGCAAGAGGCGCTGGTGCCGCTGGCGCAAACACCATTGGCTGACGTGGAGGTTTTTGTTGCCGATGCATCCGGCAAGCCGGAACGCTTGGCTGGTGACACCGAGGTGGTCGCACGGACGGACGCAGATGGTCAGTTTACCTTGACATGGAGCAAGTCGGCGCCTGTCATGGTGATTGCCCGCTTACAAAACACCAAGGGCGAATCCGTGTTTTGGCGCACCATTTCGCGCAGCGACACAAAAGAAGATAACGCGTTTCAGTTTGACGCAGCCAGCGCTTGCGTCACTGTCGCTGCGTTAAAGGATCAGACTGCCGTTCCGGCTGGTTTCGCGTTGGATGCATTCGTGACGGCGACGCAGGCATTGAGGCCACAGCTCTATGCTGGCAAGACCCCCAAGTGGAGTGATCAACAAGCCATTTTGAGCTTCATGACCCAACAGGAGCAAGCATCGCCAGCGCTAAGTGAAGCTTTGAACCGCGTCAGAAGCAGCCTCGAAGTCAAATAAGGGCTGATTGCCGGCTTTCGTCCATCTTGCCGCGGCAATTCAGTGAGAGATATCAGCCGCGGTTACGCGAAGACTACGAGATAAGGACACGGAAATTGCCAGTCTTGGGATCGTGTTGCAATGTCGACACGGACCGCAATGCCAGCTTCACCTTGTCACGCAACCTGGCGGACGGTACCCCCCACACGCTGACAGTGTTCGGCGACAGTGCCCAGCTCCCGTCCGAGGCAGGTCCCAAACCCATGTGCACACGGGTTCTGAGTGGCAAGGTGATACCCTTCCACCGGGGGTATCCGATCACCTCAAAGCCGCCGTCAACGTGACGCGTACGCGACACTTTAAAGGCGCTCGGTTGGGATTTTTCAGCCAGTTTCTCGACCGCCTGTTGGACAGCTGGGCGTGCAGCAGTCTCGCGCCCACGTTCAGGTCGAAAAATCCCACTTAACCACCCACGATGCGACGGCGCTACAGGCAATTCCATTTCGACATGGCTGGACAGCACACGCTGTAACACGGGAGTGACCGGATTGTAACGGTCCAGCGCGCGCCCAACCTGCGAACGACCGGGCGAAACCATCACCGACTGAGGCAACGCCCCAATACGCGCAGACGTTTGAGGCCCCTTCAGACCATTCGGAAAAATCAGGCGGCGCGCCACATCGCGAACAGGATTGAAATGCATGGCCACTCCTCGCACGTCAATGGGATGTTAAGCAGTTATCGGCACCAAAGGCCCACCCACTTGCGCCAGTTATCACAAATCTTGGATTAAGTTTACACTAATAAATTATTCGAAAACCGATGGGTCACCGTTTAGAGAGGAGGCCTGGGGGCGCGTCGCACGGTGACCATGACCATCTGTTCACCCAGTGGTTTGCCGCTCGCGTCCGCTACACGACACACGACACGGTGAACGCCGACTTGAAAAGGCATAAAATGAAACACTGGACGGTTGGGCCAGCCAACATACTCGCCCATCGCGGACCAGGCAAAGGCGAGACCGGGTTGATCCAACCCCTCACCCACAGCTTCCAGGCTCAAGGGCTTAAAGGTCTCACCAACAAGGGTCTCCACCACCCGCCCATTGTAAGCGATGCCGGTTAACCGGGGCCGAACCGCCGTCAGGGTAGGCTGTGAAACCGCCGTATGTGTAACCAACGGCAATGTGCCACAGGCACTCAGGCCAAAAGCCAGTGCGATTCGGATCGATATCATCGCATGTCGCATCCCGCTCGCCTCCTGCACAATCCAAGCTGTGTAACTGATTAGCAGCAGGCGGCATGCACTGTGTCTCAACGGCAAACAAAACAAATTTGACGCGAAACCGTGGATTTTTGAACCGCGGGTTGTGCTTGCCGATCCAAGTGTACAAAGCTGTTATCATACCGGGTTAGCCAAAACTTAACAAGACGATCAGCACAGCAGGGTGAATGTCAAGTTTATACAGTGACGCATGGGTTTTTGTTCAAAAACTAACCAGCGGAATCAAAACGTGAGGGATGACTCGCCAATATTGATCATCAGCCAAAAATTGGTCATCAATCAATGCGTTGCTGGATAGCGCCAATGACCGCATGCCTGGATGGGTCCGGTTGCCTGAACGGTCAATCAGATAGTTCCTGACTTGATGAGTGCTCTAGACACGCGTGAATGGTTCGTGATATAGTCTCCTTGTTCCGTTTAGGACGTGCCCCTATGGTCTAGCGGTTAGGACACCACCCTTTCACGGTGGTAACACGGGTTCGATTCCCGTTAGGGGTACTTTATGGGATGACGCTCCGAATCGAAAGATTTCGGGGCTTTTTTTTATGGCGACAACCTCAAACGCAATGAAGCCAAATCATGTAACGAAGGTCATAGGGAAGGGGGGCTCGGTGGTGGAAGTTGTTTCACTTCGAGCGTGTTTGATGGCGTGTGGCCGGCAAAGCCGAGCCCTTGTCAAGTTAAACGTGGACCCAGGTGGGATCGTTGTGTGCAGCTGTCGCCCTTATTTTGGCAATTGCCTGTTTGCAGCGGCGGTTTTGAGTCAAATTTGGCGCAGCTAGCCGCGTCGTATCAATTCTGAGGCAACACCCAGAAGTGCGCCGGCGGTGATTAGCCAGGCCGGGTTTGGCTTGAATCGGATCAAGCAGAGGATGCTGATGACGCCGATGCCGATCGCGAGTGGATCCACCCAAGCGGTGCGGGTCAATTGCAGTGTGACGGCGGCCATGAGGGCAAGCGAAGCGGCGATGACGCCATCCAGGGCGGCGCCCGCAATGGGTGATTGCCGCAGACGCGGCACCAATGGCCCACTGACGGCGACGAAAAAGAAAGCGGGCAAGAAGATGCCGATGGTCGCAACCACTGCGCCCACAGGGCCGCCCAACAGGTAGCCAATGAATGTGGCGGTCGTGAAAACCGGTCCTGGCGTGATCTGACCGACGGCGATCGCATCGAGCAACTGTCCCTCACTCAGCCAGCCGAATCGCTCAACCAGGCCGGTGCGCAAAAAGGCCAAGAGGACGTAGCCGCTGCCGAATAGAACTGAGCCGACTTTGAGGAAAAACCAAAACATGGGCCACAGGCCGAAAGGTGTGAGGCCCATGGCGGAAGGGGGCGCAGCGAACGCAGGGCCGAGCGCCAGCGCGAAGCCGGCCATGTTCCGATCCGGCGGTTTGCGATCGCCCAAGCAGCGACGGAACGCCATCAGTGCCCCTGCCGCAAACAGGATGCCCAGCTCAGGA
Source organism: Candidatus Sericytochromatia bacterium (assembly GCA_040400605.1). Taxonomy (GTDB): domain Bacteria; phylum Cyanobacteriota; class Sericytochromatia; order S15B-MN24; family JAQBPE01; genus JBBAPZ01. The sequence continues at coordinate 46,949 of JBBAPZ010000014.1, forward strand.
GCGTCCAATAGGCTTGCGACAAGGGCCGCGGCTGCCAACACAGCCAAAAAACGCGTTTTGAGCGCCGAGCGTGTGAGTCCCCACAGTGCCTGAATGACGATGGCGATCATCACAGGCTTGATGCCAGCAAGCATGCCGGTGATGGCAGGCAGCGTACCGAAGGTGACGTAGGCCCAGGCGATCGCCATGACAATCAGCATCGCTGGCAAAATAAAACAGACGCCAGCTACCAACAGCCCCGGCCAGCCGGCTCGTGCGTGGCCCACGTGGATCGCCAATTCAGTCGAGTTAGGACCCGGTATGAGGTTGGTCGCCCCCAATAGATCCAAAAACTGCGCGTGCGTCAGCCACCCCCGCCGACGCACGACCGCTTCTTCCATCAGCGCGATGTGAGCAGCCGGGCCGCCGAAGCCAATTGTCCCGAGCTTCAGAAAAACCCAAGCCAGCTCTCCCAAGGCACTGCTGGACCGAGGCTCGTTCGGCATCAGCGCCCCTCACCGTCACGCCCGGCCAGCCGCGCATCGAGCGACCAGGGGCCGGCACCAACAATTTCAGGAAACAAAAACTTCTGGATGCCCTCAGACAGAAAAACCGCACCGACCATCAACCGGATCAAAATGGTTGCATAAGGGGCCTGCGTCGAGAAAACCCACTTCAACGTCATCATCGCCTTGCTCTTTTTAAATGGTATCGCTAATCCGCATCACGGTGACTGGATGGCAACACAAGTCGCCACAATTGTTACAACCACAGCTTGCGAGCAGCCTGCCCCCCATCAGCGAAGTGTAACCAGTATAACCTTTAACGACCGTTCGACACTTCCTGAGCACCCGGTATGGCCGTCTTGAAAAGCCCCTTGCAGCAAAGCGGCCTTCGAGGCCTTGGTTTGCGGTCACCATCCGTGTCACCGGGGCGTTGACGCTTATCCCAGGCGCTGGCTAGAATGGCTGGCATGCGCACATTGACCACACCTTTGCCGCTCATCGAAGCCCGGCAAGTCCGCAAGGGACCGTGTCGAATTGTGTTGGAGGGCCAGCCTTACGTGGTCTGGCATACAGGCGATCGCTTTGTCGCAGCCAGCGCAGTGTGTCCCCACCGCGGCGCAGACCTTTCCACCGGTCAGGTGCATGATGGATGTTTACGATGCCCCTACCACGGCTGGACCGTGGCGGCGAACGGACGCCTGTTCAGCCCCTTCGAGGCCAAAGAAAAAGGCCACCACACCGTATATCCCCTCACCGAGCGCTTCGGGTTACTGTGGCTCAATGGCGATGACGCCCACTTCGAAGCCCTGGAACGCCACGGGGGCGAATACTTTGGAACCCTGCGCTTTGCGTTTGATTCTCCTTTGCACATCACCGTGGATGGTTTTTGCGATGGTGCCCACGTCCCCTATGTGCACGCACGCAACGGGGCCTCCCCCGCACAAGTGCCCAACATCCGCTTCAAATGGGAAGAGGACGATAACAGCGTCACCCTTTCCTATGACTACGCGCAACGCAGCAACACCTTGATGAGCCTGCTCCACCTGTTTCGGACGACCCGATGGTCGACCAAAGCCATCCTGACTTTTCACCCCATACGGGTGCAGTACAGCATTTACTGGTACCTGCCGCACTCGGAACGAATCCTCAACGGCATCAACGGCAACACGTATTACTTCTATCCTGCGGAACCCGGACGCACCGTGGCCATCTGCCTCATGTTTCACCGTGGCTTACCACTGATGCTGCGCGTCATCAAACCCATTTTCCGGATCATGCTGGCCCGGTTGACCCGGGACTTGATGGCCGAAGACCTCGCGATGGCCTCGCGCATCCTCGCAACCGACGAACACTTCACAGGTGCACGACTCGAAAGTTTTGACGCCCCGGTGGTGCGGGTGCGCAAACGCCTCCTCCAAACAACCGAGTTTAAAGACTGGCATCACCCGCGATGTTGAGGAAGTAGCCATGTCGAGTTTGCCCATCACACGCGCCTGACCACACGGTCTGTCTGCCCGTATCGCGACGCATCAAAGGTTGTCGTTGGCCATCTTGAGGTAGTCACGCCAAGCCCGGGTGCGGATTCGCACCACGGGGAGATCGTATGGCTCCAGTTGTTGGCTGGCATACTGTCGCGGGATGTCACGGATGCGCGCGTAAAAGCGTTCGTCTTCCAGTATCTGGTTGCGGGTTAGCCGAGCGGTTATCAGGCGCAGCAACGGGTGCAAGACTGTGGGGTACGCCGTGAAGCGCCCGAAGCTAAAGGCGTGAAAGCGCGTGCGCTCATCACCCATCGGCGCGATGTAATACACATGGTGGGTTTCAACCTGTACGGCCTCGGGCTGCCCGGTGATGAACCACTTGGAGTGATAAACCATCCGGATGGGATCGAAGTGCGTTTGCCAGCAGATGTCCCACGTCAATGACAGCACGGGCATCCCCGGCAACAGTGCGGATAGCCCATGAAACAACAGATGCTTCCGCTGCGGACCTTGGTAATGGATGTCGATATGGGTTGGATGTTCTATCCAGTCAAAGACGATGGCGTCCAGTTCGGAGGGGGTCGGGCCGGTGACGCGATGAACGAAGGGGGTGTGCGAGCCTTCGTTGAAGTTATCCAATACGACGTGGAAAGGGGCGGAAAGCGTGTAACCCGCGCTGCCGCAATACTGGAAGCCTGGTGGTGGGGTGAGATCAACCGGCCCGTTCCCGATGAGCCACGCATAACCCGCATGCGCCTCGATGCGATAGGGTTCAAACGCGCAACGTGTTTGTGTGACTCCGCGCGCATCACATACCTGTCCTGCGGCACTGATGCGCCAGCCATGATAAGGACAGGTCAAGACACCGGGGCTCTGGCCCTGAGATGCGTGAACCAAAGCTGTACCACGGTGTGGGCAGCGGGCTGGAAAACCGAGGATCTCCCGTCCACGACGCTGAAGCACCAATGATTCATGGCCGACAGCAACCGAAACAAGTCGCCCTTGTTTTAACTGTGCGAGGGGCAGCAGCGGCTGCGTGAAATCCAGCAGACTCATCCAGCCAAACCTCGCATCACGCCAGTTTGCAGGCGCCCAAGGGCAGCCTGGCTCTTGCAGGGATAAGCATAGGGGTCGTGCTGCCCCAAATGACGACTCAGAAGCTGATTGACCCCCGTTCCAATCGACATCCCGAGTTTGGGACGATAGGCGTGTTCTCTTAGCAGCCAGCCCCGCTGAACGGCGGTCGCGCGCAGGATTGCCTTTTCGTTGGCTCCTTGTGTTTGCATCGCGGTTGGAATGCGCATGGCAGCCAGCATCACGGCCGGGTGCCAGTACAGGTGCACTTGCTGGATCCCGAGTGCCCACAGCGCGAATGGCGCTAACTCCATGGACCACCGCGTGCGCTCGATGAGGCCTGCGGTGTCATCGACCCCAACAGCAGCCAGATAGGCGGCTTGCCCCAGCATACCGCCAAAAAGCAGGTCTGAGCCGTAACCGGTCACCACTTGTTGGATGGCGCCATCGGTGCCTCGGGCGAGTGCGAGCACCTGAAGGGCAATTTCAGCAGCCATGCCATCCACAATCTCACAGGCATCAATGACCTGCGACCAAAGCTCACCAATTGCCTCATCATCCAAATGAACGCAATGATGTGCGACGTTTAGGTGTGTGGCCAGCGCAAGCGCGTCCGTAAATTCGTTCCCCAGGCGCGTACCAAGCGTGTAGACCGAAAAAGCTGACAGGCGGCGAGCGAGCAAGGCCGTGGCAACGGATGAATCAATACCACCCGACAACCAAGCCCCCACGGCTTGATCCAAGTCAAAAGCGGCGGCTGACGTCTCCAGGGCGTCACCCAAGGCGCCAAGGGCTTCCAAGCGGGTCATGGTGTCTTCGCTTGGTGTCAGCGGTGGCAACAAATTGGCATTTAACTCACGGACGATGTTTTGATACGGTGAATAAGTGCGATCGCGCCGTTCGATCGCCAAAATCTGGCTGTCGGGCTTCCAGTGGGGACGAAACCCTGCGATCGCACCAAACGCCTTGGCCTCCGGCGCCCAGGCGCGATACCCCGGCCCATCATGGCGCCACAACGGCACCTGCCCCAAAGGATCCGTGCTCAAGCGCTGGCCGTCCATGCTCATTTCGACACAAGCCCAAGCCACGTGGGGGGCTGTGCGCCCATCTGGTGAAAAGATGACACGATGCGCCGTATGCGCGTCACCAGGGTGACCAAGCCGGGTGTGATACAAGCGCCGATCACCCACCGTCACGACATGCAGGGGCCCCACATAAGGACAAAGCCTGCGCTTCAGCGCCGCTTCATCAACAAAGGGCCAATCTTCGCCCTCGCGGGCAATCAGAAGAAAAGGCATGGCTTTGCTACCAAACGATGACACATCTTTTGCTCACCTCAAGCGCCGTGGCGTCGAAACCCCAGAAAGTAACACATCACTTACATATCACCATTTAGCTTGGCAGCGTGGAGGCAATCAGATAACGGATGCCTATATTTAATCTAATCCAACGTTTGGCCATCAATCATGCGTGTCTACTTAAGCGACACGTGCACCAAAAACCCAATGTTTCATCGCTGGCTTACATTGTTCGTATGCGGGTTACCGGAATTTGCTCAAGGTTGATTATATGGAAAAATCCGGAAACTGTTTCTTAAGTGATCACACATGGGCCACCAATCCAAGGTTTTCTGCATAACGGATGGCAGTCAAACCTGATTTGACCATCCATCCCAGACAACACACTCATCCACGCAATTCCACGTCATCGTGCAGGCGGGATTTGAGCACCTTGCCGAGCGAACTGCGCGGCAGCCGTTCGTGTACCACCACCCGCGCGGGCACCTTAAAGTCAGACAGTTGCGATCGCACGTGGGCCACGATGCGTTCACAAACCGGATCATCTCCCACCTCACGCGACCCAGGCGTCAACTCGACATGCAAAACCGGCACCTCCCCACGCAAGGGGTCCGCCATCGGAACAACCGCGCATAGCGCCACTTCCGGCAACTGTGCGATGGTCCGTTCGATCTCGATCGGATACACCTTTTGTCCCGCGACCGTGATCACATCATTCAGCCGCCCCACAATGTAAAAGCGCCCTTCGGCGTCCACCTGCACACAATCTTGCGTGTACAACTCACCGTCAATCAGGCGCTCAGCGGTGCCTGCCGCATCAACAAAGTACCGCGAAAACATGGCCTCTCCGCTCACAATGAGCTGACCCTGCTCATCCAGGCGCCATCGGATGCCACCAATCGGGCGGCCGATGGACGCATCGAGGGGATCGGCATGAGCCGCGAGGTGCAAGGTGATTACCCCAATCTCCGCCAGCCCGTAACCTTGCCGGATGCGCACGTTGTATCGCGCGGCGAATTGCTGAATCGTCTCAGTGGACAGCGCGGCACTGCCGCAAAAAGGCAAGCGCAAACTTGATAAATCAACGGATCGGCCCTTATCCGTTCGTAACGCCAATTGATAAAAAGTTGGCACCGAACTGAAAAATGTTACCGCCTCCCGCGCAATCGTCGCAAAAACCACCGCCGGGATGGCAGCCGCCGCATCGCTTAGAATCAGGCGTCCTCCGGCAAACAGTGTCGGCAACGCGAGGCAGTCAAGGCCGTGAGAATGCGTGAGCGGTACCGTGCATAACGTGACATCCTCACGCGTCAGCGCAAGCGCCGACACCAGGTTGCGCACGCGCGCAGTCACGGCTGAAAGCGTCAAAACGATGCCCTTGGGGGCCCCCGTTGAGCCAGATGAGAATTGCAACACCGCCGCATCCGCCAAATCAGGATGCGCAACCCCATAGGCGCGGGGCAATGGCGGCGCCAGCCACGCATCGGGAGCGAGTGTGGCGATCGCCTGATCCGCCAGGGTCTCCGTCACGCCCTGTGCGCACAGAATCAACCCAGGCTCCAACCGCGCCAGCAACGCCGCCCGCTCCATCGGCCGCAAGGAAGGATCCAACGGCACGAATGGTACCCCTGCTTGCAAACAGGCCAAAGCCACCACCACCATCACCGCACGATTATCCAAAAAGGTCACCAGCGCCACGCCCGGGCGAAGCCCCGCGTGCTGCAGGGCATCTGCCCAGGATTGAATGGCTTCGCTCAGTTCCGCGTAGCACCAGTCACGCCCCAGGTGAGATACCGCCACGCGTTGGGGCGACGCCTCCGCATGCGCGTGCACGCACGCAACGAGCGGATTGACTGGCAATCGTTCAAGCATGCGTGGCCTCCCCTCCCGTCAAAAAGGCGGCCGGCACCTGGATCAGCCGGTGCCCCCGGTTGATGTATACCCCATCGGGCCGTGTCGGTGCTGAATCAATGAGATCCGTCGAGAGCACGGTGCTCCCGTGCGGAATCGCAAGGCCTGGCCGAAACAATAACCCGGCCCCGATGAAACAGCCCTCGCCCAGCGCACTGCCTAGCATCCGCAACCCGGAATCAACTGGCCCGTCGGGGCCTTGCAGGATGACGGAGCGGCCGCTGGCGTTAAAGTCTGAAAAACCGCTGCCGCCCCCGACAAAACTTTCCGCCCCAATCCAGCAATTAAAAAGGGTGTCTGCGACAATCAGCGCGCCAGCCCCCACCACGCTATTGAATACATCACAACGGGTCAAGAATGCCCCGGCTTGGATGAGTGATACCTTGATCGAGGAATGTTCCCGCACGGTCACCCCATCCCCCAGCCAGGCGCCGCGGAGATGACAAAAAGCCCCGATTTCCACATCATTTCCCAACACGCATCCTTCCAGCACAGCGGTGGGGTGAATGCGACAACGATTTCCAATCCGGTTCATGCGACGCAGCACGTGCGGATGGTGCGCCAGGCGTGTGAGCAGTTTAGCACCCAGCAGGCGCGTGAAGGGCGCCACGCGCCTTGCGGTGAATTCGCGCGCGAGAAGGCTGCCAAGCAGCAGCAAGTCGGCCCAGGTTTCAATTGCTCGCCCATAGACCGTCAGGAAGTGCAAAGTAGCCTGACAGACACCATAGGTCACGGCAGGCACCCCCACGGCCAGCGCCAGTTCCGGTGGTTGCGCAAAATCACGCGTGGGCAGTTCGCGCGTGAGATCAGCCACCGTGTGACACCAGCGCATCCGCAAAGGCCGCACGGTGGGAGACGCCTGCGCAGTTGTGAGGATCTCATGGCCGAAGGTGTCAAATCCGACGATGAATGCGTCTGGTCCACCTTGCTTTAGCGACTGCGCCACTTTCATCATGGCAGCGTCTGAGAGCACGGCATCGGGCCATACGACAAGCGCCGGGAGATCACGAGCGGTAATGGCCTCGGGCGTTCGGGTGAGCAAAACGCCAAATCCTGCCTCGGCAAGCTGGCGGCGCAGGCGCTGATTAAGTGTTTCACCGGCCAGTGGCAACTTATCAAGCGGCGTACGAAAAGGTAGAAGGGTTGTGGGGGCGTCGATCAGGATGGCGCACAAGGAAGCACTCACGGCGACAGTATACCGAAGCACAGTGATTGATGATCACGTTTTTGGTTGGCATTCAACATCGTGACGTATTTGCTTGATGTTTTTGCATTTGCCAGGCAAATTTTGTACGAAAGCCTATGCATCATTGTTTAACTCATTTAGCAAATCGCGAACGGTGTGCAACGTTTTACCGGTTGTGGCGCCACGTTCTCCCAGATTAATGCCATAGTGCTCGTGACACCAGACCGCCATTTCGATCAGATGCAAGGAATCCAAGCCCAAATCCTCACGCAAGCGGGCATCCAGGGTCAAGGCGACACGGCGTTGTGTGATACGCACCAATTCGCGTTCGAGCGCTTGCAGGGTGGTATCGGGTATGTGTGCGTGCCCAGAATCGGTCATAGGTGCTCAGTTTTTGCCCAGGATGCGCTCAAAATGCGCGTGTCCAGCCCGTTCCCGAAAGGACGCAATGTGGGCGGCAGCCGCTTCTTCGCGCACTGCGTGCAAGCTCTGGATGAGAGGCCGGTTCATCAGGCGTTTGGTCAATCGATACGGCGTGGAGGGATAAGCAACGAGTGTCTGGAGACGGGTGCGTGCCTGCGCGAGCAGTTCGCTTGGGGAAACAACCTCAGAAAGCAAGCCCAGCGCGAGGGCGTGATTCGCATCGAGTGTGTCACAACCGATGACCAGGCGTTGCATGGCGGCGCGTCCGAGCAACTCACCGAGCAAAACGGTGCCAAGCGGACAGGCGACCCCGTTGCGTAATTCTGGCATGGCGAGTTGCGCACGATCAGTACTCACGCGCCAGTCACCTGTCAAAGCGACTTGCAACCCTTGGCCGATCGCGTGGTGATCGATCGCCACCACCACCGGCACCTCGATCCCAAGCAACACCACATACAGATCAATGATCTCAAGCAGATACGCCCGGATATCTGCGGGATGCTCAAGACGGCTCACATCTTCAAAATCACCACCAACACTGAACGCGCGATTGTCACCACCCCACAGAAGTACCCCGCGAACGGTCGAGTCCGTCTGGATGGTCAGCGCCAGATCGTGCAAAGCTCGGGTCATCACCCGTGAAAAAGGATTGGTCGCCTTGGCATGCGCCAAGGCGATGGTCAAAAGACCATCAGACAAATCCACTTTCAGGCTATCAGCTTGTTGCCAGTATGCTTGCGTCACAGCGGGCATGGTAAAGACAGCCCTACTTTCTTGTCAACGACATATCGGGGGGTGTCATCACTGGCGGGAACCCTGGCAGCCAATTGTAGCGGCCGGCAACCATCATGAAAGCTGGGACAAGGATCAACCGCACGACGGTCGCATCCAGCAAAACGCCTACCGCCAGTGATACACCAAGCATTTTCACCACAGCGAGATCAGTCAGCGAAAAGCCTGCAAAGACCAGGATCATCAAAAACGCGCCGCCTGAGATAATGCCTGCGCTACGCCCCACCCCATACCTGATGGCCTGTGCATCGGACATGCCTGCGCGGTGTCCTTCAACCACCCGGTGCAGCAGGAAAATCTCGTAGTCCATGGATAACCCGAACACCACACAGAACAGCAGCAAGACAAGACCAGGCGGGATACCGGGCAAGGCACCACTCAAACCGATCATGCGAGCGCTCGTGTCATTGAGAAAAAGTCCGATGGTAACGCCGAGCGCGGCTGTGACCGTGAAGGCATTGGCGACCACCGCCTTGATGGGCAACAAGATCGAGCGTGTGAACGCAAAGAGCATGAGCAAGGTAATCAAAACGACCGTGCCGACGACGATGGGGCCTGCTTTGATCACCGCATCATCAATGTCGAGGGCTTGGGCTGCGGGGCCGCCAACATCAATCTGGCAGCCTGCCAATTGGGGGAAGCGGGACCAGTTTTCGTGGCGCAAGGCGCGCACCAGGTCTTTGGCTGCAAAGTTGCTGATGTTTGGGGTTGTGATAATGTCAAGGAGGAGGCGTTTGCCTTCGCGATCCACGTACCACCGCGCAGGTTCAGGCAAAAGGCGCTTGACGCGCTCGGGACCGGCCGCCTGCGCGACTCGGATCCACAGCTTGTTGGTGCCAGACAAGGGACTGCGAATATCCCCCACCCAGGGGCGTGTGCGAAGATCCGTGATCAGCGCCGCCACGCCTTGCAGCCGTTGGGCGCTCAAGATGGCATCAGGTGCTTTGATGATCACGCGAATGGGCGTCAACTCCGTGGCACCGGCACTGTCACTGAGCAAATGCCAGCCGCGCACGGCTTCGAGGCTCTTGGGGACTTGAGCGACTTCCGGGAAGGCCAGCAACAAGTTTCCAGCGGGCCAAGAAAGGGTCACAAGCAACACCAGCGCACCGAACAGAAAGGTTTTTGGGCGTTGCAAAACCACGCCGACCCGCGCTTCCCAGCGTGCGATGCCGGTTGCGGTAAGGGAGGGCCCCGGAAGCCATCTGGCCCGATCCAGATAGGGGCCAGCCAAAGTCGCAAGGGCCGGAAGCAGGGTCAAGCCGGCAACAACAGCCATCAATGCGACAATCATGCCACCCATGCCCAGTCCTTGTGCATCAAGCGCGGGGACCCAAAGGATGGCGGCGAGCGCCGCGGCAACGGTCAAGCCCGAAGCTGTGAGAGTGGGCGCGGTTGCAACGACGGCTTGGGTCAGGGCTTGTTGCGCGGAAGCGCCAGCCTCGCGAATTTCGCGCCAGCGACTGATGGTGAGCAAACTGTAATCGATACCCAGGCCGAGGCCTATCATCGACGCAATGTTGATGGCAAAGGCGGATAAAGGCAAAAAACAGGCGATCGCCCCCAGCAGGCCCACGGTTGCGACAACGGCGGCCATTCCAATGGCCAACGGGATCGCCGCAGCAGCCAGACTGCCGAAGATCCCAAGCAAGGCAAGCAGCATCACCGGCACGACCCGTTGCTCGCCGGCTGAGGCCTGCTGGGCGGCATATTCTGCCACATCGACGTCAAAGGCGGCCACACCGGTGGTTGTCACCGCGATTCCAGGGTGGTTGGCGCGCCACGATTGGATACGCGCCCGCACAATCGGCACCAGACGTTCGGCAGCCGCCAAGGATTGCGCGTTTAACCCAACCAAAACGACCACCCGATCGGAGCGACTTTTTGACCACTGCATCGTGCGGCGAACGGAACTGTCCGTGCCCAACACGGTTTGCAGATCGCGCGCGGCACCGGACAGCCCCGGCACTGGTTGATCAGGCTCCGGGTGCAGGATTACCGCAATGAATTGCGCAAAGGGTTGATCGAATTTTTCTTCGAGTGTGGCATCCACACGGGCTGAGATGGAGCCAGGCACGGTGCCGAAGCCGCCTTCCAGGCGATCGCCAAAGCGCGCAGCAACACCCACGGCAAAAACCAGCACCAACACCCACACAGCAATGGTAAGGCGCGGCCAACGTGAAGCCGCAAGCGCCATTTTGACAAGGGGAGCGTTTATATCAAGACGCATCGGTTCAAGACCACCTTGTTTCCAATCATATCGGCAACACATCGCGTTGTGTTCAAAACTGGGCGAACAACAACAAAAATACCAAGCAGGCCCATTGTGCTACTCAACAACATCGTTAATCTGATCGCCAAACCATACTGTTCCGTACCTGCTGCCAATATCCGGTTCAATTCAAACATGCGGTATTTCTCGGCTTGACGACAATTTTGATCCGCAAGCAACCCGTTGTTTGTACCACTTTGTGCTCATCAGCGTGCCCCGTCTTCTGGCGACGAGTGTTTTAACGCGTCGCCAAACAGTTGCGCGCCAAGATGCGACTTAAGCGCGTCACGCTGCCAAAATCCTTGCAGGTTACCGGTTTCGAGCATTTCTTGCATGGTTGGGGTATGAATCTGGCGGGTGGTTTCCCATTCGGTGCGCAGTTTGGCGCCGGGTGGGACGAGGCTATCAATGATCGCATCACTCATAATCCCGATGCGTGCACCCTCCAGCGCAAACAACCCCAAGGAGCCATGATCGCGCGGCAACGTGAACAATCCAATTCCCCCGTAACACCTGGCCAGAAGCAAACCAAGCTTGGGATGGGGATACGTGGATAAAGCCTCAACCAGTTCCAGCGATGCAAGTACGAGATCACCATCGCTCTCGCTTTGGCGCGGATCACCCCCAGGACTGTCAATCGCACTCACCAGTGGCACCCCCAAGGCCCGAAACAGGCGCATCCCATCCAGCGCCCGTCGCACCTCTTTCACACCAATCAAGTTGTCCGGATTACGCGGCGGCTGAACCAGCAAACCATACAGGCGACCGTTCAAACGACACAAAAAGGTCCGCCACCGCTTCCCACCATCCGGATATAACTCCAGCGCCGCATCCGCCATCGAAGTGAGCAATGCCGCGAGATGCCCACCCGCATCCGCTGGGCGCTCACGAGGTGGAGAGGGCAGTGCAGCATGCCCTGACTCCTTGATATCGGTTGCGAAACCTTGTGCATCACCACAAACAAAACGCAAGACCGCTTGTGCCCGCATCAGTGCTGCTTGTGGCGAATCAGCCAATTCCTGGATCAAATGATTGGTGCCAAACTGGTGACCGGCTGAAGCCCACTCCCCGTAAGGTTGCGAGCCAGCGCCAAAGAAGGCCTGGTAGGCACCGGGGCCGGTGAGGTTGATCAACGTATCCGCGGAGGCAGCGATGCGCAGATGCCCCTGGCCGAAAAAAATCGCCCCCATCCCCAACGCCTTGCCCAAAGCGATCGTGACAAATAGACGCGTCTGCCGCAGGGCAAAGAGATCCGGTACCGCACCAAACACATCCTGAAACAAGGTGCGCGGCTGGGTCAGCCGTACGCCGCCGGTGGCGAGGCTAAAAACCAAGGGTCGGGTGTCCTGACGCGCCACGGTGATGAACTGGCGCAAGAGCTTCAGGTTGCCGGCTGTGAAGGTGCCGCCGTGGCAGCGGGGATCAGTGAGTACCAGCCACATGCCATCAGGAATGGTGTGGGTTTTGACATTCAGGCAAACCAGGCCGCTTGTATCGCCTTCGCACGTGTCGAGACGCTGAATGCGGGTGGCATCAGCGAGCAGGGTCTCCCACAACAAGCCTGGGACGGCATCATCGCCGACAGTCAAGCAGGTGATGTGCAACAGTTTTGTATCGGTCGGCAAAGGTCAGTACCCCGGCTGTTCAAGAAACCCGCACCCGTTTATATTGAATGGTACGGGACCGATGCGCGCGTGGGAAGTGAAACAATCACGTGACACCCTGCATCTGCGTCCTGAAGCACGCTTGAATTGTTAGGCAAATGCCTGGTTTGACAACAAACCGGACAAGACGAAACGGGGCTGGCTGCATCCTGACGTGTTTCAGTTTGTTCGTGGAATGTATACACGAAGTAACCGGAGCAAAGTGATCAGCTGTCACCGTTTTAGAGCATGATCGAAAAACGCAATTCCGCTTTTTCAAGACTTGCATACAGCCGCCGTCGGTGCGTCACGCGCTCGAAGCGCTTTTTGAAGCATTAAAAGTGAGTGAATAAAATCAAACGCCACCCACCATATTTCAACGGCAAATAGCACGGACTTGAGGCGAAAAGTTGGGTGTCTCGACCCACATGTCGTGCCTGCTGCTCCATTGTTGTCAACAAAATCTAAACATAAATTAATCAAAAATTATATTTTCCGCAACCATCTTGAAACCGCAGAAGACGACATGATCTTCAGCAGCGTAAGTTTGTTTGTTTTCGAAAAGGAAAAACTGATGTCGCAAGTGAAGTTAAATGGGATGCCTTTGAAAGTTACGATACGTCCGCTCAAGCCGGAGGATGTTGAACAGGCGAAGACTGATGCCAAGAAAAATGGTGCGGATGACATCTTTTTTAAACTGGGCCTTGAAACGTTTCAAGCGTCAGGTCGTGGCTTGCCCATAAGTGTGTTGAAAGATAAGAATGCGACGCTGACGGTTGGCGATCAAGTGGCGAAGGTTGTTGCGACAGATGAGCAGCTGAACTCGTTTGGTGAGGGCATGAGTCACCCGGCTGGGCTCGGGGTTGGGGCGGCAGTGGCCGGCTGGTGTGTTTATCTCATGACGAGGGGCGGTGGCCAAGCGCTTGCTGGCTTGATCGGACTCTTGACTGGGTTGTGGTACGTCGCGGGTGCGGCGGTTAACGCGATTCTAGCCGTGATTGGTGCGTTTCATCCTGTGAAAATCGAGAAATAGGCCAGCGCGTTTCCGTACAACATATTCTCTCGCAAAGATGGCGCCCGCCAAACTCGCCAACAAGCCACGGGGGCAGAGGCGAGTTCAGTGACCTCATCGCGGGCGCGGCTACTCGGGCCGCTCAGCCGAATTTCACCGCGGCGCAACAGCCTTGTCAAGGAATGCGCGCGTGGTGCGCCACTCTTGAAGCAGAACTTCGCGAGCCAATACTGACCCGGCGGTCACCGACAGGAGCTCAAAATCGCTGGCAGGCTCTGGCGGTCCGTGCCCGGTTGCTGGCAACGTTCGATTGTGGGTCACCCACACCCGGGGCATCGCTGTATCATCCGCAAAGAAATCCTCCATTGCACAATACGCTTCTTGGATCGCCACAGCAGGTATTGGGCGAGCGAGCCGTTGCGCCCACAAGCCCAGAAACCGCAGGCCACGCAGCACATCATATTCATAAAATCGCGGAAAGGAGGGGGTGAGCCAAGCAGCATCGATATACCCACCCTTGCTGAGCGAGCGACACAGGCACCGTGCAAGCAAGTATTCAGCACCAGCATCCAAAAAAGCCGTCTCTTGGGAAGTAAACGGACGCGCGGTCAAAGTCAACACGGCTTCGAGGGCAGGCAAGGTCGAGACCATCGAACTGCGTGGTATTGGGCGAAGGTAAGCCTCGTTATCACAATTGAGGCCACCATCCGGGAGTTGGTAGCGCAGAAACCATTCTCGCCAGTACGGCACGGCTTCATCCACCACGATTCCTGTGCCGGCGAGTACCTGAACCATACCCCCAAGAGCGCAGTGACATAGTGTCTGCCGGTGGGGATCGATGCCTTCGGGAACATCGGCCTCGCAAAACGGAAACGTGGGCAAATAATGCGTCCGCAGAGCCACGGCCATCGACTGGGCCGCCACGACCGGAATTCGCTTGTTCAAACCCAGTTCATGCAGTAAAACCATGTGCCACCAAGGCGAATCCCACTTGGGCCAGTAGGGTTCTCGTGCGATGGCTCGCAATGCGTCCGATGAAGCGAGATACGCCACACTCGCTTCGATGGCTTGCTCTGATTCAGATAGATATCTTTGCAATAACTGATTAAGCACAATCACACAACCCAACCCGTCTGACTCCAAACTGGTCCTGTAACGCCTTTACGCATAATGACGTGTCATCGGAGCGTTTTATTTGAAACAGCGTCCGCTCATTCTGGCTGCTCAAATCTTACCCTGCATAGCCAATTCAGGTGAAGACCTTCACTAATTCAAGGTTAATTAAATACATCAATAATTCAACCGCTGGTTCGAGGCTTCCTTGCATTGACGCTGATCCTGCGCTCGGCTATTGTCATGGGGTTGATGCCCGCGACCTGTTGGGGTAACGGATTGCAAGTCCTGAACAGGTCGTTTTGTTTTGGCGAGCCTACGCAATTTTTTTAAATGGTGAAACATCCGCTATCGCTGATTTTTTTCGGTTGGATGCTTGTTTTGATGGTAGCCATCGCGCCTGTCATGACAGCTTCCGCGTTGGCTTTGTCAGCGTCTTGGGATGAAGAAAAGGTGGTTGCTGCCTTTCTTACGAAGAGTCCGATGGTAAAGGCCAATCGAGTCGCTTTGCAGATGGCGCAAGCCGACGGCGTGGCGGCGGGGCTTTTGGCAAACCCTGTGCTGGAGGTGGGGCGTGAGCAGATTTTTTCGCCCGGTGGGCCGGCAGAGCAGCATCGAATGAGTGTATCGGTGCCCTGGAATGTGGCGAACAAGCTGGAATGGCGGGTGGCGATCGCCCGCAGCGGCGTCAAGGCCGCGCAGGCTCATGTCGCGCACCAGCTTTTTTTGATGACCCAAGATGTGCGCAGCACCTACGTGCGCGCTCACTTCACTGAGTCAAAGCGCAATGTGTTGCAGGAACACATGCAAACCTTGGCGCGTCTCAAGCGGGTGCTAACGTTACGCACCCAAAACGGAGAGACGGCTGGATCGGATTTGTTGCTTTTTCAACTGGCTCATATGGCGCTTGAGGCCCGCGTGGTGCAAGCGCGCACCGATGCGATAGAAAGCCGCGCGAGGTTGTCGGGCTTGCTTGGTCAAACGTTGACGGGTTCGTTGTGCCCGACCCAGGCTATCCCCGTGATTCCCGAAGCCACGGCGTTGCTTGAACGCGCGATGCGCGGCAGACAGGATTTGCTCGCTTTGCGTCTGGAGCGCGAGCGGGCGGCACAATCGCTGCAATTGGCGGACACGGGGCGTTTTCCGGATCCTGCGATCGCCCTTGGACTGAAGCAAACCAACGAACCGACGGTTCAAGGCTTGGGGTATAGCGCGGGCTTGGCTTGGCCAATGCCCGTTTTCAACCGTGGCCAAGGTGAGCAGGCATTGGCCGAAGCGGCACAAGCAGGGCTTGATTCACGCATTGAGGCTTTGCGCTCACGGTTGCGCACCGAGTTGCCGGAAGCACGGCGGGCGTATGCGGAACGCGTGGCGGCGGCGCAAACCTTTGACCGCCAATTGGAGAACCGTGCGCAGGTGCTGCTAAAGAGCGCGGAACGGGCGTACCAAGAGGGGGAACAGGGCGTGCGGGCCTTGCTGGATGCGCATCAAACGGTTTTGGATTGTCGCTTGCAAGGATTAGATCTGGTTTTGGGCGCGTGTCTGGCCCGACTCGACCTGGAGCGGCTGATGGGTTATCGGCTAGGCGATCGCTAAAGGAAGCACACCTCATGTCACACCCACTGCTGCCGTCCGTCATTACAACCACGCTGCTCGTGTCAGGGTGTTTTTTTGAACGCAGCACCGAACAGGCGACGTTGCCCAATCCCTCAGGGCTCGCCTCAGCCGCGCTCATGGACAGGCACACGCAGTTCACCGCACGTACGGAATTTTTTGTTGAACACCCGCGCCTCGTGGTGGGCCGCCAGGCACGCTTCGCGGTTCACCTCACGCAATTGCATGATGGCGCGGCAATAACCCAAGGCCAATTGGAGGGGCGGTTGATTCCATCTCACGGTGCCCCTGTCGCCATAAACGCCGTGCAACCAGCAAAACCTGGTGTGTTCTCGATCATCTTGACGCCGAACCGGGCTGGTGCACATCGTTTGCAGTTACGGCTGAAGACCTCCGACGGCGGTGATGCCCTTGTATTGGGTGGGGTGCAGGTGTTTGAAGATGACAAGAGTGCCCAGCAGTTTGTCGGACCTGAGGTCGCTACGGATTCAGGAATCGCGTTTTCCAAGGAGCAGCAATGGGCATTTGGTTGCGTGACGCGGGTGGTTGAAACAGCCGTTCTTGATGCAGGCTTGGACTTGCAAGGCACCGTCAAACCGGCGGGGGGGCGTGAGGTGATTGTGCCGGCGCCTGCAGAAGGTCGTTTGGTGCCGGGGAAAGGGATTCTACCGGTTTTTGGCGATCGCGTACGCGCAGGGAGCTTGCTCGCGGTGTTGACGCCAACGGAGGGGACGGTGACGGATCGGGTCAGTTTGCGCGAGGGCCTTCGCGCCGCCAGGGTGACCTTGGCACAGGCACAGCGGGAGCGTGATCGGGCCAAGCGGCTAATCACGAATCAAGCAGCCCCGCGCAAGCGTTTGGAAGAAGCCGAGATGGCGCTTGCGATCGCTGAGGCCCACCACGAAGCGGCAATCCATCACCTGCGGATCAAAGAGGCTGCCTTGAATGGCGATGTCCACGTCACCGAAGAGAGCTACCATCTCCGCGCACCATTGTCGGGCACCGTCGTTGAAACCAACACCGTCCCCGGTGCGCTTGTGGCACCCGGTGCGACCCTGTACCGTTTGATCGATCTTGGCAACGTCTGGATCGAAGCGCGCGTACCAGAAGCCTTCCTGAACGCCGTCGCAAGTGCGCAAAACGCTGAAATCGCCGTGGCTGGCGCCCCCACCATCCGTGTGCAACAAGGCCACGGCAAGCTCGTCACGGTGGGTAGCGTATTGGATCCAGTCACCCGCACGGCACCCATTGTTTATGCGGTTCGAAACCCTGACGGCACCTTTCGGATCGGGATGAGTGCCACCATCCGTGCCTTAACAGGCAAAACGCCACCGGGCCCAGTCATTCCGGACAGCGCACTCGTAGATGAAAACGGCGCACCAACCGTCTACGTACAAAAGACAGGAGAACACTTCGAACGCCGTCGCTTACAACTGGGCGTCAGACAAAACAAACGGGTGCAAGTGCTTTCTGGACTGAAAACCGGGGAGCGCGTGGTAACCAAAGGGGCTTACGAGTTGCGTCTGTCAACCCTCACCAATGCCTTGCCGGCTCACGAACACTAGGGGCCTGAGATGCTGGATCGCGTCATTCATTGGTCGCTCAACAACCGGATGGTTGTTTTGGCGTTGGCGCTTGTGTTGGTGGTGTGGGGCATTTGGACAACCGTGCGGATGCCCATTGATGTTTTTCCTGATCTCACGGCGCCCACGATCACGATTATCGCCGACGCGCACAGTCTCGCGACCGAAGAGGTGGAAACTCTGGTCACTTTGCCCATCGAAACGGCGTTGAATGGGGTAACGGGTGTCAGGCGGGTGCGCTCCAGTTCGGCGCCAGGCGTTGCAATTGTTTACGTGGAATTCGAGTGGGACACCGACATTTTCCGTGCCCGCCAACTCGTCAACGAGAAATTGCAGGTCGCACGGAGCAGTTTGCCGCCGGATCTGCCATCGCCGGTACTGGCGCCCATATCCTCAATCATGGGCGAGATCATGTTCATAGCGATGAAGGCTGACAATCCCGCGATCTCGCCTTTGCTGGTACGGTCCACTGCGGATTGGGTGGTGCGACGACGCCTGCTTGCCATACCGGGCGTGTCACAGGTAATTCCCATCGGCGGGGATGTCAAGCAGGTGCAGGTTTTGGTGGATCCCACCCGGTTGATGACGCGCGGGCTGACGCTCAAACAGGTAACAGATGCGCTGCGAAACAGCAATCAAAACGTGTCGGGCGGCTTTTTGGATCACGGGGGCCAAGCGTACATGATCCGGGGCTTCGGCCGTGTGCAGCGCGCCGAAGAACTGAAAAACGTTGTTGTCAGCGTCCGGAATGGGACGGCCATGACGGTGGGCGATCTCGCACAGGTGGTCAACGGCGCCGGTCCCAAGTGGGGGGAGGGTTCACTCAACGGCCAGCCTGCCGTGATTATCGCCATTCTCAAGCAACCGGATGCCAACACCCTGGAATTGACCCGAAGGGTGGATGCCGTCCTCGATGCGCTGACGCCCTCACTGCCACCGGGTGTCAGCTTGGATCGCCAAAACTTCCGTCAAGCAGATTTTATTGATCGGGCCGTGGGCAACGTCGAAGACGCCCTCCGCGATGGTGCGATTCTCGTCGTGGCAATCCTCTTTATTTTCCTGCTGAATGCGCGGGCCACGGTGATTTCGTTGCTGGCCATTCCTTTATCCTTGCTGACGGCCGTGCTCTGCCTCAAAGCGTTGGGCGGGAGCATCAATACCATGACGCTGGGCGGACTGACGATCGCCATCGGCGCCCTTGTGGATGACGCCATCATAGACGTCGAAAACGTGCACCGCCGACTACACGAAGAACGCCTCAAACCCATGTCTGAACAACGGCCTGCACTTTCGGTCATTTACGCGGCCAGTTGCGAGGTGCGGGGTGCAATTTTTTTCGCCACGCTGATCATCATGCTGGTATTCGTGCCCTTCTTTTTCCTTTCAGGCGTGGAAGGGCGCCTGCTGCAACCACTCGGCTTCGCTTACATCGTTGCGATCTTCGCTTCACTGGTGGTCGCCTTGACCCTTACACCGGTCGCCTGTTACTACCTGCTGGGCAATCAAGGCGCCCACACGTCACGTGGTGACAGTTGGGTGATCAGGGGCCTCAAACGCTTTTACGCTCCCATCTTGAAGTGCGCGATCGCGCATCCGAACTGGGTGCTGGCCATATCCACCACGGGGTTGATCATCGCGTTAATGACCATTCCGTGGCTTGGGCGCAGTTTCCTGCCAGAATTCAACGAAGGGTCACTAACCATCAACGCCACCACGTTACCGGGAACGTCGCTCCCCAAATCCGACGAACTCGGGCGGCGCCTGGAGCACATCTTGGGCGAGTTCCCGGAAGTTGTATCCACCTCGCGGCGAACCGGCCGAGCGGAACTGGATGAACACGCGCAAGGGGTTCATTCATCCGAAATCGATGTGGTGTTTCATCTGGGCGATCGTACGAAAGAGGGCTTTTTAGACGCACTGCGTCAAGCGGTCACACCACTGCCGATGCAAATCAATTTCGGCGGTCCATTGGCCCACCGAATCGACCACATGCTGTCTGGCACACGCAGCAATGTCGCCATCAAGATTTTTGGAGAAGATTTGACTGAACTCCACAACCTTGGCGAACAGGTCGCATTCTCCATCCGCAGGATTCCCGGCGTCGTTGATCTCACCACAGAACAACAAATCAACGTTCCCCAACTCGCCATCCGTTACCACCCCAATGCCTTGGCCCGCCACGGCCTCACCACCGGTGACATCGGCCTCAATCTCGAAACCGCCCTTCAAGGCAGTGTCGTCTCGCGAATGCTGGAAGGCCAAAAAACCCACGACATCGTCGTACGGTTTCCGAGTCGTTATCGCGCCAGCAAAGAAACGATTCAAGACCTGTTGATTTCGTTACCAAATGGCGCGTCCGCGCCACTGGCAACCCTTGCAAGCGTTGGCGTTGAGCAGGGGCCAACCCTGATTAACCGTGAAAACGTGCAGCGCAAACTTGTAGTGTCCTGTAACGTGGCAGGACGGGATCTCGTGGGCACAGTGGCGGATATCCAGGAGGCGATCGGCAAACAGTTACGCATTCCGGCCGGTTATCACATCGAATACGGCGGACAGATTGAAAGTGCGGAAACTGCATCACGTGTACTCGGTATCCTGACTACCGGGGTTATTCTCGGTATCACCGGCTTGTTGATCATCGCCTTGGGCAACTGGCGCTCGGCTCTCATCATCATGGCCAACTTACCCCTCGCCCTCATTGGCGGCATCTTCGCGGTCCGACTCACTGACGGCATCTTGTCCGTCGCGTCACTCGTCGGATTCATCACCCTGTTCGGCATCGCAACCCGAAACGGTCTCATGCTGGTCAGTCACTACCAACACCTCATGATCCACGAAAACGAAGGTGTTCAACCTGCCATCATCCGCGGCTCTTTAGAACGGCTCAGCCCCATCTTGATGACCGCCCTAACAGCGGGCTTGGCCCTCATTCCCGTCATCGTCCGCGCCCACGAACCCGGCAACGAAATTCAAGCCCCCATGGCCACAGTCATTCTTGGTGGACTCCTCAGCGCCACCTTCTTGAACATGATAGTCATTCCGGCCCTCTACCTCAAATTTGGCCAACCGGAATCCACACGGACGCAATCACCCAACAGCGGTCAGACGAACTGAAACATTCGTCACCCGTGCATTCGACCGTCAAACTTACGAAATCCTGAGAATCCAATCGTAGCCTTGTTGCAGAAAATATTCGATCCGCGAAACGCGCCCCTGTCGGTTCGCAGACGAAGTGCACCCAAACAATTATTGCAACGATGTTTCAAGCATTTTTGGAGTCTCGTGACGGGTCGAACGAGGGGAGAAGCATTTTTGACTGGAAGACGTGTCAAACAGGCATGAATGGATGGCATTTCTAGCATCAAACCAAAACGATATGGGGGCAAGCGGCATGTCCACTTGACCCCAATGTGCCCATCAACAACTAATCCAGATTGATTCGTCGCTGATCGCCAATTATACGACTGTCACGGCGCCGTGGTCATCGCAATGCTCACCGTGAGCATGATGCAGGCGACCATTGACCAAATAGTCGGTGTGATCCCCATGGGGTACCGCTTCGTGGCCACAGTCCGGGCCGTGGCGATGCGCGTCATCACAAGCCGTTGGCACACAATCCGCCGGATTTTGCGCATCAACCGCCAAACTGTGTTCATCACAGTGATCACCGTGCGCGTGGTGCAAGTGCCCGTCATGCAAATAATCCACGTGATCCCCATGCTGAATGGCCGTGTGCCCACACCCTGCGCCATGCTGATGCTCATGGTCGAGATGAACCTGACAATCGCTCATAACACCTCTCCTCTCAATCGTAATATCCACCGTGCTTTGATGGAGCCGAACGTACCGCCGATACCCGTTTCACGAGCAGACGCTCCAAAAGGGCATCTGATGCGGTCGTCGTGCCAAAACTGTTCGATAAAACAGGCGTGATACCGAGGATTTCCGTCACCCTCTGCCATGCACTATAACAGTTAAAAATTGTCTGACAAGGCCCGCAATGACTCGTTTTCGGACGTTTTTCAGCCTTGATGCAAACCCGTTGCATTTCCAGGACACGCGCTTGCGTCGCAGTTTATCACTGAATCATTGCAGCTTCTCACCAAAACAAATGGGGTCACAGTCAATCCTGTGCAACACCATGACAATAAAAAAGTTTCAATCTTTTTGAAGCGCAACCGTGACGCGCTGGTGTTTGATGGGCCTTAAATCATAAACCGCAACGCCATGCAAGGCATCGCAGGCGCTAAGCACCACCCGATTGTCGCCTAAGCTGACGACCTGGCCAAGGGTCACGCCGATCGGATTGGGACGTGTCGCGTGCGGGTCGGCGAAACAACCCCGGATTTCGGTTGTAACGACAGTATATTTGGGATCGAGTCGGTACAGCAACTCGATTTGCTGCCCTGGTTCGAGGCCCTGGAGATCACGATCATCAAAACGGGCGGGGTCGAGTTCAACCGTTACCAACGACGCGTCGGATGGCTCACTGCGCACGACCCCAACCGGCTGCAGGGTCGGTTCAACCCTTGGCGCACTGGCACTGCGCCCGAAGCCGGGTTTGGCCAGATAACGCCCACTGGGCGGCCGCAGTGTCAGTAAATCAAGCAAGGCGGGTACACTGAGCGCAGGGTCATCGAGATAACTTAAATCAAGACCTGGTGCGGATGCTTCGAACATCTGCGTACGCATTTCACCCGGGTCCACGGCGTAGACAGACCAGCCCGGATTTTCGAGCGCGAGGGTTGCGGTGAGGTGGTCAAGGGCTGCTTTACTCGCGCCGTAACCACCCCACTCAGGATAGGAGACGGGTGACGCATCACTGCTGACATTGATGATGCATGCATCCGGGAGCAAGTGGGGTTGCAGCGTCTGGACCAGTGCCAGCGGGGCGATCGTGTTGATGGCAAAGAGTTCCTGAAGCGCCTCAGGAGCAAGGTCCAGCAGAGTCGGACGGGGTGTGGGGCCCAAAATGGCTGCGTTGTTGATGAGAACGCTCAGGAGACCGTGTTGGTGCACACGATTGGCGATGGTCTCGCGGTGGGTGCGTTCCGCCACATCCCCGGCGATCGCATCAACGTAGCCAAATCGCGACAGTTCTATGCAGGTGGCTTCCAGTTCCGTTAATCCCCGCGCGGTGATGATCACCCGGTAGCCACGTTGGAGGAGGGCTTGAGCGATCGCGCGACCGAACCCCCGCGAAGCCCCCGTCACCAAGGCAAGCGGTGAAACATCTTGCGACCGTTTCGACACGTTTTCCTCTTCACGCACAACAGAAACGAGATTGGTTCGCCACCCAATCACCAAACTGACTGTTCAAGCATAAGCCAAAAACGAAACAAAACCAAGCAACAACACCGCGAGCAAAAGTGCTTTCGTCGACGATTTATTTACCTGCGACTCGCCGAGCAAGCCAACTTAACCAATGGAACTTTAATATCTACACGAATAAAAACAACACCCAATTCACCGCGTCGGCTCACGCAGAAAAGATAGCCCCATTGCCCGTAAATTTAAAAACCCACTCCACCTACGGCTGACTATCACGCTGAAAACCACGAATCAACTCAGGAAGCTCGATCGTCCCATTCTTGTTGCCGTCATTCTCAGCCCAGAATTTATCGGTGCGCGAACGACGTTCACTCACGCTAACGGAATCCGCGAACAAAGCCTCATACTCCTGCTTGGTGAGTTTTTCGTCTTTGGGCTTGGTGTCCGCCAACTTGAAGCTAAACTTCGCAAACTGTGTTACTGTGCTATCGGCTCCAGTGTTAACCTTCTTAATGCTCATTGTGGTACCTCCCCAACATTCAAGCCACGCTCAAACAATCACTTCGATTTAAAACACCGACTTTAAAAACGATGAATCAGATATCGAAAAATGAATGAAGATCCTGAAGTTAATATTGAGTTAATTTAAGGCAACCATGCTAGGGGCAGTATGAATCAGCGGGCATGAGCGGATTCCAATCGCTACATCCATCACTTGTTCAAAACGCGGATGGCATCACGAACATTTCGTTGGCGTCTTGTTTTTTCCTCGTGGTCGCGACGGCTCAATCACCTCCGGGCGCGAATCGTTGCACATAGGCGGTGGGTGAGGCCTGATTCATCTGACCCGTTGAGATGTTGGTCTGTTTTGGAACAGCGCCAACCCTCCGGGGAACTTACGTCTGCAGCACTTCACCGACTTTGAAAGTCGTGGCGAATGCCGATTTGGCTTGGATGCGAGAGGCCCATAACAAGCAATTGTTGAGAGTCACGCAGATTCACGTGGCGAATGAACGCGCCTGGGTTAGAATGGAGTTATGGCGCACACACACGCTCATCCTCACGCACATCCTGACAGTGCCCCCACCTTGGGCTTCGCGTTGGCCCTGACGGGCATTGTTTTGCTGATCCTTTTAATTGGGGGTTATTACGCCAACAGCTTGGCTTTGTGGGCGGATGCGGGACACGTTGTCACGGATTTTGCGGCGCTAGGGCTGTCGTGGTACGCGATGGTCCAGGCGCTGCGACCGGCGCACCCGGCGCGCAGTTTTGGATACCACCGCACGGGCATTCTGGTTGCGGTGGTCAATGCCTTGAGTTTGCTGTTGATTGCTGTGGTGATTGGGATTGAGGCATATCAGCGGGTCTGGGTGCCGGAGCCGGTGCAAAGTCAAGTCATGGTGGTTGCTGCGGGTTTGGGGCTTGCGATCAATTTGGTGATTGCGCAGCGACTGCATGCGCATCAACACGGCAACCTGAACATGCGCTCCGCGTATCTGCACGTTTTTGGGGATGCGCTGGCGTCATTGGGGGTGATCGTGGGTGCAGTGGTGATTGGCTTGACTGGCTGGCTGTGGATTGATCCCTTGCTGTCCGCATTCATCGCCGCTTTCATCGCGGTGGGTGCCTATCAAGTCCTGGATGAAAGCGTCGACATTTTGATGGAGGGTGCGCCATCGGGCATTGATCCAGAGGCCGTGCGTCAAGCACTATTGGAAATTGATGGCGTACAAGCCGTGCATGAGCTCCATCTCTGGAGCATCGCGCAACATTTGCCTTCGTTAAGCTGTCATGTCGTGATTGACCCGGCACAGGCTTCCAGAGGCGTCGACATCAGTGCCGCGTGCGGTGACATCTTGGCCGAGCGTTTCAAGCTCTTTCATACAACCATTCAAGTTGAGACCCATCACTGTCATTCATCCGAAGTTGATTGTAAGCTGGCAGCGATGGGCGGATACCACGGAGGGCATCCGCACGGTCACAGGCACAGTCACGATGGGTAAACGCGTTGATTGGTGTGCAAATTTTATCTGTCGTCAGACAGCGTTCCCATATAAAGGCGAAACACTTGTTATTTTGAGAGCGCTGATGTCAGATTGTCCAAGGAGGAATGCGCGTGTACGTCGTGATTGCAGGGGGTGGGTTGATGGGCTTGGCCTTGGCTGAGCAGTTGATTGCCCATCAACATGATGTTTTGATCATCGACCCGGACCCAAAGGTTTGCGATTATGCCCAGACCGAACTCGGGGCGATGGTGGCGGTTGGCTCGGCGACCAGCACCAAGGTGCTTGAATCAATCGGCATTCGCCGTGCGGACATTGCGGTGGCGATGATGCGGGATGACGCGGACAATCTGGCGTTTATTTTACTGAGTAAAAACTACGGGGTGGCGAGGCGGCTTGTGCGGATGCGTGAGGCGGATTTCAAGGAGCCGTATTTATTGGCCGGGGCGACGATGATTGCGAGTTCGGTCAATCCGTTGATCGATCAATTGATGGTCAGCATCGAGTTTCCGGAAATTCGCGCGCTCATGCGCATCGGCAAAGGCAACATCGATGTCTTCGAATTGCTCGTACCCGCCAGCGCACAAATCGCCGGCATGACGGTTGAAAGCATCGTCAACACCATGGGCTTGCCGCCGACTTGTAATTTTGTCGCGGTCGAAACGCCAAGCGGTCAAGTTGAAATTGCACGCGGGCAAACGGTTGTACACCCCAACACCACGGTGATCATGCTCGCGATGGAAGTGGACCTCGGCCTCATCATCCGGCTCCTCTCCAGACCCCGACGCACATTTGGCGGACACACCGGGATATTATGACAAAAGGTATTCAAGAAGCGGGCATGCGCGGGCCAGCGATCGCCCCATCCAAATTTTCGAGAAAACGCAAATGAGGATGACGCTCCGCCTCCCAACGCAAAGCCAAGCTGTTACGGAACAACAGCATCACGCGCCCATCGCGGTCATGCAACAACATGTTGTCACCGTAACGCTCCAGCGCCGCACCATCGATGGGTTCACCCACAACCCAGCGCCCGATGTCAAAGGGCAACTCGCTAAAACCAATCTCCACACCGTATTCGGCCTTGAGTCGATGCTGAAACACTTCGAACTGCAGTCGACCCACCGCACCCAAAATGGGCTCTTGCTCGCCAATTGACGGCCGGAAGAACATCTGGATGGCCCCTTCCTCAATGAGTTGATCCATCCCCTTGCGCAACTGCTTACGCTTGCCCGGGTCGCGCAAAACAACCGTGGCGAAATGCTCAGGCGTAAAGCGCGGAATCCCCTGAAACTGAAAATTTCCCCCCTCCGTCAAGGTGTCGCCAATACGCAAAAAGCCCGGATCAAACAGGCCAACCACATCCCCCGGCCAGGCATCCTCCACCAGCACACGATCCTGCGCCATAAACTGCAAGCTCTTGGCCAGCCGAATATCCCGCCCAAGCCGCACATGCCGCACACTCATGCCCCGAGTGAACTTGCCCGACACCACGCGCATGAACGCCACACAATCACGGTGTGCCGGATTCATGTTGGCCTGAATCTTGAAAATGAAACCACTGAAGCGCGCATCATCCGGTTGCACCAACCCGTCATCAATGGGCTTGGGGCCAGGTGTGGGCGCCATCGTGACAAACGAGTCCAAAAACGGTTCCACACCAAAATTGGTCATCGCCGAGCCAAAGTACATGGGCGTCAATTCACCTGCACGAACCCGCTCCAAATCGAAAGGATCCCCAGCGACATCCAACATCTCAATGTCTTCGAGCAACTGCGCATGCGCCTGTGCGCCGATCAACTCACGCGCCTCCGGATCGTTCACGTTGACACGACGCATACTGCCTTCCGTCGTACCGTGACGGGTGCCTTCAAACATGACAACTTCAGCCCGTGCGCGATCATAAATACCTTTAAAATCAAAACCCATGCCAATCGGCCAGTTCATCGGACAAGAACGGATGCCAAGCACCTGCTCAATCTCTTCAATCAACGCCAACGGGTCTTGCCCGTTGCGATCCAGCTTGTTAATAAACGTGAAAATCGGAATCCCGCGCATCCGGCATACCGTAAACAGCTTCTTCGTCTGCGCCTCAACACCCTTCACACAGTCAATCAACATAACCGCCGCATCCACGGCAGCCAACGTCCGATAGGTATCTTCCGAAAAATCCTGGTGGCCCGGCGTATCAATCAAGTTCAGCTCATGCCCCTTGTAGGGAAACTGCATGACCGACGTCGTCACCGAAATGCCGCGCTGCTTTTCCATCTCCATCCAGTCAGACGTGGCATGCCGCGCCGCCTTGCTCGCTTTGACCGAGCCCGCCGTATGGATGGCACCCCCGTAGAGCAGCAGCTTTTCAGTCAGCGTCGTCTTACCCGCGTCAGGGTGCGAGATGATGGCAAAGGTGCGCCGTTTGTCAATTTCAGTCTTGAGGATATCCAGGCTCACCATCGGGCTCCAATCGTGCAGGGTTGAAAGTAAATCATTATTGTATCATCAACGATTGCGGGTGCTCAACATTGTGGATACCGTGGAAACGATCGGTTGCTGGCTCAGGTTCACCTGCTTTGGCAAACCAGCAAGCCTGATGCGACCAAACCGTGACGCATCGGTTGATTTTCAGGACCAAACATCGACGCATGGGTTTTTGTTCAAGACATCGGCCACTGACCCGCTGTTAGTAAACAACAATCGACACGTGGTCACCAATCAGCGCGTTTCGGTATCGTGCAATGACTACAAAACATCAGGAAAGTGCCGGAACTGTCGAACGCCAGTTTAAGCATCCCCGCTCGTTGCCAAGGTGTCGGGAGCGCTTCCCATCGCTGCGTCCAAGACTTGTGCAGCCAGACTTTTGGCATCGGCCAAAACGCCTGCGAGCAGGTGCGCAACAGTGATCGTGTCAGCGCCCTCAGCCACTGCCGTCTTTTGTGCCAGTTGCAGTACGTGTTTGAGCCGCGGTCCGAAGCTGATTGACTCAACGAGTCCATGAGCTTCACGCGGCTCAGGCAGGGTCAATTTCGCAAGTACGACTTCTGTATCGATGCCAAGTGACTCAGCCACCCAGTCACGCAAGGTCTCATCGGTCAAAATGGCGGCGAGCAGCATCTCAGGCGTCATCACCGACTGATGCGCATCATGGGCCCGTTCGGCGGCTGAATCGAGCACCTGCAAGGCCTCATCGCCAAGTCGGGAGAACATGTTCAAGGGCCCTTCCGTCTCTTCGGTCGCTTGAGAACCGTTACCTTCATTCGCACGGGATGAACGCTCAGGCTGGATCCGCTGCGCGCACCAAGGACAGATTCGGGCGTGGGCTGCTTCGCGTTTGCGGGAATGCGTGGCGTTTACGGTTGCTTGTCGCACCCGACAGATTTCGCAAATCATCCGCGATCCCCCGTTGGCGCCCATCCCCATCACAGGTGCGATGTTACGCAAAGGGCGGTGCTCAGGTAAAGCCTCGCTCGTGACAAAGAGAAGTGTTGCAAGTGACATGAATTGGCGTGGAGCGGTCTGCACTGGTCGATCGCAACGGGTGCAGAATCAGGTGATCGCTCCTTTTGGCAGCACCTTGCAGTGGCGGATGCGGAATATCACGCCTGGGTGCGATCGCCCCTCGCAACCGGCCAGGTGAGCGTCACATGAGTGCCGCAGACAGGCCCGGGAGCGATCGCCACACTACCACCGTGAAGTTCCATCAGGCGCTTGACCCGCCACAAGCCGAGGCCGCTGCTGCCGCCCGGCCTCTCTGGCACGGCCACACTCGTTCCCAAACGCTCAAACGGGTCTTTCAGACGCTCGACACCCAAACCAGGACCTTCATCCATAATCGTCAGACCCACGGTCGAATCAGTGTGCACGGCATTCAGGGTGATGCTTCCGCTCATGCTGTATTTAATGGCGTTGTCGACCACATTTTGAATCACTTGCACCATACGCCGCTCGTCCCCCCACACAGCAGGCAGTGCCTCAAATGCGGCCCGATGCCAGCACAACCGAAGGTGTTTCGCTGCCGCCAAGCCCGCCAACAGCTGCTGAACCTGCTCAACGACCGTCAGCAGCGCGGTTGGTGCGCAGTGCAGGATCAAACGTCCGCCATCCAGACATGCCGTATCGAGCATCGTGTCGACGACGAGCAAAGCCTGCTTCGTTCCCAGAGCCATTCCCGCCACCACATCGGTCAACTCCTCGCTCAATGGGCCGTACAGGTTCGCTTGCAACGCCTGCGCGCTCAGATGAATCGCGCCAAGCGGCGCGCGCAGATCATGGCCATCCGCAATGAGGCCAGCCACCCGACGCGACTCAAGGTCGAGTTGACGGGCCAAGACATGTTGTACCTCCTCAAGACGTCGCGCCTGGCTTTGATTATGTGTCGAAAGTTTCTGTGTCAACGCCTGCTGATGCAAATGGTCAAGGCAAGCAGACGCCAATGCTGCGATGAGTGGAAGCGCTGTTCGTTTGAGACGCCGCTTGCCGGTTGAAGGCACCAACAAGGCCACGAAGCCATGTAAACATTCACGACCCGTCAGGGGCACGAGGATGGTGTTCGGACAATCATCGGTCGGTATGAAGCCGTCCGCCGAGGCGTCATCAACCAGACGCGCCATCGCGGCACGACAGTGGCGCGCCAGATCACCCTGCCAAGGAGTCACCGTATCCTTGACAGATTGCACCACGCGCCATTCACCCTGTTGATTCACACTTAGCCAAGCCCCCTCAGCGGCACCGGTTTCGTCAAGCATCCAGCGGCAGGTCACATCGGCCAACGTGTCGCTGGTTCGGGCCTCTCGCAGGCGCTGCGCGAATGAAGCAGTCACTGACGGGCTGGTGTGTCTTTGTTTGCGGCCTGATGTTTTTTTTGTTGAACCATCATCACTTAAGAGCAACTGACGACAGGGATGACGCATCAAGCGTGTGCCCATTCGGGCATTGATCCAGTTGGCTCGAAGGGTCTGACAGGCGGCGGTTTTGGCGTCGGCAAGGGTGTGTTGTCCCGTGGCGCGGAGGTGCCGAATCAACATGGCCTGCGTGCCGAGTTGCCATTCGGGTTCGTCTTGGATGGTCGGATTGGCCAGCATGCGGATTGGATCCGCCTCAGAGGGGGTTGCAGTGGAGGCGATCGCGATGATCAACGCGACCATTTGCCCTCCGAACACCTCGTGACGTGCCTGTCGCGTGACATTCAACGCGTTGGTCCAATGTCCGATGGTTTTTTCGGGCGCGCCGTTCAAGCGGTGATACCAACCCGTCAAACGCTCCAGATGAAAGCGTGGAATCCAGGCCCCCGCCACCCGAACGCCGCGACGCAAACGCTTGAGTGCCTGAAACGCGTCAACAAAACGACCTGAAAAAATCGCAGATTCCGCAAGCAAACACAAAATCGTCAGCCGATGCTCAGACCCTCCCAAATGGTCACCCAACACATCCGCCTCAACCGCCGCTTGCCAGGCAGCCTCAAAATCAGCGTGGTGCAAAGCAATCTGAGCCTTTGCAAGCGCGGCGACCAACCGTACCTCCGGATGCAACGCCGTCTGATCGTTGAGATGGTTTGACCGCACGGGCCGCGTTTTTTTCGGACGCTCCCCGATTTTAAGTTGGCACGCCTGCATCAATGGTGCAACGAGTTCCAGTACAAAGCGATCGCCAAGCCCTTGTGCCAGACGTCGCGCATCGCCCAACGCCGTCAACGCGGCACGCCATTGCGCGAGCGCCATCTCACAAATGCCCAGATTCAGGTACGCGAACGCTTGCTCCTGAAGCGCCTGAACTTGAACCGCATGCTGCAAGTTAACCCTGAAATGCGCCCGCGCCGCATCATAGACGCCCAAAGCGAGATAGGCGTTGCCCGTCATCATATGCACATCGTTAAGACCGAGCGCATCCCCAAGACGGGTACGCAAAAACAGCGCCTCCTGCAAAAGCGGCAAGCCATCCCGGCCCCGTTGGGCTGCGCGCAAACCGGCGTATGCAAGCGCCTCCGCCAGTGCCGCCTGCGCACCAACTTCTCTCGCCAACCCTTCCACTTCGCGGTACAGCCGTGCCGCATCGCGGTGGGCGCCGCGGTGCAATTCAAGCCGCGCCAGCGCGGACAACGCACGCAGACGGGTTTGCGACGAGACTGAATCGTGAGTCTGTGTACACGCCTCCCGCAGCAAGGCGCGGGCCTTATCGGGTCGATTGCGCATTTGATGACACTTGGCCATCGACACTTGAATACCAAGCCGCGCATC
Organism: Candidatus Sericytochromatia bacterium; assembly: GCA_040400605.1. Lineage (GTDB taxonomy): Bacteria > Cyanobacteriota > Sericytochromatia > S15B-MN24 > JAQBPE01 > JBBAPZ01. Next base: position 78,340 of record JBBAPZ010000014.1, read on the forward strand.
CGGGTCGGTCATTTGAGCCAGAACCTCGGCATAATCACCGAGAGCCTGTTCCCAATCTCCGGTCAGGCGACGCGCATCTGAAGCAACGACGCGCAACGCGTGCATCAACGGCGCGTGCTCGGTCCCAGGCGTTGGGCGCTGCAAAGCCAGGGTGCAGTGTGTGATGGCAGTCAAATTGGCGCCTTGCGTCTGACACAAACGTGCCGCGCGCAGTGCCCATTCAAGGGCTTGTTGATTATCATCGCCAAGTGCAAACAAACGCGCGACGCGGTGTGCCAGTCCCAGTTCGGTCGTCGTGTCGCGATGTCTGGCCAACTGCCGAGCAAGGTCGGTGGCCAGACAAGCCCTGTGCTTGCCGGTCAGGCGATCGAGCACCCACGCTTGCCAGTGCGAACTGATCGACTGCCACCCCGCAGGTGTCTGGTCAACGAGCCCGTGATGCTTAAGCGTTTCAAGCGCGGCACGGCTATTCCGGCCAAGATTCGGTTCACTGTTCAAAAGGCGCAAATCGGTCACGGGCCGATCCCAAAGGGCCAATTTGGCAGCCACATCCTGTTCAAAATCGTCCAGTGCCTGCCATGCCGCCTCTTGCCAAGCACCAGCGGCACCGGTATCCAAGTGCCGCAAGGCATCCAGCACCCGACCAGGGTGTCCCCCGCCAAGATGCTTCAAGCGCATCACGTCGCGTGGTGTCAGATAACGGATGCTGGCGGTTCGCACCACCCGCTCAACAGCGCCTGCTTGAAGCGGCGCGATGCGATGCGACCAACCCATATCCGACGTAACACGCGCGGTGAGCAACCAATGATGGCCATCAAAACCTTGTTGAAAGCCCATCGCCAGGATGCTGCGACTCTCTGCATCAGCCAAATCCCAGTCATCGATCAACACCATGCGTGGCAAGGTGTCCGCATCTTGCTTCAAAACCAGTAAAAATCCCTTCAAAAAGGCCTGCTCAAATGACCAAGGCACCTCATCCTGTGAGGATTCAGGCGCCTTTACCCAGGGCCAAACAGCCGCAATGGCGCGCCTTCCGCCATCAGGCAGGTGCAGCCAAACTCCCGGATCATCCACCACGCAATGCCGCCACAACCGTTCCAATAACGCATAGGGTTCATCACCGACCAGTGCGTGCACGAAGGTAACCCGGTAGCCCTGCATCCGCGCGATACGCGCGGCCTCTTGCAGCAAACGGGTTTTACCCGAGCCTGAGGCACCCCAGACCTGGTGAATTCCCGCCTGCTTCAGGCGCGATCGCCACGCATCAAACGCTTCCGGTGGCTGGTAATCACTGACCAGTTGGGTCGTCATTCTGGTTTGGCGGTCATCGAGACATCCCGCTAAAGCCGCATAGGCCGCTTGTGTGTTTTCAAATCGCTCGCGCCGATCCGAAGCCAGCAAACGCCACAAAACCGCCCCGAAACGCCGAGGCATCTCCTGTGCGCAGACCACCTGCCAATCAACAGCCGCTGCTGGCAAACGCCCACGCCACATCGCATAGAGCATGACACCCAAGCAATAAAGATTCGACAATCCATCCAACGCATCAGCATCCACCAACGCTACATCCCGAAATGGCGGATTCAACAAAAAACCTGGCTCAGATGCCAAGCCCACCCAGCCCACACTCGCCAAGCAGGGTGCCCCACGCTCAGTCAACATCACGTTCACTGGGTCCAGCCGCCGATGCACATAACCTAGCCGGTGCAGATTCCAAAGCATCTCCATCCAGCCAAGTGCCCATCCAACCAATGTTGACAGGGTCCTTCCCCCAGCATGCCCCAGCGCTTGATGCCTACCTTGGTTGGCATACACGAGAAACGAACGGCCATCGTGCGTCTCCCCCCAGTCCAACACCCGTTCCAGCCCCGGATGACTCAGTTGACTACCGCGCACCGCAGCCGTCTCAAATGTCGCCCGCGCGTGCGCGCCAGCATCGTGCGAAACTTCTAGTATCAGCGTCTGATCAACATCCGGTGTCACAATCCGAAAGCGATCGCCAAGCACACCCGCACCCACGGCTTCGCTCAACCGATAACACCCGACCCGCTCACCAACTTGCAATGCTTTTTTGATTTCTGACACAGACACCACTTCAAACCCAAGTGAGACACTGGCGCTCGTGCTATACCCCGTTTTGCAATTTTTTGTTCGCAACATGAGGTGACGCGTCGGTTTCTGTTTAAAATATGTGTAACAAGCTCAAACACATCAGGCACTCAGGCGTTGTGGGTAAACAACAGCCAAAACGTGATCGCCCATCAACAGTTTCTTGACAACCCGTAAGACTTCACCTCGGGCATCCGTGCAACTCCTTATCCCCTCTTGGTGACCGACAAACCTGCCTTTTCTCCATGATGGACAACCTTGGGGTGCATTCACATCAGGCGATCGCTCAACGCTTGCGCGCCAAGGCCAAGCCATCTCCGATAGGAACCAAGCTGAAATCCACCCGGTCATCCCCACACATCTTGGCATTGAGTGCCCGTAAAGCAACTGTATCCGCATCCGTTGCGCGCTCATCAGCAACCAGACCGGACCATAGCGCATTGTCCACCGCGATCAAACCGCCTGGCCGGAGCAACTTGAGTGCACGCTCGTAATAATCGTCGTAGGCGGCTTTGTCCGCATCAATGAAAGCAAAGTCGAAAGTTCCCGCTTCACCTTGAGCCAATAAATCATCCAAAGTTTGGACAGCCGGCCCGAGGCGCAGGTCAATCTTGCCAGCCACCCCTGCCTTCTCCCAGTAATGTCGGGCTATGCGGGTCCAGGTATCACTGACATCACACGCCACAATCTTGCCTTCCGGCGGAAGGGCCAGTGCGACAGCGAGGGCGCTGTAGCCCGTGAAGACGCCAATCTCCAACGTGCGTCGGGCTTGAATCAGTGAAACAAGCAACTGCATGAACTGACCCTGTTCGGGGCTAATCTGCATTCTCGCTTCAGGCAACGCAGCCGTCTGCGCCCGCAACTCCCGCAACAAGCTCCCCTCACGCGACACAACGTCGGTCAGGTACGCAAACACAGCATCCGTCATGGTTAAAGTTTTGACTGACATAACACCCCTCCATTTTTCGATTCGTGTCGCCTGCCAAGCCCGGCTTGCAGAGGAGTCCTGAAAACTTGTACCGCATGCAGGGCGATCGCATCCACAAACACCGCCTTGGCCGAAGCACTGGACTAACTCCCCGGACTTACCCATCAGCTAAAAACATCCACGCCAGGCCGATGTCCCAGAGACTGGCCAAACAACAGTTTTACTTAAACAAAAACTTAGCAAGTATTTACCAAAAGATAATGATAATCCAACAAAGTTGTCGGTCGTTAACCAGGAGAGAAACGATGAAATCGTATCAGGCATTGGGGGTATTGCTGGCTGCGCTGGGCTTGATTGGCTGCGGTCTGGGACAGTCGGGGGCAAAGCTGGTGGCCGGGGGTTATCAGGCGGCGCTTGGCAGTGGCTTGCGTGCGATTGCGCCTGACTTGCCCGAGGCGGAGGGTGAGCGTGCCGCGGTGTTGTTGTCGTACTTGCCGATTGATGATCGGCTGGAGGGGCATATACCTTTTTACCTGAATGCGTTGGAGCGGACGACTTCCGAGCGGATTTACAATTTGGCGCTGACGGATGGTTATCAGGTGGGTGATACGTGGGCGCTGCGTGTGAGCAAGGATGCGTCTGAGCGGGTGGTGTCGCCGCGTGCACGGGTGCGGCCGGGTGTGGAGGAGTTGACCACCAACAAGGCCGAGACGTTGGCTGAGACCTTGGCGTGGGCGTATACTCGTTACCCCGGGCGCTTTAAGGCGTTCAGTTATCTGGGTCATGGTGGGGGTTACATGGGGATTGCGACTGATGCACACCCGACCAAGGGTGAAGTGGCGCCTCAGATGATGGGTTTGTCGGATTTTGGGCGTGGCATGCGTGCAGGATTGAAGGGGCGCAAGCTTGATTGGGTGCATTTGCATGCGTGTTTGATGGCAAATGTCGAGGCAGCGGTTGAGCTTGAAGGGGTTGCGGAGGTGTTGACGGCGTCTGAGGATGTGGTGGGCGCGCACCAGGCGGGTACGGAGAAACCGACGGAGATTTTGAATACGATCTTGCAGGGTGAGCGGCTTGATGCGCGATCGATGGGGCGGGAGATGGTGATTCAGTTGAATCCGAAGGCTGATCCGTATGGTTATGCCACGGCGGTGGCGGTGGATTTGAGTCAGATGAACCGACTCAAGAGCACGATCAACCAGTTGGCGCAGCGTGTGATCGAGGCTTTGCCTGAGCGATCGCCTGCGATTGTGAGGGCGTTTGCGACCGTACCGGAGTTCAAGCATGCTGAAGGTACCGGGCAACGCGATCTCTGGACGCCTTGTAAAAACCTGATGCAAGTGGGTGATCCGGCGGTGACAAAAGCGGCCGAAGCTGTCATTCAGGCTCAGAAAGCAGTGATGTTGCACAGTCGCGACGGTGAAGGCCGCAGTGCCAATGGTTTGTCCATCCTGATGCAGCCTTCGCTCGCTTATGCGCCCACGTACAAGCAATGTCGGTTTGCCCGTGAAACGGTGTGGTTAAAAATGTTGCAGGCGATCAGCGCTGCCAGACCGACCGAGCCGGGTGGCAGGCCTGGCAGCGCCCTGTAGATCCAAGAAAAATTGGCAAACAGCGCTAGATGCCAATATTGTAGTGCCTCAATCCTGAGGCACTTTGGCTTGTTTACTGACGTTCAGCGATTACTGCGCGGAAGTCGGGATTAGGGCATCGTGGTGGGATCCCAACACGTCCGGAAGTTTTCATTCAAGGCATCGAGTGCCGTCATGTCATCGGCGTCGAGAGTCAGGGTTATCGCTTGTGCGTTTTCAACGATGCGATCACGCTTGGTGGACTTTGGTATCACGATGACGTCGTGTGCGAGACACCAGGCGATGAGGATCTGCGCGGGGCTCGCATCGTGTTTCTTGGCGATCGCCTGAAGTCGCGCATCACCAAATCGCTGCCCCCGCACAAGCGGGCTGTACGCTTCCAGCGCGATGCCTTGTTCCTGACAAAACGCCAACAGCGCCTGCTGGTACAAAAACGGATGAAACTCCACCTGGTTGATAGCAGGCACCGTGTTAGCCGTCAGCAACAATTCCTGCAAGTGCGGGATGGTGTAATTGCTGACGCCGATGCTGCGACACATTTTTTCGCGTTCGAGTCGCTCAAGCGCGCGCCACGTCTCCTTGCGTTGCTCGGATTTGGGCCAATGAATCAGGTACAGATCCAGATATTCCAGTCCGAGCTTGATCAGACTCTGCTCGCAGGCACGCAGCGTCTCGTCGTAGCCTTGATCTGAGTTCCAGACCTTCGTGACGATGTACAATTCGGATCGTTTGAGCGCGGATGCGGCGATCGCACGGCCAACATCCGCCTCGTTTCCGTAAATCTTGGCCGTATCAATGTGCCGATAACCAACCTCCAAGGCCATTGAAACCGCCTGATACGTCTCATCCCCTGCCCCGGCTTCATACACGCCAAGGCCCAACATGGGGATGGCCACCCCGTTGTTCAGAGTTTTTGACCGGCCAACCAAAGCTTCCATACAATCACGCCCCCTTTAAAATCATTTAAGTTTGCCAAAAAAAATTGAGCCTGCCCCCGGCAGGCTCTCCACTTAGCGAATCAAAGTGCTTGCTGAGGACCACCCTGCGACGGCTGTGGACCACCTTGCGGTGGCTGCGGACCACCTTGCGGCGGCTGTGGACCA
>JBBAPZ010000014.1:84171-94138 GCA_040400605.1 Candidatus Sericytochromatia bacterium
CCTGGCTGACCGCCCGGTGGAGGGGGCGGGGGCATCATTCCTGGCTGACCGCCCGGTGGAGGGGGCGGGGGCATCATTCCTGGCTGACCGCCTGGCGGAGGGGGTGGGGGTGGCGCGTTGATTTGTTGAATTGTGCGTATATTGTCGCTTTGGCCCTGCTGTTTACACGACTTTGTGTTGGATACAAGCTCTTGGCCAGCACCAAGATTTCTGAGTGTCAAAGTGTTGGTGAATGGCGTTTTTTGCAGCTGGCCGGTCTGAGAATCAAGGATGCTCAATTCATGTTCGAGTGTTTCCATCCAAGTGTCGATCGTTTGCAAAAGCCCTTGAGCTTCTGTGATGTCCGCGGGCGGCGTTATCTCGAACGAAGGTTGCCAGCTCGGTGGTTGTATGGGTTGCTGTAGGGCGATCGCACCATTCATATTTCCGCTCGGAGGCACCTGAGCCGGAAGGGGCGATTGATTCGGCCCACTGTTCAAAACCCTCTGGAGCGAATTGACGTCCAGGTTACAAGCACTCAGCGTGAGCGAAGCAACACTCGACGCAATCATCACACGGATGAATGGTTTCATTCCACGCACAGACCAAACCATCCTTTCTCGAAATCAACGCGAACTACAACTGGCAGGACACGCGAACAGAACCTGACCTGCTGGCAGGCATACCCGACTTGTAACAAAATTATCGTGGCGAAACGACCAAGAAAGGATCACAAACCCTCACTGGGCATCCTCGACCCGTGCTTCAACGCTTCGTATATCGTCGCGTTGCGTATGTACTGCAAATACTCGCCGAGATGCGGGCAAGATGTTGTACAACGTCACCGGCAGCGTTTGTTTGACGTTTTGATTGGCGTCACGAAGCAAAACGATGATGCGCACGCTCACGAACGTTCGGGTGCTCGGATTCTCCAAAACACCCTGAATGGCAAACTGCCCAAGTGAAACGGGGGCGGAGCGCAAATCGCTCAGTCTAAGTGAGTCGATACCAGGCATTGAACGGGGGTCAATGTTTTCATAAGCGATGGGACCTGCGAGCAAGGAATAGACAACCAATGCCAAGAAACTGCCGACCAACGCGGACAATACGTGCGCTGCGTGCAAACCCGTGCGGGGTGGTTGTGAAGGGGGCTTAAGGGGTTTCGTCTGGGGCACGTTCAGTGAGACCGTGTGGCCCAAATTTTCAGGCCTTCTTCGTAATCGGCTGGCGTGTTGATGTTGTGCAAACTGTGCAGGTCTGGGTCGTAGGGTCGCAATTCTTCTTCGCGGACGTAATGAACGTTCAGTTTCGGATAGACACCCATCACTTGTCTTTCACCGGCGTGAAGGGCCTGCGCGAGAACAGCGAGTACCCCGCGGTCGTACACCGCGCAAACAGGGGCCAGAACGGAATGGGTCAACGGCACAATTACATCACCCCAATTACGGAGACTCCAAAGGTAATCAAGGACCAATGGATTCAAAAAAGGCATGTCACAACCCACGACGATGTTGTGACGGCTGGTTGAGGCCAGCAAACCGCTAAAAATGCCACCGAGCGGACCTTGCCCGGGATGCGCATCCGTGACGATTCGGACACCGACAAGGTCCAACCATTCTTCAGGGTGGTTGCTGACGACGATGAGATCATCAACGTTGGGACGCAGGTGATCGATGACGACATCGATCAGTCGGCGATCGCCAAATCGTAACCGTGTCTTGTCAAAACCCATTCGCGTGCTCTTGCCACCCGCCAGAATCAAAGCTGTCTTGGACACGCCACACCTCCCATCGCCCGACACCCAGAATGGCACGCTGCGGATTATACCACCACAACTGCCTTGCCCAGAAAACCATCAGGTTGACTGAACGAACAGCCCACCATGGCACAATCCCAAGATCGCTGCACTAAACGTCAATGTTTCCGAATCACATTGCCCAAATCAGACCGTTGAGGAACAACCGGTGCATCTGATGGCTGGCTCGCTCGGAAGGGACTTCGACAGACCACTGCTCGAGAACCGGGAAAGCAATGCATCGCCTCGGCAGTTAAAAGTGGTCATTCTAAAAACGCGTTGTCTCAATTTGCAGGCAAACGATACGCAAACACTGAACAACACATTTTTCAAGCACTTTTCGATCGTCTGAGGTGTCAAACGAGCACCAGAAGCAACGCAAGGCTTGGAAGTTTTACCGTCCCTTAATCATAAAAATGATGGCTGAGAGACTACACTAATCAACAGATTTTAAAATAAGATCGCGGCTTCTCGAGGGGTCGTCTCACGAGGCATTCCATGTCGAGGCCAGGCGATCCGCGCGTGACGCCAACAGCTCACGACCCGATGTTTTAAGGGTTTGAATCAAGGAAATAGCCTGTTTTTGAACGATTGGTAGTATGACCAAGCTGAATCTGGGGTATGAGAATGCCAGAGGCATCACATTTGTGAGGGTGACCATGAAGGCCTTCGTTTCAGTTGTGACAAGTTTGATTGGGATGCTATGCAACATGCGTTCACTGACGTTGTTGGGCATGGGCGTTTTGACCGCATGCAGTGCGACGCCTTTACCGCGTCCGGATGAGGGACAAGTCAGCCTCCAGCACGAAACCATCTTGCCTCGTGGGCGCTTGATCAACGAGGGTGGGGTCGTGTTTGCCGTTCCGGGTGAAGTACGATTCCCGGCTTATTTCGCAGGCGACCCCTCTGAATTGTTGGTGCGAGGCGAGCAACTCAATGGCGACCGTTTGCCTCAATTTGCAACGGTGCCCTTGGACCGTCTGGGTAATTTTCAGTTCTTAAGCCGGATTGAGAAGGGTTTTTATGTGATCTCGGTCGAGTTTAACCATGAGCAACGGCGCCATACGATGCGAGCGATGGTGAAGGGCGATGCAAATGATCCGGTGATTGTTGATGCGGTGAGTAGCATGCTCGCAGCCCGTGTACAGATGGCGGCCAGGCAACACGATAACCTGCGCCTGGATTATCGTGAGGTTGCCGATCTCACAGAGCGCGCTCGTGAACTGCTGGGTCCTGACCTGAACCAGTTCCGATTTGATCAAAGCCAAGAGAACATGGTTTATCAATTCGATGCGCTGGCACAACCTTACGCGGTTTTAGGGTCGGATTGGCGAGAGTTCACAACCAAACTGCTGCGTGACCGGCCCATGTTGAATCCCTCACTTACGTTACCCGAGCGTTCTGAAAGCCCGCCCGATGCGTCAGCGAAATAGACACACCGATACGGGCGGTATCACGCTCTGATGTTGCGTCACCACGGCTTACCGGATCTCTTTTTTCCCCCAGCAACGCCATCATGGCACGTGGCACGTCCCGAGGTGTTGGCCCGACTACAGCCTGTTCCGGAAAAAACTGTCAGTATCTTGTGGGGACCTGCCGGTACGGGGAAGAGCGTTCTTTGCGTCGATCACCTACGGGCGTCGCAGAAACCTTGGTTGTGGTTCAACCTCACACGTTTTGATCTGGACAACACCTTGTTTCTGGGCCACTTTTTAAACGCGCTGCAATGCCGCTTTGCGGATTTTGAACCAAGCTGGGCCGTTGTTCTGGGCAGTACGGCCCAAAATACAGCGTCATCCGCCGTGGCCGGCAAACTCGCAGAATCGCTATTGGAACTTGCGCCGGAAGGTATCACCATTGTCATGGATGGCATTGGCGCCAACATGGGCGGACCACTTCGTGTGATGATCGACACGGTGCTTGCGTCCTTGCCCACGGGTTCGGAGGTGTTGATCCTCGTCGATACGGATCATGCGCCACAGCCTGTGGATGAATCGTATCGTGTGTTGGGACCACAGGACCTCGGAATGCAAGTTTATGAACGCTTGCGACTGAGTCAACACGGCAGTCGCTGCGCAAGCGAAGCACTTGATTGGCTGGATTGGGCGTGGCAAAACTGGCTGGAGCATGTGGGCGTAGCCAAAGTGGAGCCTTTGCCCCCGCCTTGGCAAACCGTGTTACCACTCGCCGCGCAATTGCCTTGGCTGGATACGCCTATCTGGCAAGCGGTGATCGAGCCTTTGGCCCCTTGGCCGTCTGCCAGTTCGAGGCCACCGGTGCTGGTTGCTTTACAAAGCGAGACCCCAATATGGTCGTTTCACCCAGGTGGGCGGCGCTATCTGAAATGGCGCGGAGACCGGGCCGTCGAAGCAGCTACCGCCAGGCGACTCGGGGTCTTCCTCGCACACAGGCATCCTCTGCACGCAATCTGGGCATTTATAAAAGCTTGTGATATCCATCAGGCGGAAGCACTGGCTGCGCCTACTGGGGAAGCGTTGCTGGGTGGCTATCACTATCAGGCACTGGCTGAACTGCTTAATCTCTTTACGGGTGAACAGTTAAATGCCTCACCGCGTTTGTGTTGTTTGCAAGGCGAGCTGGAACGGGTGAGTGGTCGCCCCGAAGCAGCTTTGGGGCATTATCAGGTGGCGGAAGAACTGGCCAAACAACAAAGGGATTCGCGCTGGCAAGGGCGAGCGTTGGTTGGCCAAAGCGCGGTATGGGGGATGCGAGGGCAGGAATGCTTTTATACGTTGGCTTTGCAGGCCAAAGAGATCCTGCCACAGGAAGACTGGCTCGGACGCGCCAATGTGTTCAATTTGCTTGGCATCTATCATTTGCAGCTGAACGAGTTAAGCGCCGCCGCTACTTATATGGAAGAAGCGTTGCGTTTGTTTGGTGCCATTCCTGATGCAATGGGTGAAGCCAAAGTACTTATCAATTTGGGTTTATGCCACTCAAAAATTGGCAAGTTTGGTAAGGCCAAGCAGTTTTACTTGCGGGCCATTGGGTGTGCTGAAGCGTCGCAGACGCTACCAAGTCCAATGCTTTATAACAACCTGGCTCGCATTCATTTGTTGGAGGGGAATCTGAAACTGGCGTGGGATGCGGCGGAGCGTGCGTTGACTGATGCACGGCAATTGGGTTCTCGTCGGGATGTGGCGCACGCAGAATGGACCTTGGGTGAGATTAGCGCACAACGGGAGGACTGGTCCAAGGCCACCGTTTATTTCGAGGCATCTCGTCAGGATGCCGAAGAGCTTGGTGACGCGATTGCACAATCCAATGCCTTGGCCAGTCAAGCTGAGATAGCAATGAAGCAGGATAGTTGGACCAAAGCGCGTATGAGGCTGGAAGAGGCGATTCGTCTGCGCAACCTGCCTTTATCGGATCCAGCGGCTTTCAGCTTGGCTGAGGTTTTTGCCCGCCTACATCTTCAATTGGGTGAAGTACAAATGGCGGAGCAGTTGCTGATACCCATTTTACGTTACACCGAGCGGCATGGTTTGCTTTATTTTCAGACCATTGTCGAGTTTGCAGTGTCCCGCGTGCATCAGGCAAAAGGACAGACCACCGAGAGTATCGAACTGTGGAACAGTGCCATCAAGCGGGCCACCGATCACGATTTCATTTACCTGAAAGACCTTGAATCGAGGCGGCAAGCAGATGGTGCGACCACATTTCGTGTTGCCCCGGAATGGGATGCGAACATCCAGGTGGGTTGCTTGGGCCATTTTGACGTTCGTCTTGCAGGGCAGGCGAAGGTCACGGGTTTGATGGCTTCCAAAAAGATCCAGCAATTGCTCGTCCATCTGATGTTGAACCGCAAAGGCAGCAGTCGGGATGATATTGCGCACCTGTTCGGCCATTATGGGGATTCACGCCATTCAGCGTCCCTGATGCTTGTATCACGCCTGCGTCAGGCACTTGAACCGGACTTGATGCGGCATCAAAGTTCGCGCTTCATTCTGTTGCAAGACGGTCGTTACCTGTTTAATTTTGGTCTCAATTATCGTCTGGATGCGGAAGAATTCATCTATCTGTGTCACCATGCGCGGGATCCTCACACGACAAGCGACGAGCGCCTGGTCTCGCTAAAACGTGCGCTCGAACTTTACAAGGGACCATTTTTGCCATTCAGCGATGATGAGTGGTGTATGATCGAGCGTGAGCGTTTCAGTCGTCTGGCCAATCAAGCCTACGGAACTTTGCTTGAGGAATTTATGAACCGCTTGGAGACGTCAGAGGTCATTCGCTTGGCCGAGCAAGCGATCAAACACGATTTTCTGAATGAGGAAGCGCATCGTTACAAACTGCTGGCACTCGCCCATGATGGACGCAGGGAAGATGCGCTCAAGCACTTTAAACGTGCTGAAGCACACCTGAAAAAACGTTACGCATTAAAACCGAGTAACGGGCTAATTGAGACCGTGCAGGCCATCTTGCGAGGACAATTGCGCTGAAGCCGTCATCAAACAGGGCATTTGACAGTTCAACCGATATCCGGACAGGCGTGCGGAACTTTTCAACGATTTTTCAACACGTGACGAAAGCGAAAAACACTAAAAACGGTGTTGGGGTGCGATCATGAAACCGCTTGTCTGGTAATCGAATGTTGGCTCGCGTTAAATACGAGTCCGTGCTGTCTTGATGTTTTTGCATTTGCTGCCTAAGCTTTGAAAAGCCACCAATGCGTTACGGTTTGGTTTGAGTGTGCGTCACCTGAAAGTCAAAACAGCTCGTTCCGTGAAATGAAGCCACCTCATTCGCAAGGCGATGGCTTAATTTCCAGAATTTCGTACCGTGAACTGACAAATGCCCGTTCACTAATCGTCACGTACTGAACAAGTGTCAAAAGGGATGACATGGTTGGCGCTTTAGCGTGTCACCGCGATTGGCATCGCACGACGTAACTCGCGGCGCTTTTGGGACGACGTGCTCCCCTCCTCGCCGAGCAGTTCAAAATAGCCACGATATGCTTCCAGACTGTCGCCAAACACCCGATCGAGCGCTTCAGCAAGTCGATCCGCGAGCAACGCACCACCCTGCGCCTCCAACAACCGACTGCTGAGCCGCCGTCCCCAGCCGGTTGCACCAAACTTGTGACGCTCAACGAACACGTTCCGTACCCGTTCCAAACGTGTCGTGTCGTACACCAGTCCGCTTAACTTCAGGTGATGCAAATCGTGTCGCAAAAACCCCGGAAAATCCTCCGTCACATAAACCGGTGGATACCGATCACCCCAGGCTTCCTTGACCGCCGGATGTCTCAACAACACCCTGACCGCCTCGCGACCGTCAATGTATAATCGGGACTCGCCGAGAGCATCTTCCAGCCGATTCAAAGCCGCGTAAAGCGATAGAAACAGAACGTCCATACGCGATGCGTCACGGGGCAAACGTTCCAGCAACTGATCCATCACCAGGCTCTCCGCTGCCAGTAACAATCCAAAGCGTGCACGCTCACCACGCCAAAATTCCTTGACCACATGTTCGGCCTTTTGTGTGTTCAACGTGGGATCAATCACCCGATAACGCTCAACCCAAGCACCAAACTGCTCCGAAGTCATGGTGATATGGCGCTCGGGTGGTAAATAAACCTGCAAAGCGGTGCTTTCCATCGATGCTGTCACAATGCCCGCCACCATTGGATTATCCGTCAGACGTCCATGCCACGGGATGTGCCCCAAACTGGCGCATCGGATTGGCGCAACGGGTGGACTCACCCGCGCGACATCAACCAATAACTGAGGGTCTACCTGACCCTGCAGTTTCTCTTGGAGCGGCAACGATAGACTCCCCTTGCGTAAACTTAATGATTGCAGGGCATAACGGGCGGCGGGCGACAGCAGGGCAAAATCAAAAGACTCAACCAGATTATACGGCGTGTCGCCCGCCACCAGGGCAGCGAGGCGTCGCCACGCCGCCCCGGCGCGCTCCCGTAAAAAATGTTCCATGTCCACATCTTGCCCTTCGTTGGCAACCAGTGCAAAACGTGCCTGAACCGTCTCATCCGCCCCCGTCAAAGCCTCTTTGATGCATTCAGCAAGCAGCAGGTCGCCCAGGCGAGACAGATAATTGTTTTGAATGTTGGCGATCAACTGAAAACGCGCTGCCAACAACTGGGTCGCTACGTGGATGTGAGATGGCGACAAGACCAGTCCGTAAGTGGCGTCCAGTTGCCACAGATTGCGCAGTGATTGCACATCGATGCCGTGCGCGAAGCCGCAGTAATAATTGTCACGGATGACATAGTCGATGCGATCCGCATCAATTTCGGAGTGCACGAGCAAATTCAAGTCGCGTCTGGGATGCTCTCCCAACGCCAGCAGGGCCAGTTCCTGACGATCGATATGCCGATAGTCGGGGTGCCGCGCCAGCACCTCGCCGATTTCTGGGTCATGCAACAAAAGTTCCCGGGTGCGCGCTTCGTGATCCAAATAGGCAGATAAAAAGCCTAACCCGGCTCTACCAGCATAACGTTTGGCCGCATCCTCCAACGAGTGTGAGTAGGGTCGATGACCGAGGTCATGGCACAAAGTCGCAAGCCGTAGCAAACGCAACTCCTGATGCCCAAAAATGGGTAACTCCGATGCAATCAACCAAGCTGTGTGCATGGCGCCGATCACATGCTCAAAGCGCGTATGATGCGCACCCGGATAAATGACATACGCCATGCCCATCTGCCGCACACCGCGCAACCGGGACAATGCACGCGTTCTCAAAAGATCACGCTCGCACGACGTTAACTGAATCAAGCCGTGAATCGGATCCCGAATCGAATCACTGAAATGCAAAACCACACAGCACCTTCATTCTCAGTCCATATCTACCCGCTTTCCTCACCCTCATCACCAGGCAACCGATCACTTAAAAAACAAGCACCAACAGCGATTTCCAGTCTGTAGGCACATTATTGCCCGCCTGCCGAAACGATGCGGAAACGGGTTGAACAGTGATCAAATTTTTGCCGTTATTCAATGACAGCACGTGATTGCCTGCTGTTTTGAGTTCGCCACACAAGCTTTGCACATCAACCGATGCATCGCTGTAGAAGATTATCGCAGGCCGCAAACAGACGTGGCACGGAACCAACCCATTTCCAGGCTCTTGCCAGAGCGAGCGTAAAGCGGTAAAATTTGTCTCTGCTTTTATGCAGGTCAGGGCGCGTAGCTCAGTCGGTAGAGCATCGGACTTTTAATCCGTGGGTCCCGAGTTCGAATCTCGGCGCGCTCATCAAAAACCAAAAAGCGACCTCCCAAACGATGGAGGTCGCTTTTTTGGTTTGAGAAATAAGCCCGGCCACGAAGCAAGCGAACAGGACCAGGCGACATGCACCGTGCTTCAACGGCAAACAACACGAACTTGATGCGGAATATTGGGTATTTTGGCATACCTGTTGTGATTTCTACGCCATCCTTACGGACAGGGATTTCGCCCCAGGCAACTGAAAGGCGCATAGCTGGATCATTAGGCGAAATAAGGCTTTGAGACGAATAATCTTTTCTTAACCTGGCGCAGTTTGAAAGCCTGGCAGTGAGCAACGGCTTGGGATGGCTGCAGCTGTTCGACCTGATGGCTTCCGACGACCCGTGATGTCTTCTCGTCACGCGGGTCGCGCAAACTCGTCGCTTACGGGGACTCAAACAGTGCGCGACGCTTATCGCGTGCCTTCGAACCTGTGTCCCCGTCGGAATGCCAAATGGTCTCACTGCTTGCAGCCATCCCCGCCGTTAAACAGGTCAGATGCTTCAAAACGATCTTATTTTTCGAAAGCACGCATAAAAAATGGCGAAGGTGGGATCAATGCGAATTGAAACATAACACATGACCACCCCGCCAGGATTCATCATGATCTTAGCTTCTCAAACATTTAGCAAGCCGCCCCGTGCAACGTTTCGATCCTTTCTGACATCGAATGACACGCGGCATCATCTCACCTCTGCCCTACAGCAAGTTGGGGATTCACGACGCAAGGGTGTCTGACGTCAATTAAAATTGCCGGCGTATTCGTATTGCCTCACGGGTAATTGTCGCCGAACAAGTGCTTAAACCACGGTTAGGCCATCGACCTCAAGCACTGTGCCTGCAGAGCGATTCAACGTGCAAAAAGCTGCAGCAGCATAACAACCGTATTCCCAATCCCACGCCTCGCTGCAAACACAAAAACACGAAAGCCCCTCGCTCTACCCT
>JBBAPZ010000015.1:0-93759 GCA_040400605.1 Candidatus Sericytochromatia bacterium
CTGCCAGTATCACTGCCTTCATTCAATCTTCCCTTGCTTTATCAACTCGACGCTAGACACACCACAGCTTCAGAAAAATTCTGTAACCGAAAAAGCTGACTTCAACAACGCGCGAGGGTACCGTGTCGCGCGCGTTCAGTCGCATGAACCCACCTTGTTCCAACGCTGGCTTTACGTCGGCTTCATCAGACGTGACAATAACGCAATGTACATTCCAGAATTAAAGCACCGCCAGTCATTCTCAAGTTCAGGATTTCTTGTGACGCTGAACCGCATCTGCCAGCAACTCTGCCTGACGCATCATCTCCTTGAGCACATTGTTCAGGCGTTTGTTTTCTTCAACGGCCTGATCACGCTCATGGAGCGCATGACGCACCAAAAGTTCAGTTGCAGGTTCCTGTCGTAGCAAGTCCACGCGCAGCGCTGAAGGGGCAGACGAAGACTGCGCGCGTGTCTGGGTGTCAGCTATGAACGCCTCTAAGTCTTTCCAAAATTTCCCAGACAGATATCCTAACGATTCAAGCGGCCAAGGCTCTCGTTCACGCAAGGCTCTGGCCTGCATAATCGAACTCTCGTCATCACCATTCCAAAGCACGCCAATTGACGAACATAGTAACTTAGTAAGCAATTCTCCATCCCCAAAACCTTCTGGCATGTAAACAACTGGACATCCAGCCAAAGCTGCTTCGATCCCCAACGCTGAGGCGTCATACAAAAACAAAACCGCCGCTCGCGCAAACAGCTGTTTGAGCGCTTTTCGATCAGGCCAATCAAGCCGAAGCTCCGTTACCAGCCCACCGTGTGTGCGAGGACTTGCGCCGCTACGTCTGTATTTGTGTGCATAAACGAGGCGCAGTTCAGGATCCCGATCTTGCCTAGAGTCAGCCATCCATTCGCGAGGGTCGGGAGTGGGAACCCACAGGTCTTTTCCTCTTCCAAGGTTACGAATGAAGTCTGTGTGATAGCCATATATCATCTCTGTATCTGCGTAACTGACCTCTCCACCATTTACGCCAGGATAGTAAAGCACCCACCTGGCGACGACGTTCGCCCCCAGAGGGTTCCCTGAAACAATTTCCGGATACACCACGATGGGATTGAGCCCTGATTGCAAATGTAACTTGGCGATGGTCTCGCTCAACAACGGCACCGCCACGTCTGCGCCGACAAATGGACCGCTGTGCTGCGCCCAACCAATGTTGACAATCCAGGCCTCTTCACCAACTGTCAACAATGATCTACATAAGCGATAAAGCACCTGTATTCCCGAGGAATTCGTCGCCCATTGCGGAGCCACAATGTAGTAGGGATGCCGACGGTTCCCAAAAATTCTGACAATTTCATCAGGTATCTCAGGAGCACTGAGCACGTCAGAAGCGGAAAGCGCCCGATTCAAGGCAGACGATGCTCGCCGGGCCCCATAGACCCTATCCGGGATTTGTATTGAAAACGCATTGGATAAAATTTCCTCAATAGGCATCGAACGAACAATTTCTCGCCCACGATCAGCAACCCGGTTCCTAGCCGATTCAGATTGACAGTACTCAACACATAAATCGCCTATTTGCTCAACACTCGCCCAGCAGACACCACCATCAAACAGGCCGTCAAGTTCAGTGTCCAATCCTCGCTCCGAAATCACAAACAAACCGTTGGCGAGCGCATACGATACCCGAACGACCTCAAAAACCTTCGCCTCCAGAGCATGCACATTCAAAAAAACCTTGGTTCGCGCATACAATGCATCTCTTTCAGCACCATAAACATCAAAGCAACTAACGACATTCAGTCCGCGTGCAGCAATCGATTCAAGGATGTCGGACCGCCTCTTATTCAAAGACCCAACAAACAATACGTCTATGTCCGGTTCAGCAGGCACAATTCGCTCAAGTTCTGCCACGTATCCTATCGGAACATGGACCGCATTCGTTACCCCAAGGGCGGCCAGGGCTGCAATGTTTGCTTGACTGTAATCCCATACCAAGTGCTTTCTGAGAACCTCAATATAGTCAGCGCTCAACCAATCCGAACCCTCATCGATCTGCTCCAGATTGTATATGATGGAACCATTTGGCAACGAGCCCTCTGGTACCGCTCGCAACAGGTTGGCACCCACAATTAAAGGAATACCGACCAAAGGCAATTCACCCCAATGCACCACTATTGAAAAGCCAAGATTTTCAAAACCCCGTTTAAGACTAAACACCACTTCGTCAAACGCCCGCACATGAGAATAACCTTTGGGCGACACCACCCAGATATACAAATCTTTCGGAATCGCCATAAACTACCTCATCATCCGTAACTGACTAGATTTTCGTATCTTCTTTACCATAATAACTTTTAGTAACAACCCTACAAAACGCTGGCCACCCAAAACTTGAACCGGCTTCACTGTATCTGGCACGCTAAACGAAATCCTCATTCTGCAGCCACTATCTCCTGCACCATGTGTCAATCAGATTCCGTAAACACGCTGCCTCAGCAGCAGGACAATTCGGATCACGCGATGCCAACCGAGCGCACTCAGCAGCCAATTCCAACTTCCCGGCTCGCACATAGATGGCCATCATCTCCGTGTAAACGAGAAACCCCCGCAAACCCATTCGCTCGACTCCCAACGGCGGGACCTTCGTCTCCACACATTGCCGAAAGTCTGCCAATGCATCGGCATCATACCCCAACGCAGCGTGAATTTTTCCCCGCTCATACAACAGTTCGGGATCGGGCCCCACACGCGCCAACCCTTCAGTCAAAATGGCCACAGCGCGGGATAACGCGCCTTGTTTTTCAGCCACCCACGCACCCAGCTGAAACCAGCGCGGCACGTATTCTGGCGGCAGAACCAAACCAACGTTTGCAAGTTGATCCATGACGAGCAGTGCATCCGCCGTTTCGGTCAAACACGCCAGCAAGCACGAGACATTGGCCAAATGGAACCAAGCCAACGGATCACGCGGCGACTCTTTCACCATGATTGTTGACAACATTAGATTGCGCTCAAGTTTGTTTCGTGAGTCTACGAACTGCTGAGCATAACCAACATGCTTGATGCCAACGCCATCAAGGTCAGCCACGGATCCACCAAAGCGCAACAAATCGCCTGTTACCGTCTCATGAATACGCCCCTTAAAACGGAGATCAGGATGAAACCGAAACAAACGCGGCGACGAACGCACAACCGAGCGCAACGTCCCACCCTCAGCCACGTTAAAAATCTTCAGGCGATACCCAATCAATCCGTCAGCATGAAGCGCCTGATGCCATGCCAACGCATCCTCCACTACCAAGACCTCATCGGCATCCAAAACCAGTACCCAATCCCCCGTCACCCCTGCCAAACCAACGTTTCGCGCATCAGCAAAATGGTCCTGCCACCCGTGGTGCACCACGTCACAACCCGCAGCGCGCGCGACAGCGACCGTCTCATCGCACGAACCCGTATCAACCACAATGCAACGGGTTACCCAAGGTCTTACAGACGCCAAACAGCGACCCAAATTTAGCGCTTCATCCCGCACAATTATGCAGAGCTCAACCGTGTTGTACATTACGCCCTCAATCCCGGCTTATAAAAAAAGCCCCCCTTTTTCAAGGGGGACCGTACGTAAAAACCGCCTTGCCTTACCGGAAAAGCGACATCACGTTTTGCGGATTGCTGTTCGCCTGCGACAACATCGATGTGCCGGACTGGAACAAAATCTGACGACGGCTGACTTCCGTCATTTCTGCCGCCATATCCACATCGCGGATCCGGTTCTCGGCCGCCGCAATGTTCTCCCGTCCAACCGCCAATGACTTGATGCGGGACTCCAGCCGGTTGACCGTCGCACCCAGCGAGGTTCTGAGGTTAGACACGGACGCAATCGCCGTATCGATCTTCGAAATCGCTGACGTGAAGCTCGCACCGTTGACCGCTGTCGTGTTCATCGCAGCACTGGTCAGACCCAAACCTGCTGTCACCGATGACGCGTCAGACGAACCCTTCAATGAAGCGAACGATACCGACAACGTGTCCGAAGCGTTGAAGCCAACCTGATAGGTAAACGACGCTTGCGTAGTCGTTTCGGCAATCATCTTTTGTGTGTTAAACCGCGTTTTGTCTGCAATGTCATCGATTTCACAACGCAGCGCATCGAACTCTGCCCCGATGGCTTGGCGGTCTGCCGTCACCAAGGTATCGTTCGTTCCCTGAACCGCCAATTCACGCATTCGCTGCAAAATCGAATGCACCTCATCGGCAGCGCCTTCCGCAACATTGACCATCGAGATGGCATCTTGCGCATTGCGCTCCGCCTGTGCCAAGCCGCGAACCTGCGAACGCAACTTCTCAGAAATTGACAAACCTGCCGCATCATCCGATGCGCGATTGATGCGTAGCCCGCTCGACAACTTCTCGAGCGAACCAGTCAACCCCTTGGCTGTATTCTGTAACACCCGGTGGGTGTTCATCGCAGCCACGTTTTGATTTATCCGTAGCGTCATAGACCATTAACCTCCCTGGTCACCTTCGGGGTCGAATCCTTTCTTCCCCTGCTGCCCAATACAGCTTGAATACCCGGCGCGCACAGATACCCAAGCAACCAAATTGCGCAACCAACAAACACCTCAGCCGGCTAATATTTGGGGAAAAGGCATGAAATAAAAACGTCGCCAAGACAATAAACCAGGCAATGCAACGCAAATTTTTAACGCCGTCACCCAAAAAAGATTAAAGCATCTGTTCGCCAAACCAAAATGACTCACGCACAAATCCGAGCCGAACGAGATACTCCTGCAAACTGCAAGACTAATACGAGGCCCGAATCATATGCCTCGTTGCCCCTACCGGAACAACGACATCACATTCTGCGGGTTGCTGTTCGCTTGAGATAACATCGAAGTGCCGGACTGGAACAGGATCTGACGACGACTCACTTCGGTCATCTCAGCCGCCATGTCAACGTCACGGATGCGGTTTTCCGCAGCCGCAATATTTTCCCGGCCAACCGACAAGGACTTAATCCTGGATTCCAATCGGTTGACGGAAGCACCGAGATTGGTCCGCAACGTCGAAACCGCCGAGATGGCTGTATCTACAGATGCAATCGCAGTGTTGAAGTCACCACTTGTCGACAGTGCCGACGTGCCCAAGGTGAGCCCGGCATTCGACCGAAGCGACGTGAACGACACCGAGAACGTATCAGTTGTATTGAAACCGACCTGATAATTCTTGGTTGTGGTTGTTTCCGACAACAACTCCTGCGTATTGAAGCGCGTCTTCGTTGCGATGTCATCAATTTCGCTACGCAACTGCGTGTACTCCGCGCTGATTGCCTGACGATCCGAGGTCACCAATGTGTCATTCGAACCTTGAACCGCCAACTCACGCATCCGCTGCAGAATCGAATGCACCTCGTCTGCAGCCCCTTCCGCAACATTGATCATCGAGATCGCGTCCTGTGCGTTCCGCTCAGCCTGGGCTAAGCCCCGCACCTGCGACCGCAATTTCTCTGAGATCGACAAACCGGCGGCGTCGTCGGATGCGCGATTGATTCGCAGCCCGCTCGACAATTTCTCAAGTGACGAAGACTGTCCCTTGGCCGTCCCCTGCAAAACACGATGTGTGTTCATTGCAGCAATGTTTTGGTTAATCCGTAGAGTCATAAATGTATACCTCCCTGGTTACCATACGGGGGTGAATCCTTTCTCCCCCTGCTAGCCCGTATCATTTATATACCAAGCGATCGCATCGACACAAGCCTTTTAACAAAAAAATAATCTTTAAAACCAACTCCTATCAGCCAGGCCCCGCGCCGCCCCCACGGAAGGCCGGCAGGGTCACCACAGGCGCCGCCTTGGACTCCTCGGCCTCCCCAGAGCGCGCTGCACCCGGCACACCCGCCACCGGACGCCCCACCACCACATGACACGCCCGGCAGCGCGCCTCATACGCTTCATCCGCCCCGATCATAATCACCGGATCGTGGTAATTCGCGGGACGACCATCGATCAACCGCTGGGTGCGCGTCGCAGCCGCCCCGCACGCCAAACAGATCGCCTGCAACTTATCCACGTGCTCCGCCACCGCCATCAGCCGCGGCATCAACCCAAACGGCTCTCCCCTAAAATCCAGATCCAACCCCGTGCAGATCACCCGCTTCCCCGCATCCGCCAAACGCTGCACCACCGTCACGATCTCATCATCAAAAAACTGCACCTCATCGATCGCAACCACCTGCACGCCCCCACGCGCCTCCACCGCACCAGCCACCTCCGCCGCATGCCGCGCCCGCAACGCCTCAATCGTCACCCCACTATGCGCATTCACAAGCTCCGGCGCATACCGATCATCCATAACAGGCTTAAACACCATCACCGACTGCTTCGCAATCGCCGCCCGACGCACCCGCCGAATCAACTCCTCCGTCTTTCCACAAAACATCCCACCACAAATCACCTCCACCCAACCACTCGAGCGCTTGATCTGACTAAAGCGAAAATTCGTCATCCCCAAACCCCCTAAACCAACACCAAATCAACCGCAGGCACCACCGCACCCTCACCCGACGCCGCCCAAAAACTCGCCCAGACCTCAGACGCCCGCTGCGCCAAACGCTCCCGCTTCAACAACTTGTCCCGCACCACGTCCTCAAGTGGCGGCAACAACCCCCAATTCGCATTCATCGGCTGAAAATACCGCGCACTCGCCTCCGCAATATAATGGCTCAACGCCCCCAACATCGTCTCTTTGGGAAACGCCAACGCAGCCTCACCCCGCATCACCCGCGCCAAATTAATCCCCGCGAGCGCCCCCATCGCCGCCGAGTCCGTATACCCCTCCACACCAATCATCTGCCCCGCCGCAAACAACTGCGCATACCCCTTCCACTGCAAAGTCGGATGCAACAAATGCGGACTGTTCAAATAGGTATTCCGGTGCATCACCCCCAAACGCACAAACTCCGCCTGCTCAAGACCCGGAATCATCCGAAAAATCCGCGTCTGCTCTCCCCACTTCAACTGCGTCTGAAATCCAACCAGATTGAACAAACTCGCCACCGCATTGTCCTGCCGCAATTGCACCACCGCCCAGGGCCGACGCCCGGTCGCGGGATCAACCAACCCCAACGGCTTCATCGGCCCATAGCGCATCGTATCCACACCCCGCCTGGCAATCACCTCAATCGGCAAACAACTCTCGAAAAATCGCTGATCCCCATCGTGATGCAACACCGCATTCTCACCCGCCACCAACGCCGCCCAAAACGCCTCATACTGCGCCTTGTCAAACGGACAATTCAGATAATCACCACACGCCTCCTCAACCACCTCGCCCGCCTGCCGCGCGCGCCTTTGCGCCAAACCCTCCCGCCCGGCACGGAAAATCTTGCTGTGGTCCAAGGAATCAACCGTGACGATCGGCGCCGCCGCATCATAAAAGAAGAGATACGCCTCACCCGCTAACGCCTGTAACCGCGCAGCCAGCACATCTGAGGTCATCGGACCGGTTGCAACAACTGTGGGCACGTCAAAATCGAAGTCCTGCACTTCCTCCCGATGCACGGTAATCAATGGATGGGCACTGACCGTGGCGGTCACTGCGCGGGCGAAGTGGTCGCGATCCACCGCCAACGCACCGCCGGCAGGGACTGCGTGGCGATCCGCCGCCGCAATCACCACCGACCCCATCCGCCGCATCTCGTCCTTCAACAACCCCGACGCCACACTCAACGCCTGACCACCCAACGAGTTGGAACACACCAACTCCGCAAAATCAGTCGTATGATGCACAGGCGTCGCACGCACCCCCCGCATCTCATAAAGGTCCACCGGCACCCCACGGCACGCCAACTGCCACGCCGCTTCAGCACCTGCCAACCCCGCCCCGATCACCCGTGCCCGTCGCTTAGTCATCCAACCCCCAACACTCACCACAACCATCCAATTCTAACACCTCAACCACCTGGCGCTGCCAAACCGGACAGCCAACGAACACCATTGGTTTCCTGCGTGATAAAACAATTGAAATAACCTAAGGTTTGGTATATATGGAAGCGGACAATATCGAAATGGAGGCGCTGCCGTGGGTAAAGCGATCATCCCGTCGGATGCGGAGATTGACGCGATTCGCGCAAAGAGTGCGGAGGCGAATGCGTGTGAGATTCGGGCTGAGCGTGTGGCCTATGACCCTGCTAGCCGGACGATCACGTTGTGGTTGGTCGGGCGTTCGTCGCCCACTGCAACCGTTGTCACTTTTTCGGCGGATGTGACGCCAGCATTGGCTGCTGCAACCGATGAGCAGCTGGCGGAGCTGGTGGTGTATCCGTTTGGCACGACGGTTGCGATCGCCTCGCTCAATTTGCATCTCAGTGTGGAAGCACTGGTATTGCGCGCCCTGATGGGCGAACATTACCACGCGCGCTTGCGGCAACGTGCGGCGGCGACCATGGGGCAAGCGACAAGTCCTGCCAAGGCTGCAGCCGTCCGTGAGAATGGGAAAAAAGGTGGTCGCCCGAGAAAGCGGGCTGGTGATTGATTGAAAGGCAGCGTGATTCGTGCGTAGCAGCGGTGGCAATCGCAAGTGGTCAAGGCCTGCTGCGTCGCCAGCCAGTGTATTGCGGAAGCACAGGAGGGCCACTACGCCAAGAGACCGGGCTTGTCAAACATAGCGGATACGCTATAATGAGTAAGTCGGCGAAAGGAGACGTGCACATGAAACCCGTCCGTTGGCTAGGAAGCAGCCGCGACGATATGCGCGAGATGCCGAAGCCGGTGCGGGCCGAGCTGGGCTTCAAGTTGGAGCAACTTGAGCAAGGCTTCTCCCTCGCCCCGCCCCATGCGAAGCATCTGGCCGGCTACCAGCCGGCTGTGGACGAGCTGATCGAGAACCATGACGGAGACACCTACCGCGCGATCGTCACGGTCAGGCTAGAGGACGCCATCTACGTGCTGCACGCGTTCAAGAAGAAGTCGAAGCATGGCATCGGAATGACGAAGCAGGACCAGGAGCTGATCGCCGCGCGGCTGCGCGAGGCGATCGCGGACCACGAGAACCGGCGCCAGCGGGCGCAGAAAGGAGACCAGCGTGACCGTCCATGAATCCAAGGGCAGCGTGCTCGATGACCTGTTCGAGCCCGAAGAGGCCGCCGAGCTCAAGCTCAAGGCGGCGCTCGCGCGACGTATCCGCATCGTGATGGCGCAGCGCAAGCTGACCCAGAAGCAGACCGCGGCGCTCACCGGGATGCGTCAGCCCGACGTCAGCAAGATCGTGAACTACAAGTTCGCGGAGATCGGCATCGATCGGCTGTTCCGCGCCCTGACCCGGCTGGGCGTGGACGTACACATCACGCTGCCCGACCATCCGGACGGGGGCGAGGGGAGTATCGAGGTAGTGGCCTGACCGCAAGCCCTCAACACCTCAGCCCCCCACAACCTGTGATGCGATCGCTATCGCACGGGTGCCGTGTCAGGTTATAACCACTAGTATGAACGCATTGACCCACATGGGCCCGTGGCCCAACCAGTCACGCTTTGGCGGGTGACGGCCATGACAGCATCCTTGCCCTTCATTTCCGTCCTCGTGCCGGCGTACAACCGCCCGGACGCCTTGCGTCGCCTGCTTCTTGCCATCGAGGATCAAAGCTACCCGCCCTACCGCTTTGAGGTCATTGTCTGCGACGATGGTTCAACGCCTTCCTTGCTCGAAAGCATCGACCCGCGTGGCTATTCCTTTCCGCTTAAAATCATCGAAAAGCCCCATGCAGGGGCCGCCAGCGCCCGAAACCACGCCATCCGGCAGGCGGCAGGGACGATCGCAGTCTTTACCCACGACGACTGCATCCCCGATGCGGGCTGGCTGGATGCGATCGCCGAAGGCTTCCAATCCCCCAACACCCACACCCTCTACGGCCCCACCCACGCGAACATCCCACCCATACAGCCCTTCTTGCTCAGTGCCCCGGGCGATCGCACCCACGGCCCCTCAAGCGCCAACCTGGCCGTGCGCCGTGACTTCCTCGTCCACATCAAATGCTTCGATGCCACCCTCTCAACCCCCCGCTACGAAGACGAAGACCTCGCCATCCGCCTGCAATCCGCCCACGGCCCTCTCGCCTGGTCTGAGACCATGCGCGTCGAACACACCCCGCGCCCCGGGACGATCGCACAAGCCTGGCAAACAGCCGCCGCCACGCGCGACATCCCCTATCTGGCAGGCAAACACCCAGGCTTCGGCTATGACATCTTCGCTGGCCTGCTCAAGCGCAGCGCCATCAAAAGCGTATTGGTTTTCGGCATCCTTGCGCCGTTGTTTGTGCCTGCACCCTTTGGCTGGCTTGGCCCCCTCGGCTGGGTCGCACTGCTCACCTGGCAAGCCCTGCGGCTCAAACCGCTCGTCGGGCTCGCCCAAGACCATGGTGTCAGCATTCCGCGGCAATTTATGCTTTGGTACCTGTTTTGTGAATGGGCGCTGGACTTTAAAAGCCTGGCGGCTTACGTATCAGGCTGGGCTGTCAGGCGATCGCCCCACACCGAATTCGACGACGAATTCGTCTAACCCGTCCGCCCAGAACACATCGCCAACACCGTGCGATCGCCCCAAATGACCTTGTGAGCCTGCCAGCACCCTGCTACCATAATCCCGTCCAACGCTTGGCCAATGGTTTGGTTCACCGATCCGGCATCGTCAGCGTGGTTTAAAGAGTTCGATAACCAGCGTGTGCTGGTTTCTGCGGGGGAATGAGCAGATGGCCCATCCACAACCAACTTTGTCCGACCAGGCTCAGCTTGCGCGCACGGCGTGGCGGTTGCGTGAAGATGTGTTGACGATGATCGCAAAAGCGGGGTCCGGGCATCCCGGTGGCTCGCTATCCGCCATCGACATCATCACGGTGCTGTATCTGGCCGTGTTGCGGCATGACCCCCGGCAGCCTTTATGGGAGGGGCGCGATCGCTTCATCCTCAGCAAGGGCCACGCCTGTCCGGCGCTGTATGCGGTGCTGGCCGAATGCGGCTACTTCGACCGGTCGTTGTTCGACAACTTCCGGCAATTGGGCTCGCCTTTGCAGGGCCATCCGGAGTTGGGCCGGCTGGCTGGGGTGGAGGCGTCGACCGGGTCTTTGGGACAGGGCCTGTCCATTGGGCTTGGGATGGCGGAGGGTGCGCGCATCACGGGGCGTGACGCGCGGGTGTATGTGCTGACGGGCGATGGTGAACTGGATGAAGGTCAGGTGTGGGAAGCGGCGCTGTATGCCGGGGCGCGGCAGTTAAGCAATCTGGTGGCGATTGTGGATGTGAACGGGCAGCAGTTGGATGACACCACCGAGCGCCTGATGCCGCTTGAGCCGTTGGCTGCCAAGTGGGAGGCCTTCCGGTGGCATGTGGTGTCTGTGGATGGGCACGACACGGGCGCCTTGCTGGAGGCGTTTGAGGCGGCCAAGCGGGTGAGCGATCGCCCCACGGTGATTCTGGCAAAGACCATCAAGGGGCGCGGTGTGTCCTTTATGGAAGACAACCTGGAATGGCACGGCCAGGCGCCCAACGCGGCGCAACTGGAACAGGCGCTCGCCGAACTCCGCGCGCATCGCGCAAGCTTGTAAGGGGGGATTCACGCATGACCACGAGTACCAAAACCCGTCCCTTGGGGCCTGCCACCCGTGACGCCTATGGCGAAGCCCTGGTGGAACTCGGGCGCCTGAACCCCGCGGTGGTGGTGTTGGATGCCGACTTGTCCAAGTCAACCAAGAGCAATGGCTTTGCCAAGGCGTTTCCGGAGCGGTTTATGAACGTGGGCATCGCGGAGGCGAACATGGTGAGCATGGCGGCGGGTTTGGCCAGTTGCGGCCTGATTCCGTTTGCGAGTTCGTTCGCGTCGTTTTTGATGGCTAAATCGTTCGACCAGTTGCGGATGGGCGTAGCCAACCCGCGGGTGAACGCCAAGTTTGTGGGTTCGCACGGCGGTATTTCGCTGGGTGAGGATGGCGCGTCGCAGCAGAGTGTGGAAGACCTGGCGTTGGCGGTGGCGTTGCCGCATATGGCTGTGTTGGTGCCGGCGGATGCCGTGGCGGCCAAGGCGTTGACCTTTGTGGCGGCGGCGCATGCGGGGCCTGTGTTTATGCGGACGGGCCGACCCAAGGCGGCGCTTGTGCACGCGCCGGATGCGGTGTTTGCGGTGGGGGGGTCCCATACTTTGCGCACGGGGCGGGATTTGACGATTGTGGCCAACGGCTTGATGGTGCATGAGGCGTTGTGCGCGGCGGAGATGGCTGAGGACTTGGGTTTGAGCGTCGGTGTGATTGATGCGTACAGTGTGAAGCCCTTGGATGAGGCAAGCATCGTGAAGGCGGCGGCGGACAGTGGGGCGCTACTGGTTGTGGAAGAGCATTTGACAAGCGGTGCGTTGGGGGCTGCGGTGGCGCAGGTGTGTGCGAGGCTTCGGCCGGTACCGATGGCGTTTGTCGGGTTGCAGGATACCTATGCGGAAAGTGGGACGCCGGAGGCGTTGCTTGAGCATTTTGGCCTGAGCGCGCGTCATGTGTTGATGGCGCTGCAGGAGCTGCTTGTGCGCAAGCAGGCATTGATGGCTGGCGCGTGAGCGAGCAAGCGGGTCAAGCGCGGCCTTACGGGCCGATCACCGCCGAATTGCCGCATGAGCAGGCGCACGTTGACGAGCCTGAGGATCCGGGGCCGGAGGTGGTGATTAGCCGCCCAAGTCCGGATGCACCGTTGATTTGTGTGGTGTACAACCCCACGGCGGGCTCGGGGTTGGTGCGCAGGCGGGTGAGCATTGAGGATGTGACGGCGCGGTTTTTGGCGGCAGGTTTTGCGGTGGGGACGATCGCCACGCGCTTTGCGGGGGATGGGGCCGCGGCGGCGCGGGTGGGTTTAAGACAGGTGCCGCATGCGGTGGTTGCGATGGGGGGCGATGGGACCATCAACGAGGTGGTGCAGAGCCTGGCGCGGCAAGCGGTGCCGTTGGGCATCATTCCGGCGGGAACGATCAATGTGTTGGCGCAGGAGTTAGGGTTGCCGTCGGATCCGATGGAGGCGGTGGATGCGATTGTGCGGGGGGTGCCGCGGGTGATTGATTTGGGGATTGCCAATGGCCGGTATTTCACGATGATGATCGGCCTTGGGTATGACGCGCAATCGACGCTTGCGATGATTCCGATCCTCAAGCAATGGACGGGGCCTGTGGCTTACATGGCGGCGGCGTTGCAGTCGTTCATTACGCATCGGGCCGTGCGGACGGTGATACGGGTGGGCGAGGGGAAAAAGGCCAAACGCTTGCGGCGTCTGGTGTACATGATGGTTGTGAGCAATACGGGGCTGTATGCGGGGGGCATCCTCAAGTTTACGCCGGATGCCAGTTTGGCGGATGGTTTGCTGGATTGTTGCGTGATTCGCTCCAAGCGCTGGTATCAGGTGCTGACGCACTTTGCGCTGAGTTTGGCGGGGCGTTTGGGTCAAGTGAATGATGTAGAGATTTTTCAGGCGCGCAGCCTGAGTATTCGCACGTCGCGCCCGTTTCCCTATCAGTTGGATGGGGATCCCGTGGGAACGACGCCCGTAAAGGTTGTGATCGCAGAAGGTGCATTGCGTGTCTTGTGTTTGCCAACGGAGCCCGTGGCAACCAAGGCTGAGGGCGGTATGCTATGATGCACCCATTCAGACGCTGGCAGTGCCTGTTAAAGGGGCGCCTGGACGAGGTTTAAGTGATGCTTGGGATGTTTTGGGACTCGATACGGAGCAACCCGGGTCCGTTGATTGGGGTGTTGTTCACGACGGCGACCTTGGTGTTTGTGTTGCTGTTTGCGCACAAGACGGATCGCCCGGAAATCGCGAAGCGGTATTTGATTGAAGAGGAGGGCGTGACGGATCCTGTGAGCGGCTCAGGTGTTGCCGCGGATGGGGGTGTTACGTCGGATGTCACAGATTCAGGCCCGAAGGGGGCTTAACGTAAAAATTGGTATTTTGACGACAAGGTAGAGACAAGTTGATTCTGCCATCAATGAGGAAGCGAGCAGAGCGTGGCCAAAAACCTGGTAATTGTTGAATCTCCGGCCAAGGCCAAAACCATCGCGAAGATTTTGGGCAAGGATTTTCAGGTGAAGGCCTCGGCGGGCCACATTCGCGATTTGCCCAAAAAGGGTTTGGGCGTTGATATCAAGAAGAATTTCAGCCCCAAGTACGAGGTGTTGGCGGAGAAGTCCGAGGTGGTGCGGGATTTGCAGGATGCCGCCAATCGGGCGAAGGTAGTGTACCTGGCACCTGACCCGGATCGCGAGGGCGAGGCGATCGCCTGGCACTTGGCGGCTGTGTTGAGTGAGGTGGATGCGCAGCCCACGCTGAAGCGGATTGAATTTAACGAGATTACCAAGGATGCGATTCAGCGGGCGATCAAGAACCCGCGGGATATCGATACGGGGCGCGTGGATGCGCAGCAGGCGCGGCGGGTGTTGGATCGGCTCGTTGGTTACAAGATTTCGCCGTTGCTGTGGCAAAAGGTGCGTCGTGGCTTGTCGGCCGGACGCGTGCAGTCGGTGACGGTGCGTTTGATTTGTGATCGCGAACGTGAGATTCAGGCGTTTGTGCCGCAAGAGTACTGGAGTGTGCATGCGGAGCTGCAAAAAGGGGGGCAATCCGCGTTTGTTGCGGAGTTGGCGAAATGGCAGGGCAAGAAGCCGGTTTTATCGAGTGAGGGCGTGACTGGCGCGATTGTGACGGCACTGAAGGCGGCAACGTATGTAGTTGGCAGCATCACGACGAAGGAGCAGAAGCGTCAGCCGGCGGCACCGTTTATCACGTCGTCGCTGCAGCAGGAGGCGTCGCGGCGGCATGGGTTTACGGTGAAGCGTACCATGGCTTTGGCGCAGCAATTGTATGAAGGCATTGAATTGGGTGCCGAGGGCCCGGTGGGTTTGATCACGTATATGCGAACGGATTCGATTCGCGTGGCGAAAGAGGCGCAGACGGAAGCGAAGGCTTATATCACAGAGCGCTGGGGCGAGGGTTATATCCCGAAGTCTGCGCGGGCGTTCAAATCGAAGAAGGGTGCGCAGGATGCGCACGAGGCGATACGGCCGACGTCAGTTGTGCGCACGCCGGAGTCGGTTAAAAAGAACCTGACGCCGGATCAGCTCAAATTGTATCGCTTGATCTGGGAGCGTTTTTTGGCGTCCCAGATGGAAAATGCGACCTTGTCGGTTGTGACGGTGGAAATTGGGGCGGGGGATGGCATTTTCCGCGTGAGTGATACCAAAGTGGTGTTTCCGGGTTATCAGGTCTTGTATATCGAGTTGAGTGAGCGTGAGGGTGAAGAGGAAGCACAGGCGCCGAAGTTGCCGGAATTGGCACAAGGGGATGTGTTGAATTTGTTGGCTTTGACGCCGAAGCAGCACTTCACGCAGCCGCCGCCGCGTTATACGGAGGCGAGTTTGGTGAAGACCTTGGAAGAGCAGGGTATCGGGCGGCCGTCGACCTATGCGCCAACCATCGCGACCGTGCAGGACCGGGGTTATGTGGAGAAAGATGGGCGGGCGCTGAAGCCGACCGAGTTGGGGGTGCAGGTAAACGAGCAACTGGTGACGCATTTCCCGAACATCGTGGATGTCGGCTTTACGGCGGATATGGAAAACAAGCTCGATTCCGTGGAGGATGGGGCGGAGGCGTGGCAGCATCTGATCAAGAATTTTTACACGCCTTTTGCGGAGACCTTGAAGGTTGCGGCGAAGGAAATGAAGCCGGTGGCGATCCCCTCGGGCATCAATTGCGACTTGTGCGGCAAGGAGTATTGGATCAAGAGCGGCCGTTTCGGGGAATTTTTGGCGTGTTCGGATTACCCGACATGCAAGGGCACGAAGCCTTTGATCAAGCGCATCGGGTTGAGTTGTCCGACGTGCACGACGGGGGATGTGATCATCAAAAAGTCGCGGACAGGCAAGACCTTTTATGGGTGTGAGCGGTGGCCTGATTGCAGTTTTACGTCGTGGGACCAGCCAACGAACACGCCGTGTGTGAAGTGTCAGTCATTGACGGTCATCAAGCGTGCCAAAAATGGGCGTGAGTTCGTGTTATGTACGAATGCCGAATGCAAGGCCATCAGCAATGTGCCCAAGAAGAAGGCGGCTGCGGGCACGCCGGAAACGGGCGCACAGGAGGGCCCGGAAGGCGTGGAGGCGGCCACGCAATGAGCATGGCGTGGCCAGTCAAGGAATGTGCAGGATGGCGAGTGTGATGCAGTCTGAAGCCAAGCCGCGTTGGGATCTGACGCGTCTATACGCCGGTCCCGCCGATCCGTTTTTGGTGGGGGATCGCGAGCGGGCGCGGGAATTGGTGCGTAGCTTCGTGGAACGCTACCGCAACCAGGTCAGCACGTTGGACAGTGTGGCATTGTCACAGGCCCTGGATGAGATGGAAACGCCTGTGGCCTTGCTGGATCGTCTGGCGGGATATACCTGGCTGCTGTTTTACACAGATACACGGGATGAGGCTGCGCGGGCCTTGTATCAAGACGTTTGGGCCGAGTACACGATGCTCAAGACCGAACTGGATCATTTTAAGACCGAGCTCAAATACCTGTCTATCGAGGCGATGACCCAACACCTTGAGGCACCGGTGCTTGAGCGCTATCGCTACTGGCTGACACGCATTTTTGACTCGGCGCCGTATGCGCGGCCCAGCAATGAAGAGCGAATTTTGGCCAATCGAACCATCACGGGAGTGAATGCGTGGTGTCAACTTTTGACGGAAAGTCTGGCACGCTTGCGCCTGACGGTGATGGTGGATGGGCAACCCCATACGGTGAGTGTGTCAGAAGCCCGGGGCTACCGGAGTGATTTGAACCGCGCCATCCGCGACGAGGCGCATCAACGGATCCTGGCGGCCTTCGCGGGTGAAAGTCACTTGCTGACTTACATTTTCAACACCTTGATGCAAGAGTATCTGGATGAACTCTCGATTCGCAACATGACGGATTTGTTGACGCCGCGGTTACTCGAATACGATCTCAGCCGGGCGGCGGTGGATTCGTTGTTGCAGACAACCCGCAAGCATTATGGCCTGAGTGGTCGTTATTATCGGAGCAAGGCCCGCTTGCTCGGCATCGCGGAATTTGGGGTGTGCGATTTGGTTGCGCCACCGTCGATTCACCATAGTCAGGTGTCGTTCAATACGGCACGGGTTTTGGTGCAAGAGTCGTTGCGGCAATTTTCACCCGAGTTTGCCGACATGGCGGAACGGTTTTTTGCGGAAGCGTACATTGATGCGTTTCCGGCGCCTGGCAAACCGTCGGGTTCGATCGCGTTTGGCTTGGGGCCAACGGTACACCCTTATTTATTCCTGAACTATACATCGTCCGTGCGTGACGTGGTGTTGCTGGCGCACGAGTTGGGACACGGGTTGCACTTTTTGATGGCGGCCAGGAAGCAGGGCGTGCTGAACGCCTACAGCACGTCACCCATGTTGGAAACGGTGTCCATTTTTACAGAGATGCTGACGGCGGAGCATTTGTTGACGTTGGAGCCTGATCCCCACGTGCGCATCCATGTGTTGGCTGCCCAGATTGAAAATGCGTTGCTCAATGTGATGCGCCAGACGATGTACACCGAATGGGAGCTTGCCGTTTACACCAAGCGTCAGGCGGGTTTTGTGAGTGCGGCGGAGCTCAACGGTTGTTGGCTTGATGCACACAAGGCGCTGTATGGTGATTCGGTTCAGGTAACGGAGGCTGACGGTTGGGGTTGGCTGAACAATCCTTATTTTTTCACCACCCGCTTCGGCAATTTCAGTTATGCGTTTGGCCAATTGTTGGTTTTGAGTCTGTTCACGCAATTTAAGCGGCAGGGCAAGGATTTTGTGAATCGCTTCATGGATATGCTGGAGCAGGGGGGATCGGAATCCCCTGCGCACTTGCTGGCGCGCATCGGCATTGATATCGAGAACCCGCAGTGTTGGGAAAAAGGCTTCGTTGTGTTGGAAGAGCTCATCGAAGAATTTGAGCGCGCCGTGGATGAATTGACGCCCGAGGCGGGGTCTACCTGACACCAACGGACGTCACGCGACCGGGCGATCGCTTCCGGGTTCGCCAAACCACCCACGCACACCGCATCACCGCTTGCTGTTTTCGCCGGCCACTTGCAAAAAGCGGTGCATGTCTTTCATGTTTTGCTCGGCATACTGGTGGGTCATGCTCATCAAATTGGGTAACAACAAAAGCAACAAAATGAGTCCGGATACCGGCTTGGCGATGGTCACCAGGTCCTGGGTCAAGCTGCTCGCTTGCTGCGCCACTTTGCTCATGTAACCGACCCCCAATTCCGCCACAAACACAACGGTCACCATTGGCAAGGCCAGTTGAATCGTGATGGCTAAAAACGCACCGCTTGCCAGGATGACCTGCGCACCCACGGCAGGAGAGAGCACAAAGCTACCGATGGGTACCAACGCGAAAGACTGGACGAAGCCGCCAATCAACCACAGATGCCCGCCAAACACCATAAAAATCAAAATGGCAATATTGAAATAAAACGTGCCCATCGCATTCACGTTCGTTTTGGTAAACGGGTTTTGCACGCTGGCTGAGGACAAACCGGCTTGGACACCGCCCAGTTCGCCCGCGGATTGAATGGCCAGGAACATGATGTTTGCGGAATACCCAAGGATGAAGCCCAACGCCAATTCGGTCATCGCGACGATCACAAAACCAAGCAGTTGCTGCGGCAGTGCAGCCGTTGCCGGCATCTGCGTCATCGCAACCAGGCTGATGCCGGCAATGAGGCTCATCCGCACGGGCGCTGGTAAGTTACGATTGCTCAGTACCGGTGCCTGCATAAACAAACCAATGGCACGGGAGACAACCATGATGAAGGTAGGCACAGTCAGGGCCAGATACGCGACCAAGGCCTCCATCACGGCACCATGGCAGGTATCTGCCCAAACAGGCGTGTGACGTAGCCTACGACCGTGTTCAACATCCACGGTGCCACGAGCACGAGCACGAGCAAAACGGCGATCGCCTTGGGCACGAACGACAAGGTCTGTTCCTGAATCGAGGTGATCGTCTGCAACAGCGCGACAATAAAACCGACCACCAAACCTGTCAATAACATCGGTGCTGACAAAAGCAGCACCAGGATGATTCCCTGGGTCAGGACAGTCAAGACAAATCCGGTGGTCAAGGCCGCCCCCTCAGGTCATCGATAACTGCGCACCAACGCTTCAATCAGCAAGTGCCACCCATTGGCCAAGGAAAAAATCAGCACCTTGAACGGTGGCGCCAACGATTGGGTCTGCAGTTGTTGCATGCCAAGGGCCATGATGACGTTGGTGATGACGAGGTCCACGACAATAAAGGGCAAGTAGACGATGAAGCCGATTTTAAAACCCGTCGCGACCTCGCTGATCATGAAAGCGGGCACCACCACGTGCATCGGGACATCTTCCGGCTTGCGTGGATCCGGCAACTTCGCCAACCGCAAAAAAAACGCCAGTTCCTGCTGGTTCGTTTGCTTGATCATGAAATTCTTGAGCGGCACTTGGGCCTTCTCGTACGCCATTTCCTGCGTCATCTTGTTGTTCAAAAAAGGCACAATGGCATCCCGGTTGACCGCATCCCAGGTAGGCGCCATGACGTACATGCTCAAAAACAAGGCCATGCCGATGATCACCTGACCAGGGGGAACGTTTTGCAAACCCGTCGCCTGTTTCAGAAAAGCCAACACCACTACAATACGAATAAATGGCGTGGTGGCAATGAAAAGGAAAGGCAGCAAAGTCAGGGCTGCGACCAGAAAAATTAATTGCAACGGCGTGGACAAACCAGGCGATTGCAGAGGCGCTCGGAGATCAAAGCTGCTCATCACCGTGGCGGCGTCCGCGGCACGCGTGGCGCACCAAGCTTCAGAAGGCCACAAACACACCGTCAGGAGTGCCAGGGCAAACAAGCCGACGCTCAAAACCCGGTTATGCTTCGTCACTGACGTCCTGCTCCTTGACCAGATGCTCAGAAAACGTGCCCAAGACGTCTTCGGGCTGCAACTCCGCCACCGGCGTCAGGCGATCGCCCGCACTCGCCAACAGCCAATAACGCCCCCCGACACGAACCACCATCAAGGCACGGGTGGCATCCAGCGCGTGACGATCCACCACCTGAATAACCGGACGCTCCCGGCCCCGCAACAGCAAACCGGGAATGCGCTCACGCCAATAACGCGCACCAAAAAACCCCAACACCGCAACCACCGCCGTCACCACAACCAGTTGCAGCAAATACGGCCAGATACTGACATCAATGGGGGCCGGCCCCAGTGGCATCATCGACGGCCAAGGTGTCGGCGTGGCCCAGGCAATCAACTCAGGCGCCACCCGTCGCTCCTTGCAGGGCACTGTTGAAAATCTGTGTGATCTTGACCCCAAAGGAAGAACCAATCACCACGACTTCGCCTTGGGCGACAATCTGTCCCGCGACACTGAGGTTGACCGGCTCACCGGCGAGTTGTTCCAGTTCAATGATCGACCCCTCACCCAATTGGATGACCTGCCGCAACGGAATCGACGTCCGCCCCAGCTCAACCATGACTTCCAACTTAAGCTCACGCAGAATCTCAAGATTCGGCTCATGCGACACCGCGCCACCCGAAAGCGGCGCAAAACGCACCTGGGATACCACCTGACGCTGAGTCAACGCTCAAACCTCCTGATTCCTGAAAATCCCCAACGATGCACCACTAACCCGGATTGACCCTGAGCAGCTTCTCAACACCCGGTTTCAACGATATCATCTTCACAGCTTTGTTGCCGTTAATGGTCAAGGGACGACCACGGCCAGCCAACCGACCGTTAATGGATACCCCAATCGTGCCATCCGGCGATTTGGGCAATTCCAAAATTACCCCTTCCGCCAGGGTCAACCAATCCGCGGCGCTCAATTCCAGGCGTCCGAGATCCGCCACAATCTGCACATAGACATTGCTGAGCGGCCCCATCGCAGACGGCGCATCATCGTCCGCGGCCACCGCCTCACGTGCCGAAATGACATTCGCCGTCTCAGGCTCCGTACCACCACCCGGACGATTCACCAAGGGCATTTCATAGCGCTCAACCGTCCAATCAGGCAAACGCAATAACGACTGACATTCCAGCTCAAACTGCTTCAAGATGCGCTGCGTTTCAGCCTCCACGCGCACGGGATCAAAGCCATGCAAGGGCGCGGGCTCAATGGCCGGTATCTGCACCTCGATGGGCCGCGTGAACTCCGCCGCCTTGGGGTCAGACACACGCGCCGTAAAATCAACCCGACCAAGAATCAATCCAAATGCCCCGGACAACATGCACGCCGAGGAAAACGCATACGAAAACGCCACATTGGGATGACTCGCCGCCCCAAAGGTGTAAATCCAGTGCAAAATCACCGCAGGCGTCGCCACCGACACACTCGGAAACAGCGTCCGCAACAAGACAATCAAGGCTGCACCAAAGAAAAACCCCATCGCGCCGCCATAATAAAACCCGACAGCCCCCCGTACCAACCGGGCTGACAACCCCACGCCCACGTGCTCATCGCGCGGATCCGGCACCTCAGGCCGCAAAAACCCCAACACCAAACCCAAAAAACCAAACGGAATCGCGTATCCCAACGCCCCCCAAAGCGCCCCATACATAAACGGCGGGTTCACCAACCAGCGCTGACGCTTGATATCCAACGGCTTGCGCGGCGGCACCTGCACAGGCGTCAACAAACCCGGAGACAAAGCCGTACCAACGACCTTCGCCATCGTCGAAATCACTCGCCCGCGCTCAATCGCAGGCCCCGGCGACAAACTCAAACCCAAACCGTGCGCGTGCGCCAACATATTGTAAGCACCCACACCCAACAAGCTAACCATCGTCAACACCAATAAAAACCCGCGCAACAAGCCGGCTGGTTGCGTCAAAGGCGGACTCAAGACGATGCTGCGCGGCTTGTAACGCCGGTAATACGTGAAATAATTGAGCGCCACCAGTAAGCTGACCGCATGCGCCAACGTGTATCCCACCAGAAACGGATGCAAACCCGTGCCACTCGACGTCCAGAAGCGCACCAACATGAACAGCGGAAAAATTCCACCAACCAAAAACAGAATCGTCCAAAAAAAGGAAACCTGCTGCGCAGGCGCGCGCGCAATCACGATGACACCTGCGCAATCTCAACCGCCAACCGACGACCATCCGGCGTGGTACCCGGCTTGCCCGCCATACGCGATTGCCCCACAATCACCTCCAGGGTGCCGCCAACCAAGGTATCCAACTCAATCACATCGCCCGCTTCCAATCCGTGCAAGTCACTAACCGTTAACTCGACACGCCCCAAACACACCGTCACCGGCACAGGCACATCCTGGATAAAATCCAGGCGTTCGTGAAAATACGTGGTATCCGAACCCGTCAAGGTGGTCTCGCCGATCGCCTGCAAACTCGCACCCGCACTCAACAAATATGCCTGCGGAATCGCCAGCACCACCCGCGCCGTCTCCGTCTGCCCAGGCTGCGACACCCGAAACGCCGTCGTCACCACTGGCGTATTCGGATTCAGACCCGGAAACATCTGTTGCAACTCAGTCAAAGTCGGCGGAACCTGCGCCGGTATCATCTGGACATCAAACTGCGCGATTTCATGCCAACACACCATAAACTGATGCCCCAAGTGCATCAACCACTGCTCAACAAACGCAAAACCGTCATCCGTCGCCAACGCCTCAACATTCACCCCGGTCAAAATGCTCGCCGCCGCGCTGTCGACAAACACAAAACCACCCCCAGGCTGCTCCGCAAAATCCAAAATTCCCCACACCGCATCGCGCGCATAACGCGTCTCCAACGCCTGAAACGGAACAATCTCAACCGCGGTCACCTGCCATGCGGTCTGCGGAAAACTCACATACTCATCCTGCAACTGGGCCATCTGCGCACACAAGTTGAAGTGAATATAGTAAATGGCGCGCATTTCCAGATTGTAATGATTGACACCAGCCGTCAGGACCGCCTCGTCCTCGGCGCTGACCCCATAAGACCCTTCCGAGTGTTGATAACCCTG
This sequence comes from Candidatus Sericytochromatia bacterium, assembly GCA_040400605.1. Lineage (GTDB taxonomy): Bacteria > Cyanobacteriota > Sericytochromatia > S15B-MN24 > JAQBPE01 > JBBAPZ01. The sequence goes on from JBBAPZ010000015.1 coordinate 23,051, forward strand.
CACGCACGTGCCTCCTACGGAAGCGTTCCCTCCCGTCTTCAAATGATACCAAAAAGCGCCACAGTCGCCCATTCAACCTAGCTCACGGACGGACCACAAACCGATTGATACTCGGCTGTGGACCGTGATGCGGCAGCGCCCGGCGCAAACAGTGCTGCACAGGTTAAGAGCCAAAACCTGCACGGCAAATGCAAAACCAAGCTTTGGGAGCCTGCCGTTCTTCAAATGCCAGTCAAAATACCACTCACCGTTCAATGCCTGTTCGCCCCTTGAAACGCCCTGGTGACACGCCGGTGGTTTGAAAGTGGTCGACACATCCAATCACCTGACCGATGGGTGTTTGTTTTGCCTGTCACAGATGCTTGTTCGGTTAGGGGTTATGCTGCATGGGTATGATCGCGCTTGGTTCAGGCGACGGGCCTGATGCGGCGTCATAGGGGGCGAATGTCATGAATGCGATTTCGCAAGGGCGTTACGGCCTGATGGGACTGATTCCAGAGGTACCAACATCGCTGCGTAGCGGCACGCTGGATGCCAATCGTCCCGAGGAGGAATTCATCAAGTTGATGGTGGCCCAACTGCAGAATCAAGACCCCGAAAAACCCATGGACGGCACCGCCCTCATATCGCAAGTCACGCAGATGAATGCGGCGATCGCCGTGCAGCGCATGAGCTACCTGACCACCGAAAACCACGCCGTTTCAACCGCCGCCGCCCTCCTGGGCAAACAGGTGCTGATTCGCCAGCCAGATAACGGGGCCACGCTCACCGGTCGTGTTCAAACCGTTGACTACTCCGGCAAAAACCCCCTCATTGTGGTCGATGGCCAGTCTTTCCCGCTTAACGCCGTGTTGCGCGTAGACGTGTAGGAGGGCAAGTCATGTCGCAAGTTCAAAATGGCGTCTTCAATACGTTAAGCGCCATGGACCAATGGATGCGGGTCATTGGCTCCAATGTCACCGGTTCGACCGTCACCGGCTATCGCGGAACCGATGTGCAATTCGGGGATGTGTTGGCGTCCCACCTCTCCCTCGGCGCACGTCCAAGCGATGGCTACGGATCCGTCAATCCCGTCCAACGCTCCGATTCAGGCGTCCGCATCAAAGCGACCACAACCGATTTTACCCAAGGCTCCATCACAGCCAACGGCCAACCCACGAACCTTGCCATCAACGGCGACGGTTTCTTCGTTCTGTCACGCACACCCAACCCGCGGTCAATCAGCGACCTTAGCTTCACCCGCGACGGCACCTTCAAATTCGAATTTCTCCGTGGCGACCTACCCAATACCGGCACCTACCGCCTTGTCAACTCAGACGGGCTGTTCGTCATGGGTTACTCCTCCACCGTCGATGCCAACCGACCCTTCGGCACACCACCGGAAGAAGCGCAAGGCACAGACAACCAGGCTTTTGCCAACGTCGTGGGCAGCGGCGCCGGGCAACCCCCCATCCCCGCTTTGTTCCAGAACATTCAACTGGATCTGGTGCGCAATCCGGAAGCAGCCGGCCGCTTCACGTTTGATGCCCAAGGCCTCGTGCGCGTCGGTGGCGCCGAACCCCGCGATGTCCTCGGACGCCCCGTCAACATGCACGTTGCATTGGCCAAATTTGCCAACCCGGAAGGCTTGAGACGCGGCAGCAGCGGCGCCTCGTTTCAGTATGACGTGATTGCCGGACAAGTGTTTTCAGGCACGGCCGCTGCGGGCAATGACGGCAGAAACCGGGTGGTCGGCGCAACCAACGTGCTTACCCCGGGTGCCCTGGAGAATTCCAACACGTCCATCAACACGACGTTGCCCGAAATCACGCTCGCGCAGAAGTCCTTCTCGTCGGCGAGCAAACTGCTCACCGTCGCCAACGACCTCATCGAGAAGGTGGAACAGATCATCAAATAAATGACCTCGCCTGACCGCGATACCGTGACGCACAGGTTTTTGGTCAAAACGGCATGACAAACTCCAAACATCGGGCACTGCTTCGTCGTTTTTGAGCAACAGCCACAATTCGATCACCAATCTAACGCGTCTCGATCTATCGCGTGGGCCAGCACCCCGAACTCCAATCCATCAAATTGACTGATTCTTCGTTCAATGTTCGTTGTAACCACACTGCCCAGAACACCCGAAACCGGTCCGCTTGCCGTTACCGCTTGGGCTGATGGTTGGCGCCTGATCGGTGAAGTTGATGAATCCTCCTGAACTCCCGAAACTTGACAGGCTCAGTCCTTCCGTGCTCATCTAAAATTTCAGACGTTTGTTATCAGCGATCGCACACTGGTGCGTGAGGCACTGCGCGTTCCATGGCGACACAATCTACCCCGTCAGCACCTTCGAGTCTCGGAGCCTTTTTGCGGTCCGGTGACCTTGTGTTGGCTGTCATCGTGGTTATGGTCGTCGGCATGATGGTGGTACCGCTTCCACCGTTGCTGCTTGACCTGCTGCTCGTCTTGAACATCACGGCCGGTCTGCTCATGCTGCTGGTGTGTCTGTATGTCCAACGGCCGCTGGAATTTAGCACGTTTCCGTCACTACTGTTGATTCTGACGCTGTTTCGCTTGGCGTTGAACGTCTCGACCACCCGGTTGATTCTGTTGAATGGTGAAGCGGGGCATGTGATCGAGGCCTTTGGGCAATTTGTGGTAGGCGGCAATTACGCTGTCGGTGTGGTTGTTTTCACGATTTTGGTCGTGATTCAGTTTATCGTCATCACGAACGGTGCCGGTCGCATTTCGGAAGTGGCAGCGCGCTTTACGTTGGATGCCATGCCAGGCAAACAGATGGCGATTGACGCGGACCTCGGTTCGGGCAATATCACAGAAGAGGTCGCTCGCAAGCGGCGACTCGACATCCAGCGCGAGAGCGACTTCTATGGCACGATGGATGGTGCGTCGAAGTTTGTTCGCGGGGATGCGATCGCAGGCATTATCATCATCGTCGTCAACGTCATCGGCGGGCTGGCCATCGGGGTGCTCCAACGCGGCATGCCAATTGGCGAAGCAGCCAGCCGCTACACCCTGCTCACCGTCGGGGACGGTCTTGTCTCGCAGGTGCCGGCGCTGGTTATCTCGGTGGGCACGGGTATACTCGTTTCCAAGGCCGCCACCCAGCAATCCCTGGGCCAGGAAATCGGTGCCCAGCTTTTGGGCGATCCCCGCGTGTTAATGGTCGTATCGGTGATGCTGGGCATTTTGGGCCTCGTGCCCGGCCTGCCCAAATTGCCGTTCATCACCCTTGCCTTATGCAGTGGGGTTGCCGCCTACGTGGCCAATCAACAGGCCCAAAAAACGGTGGCACTCGAAGCGGCTGCTGCGGTGGATGCCCCGAGTGATGCAAACGAAGCCAAAGGCCCTGAAAACGTGATGGGTTTGCTCAACGTCGACCCGATGGAGCTTGAAATCGGGTATCGGTTAATCCCCTTGGTCGATGCGTCGCAAGGGGGCGACTTGTTGGATCGCATCACCATGATTCGTCGCCAAACCGCCACCAAGCTGGGGGTAGTTTTGCCGCCCATTCGCGTGCGGGACAACCTGCAACTCAAACCCAAAGAGTACCGCATCAACCTGCGCGCCATCGAGGTCGCACGGGGCGAAGTGCAGGTTGAACAATTTTTGGCCATGAATGCCGGCGGGGCGGTCGCACCCATCGACGGCATCCCGACGAAGGAACCGGTCTTTCAGATGCCAGCGTTTTGGATCGACGAATCCAAAAAGGAAGACGCCGAGATTTTGGGCTACACCGTGTTCGACCCGTCGTCGGTGCTCGCCACGCATCTGACCGAAATCGTCAAGTTACATGCGCCGGATATCTTGTCCCGGCAAGACGTGCAGGCGTTGATCAACCACGTCAAAACAGATTATCCGGCAGTCGTCGAAGAATTGTTGCCCGACTTGATGACCTTGGGTGACATTCAACGGGTCTTGCAAAACCTGTTGCGTGAGCGCATCAGCATCCGCGACATGGTGCCCATTTTAGAAGCCCTCGCCAATTACGCGCGTCTGACCAAAGATACCGATACCCTCACGGAATATGCCAGACAAGCCTTGGCACGCAGCATCACGCGCCAGAACATGAGCGCGGAAGGCCGCTTGCCCGTACTGACCATGGACCCAGGGCTTGAGCAAATTCTGGCCAATTCCGTCCAGCAAACCGATCAAGGTGCGATGGTAACCCTCGAACCAGGCGTTGCGCAACGCTTGGTCAAAAGCGTTCAGGTTCAGGTAGAACGATTGCTCACCAATGGTCACCAGCCGGTGGTGCTATGTTCCAGCAAAGTGCGGCTGGTGTTTCGTCGCCTGATTGAGCGAAAGTTTCCGGCGGTGTCCGTGATGGCCTATAACGAGATTGTTCCCCCGCAGACCGAAGTGCAATCGATGGGTGTAATCAGCCTGGCGTAAGCGCTGGCGTTATCCGAACCAGCCGCCGAACATCGGGAAGTCGTGGGATTCTTTCAAGAGGGTGAGCAAGCGTGGGAAGCCGTGGCGATCCACATACCCCTTGACCTTGCGAAAACCAGCACCATAGGCGGGGTCAGGGTCTTTCATCAAGGCATCGATGTGATAACGCCCCTCTTCGTTATCGCGCGCCAGGTACATCCGGTAACTCATGTAATTGCAAGCCCCTTCCTCGAGTGCAAAGGCATGGGGGCGCGCATGATAATAATTCCAGGCGTGCATCAGTTCATGCGCGGCAGTCGCCTCGAGTACGGCGAGTGGCATGCCACCAAGCAAATACATGGTGCCTTGTTTGTTTTGACGGGTGGTGCCCTGCTGTTCGAAGACCATTTGCCACAGACCGCTCACCCATTTGGAGGGCTGGTGGGCGGAGCGGCGCAACAGTTGGTTCAATTGATTGCGGTCCACCACCTTGAGCGGAATGTCAACGCGTCCGAGATCCACGCCCCACTGCCCAAACCGCGCCCGCACCTCCATCAACAAACGCCGCACATCCGCTTCTCTGTGCACCGCCGTGCGATGACAGCCCCGACAAATCACGCGACCATCCGGATAGTTAAGACCACCCCCACCGATGCTGGCATGCGTGAGGCGGGCACAATACTGGCACGTGCCGAATTCCCGCGCGTGGGCCGCGTGGTAGGTGTTGCCCCAATAATCCGTCAACGCCGGGCCAACGATGCCCTTGGCGCAGACCACACACTGAAGGGCTGCGGTCTGCTCATAACAGCGCGGATGATGCGCGCGGCCTTCGTGGATTACCGCCTGCCCGGTGATCGCCTGCGCACAGACCGGACACCGCGGCGCGTGATGCTCGGCATAACAGGCCGGATGCAAAAATCGCCCAGCATGCACCTGATAACTGCCCTGAATCGGTAACTGACAGGCGTGACACAAAAAATGACCCGGATGGAAACAAAGCCGCCCGGCTTGAATGTAACGCCCCTCAATCACCGCTTTGCAATGCGCGCAGCGCATAATGGCCTACCCGTAACCAATTTGTAGATAAGCCGCTTGCGCCTCCTGACGCGGCAGCAAACGAAGCGCACGTTCCAGTGACCCAAGTGGCCGTCCAAAGCGCAGAATCAGCGCTTCCAGCGTAAAGTCGCCGTGCCATCCGGGATGCGTTGGCAACGTGTCAATCCACTCGGCGTCCAGCACGCGCACGGCACCCGCCGCGACATCGAACGCCACGCTGGTTACTGCACTGCGTTCGTTGCCCGCTTCATCCAGCAAGGTCAATTGAACGCGCAAATCCGTGTAATCCTCACCCGAATCGTTCACCACCCGGAGATCGGGGGCGATCGCAAGCCCCGCCAACACCTCCCCCTGCAACAAACGCAAAGACGGATACAAGGGCGCAGACACAGCAGCAAACACCTCACCCGCCGCCTTCAAACGCCCCGTGGCATCCCGCAGCGCACTGCCAATCACAGGTGCTGCATCCGACAACCAATAGTAAAAATAACCGGCAACCCCCTCAAAACGACGCCTGCGCGCACCATCCACCCAGTCCAATACAAACTCGGCTTGCGCACGTTGCCCCCGCGCAACCGCATCAGGCCAATCAACCACAGCCGGCATCGGCCGCATCCAACCCAAACGCCCCCACGTACACGCATCATCCGGCCGCAACAAACCGTTTGCAACCCACTCATTGAGTGTGTCACCCACCGGCAAGGCCACGTGTGCCCCCACGGCCAAACCCGTCTCCTCAAATTCAAGCGCTTCCGCGCAAGCGGCAAGGCTCGGCGTGCGCGAACGTAAAACCGGCCGCGTGGCATCCGACCGTGCGAACACGTGCATGGCCCAATCAGCGGGCACATCGACATCCCGGTGACCCCCTGTGTTGACACCCCAGGCAATAATCGCCGGATGATGCCAATAACGCTCAACCAGTTCCGACACCTGCTGCGTCAACGCCTCACACAATTCAGGCGTCACATCATACGCGCCATACAACGGGGCATCCTGAATCACCATCACCCCGGCCGCATCACAGGCTTCATAGAAAACCGGATGGGCCATGTGCGCGTGCACGCGCACCACATTCAAGCCGTTCGCACGAATCGACCTCACCTGCTCTGCCGCCCACGCTGCATCCTGCTTCGTCAAACACCAACCGGGCAACACATAGGCTCCCCGCAAAAAGACGCGCCGCTGATTCAGCCACCACACCCCCTGCGCATCACGCATCACCGTGCGCAACGCCACGCGAACCCGATGGCGCTCCAAGCCATTGGTGGCCTCAAGCCAATAAAAAGCCGCGTCGCCTTGATCCCAACTCCACCACCATCGCGGCTGCGCCACGCGTATGGCCAGTACCGTTCGTTCATCGGCAGCACCCACACGGCGTTCGGCTTGACCGACAGTTACGCCACCCGTATCCACCAAGGACCACGCCCAAAGCGTTTCCGCGCCTATCCCCGCCCAAGCGGCTTCAATCTCCAACCACGTTTCATCTGCGACTATCCGCACCGCATGGCGCAACGAGGCCAAATGCCGGGATAATCGCCCAACCAGCCACACACGCCCCCACAGGCCGCCAGCGGGCGATGCCTGGCCATCTTCAATGTGCCACGCTCCCGAGTGACCGGGGTGTTGTCCAAATGCCCCCCGCAACCAACGCTTGCGCGCAGGCCACGCACCCAATACTTCCTCGGGCCACGCAACACGCACCAAGAGTGTCAATGGACCCGCATGATCGCGCCACGCAGAAACGTCAAAGCTAAACGAACCGCAATATCCCGTATGCTCACCGAGATAAACCCCGTCCAACCACACCTGCGCACGGTAGTCCGCACCCTCAAAACGCAAAAAAAGCCGCTCGCAGGCGGTGGACGGCCATTCGACAACCGTGCGGTACCAGGCAACGCGCGACCGCGCGAACTCCGCATCGTGGCGATCGCATTCCCGCCACGCATCCACTGCAAGGGCATCAGGGGTTGCTACAGGCGCAACCTGAAACTGCCACGGTCCGGACAGTTCCAACGCCAACTCGCCGCCGGCAGTTTCAGACACTGAGGGCCCTCCGCCGTGATGCTGACAATGACGGGATCACGCTTCCGCGTCGATGCTGCGTAAATTCGACCAGCGCTTCAACCGACGATGCTTGCGCGGTTTCGGCTGGAACCAGTTCAACCAGAACCAGCCACGATCCCGTGTCAAAGACGCCAACTCTTTCATCCGATTGGCATTTGCTTGAAATAACTGCAGAAATTGTTGCTCGGACATTATCGAATCCATTTCGCAAAAAATATTAAAAGTTAAATCGTGCCTCATTGCCCGTTCTTTAAAAAATAGCACATTCAGGGTCATCTGACACGTGATCAACGTCTTGTTTGCGACGCGCAAGGTTGGTTTTCAGGACGACGGGGTGCCGGTTTTTTGGCGGCGCGCCTTGAGTCGTTGAACCATGACAAGGATTTCAGCGATGGTGGTGTAAAGATCCTCCGGAATGCTGTCACCCAGTTCGACGCGTCGGTAAAGTTCGCGTGCCAGGGCGACGTTTTCGACGGTGGGCACGTCGTGTTCGGCGGCGAGTGCCTTGATGCGTTGGGCGATGAGGTCGACACCCTTCGCGACCACAAGGGGCGCCCCCATGGTGTCGCGATCATAGCGCAACGCCACGGCGTAGTGGGTCGGGTTGGTGATGACAACCGTGGCTTTGGGCACCTCCTGCATCATGCGCTTTTTGGCAGCCTCACGCTGCAGGCGGCGAAAACGGCCCTTGACGAGTGGATCGCCTTCTGACTGTTTGGATTCGTCTTTGATCTCCTGTTTGGTCATTTTAAGACCACGTTCAAACTCCCAGCGTTGGTAAAACAGATCAAGCAGCGCGAAAAACAGCAATACCGCCACACTCCGCCAGGCAATTTCCCATGCGACGGTGGCAAACAACGCGGCAGCCCCTTCGCGCCCCATCAACAAGGTCGCGATCATCTGTGGAAAATAAGCGGCCAACACCCCATAGATAATCGCTGCCACCACGCCCATTTTAATCAGTGCCTTGAGTGTTTCGATGACGGAGCGCAACGAAAACAGGCGTTTAAAACCTGAAAGCGGATTGATTTTCTGCAGGCTTGGCTTCAGGGGTTCAAACGTGAACAAAACCCCGACTTGCGAGTAGTTAACCAGTAAACCAACCAACAACAAAAAACCCAGAATGGGTGCCAAGGCGAGCATGGTCTGGGTGCTCAGCGCCACAAACAGCGTTTGGAAGGCGCCGACGGTCATGTCTTGGCGGGGAAAGTTGCCGAGCAATTGCTCGGTAATGCCCATCATGTGGTGACTGAGATTGCTGAGTTGCCATTTGAGGATCAAAATGGAAGCAAGCAGCATAACGGCCGTGTTAAGGTCGGCACTTTTGGCGATGTTGCCTTTGTTGCGCGCCTCGGACAGGCGCCGCGGCGTGGGTTTTTCGGTTTTTTCCTGCCCACCGGAATCAGCCACGCGTCAGCCTCCGCCGTTTGTAACGCCTGCGGCCACCGCACGCAAAAAGGTGAGTAGGCCTGCAAAGTTTTGTTCAAACAGGCCTGCCATATGTTCTATCAGTATCGGGAGTGAAACGGCCAAGGTCAAGACGCCCAGTCCGATTTTGATGGGAAAGGATGCGACGAAGATGTTCATCTGGGGCATGATGCGTGCCACGATGCCCATGCCGAGTTCGGTCAGCACCAGCACCCCCATGACCGGTGCAACGAGCAAGACGGTGATCCAGAACAAATCGTTGGTGGCATCGAGAAGGAGCGACAAAGATACGCCGTCGAAACGGTATTGGCCGGGGGGGATAATCCGTAGGCTTTTCTCGAGGGCCATCAGCATCCAGAGGTGGCCATCGAGTGTGAGGTAAATCAAGCTGCCCGCGATCATGTAGATTTGTGCAATCACGGAAACCTGGGTCGCTGTTTGGGGGTCCATGATGTTGGCCATCCCAAAGCCCATCTGTTGTCCAACGATTTGCCCGGCAAACTGAAACGCGACAAACACCAATTGCACCAGGAATCCGATGAGCACCCCAAGGACCATTTCCTGAAACAAGGCGGCGGCGAGCAGCCAGGGGTTTTCCAAGGTGAGTGGCGGCCAGTCACGCAAAAGCAAAGGTGTGAGAATCAGCGCGATAAAAAAAGCCAGCCCGATCTTGAAACGCGCGGGCACCTGGGTGTGACCCAGCATGGGGGCGATCAAGAAAATGGCGCTCGCGCGCACCAAAATGAGCAAAAAAAGCACCAGGCCTGACGCCGGCAGGGCCATGAGTCCTGTCAGATTCATCGCAATTTACTTTGCATATTCCGGTAAATTGACGAATATGGCCTGCATGAAGTCCAAGGTGGTGTTGAGCATCCATGGACCCAGAAAGGCCAGGCTCAGGAACACGGTTACTATTTTGGGAATGAAGGTCAGGGTCATTTCGTTGATCTGCGTCACGGCCTGAAAAATGGAAATCAACAAGCCAACAACCAATGAAATGATCAAAGTCGGCATCGACAGTTCGAACAGCAGCCACAAGCTACGCTGACTCAATTCCAGCACCAGGGTTTGGGTCATGCGGCGCGACTCCTATCCAAAGCTCGTCACGAGGGCGCGCGACATCAAATGCCACCCGTCAACCAGCACAAACAAGATGATCTTGAACGGCAACGAAATCACCACAGGCGGCAGCATCATCATGCCCATCGACATCAAAATGGAAGCAACGACCATATCAATCACCAAAAAAGGCAAGTAAATCACAAAACCGATCTGAAACGCGGTCTTCAACTCGCTCGTGATAAACGCGGGAATCAACACATAGGTCGGGATATCCCGCACGACCTTGGGCCGCTGCACCTTGGACAGTTTAACGAACAACGCCAAATCACGCTCCCTGGTCTGTCGAAACATAAACCGGCGCAAAGGCGCCTCAGCCCTCGTGAAAGCGGTCTCTTGAGAAATGGCCTTGCGAGACAACGGTTCCCAGGCGTTCTTGTACACGTCACTGATCACAGGCGCCATCACAAAAAAGGTTAAAAACAGTGACAACCCAACGATGACTTGGTTAGGCGGCATCACCTGGGTGCCGATCGCCTGCCTCAAAAAACTCAACACAATCACAATTCGCGTAAAAGACGTCATCAACACCAAAATGGCAGGCGCCAGCGACAATACCGTCAGCAACAACAACACCTGCAGCGTGACCGCCATATCTTTGGGCGCCTCACTGCCATTGAACCCCAAACTGAATTGCGGCACCGGCACAGGCGCCGCCTCAGCGGGCAGCGCCCCTGTCACAACCCATACGAGCCAGGCAACAAACCCAAGCCCAAAAACGAGCCCGCGCACGTACTTAGCCCTCCCATTCCCGCTTCAAGCCGCCCGGTGTGCCCTCATACAGCTCATCAAAAGCCGTTGGGTCGGACTGCAGCGCTTCTTGCGTCGCGATTTCGCGGCCAAAGCGGTTGTCACGCCCTTGACTGGATTGTATGAATTGCTTCACCGCCTGGGCATCCGTGATTTCCGTTAAAAGTGCTAACCCGCCTGCGCTCGCTCCGAGCACCAGGAGGCGATCGCCCCCGAGACTGACGACATGCACCGTATGCTGCGGCGACAGCATCGTGCTTTCAAGCAACACCACGTTCTTGCCGCGTAAGGTGGGCAAACCCAAACGCCCCTGAAAATACTGCCTGAAAACCCCGAGTGAAAGAACGATCAAACCAACGACCAGAAGCAGTTTAAACAGCATCGAGAGCACGGTCTGCCACATTGGCGTCTCGGCATTGCGACGCGGTTCGTCATAATCCCGTAAATTCAGCGCACCATTTTCCTTCAAGTAAGCCGGTACGCCCGTTTGCTCAGGGCGCACGGACTGCTGCGCCATTTGAGTAGCCGCTGCCAGCACCGGCTCTGGCGCCAATGTGAGCGTAACGGCAATGATCATCCAAAACCAAGCAATCGTAACCAACCAGCGGCCCATCACGCTGCCATCTCCATAACTCATCTCACGCACCCGGCAAATGGCCTGTTCATCCAGGCACACCAAGCCACCCCGCAACAGGTTAACATAAAGCGCAGACATCCGCGCAAGACCATCATACGCCTCTTCGACACGGTGGTGAGCCGAATCGTGCTTGAAACGACAAGGTGATGCGTGTTTGGGAAAACGTCGACCGCAAAGCGAAACCGCTCGTTTCGTGGGTCGAGTGTTGCTGATTGACAAGACGGTGACTTGATTGCGAAGCCATTGCACGGTGCACTGTCGCATGCCCGTCAAAAGACCGCCAATCGCCATTGGCGCATCGCAAGCGCCTGCGCACAGGGTCATTTGAACCATTCCGGGGTCAAGCGGGGATACAGCGTCTGCATCGCGGGTTCCTGCTGCCATTCCGGCACCAAGCGTCCGATGGCTTCAATCACCTCGGCCAAGGGCTCAAAAGCTGCACCTTTTTTCACTTGGCGCATCTGTTCGCCCAATTGCTCAAAGCGTTGGTGCAACAGTGCGAGTTGATCACGCAATGCGGTGTTGGCAGCAAATCGCTTGGCCCAACGGCGTTCCTCGCGTTCGTGTGGGTTGACGGTACCGGCCAGTTGTTTCCAAATGCTTTCAGCGGCGTAAGTCTGCCAGGTTGCGGCTCGCACCAGACCTGGCTTCAACAGCTCCTGCAAGGCCTCGGCGCGGCGGAGGACGAGATCGCGCTCTTGCCGGTACCGGGCGATCGCCGCCGGGGACGTCGCCAGATTGCGATTGAGCCCCCCGTTTGCAGGCGCCGTCTCACGGGGAGCCGGAAACAACTGCCCCAACAACACGTCATCCTTAAACTCTTCGTGATAATGGGCCAAGTAATAGAACTTCAATTTCAACTCTTCGAGCAACACATCATCGAAGGTCTGGCTTTTGAGCGCGTCCCGTGCTTGAACCACGAGGCGATCCGCCTCCTTGTAACGAAAAATTGCCACTTGCACCTGCCGCACCAAAACCGGATTCTTACCCAGCATGGTCGACAAATACGAGACGATTTTTTTGGCCTTGGGGGTCACCGGATGACGATACTCGCCCCAATCTCTAACCCCCGGAACACCCAACCCACACAGGTCACACGCCCTCGCCATCAACTCAACCCGCGGTTCCAGACTGGCCGCCAGACGTCCCGCTCGCGCCAGCGTACCTTCCAAAACCAGACGCAGGGTATCAGGATCCATCGGTGCACGACCCGTGCCGCGCACCAACGGTTGCGTGGCGGATGCGCGCCCCTCGGACTTGAGCAAACGCGACACCATCGAATCAGCGGCCTTGACCAATTGATCCGTGCCCAATGGCTCCGGGCCTGCACCCTCATTGCCCAGGCTCACCGCACCACCCTCCGAATCGGCACCCCCTCAAAACCAACCAGGGGTCAAGACAGTTTCAGGTTGCTGACCCGATCAACCGGATTGACAATATCTGTCACCCGAATGCCAAAGCTCTCGTCAATCACCACCACTTCACCTCGTGCGATCAACTTGCCGTTCACCAGCATATCCACTGGCTCACCCGCCAACCGATCCAGTTCCACCACGGATCCCTTACCCAAATCCAACACATCCCGTATCGCCATGCGCGTGCGACCCAATTCCACCGTCACCCGTAACGGGACATCCAGAATCAAATCGAGACCACTGATGCCTTCCAAACCGGTCGGCTGCGACAGAGGCGCAAACTGCGCCGCACGAACCGGAACCGGCTCGGCAAACGGCACTTGCTGCGACACACCGGCACCCCCACGCCGCGACACACCTGATTCTTGCGCCACACGACTCTCAATCACATCCGCCGCCAAGTGCGCACCAGCAGACCTAACCGTTTCTTTCGCCACCGCCTCAGCCACCGCCGCCGGGTCATCCGCCGCCATCACCAAACTTTCCACCAACTTCCGCGCAGAAGCAGACTTCAACACTTGGGTCAGCGTACTGTTCACCGCCCCTTCCACCACAAAGTTAAACGTCACCAGCGTCAACAACTCCGGCCCATTGGTGTTGCGAAGCATCTGCGACGCGGACGGCACATCAAAACCCACGACGACCGGCGACACCGTCACCCGTCGGCTGAAAAACGTGCTCATGTTGCTCGCCGCGGCCATCATCATCTGATTAAAGGCTTCACCCAGTGCACTGGTCTGCATCTCACCAATGTCACCATCTACATCCGTGTTTGAGCCGCCCGTCATCAGCTCGCAAACAGCCAAGGCCTCGGTGCGCCCGAGCAAGAATAGTTGCGGGTGCTCATCACCCACCACATAACGCAATTCAATCAATACCGACGGCGTTGTTTGCGCCGCATAAAATTCATCTGCCTGTATCTGCGTCACCCTTGGCGTGGTAAACGTCACCGGCCGATTCAGAATCATCGACAGATTCACGGCACCCGCACCAAGCGACAGGTTGCCTAACTCCGCCATGGTCTCTTTTTCAAACTCGTCGAGTGCCCTCATCGGATCAGTCATTCGTCTTCCACTTCTCGCTCATCAACCACACGGGTGACCTGCACCGCCAATTTGTTGCGAACCAAACCGGGCCGACCCTTGAACTTGAGCTGCTCACCCACCAGGATCTGTAAATCCTCATTCACAAACGTCGACAACGGCACCACATCACCAACACCCAAGCGCAACACATCCGCCACCGTCACATCCGCCGCGCCCAACACAACCTGCAAAGGCACCCGCGCCTGCTCAACATTGTGCCGGATGCTTCGTGCATACTGCGGAGACTGCTCCTGCTTGGCCAAAGAAAACATCATCTGCGAACTGATCTTGTTAAGCACCGGTTCCAACACCACATAAGGAATACAAATCGATAAAGGACCCGACGACTCACCAAACTTGGTCTCAAACGTGATCAAAACCACCACATCCGTCGGCGGCACAATCTGAATGAACCGCGGATTGGTCTCCATCGACTCCTGCTTCGGCGTAAAACGCACAACGCTCTGCCAGGCTTCCTTCAACGAATCCAGCGCACGCGCGATAATCGTGCTCACCAGCGCACGCTCAATCTCCGTCAAGTCGCGCCGCATCCGACTCACTTTGCCCGGCCCACCCAACATGCGGTCGATGATCGCACTCGCGATGTCCAAATTGACCTCGAAAATACAATTACCCAACAAAGGCGCAATCGAAAAGATGTTGATAATCGTCGGATTCGGCACGGAACGAATGAAATCGTCGTACGTCAACTGCTCGACCGACGCCACCTCCAACTGTACGACCATCCGCAAGTACGCCGACAACAACGTCGACAAAATGCGGCTGAAATTCTCATGGATCATCGACAGCGTTCGAATATGTTCCTTCGAAAACTTGTTTTGACGCTTGAAATCATAAAGCTGCAACGCCTTTTTAGGCTGCGCATCATCATCCTTGATGCGCTCAGCGGTCAACTCCCCCGTCGACAAAGCCGACAAGAGCGCGTCAATTTCTGACTGTGACAATATTTCAGCCACGCATCAATCCTTCGACGAACACGATCCGTATCTGCTTCAGCCTCAAGAAACAACAAACTCCGTGAAGAATACCCGGTAAACCTCAGGCACCGGCTGCTTGACCGGATCCGCGTGCGGACCCGCCGTTTCAGACGTCATCTGGTTGATCTTGGTCTTGATCTCTTCTTTCAAGCGCTCCTTGCCCTCGGGACGCATCAATTCAGAAGCCGTATGCCGACTGATCGTCGACACGACAACATCCTTCATCATGTCGTTAAACCGCAACAATGGATCCACCTTCTTCGGCCCAGCGTTACCACCACCACCCTCGTGTGGCCAGATGCGTTCGTTCTCGACATACTGGAGGCTGCACGAGAAACGCAAATACCGCCCACCATTCAAATTCACCACTTGCGAACTCATCAACGCAAAACTTGGCCCAGGTGCGATGTGCTTCTCAACAAACTGGGTCTTCACCTCTGGCTTGATCATGAAATTCTTCACGAACAAAAAGCCGCCAACCACCGAACCAAAACAAATGATAGTCATGGCCACAGCAGCCAATGCCCACTTCATCTCAAACGAAGAGCCACCCTTCTCAGACACACCCTTGCCGGGATCCTTCGCATTCTTCAAATTGGCTGCCACAATACCCCCTACTGGCCTGACCGCACCTGCCTGGCACGATCCACACCACGGCACAGTTCCCACAAACCCATGTGAGAAAACACTATTCTACACCACGCTTCATCCATTTGGACCCAGGCCGTTGCCCCTTCAAGTCCGAGCGCAGGATCACGATATCCACCCGTCGGTTGCGTGCTCGGTTGCGATCGCTGTTGTTGGGCGCCACGGGGTAGTATTCCCCATAACCTGCCGCGGATAACCGCTTGGGCGGAATTGCATGCGCCGTGATCAAAAATCGCACGACCGACGTCGCCCGCGCTGTTGATAACTCCCAATTGCTTGGATAACGTTCGGTATTGATCGGCGAATCATCAGTATGCCCCTCCACCATAATGTTACGTTTGGAATCATCCAACAAACGTGCCACGGTTTGTAATGCAGCGAGTGCGCGGGGCTTCAGGTAGGCCTCACCAGGCTCAAAAAAAGACGAGTTCGCCAGCGAAATCACCAACCCACGCTCCGTCAAAGTGGTTGTGACACCCGCCCCGGCATCGGCATCGCCCTGCGAACCCTTCGTTTTCGCCAGATCCTTTTGCAGCTTGTCCTGCATCTCCATCATCGCCTTGGGTTCCGGCAACAACGCCCCCCCACCGAACAAGACATTAGGCGACCCATCCAAGGGGCGATCGCTCCCCCCACTGGTCACATGAAACGCACTGGACAGCACCCGACTCAAATCCGCCACAGAAGTCTTGTCCGACATGCTGACTGCATACAAAATGATAAAAAATGCCAACAGCAGCGTGATCAAATCCGCATAGGTCAACAGCCACCGTTCGTGGTTGGCGTGCCCCCCCCCATGGCCTCTGCGCCTGCCCATTTAGCGATTGCCTCCACGTCCCGCAGAAAGCTCCTTGCGAATCTTGGGACTCAAGTAGCCCTTGAGCTTCTCCTCCACGATTTGTGGATTGTCACCCGCCTGGATCGACAAAATACCCGCAATCATCACCTCGCGCATCAGCAACTCTTCCTCACTCTTGCGCTTCAGTTTGGCACCCATCGGTAACCACAACAGGTTCGCCGTCGCGACACCATACAAAGTCGCAACGAACGCCACGGCAATCCCCGCGCCCATCGCGCCGACGTCTGTGCCCAAATTGCTCAGCAACGCAATCAAACCCATCACGGTACCAATAATACCCATCGTGGGCGCAAAGCCACCCAACGCATCGAGCATACCCGTGTAACCCGCGTGACGCGACGCGATAAAGTCCAATTCCGTCTCAAGCATATCCTTGATCGTTTCATGATCCAACCCGTCGGCCACCAACTGAATACCCTTTTGCAAAAATGGATCGCCCGCCGCAGCCACTTCACTCTCAAGCGCTAACAAACCCTCACGCCTGGCCTTTTCGGCAAACTTGACCAGTTCCGCAACCAATACCCCAGGTTCCAGTTCGTTTTTGTAAAATGTTTGCTTGATGACACCCGGCAATTGCTTGATCTCCTCAAGCGGGTAGGCAATGAACAACGTTCCCGCCGTGCCACCCAGAACAATCAACGCCGCCGATGGGTTCATCAACCCCAACAGAGACGAAACCTGCCAACCCGACTCCCACACGTGGGCGATCATCATGGCGCCAAAGCCAAGCGCCAAACCAATAACCGTTGCTATTTCTAACACAGGAACCCCGCTTCCAGGCTATAGCGTCGACGATTCGCCCGGCAAAACGCCAGGAGGCGATATGACAACGCCCCCGAAGATCTGACGTTTGAAGGCTATCACCCGGGCCACCACTTCGTCGATACTTTCTCTAATCACAAACTTATGCTCGCTGGTCAAGGTCATCACCGTGTCAGGCGTAGCCTCCAACGTTTCAATCAGATCCGAATTCACCGTCATCTGAGTGCCGTTCAACCGGGTCACCGCAATCATGCCCTTTTGCCCTATCCCTTCGCTCGGTTTCTGTTTTGTTCGTTCGACCGATCCAAACGATTCAAAAATACCAAAATTTCAGCCACAACGGGATACAATTCCTCAGGAATCGTCATCCCGATATCAACCCTTGACAACGCCTCCGCCAAAGACGCGTCCTCACGCACCTCAACCCCACTCGCCTTGGCCAATTCAATCATCCGTTCGGCGATCAAACCCTGCCCCTGCGCAACCACCACCGGCGCCTCATCCCGCGCCTGATCATAGCGCAACGCCACCGCTCGCCGCGACTTTCGATTCTCGCGTGTCATCTCAAACCCGCCGGTCAAAATGGACCAATTCCTGCAAGCCCATGGTCTCAAACGGATCCGACACCAGGCGCGTCACCTTTACCGCATCACAAGCCTGCAAACGAAACGGCAGCATACCCAAACGCCCCCGCAACTCATCCACGTGCCTGGCCAGCAATTCAACAACCTCCTCATCCTGGGCAGTCAACGTCACACTCAAGTCATCACCACTCACACGCAACGCCACCTGCACAAGCCCCATCGTCTGAGTCGGCAGGTTCAGCAAAAACCGCCCACCACCTTTCGGCATCTCCGACTCGCCCTCAGCCTCTTCCTCCTCCGCACGCACCACCAAACTGCCCTCACCAGTCTGACCCGCGCCCAAACCAAACAACAAGGGTATCACCGCCGCACCCGTGCCGTCAGCATGGCTCGCCGCCTCCTGCAAGCCGCCATTAGCCAGTTGCGCAAACAGCAACTCAGCCACCGTTTCACCAATCTTGGCACGCACCTCCGGATAACGCTCACCCAAAGCCCGCGACAACTGCTCCAAGGCCTCAAGCAAGCTTCGGTTCGCAGACTCCTCGCGCCAGTCCCGCCTTGACCCCGGTTGCCGAGACGCATCGTACAACACAAGCGCCTTGGACTTCGCCCCCTCTTCCTCCTCATCAACCGGGCCTGGCCAGAGTTTGCGCACCCACCGCGCAAGCGCTGACCCCACTGCCACAGGCTTGGCCCCCGCCTCAAGCGGGATGCCTCCCAATATCGACAACACCTCATCCAACAAACTCAGTTGCGCACCGCGTAACGACTCGCCACGCCGCAAACCTTCAAGCGTTTTGGCCAGTGAACGAAACTGCCCCAGCAACTGCACGCCCGCTTCCGGTTGTGCGCGACTCTCCATCAGCGCCAACGAGGACGCACTCAAAGGTACCCCTAATTTATGCAACAAAGCCGCCTGACCATACGCGCGCGCACCAAGCCGCGGAAAACTCTGGAGCGCATCAAAAAACGCCTGCAAAGACGCACGCGTGAGCGCCCCATCCCGTGCGGCGAGCGCCCGCGCCGCTGCGCGCGTGCGCTCGCTCACCGGCACCCCCAACGCCATCAACAAATCATCAACGGCCGCATCCGCCAGCTCAGGCGATCGCCCATCCGCCGGCTCATTCGCCAGCAAACTGAGCTTCAACCCCCGCCCCGGCGCCTCTTGCACCCGCACATACAATTTGTCGCCCGCAGTCAAAGTCACATGGCTCTCCACCACGAGCCGGCGCCCCTCAACATCCAGCGTCGCTTCAGACCCCACCACCGACAACACGCGCGCAACCAACATGTCCCGACGCTGCAATTCCTGCAACGCACCGAGGGGAGAGGCGCCTTCTGCACCTCCCCCTCCGACGATCACATTGCGGCGCGATGGATCGATTCCACGAATGAACATCGAAGAATTCCCCTCACAACGCCATCAACACGACGATAAATGGCCACACCTAACGCTTCAGAGCGATCAATTCCTGCAGGATCTCGTCACTCGTCGTAATAACGCGTGAGTTAGCCTGGAAACCACGCTGGGTGGTGATCATATCCGAAAACTGGTCCGTCAAGTCCACGTTGGACTGCTCCAGGTTGCCCGAACGGATCAAACCCGAGTCACCCAACCCCGGCGGCCGCACCACCGCGTCACCCGAGTTGCGGGTCGTGATGTACGCGGTTTCACCAGCTTTTTGCAAACCGGCGGCGTTGGGGAATGTCGCAATCGCAACCTGTCCCAACGGCATCCGGAAACCATTCGAGAAGCTGCCGATCGCAACACCTTCACGGTTAATGCCCAAGTCAACCAACGACCCCTGCTGATACCCATTCTGTCCCGTCGCAACAGCCGTCGACTCACTCGCAAACTGCGTCAAGCCAATCGCTTCACCCGGCTTGCCGAAGTTCGGCGTGATTGCCGTATCAACAATCTGGCCAGAGGGCAACTGCCAATACAATTTAACCGTGCCTGTCGGAATTTCCTTATTGTTGGCGTCGTAACGCTTGGCCATGACGCCTCGCTCATCAAAACGGATGGTGTTGTTCTTCTTGCCAGTAGCTATATCCGTAGTCGGATCAATGACGCCGTTTCCGTTAACATCTTTAATGAATTTGAAGTTTTCATTCCAATCTTGAATCTCCGGCTGCTCACCAGCATTCAGCTGCGAGCCGTCAGCCTTGCGGAGTGTCGTATCGTTGTTCAAAACCTCCCACGTCCATTCCTTTTGCCACTCCAGCACCTCCGGCACAAGCGGCACATTATCGGGACCTCGCTTCGGAGCCTGTACCGCACCTTTGTGCGTAAAGCGCAAAGTAACGAAATGCTTGTTACCAACGGAGTCAATTACATCCACACTGGATTCCACGTAGTTGCGAGGCGCCGACGGATCATTCGCCGACGGCGCAACGTTTGTTGTCCGTTCGTCCAAATTGCCGTTAAACGTCACCTCAGTCGTACGCCGTGGCGGGAAAAGTCGATCCACCGGCACCTTCATATCTTGCAAGGGCGCGGCACGATCAATTTCATAATAAGGCTCACCAGCCGAATCAACCTTCTGAACGGCTTGATAACCCACCAGATGCATTCCGTTGTCCGGGTTGACAATAAAACCACTCGCATCCAAATCAAAGTTACCGGCACGCGTATAGGTGTTGTTCACACCATCGGACATGACAAAGAAACCGTCGCCCTCAATCGCCATGTCGGTCACCTTGCCGGTCGACTCCAGGTTACCCTGCCGGTGAATGACGTCGATCGTCGCCACAAGCGCACCCTGACCAATCTGCTTCGGGTTACTACCGCCTCGACCACCTGCCTCACTGGTATCCGCGACCCTCAGCAACTGCGAGAACTGGTCACGAAAGGTCACCCGGCTGCGCTTGAAACCAATGGTATTAACGTTCGCAATGTTGTCACTGATTACGTCAATACGCGTTTGGTGCGCTTTCATGCCGCTCACGCCGGCAAATACTGACTTTAGCACAATGGCCTCCTTACTGACTCTCCACGCTCAAAACCACTTTGAAAAACCCTGGAACGCGGGGCAGCCTGAAGTCCGCAATCAGCGTCCATCAATGACCTCCAGATATTCGGTCCAGCCTTTGAACCGCCCCGTCTCACCTTCAAACCAAAACTGCACTATCGATGTTGGTAAACACGTTTTCTTTCAACTGCGCCGGATCCACCACCGTGATGACCGTTCGATTCTTCACACTAACCACCAACGCCGCTTTGTCACTCACCAACAACGCTTCCCGACCACCCTTTGCCGCCACCTTGTCAACACCTGCCTCCAACTTGGCCCAGTCTTCGGCTTCTAACCGTATTTGTCTGCTTGACAGCCGCTGACTGGCGTGGGCGCTCAGTTTTAACCGTGTCGCCGGCGTTCGCGCCAACACCTCGGCAAAGCTTGCTCCACCCTTGACCCCTGTCTCACGCTCGCGCGGCGCAGGCGCAACATTCGGCCCGAGTGGTTGTGCCAAAAACCTCAACTCATCCATCAACCCTCCTTCTTTGTTTCAGCAGACTTACTCGCCGTAGCAGGCGCCTCCGCCTTGGCTTCGGATACATCCGTCACCAACGCCGAATCGTAAGCCTTGCCACCCACCACCACCGTCACCTTTCCATCAATGGAACGCACTTCGTCCACGATTCCTTTGACCGTCTCAGCCTTTTCGCCAGGCACCGTCACACTCACCTGCTTGCCAATCAACGAACTCGCTGACGTCAAGGCCGAAAACTGCTGCTGTGACTCCAAGGTCTTGTTAATGTTCTGCATTTGCTCAAGCGAGCTGAACTGCGCCATCTGCGCGATAAAATTGGTGTCATCCATGGGCTTCATCGGGTCTTGATGCTTCAGCTGCGTCACCAACAGCTGCAAGAAAGCATCCTTGTCCAGCTCACGCTTGATGTTGCGATCGCCTGGCTTCGTGGCAGCCGATCGCATCAGGTCCTTCACATTGCCAGTTACGGATGTCGGATCAGCCATATCGCCCCCTCTAACGCCTGCCTCTTTTCAGTATCGGATCACGCAAGCGCGAACTTAAATGTGATTCGCAACAAATCACTCACGCCCGATAATCAACTGCGCCACCGGTGCCCTCATCCGCCAACCGAAGCACTTCCGATACAGGCTCCGCAAGCGTTACAGCACCCGCCCCACGCCCATTGCGCCGCGCTTGACCACCCTCAAACTGCCCCTGACCGAACTGCCCCTGCGCAGACGCCTCACCCGCACCCTGACGCAACGACTCCGACCCCTGCCAAACAACATCCACACGCTCAACCTTAAGCCCCAACTCCTGCAAATGACGCTGCAACGACGCCACCTGCGTATCCAAAACAGACTTCACCTCCTGCGATTCAGCCGACAACCGCGCATGCAAAACCCCGCCGCGCGACACGACCTGAATTTCCAACGGCCCCAACTCCTCAGGATTCAACGCCACCCGCAGTGAGCGCACCATCCCCCCGCGCAACTGCGTCAACGCCTCAAAAACCTGCGGCATCACCCGCTGCGCCGGTGTCGGCTCACCTGCCTCGCGCACCGAGGGCAACACCCGCTCAGACGCACCCAACCCTGCCAAGGCACCTGCCACCCTATCGGACACCGGCTCTGACGGCTGAACCACCTCAGCGACAACCGCCTCATCCTCGGCGGCAACCGCCAAGCCAGCCTCAGCAGGCACCTGAGTTCCCGCCCCGACAGCCATCTCACCGACCGCCGGCCCTAAACGCTCCGCACCAGCGCCCAACAATTGGGTTGAATCAAACCCACGGCCCCCTTGGCCAGCAGTACCCGCATCACCACCGCCAGCGTCGCCTCCGGTGGGTCCGCCCGATCCCGTAAAACGCCCATCGCCAGCCGGCGCAACCGCCTCCCCATTCAATACCGATTCACCCGCCGCGCGACCCGGCCCATTTTCCACCGGCGCCACGGGCCGCAACCCGACACCGCGATCCGCAACGCCATTGTTAACGAGTGTCGCGGCCACAAACCCGGAAGGTAGGACACCTTGAGCGGCTTCAGCCCGCTGCGCAACAGGCACCCGCTCCGTAGCAGCACTGATGGCAGACTCTTCTGGCTGGACCTGATTCAACGCAAGCCCTGCGTCAAGCACTTCCATGCGATCGCCTGCCCCCACAACAACCTGATTCAACGCCGACGGGCGCGGAGCCACCCCGTCAACCACCGGCCCCCCAAGCCCGTCACTCACCCCAGCCTCAACCCCGGTCTCTGGTGACACCAGCCCCAAGTCCGAATCAAACCCCTGCGCCCCACGTGAAACAACACCGTCAGGCCGTGCGATCGCCTCCCCAAACCCCGCGCCCAACAAGCCCAGATCAGCCATCATCCAGGACGCTGACGGCGCAACCAACGCATTGGCACCAGCACCCGGCAACGCCTTTGGCGCACCCACCACGCGCGCATCCGCCATCACAGCACGGGCATCAAACGCCAAGCGGGGATCACCCACACCATCCAGTTTCGTCAAATCTGTTTCAAACACGCCCTGAGCACTGCCCGAAACCGCAGCACCACCTTCAATCACCCGTGACACCCCAACCGCATCACGACCCGTTGAGGACCCTTGCGCCCCATCTTCCCGCACACCAAGACCACCTTGTCCCAACGTGGCCCCCAAACCACGACCAGACGCATCACCGCCCAAAGCCGGCGTGACACCCGCGATCGGCTCAAACGCAGCCGATACCACCTGCCCGTTACCCATTGCAGAATCCGCTACCCCCCCCACTGGCGCTGCCGGCGTTTGCACGCTTACCCCACCAGACGGCGCACCCAAGCCCAGAGCAGACACATCATCCGCACCACGAGCCGGCACAGACTCACCCACGTTTGCCCCCCGTAACGACGCCAAGGACATTGCACGCCCATTGTTTGTGATCTTCACCGGCGTCTCGGCCGACGACGCCGAACGCAACGGCAAACCCGTCACCTCGACACCAAGCACCCCTGACGCTGCTGCTGACATCGGGCTCGGTACATTCGCCGCTTGACCCGGCGCAGACACACCCGCGATTGCCCCTTGTGGCACACCCAACGCCACCTCGCGCCCATTTGGCGCTGAGCGCGGCTGCCCGGGCATCATGACAGCGGGAGCCTGGTTCGGCAGCGCTGCAGCGTCAGACGTTGACGCGCTCCGTGGCGCATCGAACGAAAGCGCCGCCACCTGGCCGCTTTGCGACCCCAGCGACGATTCGGCCTGTACAGGCATCGACGCAACACTTGCAACCACCCCAGACACGGAGGTACCCGCCACACCTGTCGGATCATCGGCCACACCAGGCGACGCAGGCAGAGCCAACCCCGCCAGTTGCCAAGGCAACACCGCAAAATTGCTCGCCACCACCATGCCAAGCACCGCTTCTTGCGCTGCAAGCGTTGAATCCGTGGTGGCCAAACCCGCCTCTGCGCCGGCATTCGCCGTCCCCTCGTCGCCGGTTGCGCTTTGTCCGCTGGAAGCGTCCACATCCGACACCACCTCGTTGGCATCCGAACGGCTCGCACCCGGCCCCAGCGCGCACGCGGTTTTGACAGGCGTCATCGGCTTGACGGGCGATGTACCGGGCTTGGTGGCCTGTTGCGCTTCGCGCGCAAGGCACCGGGCGAAGGCATCGCCCACGCCTGCTGCAGGCGTGGCTGCATCCGGTGCGGTTTGGGTTGTCGAAAGCGCGATCGCCAACATATCCATGGTAACCAGACCCTCTTTCAACCCACGCCATCCGCAACCGTGGTCGGACTCCAGCCAGGACACCGCTCACCAAACAGCAAGGGCCCCTTTATTGTTATCGGCAAGCATTCAGCAAACCTTAAGCTGGCATGCAATTGTCTATCCAGTGATGCATAAGTTTTTGCTCAAAACTTGCGCAGCAAGATTAAAACGTGAGGCAATGGCTCGTTGTGATTGAATCACAGCCAAAACGTGATCAAAAATCAACGCGTTTCTGCATCGCGTGCAGACTAGGGAGAATGGGGCGCTCTAATCACGCCTGGTGTAACGCATCGTGCCCAACTCATCCAGCAAGGCGTTTTCGGCGTGCGCCAGCGCAGCCACCCACTGCGCGCGATCCCGCTCTTCAAGCCGGGTCATGATTTCGCGCTCACGCCGCGCGGCAAGCAACACATCCCGCTGTTTTTCGACCCGCTTCTGCGCGGCTACCCGCGACTGTTGCTGCGTCTCAACCCGGCGGGCCAACCCCACAAGATAAGCTTCAGTAGTCATCAACTGCTCGATGTCCAACCGTTCAGAAGCCTGCGTCGCGTGCCAACCCTCCCGATGGGCGTTCGCCTCTGCCTGTAAACGTTCAATCTCCGCATCGATATGCTGCACGGCAACCATAAGTTCGGACAGTTTCTGCTGTTCCTGACTCTCCCGTTGCGCGCGCATGTTCAACAAGGCCTGGTAGCGAAACTTGAATTTTTTCACGCAGCCCCACCCAACCCGGCGCAACCATCACTGACTGAAACGCCACCCATCCGACGCACGCATCTCAACCGCTGTCACCGCGTTGAGGTCCTCGCTACCCACCGGCCGTACCGCCGTCACGCGCCACTCATGCAACACCCCACGCCCCAACGAACTGCCGGTTTCGCTGGGAAACAGGTCATAAAAGCGCTCCATCTTCAAATTCGTGCCCTCGCCGTACTTGACGGCCGTTTTTGTGGTCCACGCCGCATACACGGTCGCCGCGTTGTCGGCCCGCGTCACGCGCACGTAGTACCAAAGCGCCTTGGGCTGGGCTTCCCAGCTCAAAACGGGCGCTTCACCACCGACACCTAAAATGGCGTTTTGGGCCGGTGAAATGAGTTTGGGTTTGTCAAGTTCGCGCTTGGGCAAGGTGAGCTGCTTAAGGTCGGAATTCCCGAGCGATCGCCCCTCACCACCGATGACATGCACCGTGTACGAAAAAGTTTGCCCCTCCGCCACCGTGTAATCATCAAACGCGCCGCCAGTAACCGTCGCCCGGATGTTGGCTGGATTGTCGCCAAACTTGCGCAATACCTCAAATTGCCGCGCACCGGGCAACGACGGCCAGCGCAACACCGTCTGGTAAACCGCATTGCCCGTCTCAGGGTCCGTCGCGCTGACCGCCAACGCATGTAATGGCAAAGGCCCCGTTCCCAAATACCCAACCCCAGGCACCGTGCACGCAGTCAAAGCCAATGCCCACAACCCCAAACCCCAACCACGCGTCACGACATATCCCCCCGCCACTCAGGTGTAACCCGGGCGCTCCATCGCCTAGACCATCATCTCCCGCAACTTTCGCTCATCCCGCAAAGTCAAGCGATTCTTGTCCAGATGAATAATTCCGCGGTCGTGGTAATCCATCAACACCCGCGTCAAGGTCTCGCGACTGGTACCTGCCAAACTCGCAAGCTCCTGGCGTGTCATCGGGGATGTAAACACCACGCCCTCCGCGCCCGGAACACCGTGTTCCTTGCCAAGCTGCAGCAACAAGCGGGCAACACGGCCGGGTGCGCTCAAGAAGGCGAGGCTTTCCATGTTGCGATCCGCCGCACGCAAGCGCTGCGACAAGGTCACCAACAACTTCAGCGAAATATCGGGATTCGAACGCAACAAACTCAAAAAATCGTCCCGCTGGATCGTCACCATCTGCACATCATCCGCACAAATCGCCGACGCGGACCGAGGCTGCCCATCAATCAGCGACATCTCGCCAAACACATCCCCCTCATACAACACACCCAGAATGTGCTCCCGCCCATCATCGGCATTCACCACGATCTTCACTTTACCGGACATGATCACGTAACAACTGACGCCAGGGTCATCCTCATAAAAAATGACATTCCCCTTTGGCATCGAGCGGGTGCGCGACAGCGCTGCAAGCTGCTCCAGCTCAGCAGGTTCAAAATCCGCAAATAGAGGCACGCTACGTAAAGCGACACCAAGATCCCGCGTCTGCAAGCCCCAGCCCCCCTCAGACCACACGGACGATCAAAACGCGCTCATTGTAACACAATTGCCCAACCCGCCACGTGGATCCCCATCACACACGGGGCGTCGCACCACGACCCGCCAGACGCAGCCACAAATCCCGCTCCGCATCACTCAAATACTCAGGCAACTGCACCTGCAACTTAACCAGCAAAGACCCCCTGCCCGCGCCCTTCAGATGAGGGACCCCGCGATCCTTGATCCGCAACAAACGCCCCGGCTGACTAAAAGGCGGCACCTTCAGCCTCACCTCACCATCCAGCGTGGCAACCGTCACCTCACCGCCAAGCACCGCATCAAAAACCGACACGCCCTGCTCCACAATCAAGTCATCACCCTCCCGCACATAGCGGGGATGCGGACGCACCCGCACCTTCACGAACAAATCCCCCGGCCGCCCATCAGGACCCCTACCGCCCTCTTGCGCCACCCGTACTTTGTTACCGGTCGCAACACCCGCAGGAACCGGCACCTTCAAACGCTTGACACCCCCATCCGGCGCCGTCACCTCGACGTGCACCGTCGTGCCCGAAATTGCCTCAAGCAAACTGATCTCCGTCTCAACCTCCAACGGCGACGGTGGCTCTTTGCGACGCGCAGCCCCCGCCGCTTGCCCAAAAATGCCCTGCAACAAGTCATCCAAACCACCAAACGGACGCTGCGCCCCAAACCCGCCCGCATCAAAACCGCCAAAGCCGGACGACGCCCCGCCACGATGGGGATCGTAACGACCCGCGTCAAAGTCCGCGCGCTTCTGCGCGTCCCCAAGCACCTCATACGCTTCGGAAATCTGTTTGAAACGCTCCTCAGCGGCTTTATCGCCCGGGTTCGTATCCGGATGGTACTGACGCGCCAAGCGGCGATACGTCTTTTTAATCTCACTGTCTTTGGCCGTACGCGAGACACCGAGAATCTGATAATAATCCTTCATGCCCCATCGACTCCCTGGTCTATCCCCCAAAAAAAACCCCGACCAATCTGGCCGGGGCTAAAAAGCAGTGACCGGACTGACCCGCAACACCCACGAGAATCCGCTTATCGTTGCTCCCTTCCGGGCCTGGCGAGGTTCACAGCCTCATGCCGCACAGGGTCCGGCCACCAATTCCCATCATAACACATCCGCTTCAAGCCTTGACGAGCAATCGGTACCAGCTGTCATAAAAAGACCAACCCCAAAAAAACCATCATAACGATCGCCAACCACGGGAAGTTCATTGGCAGCGCGCCTCGACCGAGGCGTTCGCCTGGCGCACAGTCAAACTTTGCAACAATTGTCGATCCGCAGCGGTTGAGTGACGCAGGTTGCCACTGTCACGGCGACCGGGTGCCAATAGCCACAGGAAACCGGAATGGTGTAGACTGACCTGTTGACGTGGCGCTTGGGGAAGATTGCGTTGAAACCTTGGCTTAACTCCATTGTGGCGGGTCTGATTGGCATCGGTATTGGTGTTTCAGTTGGCCCCAAGTCCGGTGATTTGCTTGCTTCGACGGCCTCACGGCAGCCGTCGCAACCCGCGAGCGTGGCGCGGGCACCAAGCGTGATGCTCGGCAGTGACACCATCGCGAACCTGGTGGAGCGGGTGGATGGCTCGGTGGTGAGCATTGATACGATCGCCCGGTCCGAGGTGGATCCGCTTTTCGGCCTTTTTTTTGGAGACAGTGTTCCACAAACGCAAGAGCAGCGTGGTGTGGGGTCCGGTTTTATTGTCGATGAATCCGGACTCATCGTGACCAACCACCACGTCATCCGTGAAGCCAACGAGATCTCCGTTGCGCTGGCGTCGGGACGTCGTTTGCAGGGACGTGTGGTGGGAAGCGACCCAGCCAATGATTTGGCGCTCATCAAGGTCAATGACAAAAATTTGCCGGCATTGCGTTTCGCGGCAGCCGAGCAGACACGGGTGGGTGACTGGGTCCTGGCCATTGGCTCGCCGCTCGGGTTGTCACACACGGTCTCGGTGGGCATCGTCAGCGCCTTGAATCGCGGCATCGCCATCAGCGATCGCGTCAATTTCCTGCAAACCGATGCCGCCATCAACCCAGGCAACTCAGGTGGGCCCCTGCTCAACCTTCGCGGCGACGTCGTGGGCGTCAACACGGCAGTCGCGACTCAAGGACAGGGCATCGGCTTTGCCATCCCCGCCTGGACCGCCCAAAACATCGTCAACCAGTTGCGCAGCAAAGGGCGCGTGCAGCGCAGTTGGCTCGGCGTGTCAATCCGGGACTTCGCACAAGACAATCTGACCGGGATTGCCGTGATGGCCACCGCACCGGGTGGTCCGGCGGAGAAAGGCGGTTTGCGTCCCGGGGATCTCATCATCGCGGTGGATGACCGTCCCGTCAAAAACAGCCGAGACCTGCTGAGCACCCTGAACGATCGCGCCGCCGGCATTACGGTTAAACTGACAATCATTCGCCAAGGCGTTCGTGACACCGTCAAGGTCGTCTTGCAAGCAGCACCAGGCAACTATCCCGAACGCTAGACGTCACCAGACAGGAGCTTCGTTGGTATCAATGCATTACAAAGGCATCATTTTGGCAGGCGGCTCTGGCACACGCCTGCACCCGTTAACCAGGGTTCAGAGCAAACAGTTGCTGCCCGTCTACGATAAACCGATGATTTATTATCCTTTGTCAACCCTGATGCTCTCGGGCATTCGGGAGATCTTGATCATCACGACACCGCAAGACCGGCAAGCCTTTGAGAACCTTTTGGGCAACGGGGAGCAGTGGGGCATTCAACTTTCGTACGCCACGCAGCCGCGCCCGGAGGGACTGGCGCAGGCGTTCTTGATCGGCGAGCACTTTATCGGAAACAACCCGGTCTGCCTGATTTTGGGAGACAACATTTTTTACGGAGACAATCTGTCGGAACTGCTGCAAGGAGCAACCAGGCGCACGCAAGGCGCGACGGTTTTTGGATACTACGTGCGGGACCCCGAGCGTTACGGGGTTGTGAGCTTTGATGCGGCGGGCCGAGCGGTGAGCATCGAAGAAAAGCCAAGCAAGCCACGGAGTCACTACGCAGTGACCGGGCTGTATTTTTATGATGCCAACGTGGTCGAGGTGGCCCGTGGCATTCGACCCTCTGAACGTGGAGAGCTTGAAATCACGGATGTCAATCGGGCGTATCTTGAAGCGGGCACCTTGCAGGTGGAGTTATTGAGTCGCGGGTTTGCGTGGCTGGACACCGGAACCATCGACTCGTTGCTGGATGCGGCCAATTTCATTCAGGTCGTGGAGGCGCGCCAGGGCCTTAAAATCAGTTGCCCTGAAGAAATCGCGTACCGCATGGGCTACATTGATGCAGCCCAACTCGAAGCACTGGCGACACCGCTGGCAAAAAGTGGCTACGGCGCCTACTTGCGCAACTTGTTGACCATGGAGTCTTGCACGTGAACATCACGCAAACCAAGCTTCCCGGGGTTTGGCTGTTGCAGCCCCTTGTACACGGGGATGAACGCGGCTTTTTCTTGGAGTCGTTCAGGGCCGACCACCTGCGTGCGGCGGGCATTCCCGACACCTTCGCTCAAGCCAACCAGAGCCGTTCCCGTGGCGGCGTCTTGCGCGGCATGCACTACCAGTTGCGACGGCCGCAAGGGAAGCTGGTCAAAGTGACGCGTGGGACAGTCTATGACGTGGCGGTGGATATCCGGCGCGGCTCGCCGCATTTTGGGAAATGGTACGGCCATGTGTTGGATGATCGCAAGCACGAGATGCTTTACATTCCGCCGGGCTTCGCCCACGGCTTTTGTGTCTTGGGTGACGAGGCGGATTTCGTTTATCAATGCACGGATTATTATGACGCGGGTTCGGAATACGGGATTGCGTGGGATGACCCGGATCTTGCGATCGCCTGGCCGGACCTTCAGGTGCAGTTATCCGCCAAAGACCGTCTGCATCCACGACTCGCGCTGCAAAACCCTGAGCATCTGCCGGAGTTTCGGGCGTGAGTGGGCACGGCACTTGCCCATCACCGCCCCCTTCGTCTCGCTGGCACCGTGCGCCACGGATGACGACGGAGTCGGGTGGGCCACCTGCCGCAGTGCGGCGGATGGTTGACACGGTGCAACGCGCGGTCCGGTTGGGGTTGGAAACGGCTTTTTGTTTTTCAGCAGCACGGCGTGACACCTGTGCACGAAGGAGGTAGGCACATGCGCATTCTGGTCACCGGCGGCGCCGGTTTTATTGGGTCAAATTTCGTCCATCATATGCGGCGTCATCATCCGGAATGTTCGTTGCTGGTGCTGGATGCGCTGACCTACGCGGGGAACCTGGCCAATTTGCAATCCTTGGCGCACGATCCGGGTTTTGAATTTGTGCACGGTGACATTTTGGATGAAGTGGTGGTTGAAGCGTGTATGCGCCGGGTGGATGCGGTGGTGCATTTTGCTGCGGAGAGTCATGTTGATCGCTCGCTAAGCGGTCCCCAGGCATTTGTCAAAACAAACGTCGAGGGAAGCTTGGTGTTGCTGGAAGCGGCGCGCCGGCATGCGATCCGTCGTTTCGTGCAAGTGAGCACGGATGAAGTGTACGGGTCATTGGGGCCAACGGGCCTGTTCAGTGAGGCGTCACCGCTCGCTGCCAATTCGCCGTATTCGGCATCGAAAGCGTCGGCTGACTTGATGGCGCGGGCGTATCATGAAAGTTTCGGCCTGCCGGTGCTGATTACACGGTGTTCCAACAATTATGGGCCTTATCAGTTTCCGGAGAAGCTGATCCCGCTGTTTATCACAAACGCGCTGCACGATGAGGGCCTGCCGGTGTATGGCGATGGTTTGAACGTGCGTGATTGGTTGCATGTAGAGGACCATTGCGACGCGGTGAAGCGGGTGTTGTTTGAGGGACGAGCGGGCGACGTTTATAACATCGGGGGACATAACGAGCGGACGAATATCGAAATCACCGAAGCCATTTTGGCGGCGTTGGACAAGCCGCGAACATTGATGCGTTATGTGGCAGACCGTCCGGGGCATGACAGGCGGTATGCCATTGACGCACAAAAAATTCGCACCGAGCTTGGCTGGCAGCCACAATACACCTTCGAGACCGGTCTGGCCGCGACGATCACGTGGTACCAACACAATCGGGATTGGTGGTTGCCTCTGCGCACGCAGGCCGTCGAAGTCCAGCGAGCCGCCGCCAACCGGGCCTGAATGACCAGGTTGTTGGTGGCGAAGGCGTCCCCAACAACCTCCAACGGACTGGTTCCAAGACTTGTCGAACCATCATGAAAGCGGATCACACCCCCAGCACGACGGTGAACGTGTTTGGCAACTGCTTGGGGCATACGCGGTCAGGGTTGATTTTGTGAGTCAGATTCGTTTTGATGACGAGACGAGGATCAGGTTTCCAGAATTTTGCACGCTAAACGGTCGAGCACCCGTGCTGGTGATGATCACAGAAAGATGTTGAACGGTGATGTCGCAATTGAAACGCCTGATCCTGATTGATGGCCACGCGCTGGCTTACCGCGCCCATTTTGCGCTTTTCACCAAGGGGTTTAGCACGAAAGATGGGCAGCCCACCGGGGCCATCTATGGTTTTACCAAGATGTTGATCGATTGCATCGGGGCGTGGCGTCCGGATTGTTTGGCGGTGGCTTTTGACCGGGCGGCTCCGACGTTCAGGCATGAAGCGTATGATGCGTACAAGGCGCATCGGGCGCCGATGCCGGATGATCTTCAAAGTCAGATGGAGCCGATTCGAGAGGTGGTGCGTGCCTTTGAGATTCCGATCTTTGAGCTGGATGGTTACGAAGCGGATGATGTGATTGGCACGATTTCCAGACAGGCTTTCGAGCAGGGTCTGGAGGTGTTGATTCTGACAGGCGATCGCGATGCGTTTCAACTGGTAAAAGAGCACGTCAAGGTAGTGATGCCCAGTGCGGGTGTGAGTGACCTCGCGGTGTTCGGCCCTGATGAGGTGTTGCAGAAAATGGGGGTGTCCCCTGACCAGATCCCGGATCTCAAGGGTCTGATGGGGGACAAGTCCGACAACATCCCCGGGGTGCCGGGCATCGGCGAAAAGGGTGCGGTCAAACTGTTGAGCGAGTATGGCACGGTAAAAAACGTTTACGACCAGTTGGATGGCATCAAGGGCAAGCTGGGCGAGCGGTTGCGTGAGGGGGCGGAGCTTGCGCGACTGAGCGTCGAACTGGCGACGATTGACCAACACGTGCCGCTCACGGTCGATTGGCGCGCATGCGAACTGAATCGACCGGATGAGCCAAGTGTAAGGGCAGTTTTGACGCGTTTTGAGTTTAACAGCATTTTGCGTCAGTTGCCGCGGGTGCTGGGGTTGTTTAAAGGTGACGCACCGGAACAAATGGGGTTGTTCGCAGCGAATGACGGGGTTGAGGCGGGGGATCCACCCCCGGATTCGCCCGCGCGCCCTTTGGCGATCAACCCGATAGTGGTGGATGACCAAGCCACCTTGGACCAATTGGGTCAGGCATTGGCGGATGCGGACTGTTTCAGTTTTGATTGTGAGACAGATGGTTTGCAATCGACGCGCTGCAATCTGGTTGGTTTAGCAATCGCCACAGGGGGGCCCACGGTTGAAACCTGTCAGACCTTCTACATCCCGGTTGGTCACCTCAGTGGCGTACAACTTCCTTGGGAAGCTTCGTTGGCGGTACTGCAGGGCCCATTTGCGGATCCTGGCAAAACGCGCCTGGCGCACAATGCCAAGTTCGACCTCAATGTATTGAGCCGGCATGAGCTCAACCGCGTGGGTGTCACCTTTGACACGATGCTCGCGGATTATCTGGTGCACTCGGGGCGCAGCCACGGGCTCAAGTCGTTGGCCAAGGAGTTGCTCGGGTATGAGATGACGTCCATTGACCACCTGATTGGCAAAGGCGCCAAGGCCATCACGATGGCGCGCGTGCCCATTGGGCAGGCGGCGCCGTATGCGGCGGCGGATGTCGCGGTAACCGTTGAGCTTTGGCATCATCTCAAACCGCAACTGGATGCCCAGAATCAGACGCGGTTGTTTCTGGAACTGGAAACGCCCTTGATTCCTGTGTTGATGGATATGGAGCAGCACGGCGTCAAACTGGATGTGGACTGTTTGAATCAGTTGAGCGTTCAGATGGGCGATCGCCTGCAAGAACTGGAGACGCGCATTCACGAATTGGCGGAAACGCCCTTTAACATCGCATCGACGCGCCAATTAGGACAGGTATTGTTTGAGAAACTGGGTCTGCCGGTGTTGAAGCGGAACAAGAGTGGGCCCAGCACCGATGCGGAAGTGTTGGAGGAATTGGCGCCGCAGCATGCGATCGTCGCCCTGATTCTGGAATATCGACAACTCGGCAAACTGAAGAGCACGTATGTGGACGCGTTGCCTGCGCTGGTGGACCCGGTGACGCAGCGGGTACACACCTCGTATCAGCAAACGGTGGCGGCAACGGGGCGTTTGAGTTCGACGGACCCCAACTTGCAAAACATTCCGATCCGTACGGACTTGGGGCGCGAAATCCGCAAGGCTTTCGTGCCGAGTGTGCCAGGGCGCGTGATCCTCTCCGCGGATTATTCGCAAATCGAGTTGCGCATTTTGGCGCACTTCACGGAAGATCCATCGTTTGTCGCTGCCTTTTTGGCGGACGAAGACATTCACGCGGTGACGGCGAGTGAAATTTTCGGTGTACCGCTCGATGCGGTGACCACCGAGATGCGCAGGCGCGCCAAGACCACCAATTTTGGCGTGATTTACGGACAGACGGATTTTGGGCTGGCAAAAAAATTAATGATTTCGCGCGCGGACGCGCGCCAATTCATCACCACATTCAATGCGCGCTATCCGGGCATTCAGGCGTATATGCACGAAAGCATCGTGAAAGCGCGTCAAAAGGGGTACGCAGAAACCCTGCTGGGGCGCAGGCGCCCCTTGCCGGAGGTCAAGAGCCCGAATCGACAGTTGCGGGAGTTGGGGGAACGGATGGCTATCAACACCCCGATCCAGGGCAGTTCGGCTGACATCATCAAAGTGGCGATGATCCGACTTGAAGCGCAGTTAAAAGACCTACCGTGCCAATTGTTGCTGCAGGTGCATGACGAATTGGTGTTCGAGGTGGCCACTGAGGCCGTCGAAGAGGTGTCAAGGCGGGTCCGCAACGTCATGGCGCACGCGTACCCCTTGCGTGTGCCACTCAAAGTTGACATCCACACCGGCGCAACATGGATGGATGCAAAATAAAGGGGCAAGTGTTCGGATGGCAGCCCTCAAGTTCGCTCTCAGATCAGCCGATAGTACAAGCAGAATGCGACCCAGGGCGTTGAGTAAAAAAGGGGGCACGCCGTGAGCCTATCAAGCACACCCATTGGCCAGGTGACGGAATTACAATCCAAGGCCAAAATGCTGCAGACCAAGGTAGCGAGTTCCGCTGAGGCCAAGTCTGTACAGACCAATGTGGCGCCTGCGACTGAAACCCGCAAGGAGTCGGGCGTTGCTGCGGCCAATGACGCATCCAGGTCGTCCAGGAACGACGAACGGGATTCGGAAGAACGCCAGCAGTTGGTTGAACGCGAAGTATCGTTGATGAACGAAGGCCTCAAACGTGCGGATGATCACCTCAAATTTTCAGTCCACAAAGAGACCGGGCGTGTCATTGTGCGCCTGGTGGATGATGAATCCGGTGAAGTGTTGCGTGAAATCCCGTCAGAAAAATTCTTGAACATGGTGGTGCATTTGCAGGAGTCACTGTCTGGCGCACAAGTCGATGTGACCTTGTAGATCGCGGATTGGAAGGAGAGACGTCGTGAACAACAACGTATTTCAGTCGTACCAAGAAGCCAATCTGGAGACGGCCAGTCCTGGCCGGCTGTTGCTGATGCTCTATGATGGGGCGATACGCTTCTTGGTGCAGGCGCAGCAAAGTATGGAGGAGCGACGCTGGCAAGATGCGCACAACTTCATTTTGAAGGCGGAAGACGTCATCACCGAATTGATGTCCAGCCTGAAAATGGAGGTGGGAGAAATCTCAAACAATCTGTTCAGCCTATACGAGTATATGAACTGGCGTTTGATTCAGGGCAACATCAAACGTGATGTCACGATGATTGTCGAGGTGCAGGGATACTTGCGCGACTTGCGCAGCGCCTGGGCCGAAGCAGTCCGCAAAACATCAACCCAATTGCCGCAAACAGCCCAGTAAACGATGGCCGGCTTGCGGTCGTTGGAAGATGCCTATCAAGCCCTGCTTGACGTCTGTCTCTCTCAAGAGCAGGCGTTGAAGCGTTTAGACGTGGATGAATGGCTTGCGTTAATGGCGGCGCGTGACGGGTGCTTCGCGCACGTCGAAGCCTGTCAGGCGGCTTGTCAAGCTGAGTGGCAAGCCGCGGACGAAGCGGGGCGCGGCGAGGTGCGGCGGTTGATCGCAACGATAATGGCTACGGATGCGCGGATGCAGATGCCGTTGCAGCACGTCTTGGCAGACATGGCCAAAGACCTTGCCCACATTCAGCGCGGGGGCTCCGCCTTGAGCGCCTATCAGGCAGGCGCGACGCCGGATGCTTTGTTCATGGATCAAAGCGGTTGAGTGCGTGATTGGCGGACGGGTAGCAAGGTTGGGAACGAAGCGGGCGATAAAGGGTAATTATAGTCAATTTCCTTTACGCTTCCAGACAGCCTTGCTAAGATAAGACCGGTCACCCGTCAGTACGTGGGTGATGTTGAGGTCTTAAACGAAAGCGGGCGTCGGTCGCTTTTCAAGAAAGTTTGGGTGCACAAGGGGTGCTGGAACAGATATTTGGCAACACCGATGTTTACGCGGAAGCGTTGGATGGATTGTCGTTGCGTCAAAAAGCGCTCGCACAGAATGTCGCAAACGTGGATACGCCGGGATACAAGCGGTTTGACGTGGCATACGAAGGCCAGTTGCGCCGGCGATTCGAGAAAGACGCGGGGGAACAATCGGAAATAGCGGCGGACCTGCGGGTGGGCAATGAGCGGCACTTTACGCTTGGGCCGCTAGGTGGTGGCGGGGCGTCGATTCAGCGTGTGGATCGGCAAGTGTATCGCAACGACCAGAACAACGTAGACATCGAGCAGGAAATGGCCCGTCTGGCGGAGACGACGATGCGCTTCAACACGATGGCAACGTTAACCCGTAACAAATTCGATGGTTTGAAGACGTTGATCAGGGAGATCCGCTAAATGAGCTTCTTTGATGCGCTAGGTGCATCCGCGTCGGCTTTGAGCGCCCAGCGTCTGCGGATGGATGTCATCTCAAACAATTTGGCCAACGCCAATAGCACGCGCACGCAAGAAGGTGGTGCGTATCGCCGTCAGATGGTTGTTTTCGAATCGCGCGGCGGGCAACCGCAGGCGATGGATGGTGATGGTCGCGCGGCGCCGTTGGGGGTAAAAGTGGCGCAGATCATCGAAGATCAATCCCCCTTTCGCATGGTTCATGACCCTGAGCACCCGGATGCCAACGCGGAAGGCTATGTGGCAATGCCGAATGTGAACACGATTCAGGAAATGACCGATATGATCTCCGCAACCCGGGCATATGAAGCCAACGTCACTGTCATCAATTCGGTGAAAGGCATGGCGGCCAAGGCACTCGAAATTTAGAGGAGCGATTTGTGAATCCATCTGCCGTCAGTGGCTTGACCGGTCTTAAGCTGCCTGTACCCCCTTCGCTTTCGTCTGGGGCCTTGGGGGCTGGCGCGGGGTCGTTTGGAAGTATGTATGATGCGATGGTTCAGGGTTCTGGGCCACAGGACCCTGAACGGCTGAAGCTGCCGACGCGGATGGAGGTTGCGCCGTTGTGGGAGACGCAACCGGGCATGGCGCCGATGCGGGAGCAAGATGCATTGGGGTCGCGGGAGTTTCCGGGTGCTGTTGCGCCCAGTGCAGGCGCTTCGTCGTCTGAAACGCCGCGTCATTTGTTGACGCCATTTTCCGATGCGCTCAAGCAGGTGAATGCGTTGAGTGCCGATGCGGAGCGCATGGGTCGTATGGCGGCGGTGGGAGGCGATGTTGATCTTCACGATGTGATGATTGCCTCCGAGAAAGCTTCAGTGGCGATGTCATTAACGCTGCAGGTACGAAACAAGATGGTGGAAGCGTACCAAGAAGTTATGCGGATGCAGGTCTAGTGCAGGGGGTTTGAGGGGCGCCGCGAATAGCCGACTACGATGAATGAGTTCCTGAAACAATTGGTTGCAGACGCCACCCGCATCTGGCAACAGATGACCGGAGCCCAGCGTGCCATTTTGTTGGGAACGCTCGCGGTTACCCTCGCATTTGTTGTTTTTGTCGTCCTGTGGGCGCAACGCCCGGACTATGTCGTGCTTTACAGCAAACTGGGCGACCAGGATGCGGGTGCGATCATCACGAAACTCAAGGAACGGGGCGTACCATATCAGCTTGAGGCGGACACCATCAAGGTGCCGTCTAATGCGGTTCATGAAGTTCGTTTGAACCTGGCGAGCGCAGGTTTGCCCTCGGGGGGTACAGTCGGATTTCAGGAGTTGTTCAGTGGCAACGCCAACTGGACCGCCACGGATTTTGAGCGCCGCCTGAACTACCAACGGGGGCTTGAAGGCGAGCTTTCACGGACCATCGAGGCCATTCAGGGTGTCGAGAAGGCACGTGTGCACATCGTGATTCCCAAAGAATCGCTGTTCGTGGAAGATGAACAAGAGACCACGGCATCGGTTATGTTGACGTTGGAGCCGCTCGCGAAGCTGGAAGTGGCGCAGGTGCGTTCGGTGCAGCATATGGTTGCGAAGGCTGTGCCGCGCTTGAAGCAGGAGCAGGTGTTCATCACCGACACGGCGGGGCGGGATTACACCGAAGAACTGGCCAAGGCGTATCCGGGGGCGGTGGGTGGTACGGACCTGACGTCGCGTCAAATGGACATCAAGCGTCGGTATGAACGTGATCTGGAGCGCCGGATCCAAGACATGTTGGACCCTGTGCTCGGTCAGGACAATTCAATCGTGCGGGTGTACACCAAGTGGGACTTTTCACAGACTGAAACCAACGCGGAGATTTATACGCCGTCCCAAGGTGGTGCAAATGGTGGCATTTTGCTGTCAGAGAAATCCAAAAAGGAAAACTACAAAGGCGCAATGGGCGCAGATGGGGGTGCGCCGGGCAATACATCGAATGCGGACCCGACGTATATGGCCGCCCGTACAGGCAATGGGGATTACAACAACGAAGAGACCACCCGCAACTTCGATGTCAACAAAGAGGTGCAGCGGCGGGTCAAGGAGCCGGCGGTGCTGCAGGACACATCGGTTTCGATTGTTTTCAACCCGCCGCGTACGTTGAACGCGCAAGGAATTCGTGAACAAGAGACCAATTTGGCGCGAATGGTGGCGGCGGCAGCGGGCATTGAAAACGTGCAGCAAAAGGTGTCGGTCAAAGCGTTGCCATTCAATAACACGGCGCGTCTGGCGGCCGAACGGGCGGCTTCGGAGGATGCGCGCTGGAATAACATCGTTCGCTACGGGACCTTGGCTGCGGCGTTGCTGTTGGGGCTTGTTGCACTGGTTCTGCTGCTTGCGACTTTCCGTCGGCGCCGCGCCGAGGATGCGCAGGAAATGGATGAGGTGTTGCCACGTTTGCCGGCGGATGATTTGGGTATTACGTTATTGGATGAAGAGTTTGAGCTTGGCAGCGGCAGCTCCCGCCAGTCGTCGCCCGTACCACCGGAACAGGCGCGGTTGCAGGAATTGCAAGAGGAGCTCAGCAGCTTCATCAAGAGCCAGCCCAAAGATGCCATCAAGCTGTTGCGGGCGTGGAAAGGTGAGGACGATTAACGCGTGGCGCTTCATGAGAAGAAGAAGACTTTCCAGCAGCTCACGGGTCGCGAAAAGTCTGCCATTTTGATGATCACCCTCGGGCATGAGGTGGCGTCAGAGATTTTGCGTGCCATCAGCGATGAGGAAGAGCTTGCCGAGCTGACCATGGAAATTGCCAATATGGGCAAGATTCAGCCGGATATTGCCAAAGCGGTTGTCGAAGAGTTTTACGACCTTTACCGGGCAAGCATGTACATCACCAATGGGGGGGTGGAGTGGGCGCGTGAGGCGCTGGCGAAGGCGGTTGGCCCAGATCGTGCGGCGGATGTGCTGGCGCGGTTGTCAACGTCGCTGACCACGGTGCCTTTTGAGTTTGTGAGGCGCATTGACGCCAACCAATTGTTGGGTTTCATACAAAACGAGCATCCGCAGACCATTGCGTTGATTCTGGCGTATCTGAAGCCTGATCAGGCAGCCTTGATCATCGGTGGCCTGCCGCCCGAGGCGCAGGCGGACGTGGCGGGTCGCATTGCGTTGATGGATCGCACCTCCCCCACCATCATTCGGGAAGTCGAAAAGATACTGGAACGCAAGTTTTCCTCGGTGGTGTCGCAGGATTTCTTCAATGCGGGGGGCATCAAGAGTTTGGTCGAAGTGCTCAATCGGGCGGCGCGTTCGACGGAAAAGACCATTATCGAGAATTTGGAGGAGCAAAATCCCGAACTCGCCGAAGAGATCAAGAAGCTCATGTTCGTGTTCGAAGATATCATCTTGTTGGATGATCGCGGCATTCAACGGGTGCTTAAGGAAGTGGACAGCCGCGAGTTGGCCTTGGCGCTCAAAGCGGCCAACGAAGAAGTCAAAGCCAAGGTATTCAAGAACATGTCCGAGCGCATGTCAGCGATCATCAAAGACGAGTTGGAGTTTATGGGTCCGGTGCGGCTGCGGGACATCGAAGAAGTCCAGCAAAAAATTGTGGCGCAGATCCGCAAGCTCGAAGAAATGGGCGAAATCATCATTGGTCGCGGTGGTCAAGACGAACTCGTAATGTAAGGATGAACGATCTTGGCGCCCAAAATCATCAAATCGGCCAAGTTTGAAGATGGTTCCTATGCCATCCAGGCGCCACGCATGGGCGTGGCGGAACAATCCCTTGAAGCGGATGTATCGGTCGCCTCACCGTCAGACGCGCAGGGCATCATACAAAATGCGCACATGGAAGCGGCCCTGATCATTCAAGACGCGCAGGGCCTCGCGGAAGTAATGCTCCAGCAGGCCCGTTCAAAGGCACAACAAGAGGCCAACCACGTCAGTGAACAGGCCCGCGAGCAGGCCGCGGCGGAGGGCTATGAAGTGGGAATTGAGCGGGGTAGACAAGAAGCGAACGTTCAGATCGCCAAGCAACTGGCCGCGCTGCAACAGGCCGACAAAGAAGCGCAGGATCGGCGCGCGACACAATTGCAGGAATTGGAACACGAGGTGCTTGAACTGAGTCTTGGCATCGCAGCCAAACTGGTGGCGGTTGAACTTGGACAGAGCAGACAAGGTGCTGTTGCGATGGTGCGGGCTGCATTGCAACACTTGAGCGAGCGGCAGCGTGTCAGGCTGAGGGTGCATCCGTTGGACTTGCATCTGCTCACACAGAGCAAGCAAATGCTCATCGACGGGGTGGATGGTTTAAGCGAGCTGGAGCTTGTACCGGACACCCGTTTGGGTTTGGGTGGGTGCGTGGTGGAAACGACGACCGGCACCATCGATGCCCGTTTGAGTACCCAGCTTCGTGAGATCGCGTTCCACTTGCTTAACGCGACACCGACCGTGGATGGAGAAGCGTTGCCTGCGCACGTGCAGGCAGCCATCCGTGCGTTGGGACCAGCGCCATTGGGAGAGGCGATCGCCATACAGACACCCCTCCGCCCCGAGGCCCAGCAACCGTTGCCGGAAGCCCCCGAGCCATTCACTGAGGCGGCTTTGGATGCGGTGCCAGCGGAGGTGGCACCAACGGTGGTTGAAGCAGTGGTACCGATTGTGACGGTAGAGGCCGCGACGTGGGATGAAGCCATTGAGGGGGCGCTGCCACAGCCTGCGATGCTCCTTGACGGGGTAACGGGTGTCTTGGCGGATGGCTGGCAAGGGGCTGACCAAGACGTGGTGAAGGTGTTGGGTCAAGACGGGCACCTGACGGATGACGCGCAAACAGGGTTTGCGCAAACGGACACGGCTGCCAGTGCGACTGGCAGTGTGTTGAATAAACGCGGTGGCAAAGGTTTACGCGGTATCAAGCCGCGGTCGGGATAATGCTGTGACGTTGCGGGATCACATTCAGCGGGTCAAAGGGCTCAAGTCCGTACGGGCGGAGGGGCGAGTCGCGCAGGTTGTCGGTTTGGTGATCGAGTCGATCGGACCGGCAGCACGCCTGGGCGAGCTGTGTTTGATCAGCGCTGATCCAACCGCACCCCCCATTGCCGCCGAAGTGGTTGGATTTCGACAAGAACGCCTGTTGCTGATGCCCTTGGGGGACATGAGTGGCATCATGCCGGGTTCGGAAGTGGTGGCGACGGGCCGGCCACTGAGTGTCGGGGTGGGGCGAGCGCTGCTCGGGCGTGTGTTGGATGGTTTGGGACGGCCCATCGACGGCTTGGGCACGCCGCAAGGTCTGATGCGGGTGCCTGTGGATGCCGCGCCACCCAACCCCCTCACGCGTCAACGCATCCGTGACGTGATGCCTTTTGGGGTGCGTGCGTTGGATGCCGTGCTGACTTGTGGTCGGGGACAGCGCCTGGGTATCTTCGCGGGGTCGGGCGTGGGTAAAAGCACCTTGCTTGGAATGATTACCCGTCAGGCCCGGTCGGATATCACGGTCGTGTGTCTGGTTGGCGAGCGAGGCCGCGAGGTGCGTGATTTTATCGAACGTGACTTGGGACCCGAGGGTCTGGCACGTTCAATCGTGGTGGTGGCCACGTCTGACCAAAGTGCGTTGCAACGGATCAAAGCCGCTTATACGGCAACGGCGATCGCCGAACATTTCCGTGACGAAGGCCTGGATGTCGTGCTGTTGATGGACTCGGTCACCCGCTTTGCGATGGCCCAGCGCGAAGTCGGATTATCAATTGGTGAACCACCCACCACCAAAGGCTACACCCCTTCCGTGTTCGCGCACCTCCCGCGTCTGCTGGAACGCGCCGGTACGGCCACCAGAGGGTCGATCACCGGTCTGTACACGGTACTAGTCGAGGCGGATGACTTCAACGAACCCATCAGCGACGCCGTGCGGGGTATTTTGGATGGCCATGTGATACTGTCACGGGCTTTGGCGGCTCAAAACCACTTCCCCGCCATTGACGTCCTGGAGTCCGTCAGCCGGGTGATGCCCGAACTTGTCAGTGAAGAGCATCTCAAATCCGCCGGCTGGCTACGTGAAGTGCTCGCGACGCACCGTCAGGCGCAAGACTTGATCAACATCGGGGCGTATCAACGGGGCAGCAACCCGCAAATTGATGCCGCCATCAGCTTCATTGACCCTTGCAACGAGTTTTTGCGACAAGGGGTTCACGAACAGGCCACTTACGAAAGCGTGATTGCAGAACTCCAGCAACTCTTCGCGCCACTGTTTGCAGCGAACGTCAACAACCCGTAAGCAGGGCCCATACAGGCGATCACGATGGCGATCGATGGCCAAAAACCATCGCAAAGTTTCCGTTCAACTTGCTGAAGCGGCAAACAGCAATACCCATACGGCTGGTTCGCATGCATTGTCGTGAGCGCAGTTATCCGTTGATTGCCAGGATGCAACGGACATTCGACAGGGCGCGTCGAAAAATCCTGAAAACGAGGTCACGACCTTATCGGTTGACTGTTTTCGAACCATAAAAAAATTGAAATCAGCCCGGAGGCAAGATGCCGTGAAACAAGTATCCAAAGGGCGTTTCAAGTACTTTTTGTTTTGTGAAGTTTCAACAAGCGTCACGCGACCTGTCGAATCCTCGGAAGGGGTTATCGGGCGCTTGGGTGTCGCTCTTCGTGCCGTCCTCCCGTAGGCTCAATGGGTAATTCCCGCTTAGTGGAGGGTGACTGCATGGCTGAGCTGCGCTGGTTGGTGGTCATGGGAGTTGCAATCGTGCTGATGGCTTGTCAGCATCCCATCACGCGCGACGGCGCTCGGCAAAGCGTTTCAAGATTCGCCGTGGGGACGGCGAGCACGATTTGGATCGACCCCGGCAAGGTGCGTCATGCAGCAAGCCCTTACGTGATGAGTTTCAACCGCAATCACAACCATCGTCAATTTGAACGTCACAAAATGAGTTATCACGCGATGGACCTGGCAATGGCGCAGCTTGCGCCAAAATGGGGTGACACGTATCTGGAGAACTTGAGACAGGCCGGGTATCCGGCCAAGTCCGACGCCCGAAGTCTGTATCGCAGTGGGCATGGTCCGACTGATGGAAGACTGGATTACCCGGAACTGACCGGTTATCGTTTTTTAGAAATGTGGAACCTGGATGGCCGGTTGAACAGTTGGGATGGCTATTGTTACGATGATTTTCGCTACTTTTTGTCCGAGGCACGGGCGTGGAACTCGGAATTACTGGTGACGGTCAACTTT
The DNA here is from genome assembly GCA_040400605.1 of Candidatus Sericytochromatia bacterium. Taxonomy (GTDB): domain Bacteria; phylum Cyanobacteriota; class Sericytochromatia; order S15B-MN24; family JAQBPE01; genus JBBAPZ01. Next base: position 67,173 of record JBBAPZ010000015.1, read on the forward strand.
GGCTCAGACAGTCCGCAAAGTGCCGGACAATTGACGGCTTACCTGAATCGCCCGGTTGACCCGCTCAAGATGCGATATCCGCTGAATGGGGTGGAAACGACGCAAGCACCGGTCAAGTTGCCCGAAGCGTTTATGTTCGAGATCGGAAACGAGCTGCAACTGCCTCAACAGATTGGCCATACCAGGGCCCGTACGATTGAGCAATACGTTCAAGAGTCGGTGCCATACATCCAGCAGATTCGGCAGGAGAGTCCCGTTCCAGTTAAAATCGCGCTGGCAGGCGCCGTCAATGTGTTTTGGGGCGGTCCAGCGGGGTGGCAACAGCAAGGGGCGATGATCGACGCCTTCATGCAGGCGTGTGTCCGGAACGCCATCCGGATTGAGGCGTTGCAATACCACGGTTATCCCAAGTATCCGATCAGCGAAAAAATGGCTGGTCCGACCTATGCGGATCAACTCACCGCACGCACGCTGCTCCCAGTCATCAATCGCGTGCCCCACCAACTCGAAATCTGGAACAACGAATGCCACGCAGACTCAAAAGCACCACGCAACACGGGACTTTACGGTGCCTTGCACCAGGCGGCGACAATCGCCTACGCGTTCAACCGCAGCCACCGCCAGCACCAACTAACCCCCATCGTCACCGATTTCGCACTCTGGCACGCCGGCAAAACCAACGGCAATGACTCCCTCTACTTTCAAAACAACAACGCCAACCACACAACCCCCATTTACGCCCTGCGTCGTTTGTTGGCCGCAAACTGGGGCGATTGGGTCATCAACAGCCAATGGAACGGTGGCGAACACTGGGTTGACCATGGCCGCAGCAACACGCAAACAAAGGTGCCGGGCCTGCTGGTGTCTGCCAGCTTGAGCGCGGACGGGCACTGGATCCACGCACTCATCATCAATCAGACACGTGCGACGCCCATCGACGCCCATCTGGCGTGGCCCAAGCAGTTCGAACTGGCAGAAGGTACCCTCTCCCGCCTTGTTGCGCAACCGGGTCACGACGCCTGGGATGCGGCGTGGAATGAGGTATCGGTTTTCGAAAACGAGCGCTTTGCACCCTTAAGCAACCACGTATGGCCGGCGGCTTCAATCTCGCTGATCACCCTGCCGATCACGCAATCAGACGCTATTTGACCACCTGACAGACACGGGCACCCTGCGCCACGACCTTACGCCCCCTAAACACGGCGCGCACCGTCAAGCGATGGGCACCCGATTTGAAAATCGCCGTCGGCCACTCTGAATCGAAAGGCGCACGCTTCAGGATTGCCCAAGGCTTGCCATCAATCTTGATCTCCACATACTCCACATGTTCTACCGGCGACACCCGCAATCTAATTTTCACGTTGCCACGCACCACGGCACCCGACTTCGGCGATTGAAAAGCCACCGACGCCTTGCCGGTATACACCTTCACCATCGGGCGCGGCTTGTGTTTGCCTGACCAGACTACAAACACCAGACCCAGCACCACGAACGAAGCGAACCCCAACTGCACCAGGGGTTGCCCAACCCACGCCTTGACGCGCTCGCCAGGCGTCAAACGTCTTTGGCCCCCTTCACTCACCAACATTCGTTTTTTAACACACCGTTGGCAACACCCCGCAGAATTGACACACGCAAAACAATAAGGCCGCTTGCAGCTCAGGCAGCGTTTTGCAGCTACAGTGTCCTTATGCTGCAAACAGTAAACCCGGCTCGGTTTTTTACCGTCTGAATTTCCTTTTTTGAAGGCACTCTGGCAAGTCGCACAACGCAACTCCGTCCCATTGATGCGACAGCGATCGCAAATGAAATGCTTGCACTCAGGGCACTTGCCAGTGCCTTTTTTTTCGGGATGATAATGACACTCAGCCACGACAACGTGTCCGTCCTGAAATCAGGTAAAATGAAGCGTCATCCGAAAAACGACGCGGTTCAATACACATTCCGCACCCGTACGGTACGCTTCTGTGTCACCTTGCGTCCATCTGCATAGATTGCCGTGGCTTGAATGATGTGTTCACCATTGGTGAACAACGATGTCTGCCACTCCAGCGTAAACGGCGCTTGACGCATCCGCCCCCAATATTTTCCATCAATGTTCACGTCCAAACTCTTGATGTGTTTTGGGGAAACCACATCGAACACCATTTTGTAGGTATGGGACACAAGTGCGCGATTGGCCGGTTGCTTGATGGACAGTGCGATGGGTACCGGTTTGTTTTTCTTCTTTTTGTCGGCTTCGTATTTCTGGTACCACTTGTAACCCTGCATCCCGCCCCAGGCGGTTCCGCCGAGCAAAGCCAGTACCGTCAAAACCTTCAAACCGCGCTTGATCATAGGCCACACACGAACAGGCTTGCCGTTGGTCTTGCCCTTGAACTTGGCCGGCACAGCACTGGAAACCTGACGCGACGGCTGCTCTGGCGCATCCGTATACCCTGTCAGCGACAACGCGTCATAACCAAGGCCATCACCCGATGCCTGCTGAGACAGAACACGGCCCCCGCTGTCTTCGAGGTAAAAGCGACAAGCGCCGCACCGATCCCCGTTGCCATCTTCCAGACACTGGGCGCAAATCGCCATCATGCAATCTGGGCAAACCGTTTCACTTTGATTTTCAGCGTGATAATAACAAGCTTCCATATTTCCGCCATCAGTTGTGCAAGGTCACACCCATTATGCCCAGTCTCGCGCATTTGTAGCATCCGCGCAAAACACTTTCAGGCGGAATATTTTAACGCGGGGTCCTGCTCCGATCGCAAAACTTGACGAATCCATCGACAACCGGTGCGCCAGACGAGCGCCGCCAAGACGGTCAGTCCTGCCAGGCAGGTTTGTGAGGCACCGACCGGAAACGCGCCCCAAAACGCCCACAAGTAGCCCCCGACGGCCGCGATCATGCCGAAGGTGGCAGCCAGGACACTTGTTATCAAGGGACTGTTTGAGACCACCACCGCGGCGAGGGCGGGTGCGACGGACAAGGCGAACACTGGCAAGGCACCCAGAGCATGGGTGGCTACCGATACGAAAACGGCAACGGTCATCAGCAAGGTAATGTCCAGCATGGCGACGGGAAGACCGCGGACTCGAGCACCTTGGGGATCAAAACTGGCGAACAAGAACCCACGTCGCCACCACAATTGCCAAGTGCCGATGACAAGCCCCGTGAGCGCCACCCAACGCAAATCGGCGGGGCTCACCATCACACCCGTGCCAAACAGAATCGATTGGATATCATGGGCCTCCTGGCTGATGCGTGTGCCCAGCATCAAGGCCCCTGCTGCGCCCATGACGTAAATGACGGCCAGCAAGCCCTCGCGGGTGATGAGGCGATGGAACGAACCACGCAAAGCGTGCGCGACAAGCAGGGTCAAAAGCAGCGACCATACCCTGGGTTCCGCGACAGTCGCACTGACGCGCCAGTGGATCTGCGCAAAAAAGGCGAAAGCCACCCCACACCCGGCACTTTGGGACAAAGCGGCCGCCACAAACACCATGCGACGCAGCACAATAAAAACACCCAGATAACCAAGAACGGTCCCAGCGATCGCAGCCACCAACAAAGGATCTCTAAAAAGTGCCCAACTCGACCAAAAAAGATCCCAGGACGCCGTCGTTTCAAGGTTCATCAGCGTGGCTCCCTACGCGCAGTGGCCCGGTTTCACATTGGGAGGGGTGGTGATCCACCAGCCCGCCAAAATGGTACTCAAACGTGGGATCAGCCAAAATCTGCTGCACCGTTCCACACGCGACCACCCCATGCTCGGCATCCAAAAACAATGCCTTGTCCGCATTGGACAGCGCACTGCTCAAATGATGAGTCACCATCACCACCGCCGTTTGTTGCATCAGACGCAAGTCATCCAAAATATCCAGCGTAGTCTGTTGCGCAACCAAATCCATCGCACTCGTCGGCTCATCCAAAAAAATGACCGACGGTTCGCCAACTAACGCCCGCGCCAACAAGACGCGCTGCTTTTGCCCCTCTGAGAGGTCATCAAACCGCGCCCATGCAAAGGCATCCACGCCTGTCCTGGCCAAAGCCGCACGTACCCGTGCCCGGTAGCCCGCTCTGCGAGGCATCAAAAAAGACCAACCCCGATCAAGCCCCTCCGTGACGAGATCAATCGCCCGAAAAGGCACCACCGAGTCAAGCCCGTGACGTTGCGGCAAATAAGCCACGCGCAAGGCCGGGTCCTTCAGCACCCGCCCGGCAACGGGCGCCAAAAGACCCAAAATCGTCTTCAAAAATGTTGACTTCCCGGAACCGTTACGCCCCACGATCACCCAACGCTCACCCGGACGAACCACCATCGAAATGGGCGGCAACAAAGCCGCCCCCCGATAACCCACGACCAGATCGTCAACGCCCAACAAGTCGGCGTGCCACACGGGTTTAGTCGCGGCTATCATCTCCGTCCTCATGTTCCTCCGCTGCTTCAATCGTCAACGACACCTGCGCCGACTGGGTCGGACCGATTGCAATCTGCACCGGTCCCACTTCCCAATCCAATTCGTACGCGACAGCCCCCGCGGCACAACCCGTCAAAGCCTGTGTCAACCGCTTCAGTTCCACAACCTTGGTACCCTGACGCACCGAGATCGGAAAATCACCACTCGCAACCAACACCGCCTCACCGGCCTCGCCGACCGCCACACTGACATTACCCGCATACGACGCATCCTTTTTGGCCAAGCTCACATCAAAGCGCTTATGCCCAAGTTCCAGCAATTTACCCGTATCCGCAGCCACTGCCTCAGACGGCCCCTTCACCAGATGCAAACACGACTCCTCCAACACCTTGGACAGATCATGCGCCTCAGCCTTCGGGCTCGCAACCGGTGCCGCACTGGCCGCAGCAGAAGGCCCGACCACCGGCGCCGCGGAACCAGGCGCAAGACTCGGCACCGCAGAAGCCAAGCCCACCGAACCGCCAGCAACAGGCGCACCCGTACAAGCCGCGCACCCCAAAACAGCCATCAACACCAACCCACGACACATACCCATCATCGACAACCTTTCCGTGCAATCAAATGTCAACCGTTCAACCCGTCAATACCGGCCAGTCCAACGATCGCCTGACGGTGATTAAAAACGCTCACCAACCAAACGAACCGGCATGCCCATTGATCCACTGCATCCTTTATTGCAACAAAATTGCATATTGAACGCTAAAAAGTCAAGCGTAGCGGAAATCGCAAAACCGGTCTAAAACATCGTCTTAAAGGGTGTCTCAGCGTTGACTTCCTTGTCATTACACCCTTTTAAGATTACAATAAACTGGCAATCTTAAGCATTGAAATAAAAATTTAAGGAGCCGTCGTGGCGATGGATCAGAGTCTGGTGTACGGGGTGGTGACAGCGTCGACCACGATGGCCGGGGGGTTGTGGGTGGCTTCGCGACCGCGCGCCTGGCTGACGCAGGCACGCTTGGCGCAGATGATGGCGTTGGGTGGTGGCTTGTTGTTGGCTGCCTTGTTTCGGGAAATGTTGCCGGAGTCGTTGGCGCACGGTGGTACCCACGCGCTGTCGTGGATTTTTGCGGGTGTGATGGCGGTGTTGCTGTTTGAGCGTTATGTCGCACCGCGCTTGAGTTTTTTGGATCGTCCACCCGTGCCCGGCGGGTGCCATGACCACGAAGGCGGTCACGACGATGCACATGCCCACGGGGCGAGCAAGGCGGTGTTGAGCCATGGTGCGGCGTGCTCGGCGTTGGGGTGTTTATTGGTTTGCACTTTTTTTGACGGGGTTGCGATGGCGGCCAGTTTCGGCGTCAGTGCCGAAGTGGGTGTGATGGTTGCAGTGGGACTGGTGTTTCACATGTTGCCGGAGGGCGTGCTCGCATCGGCACTGGTGCTGGCGTCGGGTCATTCGGCAGTTTGGGCGCGACGGGCGGCGGTTGCGGTGTCCGTTTGCTTCGTGTTGGGTTTATTGGTGCCTGGCGCGATGGGTGTGGCATTGGGGGATATGGCGATGGCCTTGCCCTTCGCGGCGGGCATCTTGTTGTATGTGGTGTTGGGGCAGTTGTTGCCAGTAGCGTTGCAAGAGCGCAACGGGGTGCCGTTGGTGCTGGCGGGCGTGGTGATTTTTGAAGTCTTGTCGCGCTTGTTGCCGCATTCACACGGGTAGTGTGTCGCGCACCGGTTCAGTTGTCTTTGAAGCTTTCGAGCACTGGTGCGATGACTTCTTCGAGTGCTTGCACTTCGGGGATGCCGGATTCGCGCAAGGCGGCACGTTCATTTTCGATGATCCGGGCGGCGATCGCCATCACCTCTTCCGGCGTGTACTGAAACTTGACCGGCAACTGCAAGGCCTCCAGACTCGCAGCCAACTGCAGCTGCGCCAAATCCGGGCCCAGTTGCGCTTCCAGTTTGGATAAGATCTCAACAATCGAGAGCATCATGTCACATCCGCTCATCCCGGGAAACACGCCCAGTATGACAGGTTTGGCGCGCGCACGCAGCAAGCGGGTGTCACGTGGAGGGTGGTGTGATACAATGAGATGGTGTGAGTGGGATATGTCAGTGAGCTTGGTCACTGGATTGTAAACAAGCAAGCGCTTTGTGGCGCGCAACATTCCGGGCGGTATAAGGTTTCGAATGGCCAACGTATACGACCAACAAATCAAGAAGCTGTTGGTTCATATCAAGGCGTTGAACCAGGCACTTCAGGCGCGAAACATTCAAATCCGGCAGTGGCAGCAAATTGCGACTGCTGTGCAGACGGATCGCGCCAATCTCGCAAAAGCCCTGATGGCCCAGTTACGACAGGTTTTGCGCAGCGTATCGGAGCGCTTCGGTGATCTCCGGGAGGAAAACCGCAAACTCCGCACCTATATTGACCACCAGCAACGCCTTCACGAATCCGTGAGCCGGGACTTGCAGGGTCAACTGCAATACGCGTTGTCGCGCATCAATGATATGGCCCAAGAACGTTCGGCCTGGCGTCAGGAAGTGGACACCACGCGCCAAGGGGCTTTTAAACAGCAGCAAGAGGTCCTCGAACAGAAACGTGTGCTCGCATCGCAGAACCAGGCAATCGGAGAGTTGAAGCAGCGTTTGGAGCAGGCGCTGAAATCCGTCGAACGGGAGCAGGTGCTCACAAGCGAAAAGCAGATCCTTCAAAAGAATTTGCTCGAATTCAAGCAAAAATTGACTGCGGCCGAAGAAAACGTGCAATTGCGGCTCACGGAGGGCAGAGCCATCCAGACCCAGTTTGATGCTTACAAACAAAAAGCGTCAGATCACATCCGCACGCTGGAAGCCAGTATTCGGCAGACCCGTGAATCGCAGGTTTCAACAGATGAACGCGTTGAGGAGATGACATTGTTATTGGCCAATTCCGAACGTGAAGTTGCGAGGCTGCACAAGGAATTTGGGGACGAGCGGAGTTTCCGCAAGGAAATGGAGATTCGATTGGAAGCGAGCAACCGCGAGTTGGGTTCGACCCGGCGCAAGCTGACCAAATTGGAGAAAGAGCGGGATACCGCGAAGGGCGATCGCCTCAGCGACCTCCAAAAAGCGCTCGACACCATGCAAAAAGATTATCAGCAGCTGCAAGAAGAACTGGCCAACGCCCTGCGCGACAAGACCACCTACATGCAAGCGCTCGAAGGCAAAAAGAAGAGCAAACTGCGCTCGTTGCCGCCTCCGGGGGACGAGCAGCCCTGACGCAATCAGGTCAGCCGACACAAGCCGGGGTTGACGCCAAATACTCAGCCAGGCTTTCCTCCCAAGGGGGCAGTGGTGCGACACCGGAGAGCAAGGCATTGACATTGGCCATGACGGACCAGGCAGGGCGTGGTGCCGGCCGATCCAGTTCGGTGCTTGAAATCGCATCAACACACGTGGCGTGACCATCCAGTGCCATAATGCGCGTGGCGAAGCCGTGCCAACTGGTGACGCCTTGCCCGCTCAAATGATGGGTGCCGTAACAGCCCGTTGCGATCAAGGCCACAATGGCGCGTGACAAAGGAACGGTCCAGGTTGGTTGACCGAGCTGATCCGCCACCACCCGCACGCGCACCTCAGTTCTGCCCAAGCGCCGCATCGTCTCGACAAAATTCTTGCCGCCTGCCCCATACAACCACGACGTCCGTACAATGTAAAATCGCGTCAGCAACTCACGCACCGCCTGCTCACCCCCCAATTTGCTTTGACCATAGACACCCAGTGGCTGTGTGGGCGCCCATTCCAGATACGGCGTTTGGCCCTTGCCATCAAAGACGTAATCCGAACTGATATACACAAGGGGAACGTTAAATTCCTGGCAAGCCAACGCGATATGGCGCGTGCCTTGCACGTTTACTTTAAAGGCGTCGAGCGGATTTCGTTCGGCACCGTCCACGTCAGTCACAGCGGCTGCCTGGATGATCGCATCCGGACGCCAATGCGCAATCACCTCCCGCACCTGCTGCCAATCGGTGACATCCAATTGCGCCCGCCCACAGGCGATCGCCTCATGGCCCGCCTCCTGCAACGCCGGAATCAAATCCTGCCCCAGCATCCCCGCTGCACCCGTCACCAAGACGCGCATCCGTCATTCCCTCTCTCGGTTTGTCACCTATTCCACGCTTGTCCGACCCGGCACGCCTTGCGCGCACAGCATGGTGCACGCCCGCCCCTCACCGTTTGTCGCCCCTCACGAAGGCGGTGAGGCATCCCCCCCACTCACTGCCGACGCCCGAGCCAGTATCGCCGCGACCGCCTCCGCATCTGGCTTCACAAAAATACAGCGTTCCTCGACATAATGCACCATTCCCGGACGCCCCTGCCGCATCTTGCGCACGTGCCGACGTTGCGTGTAAACAACCGACACCCCCGATGCCTCGCGCCCCTTCGAAAACCAGGCAGCCAGCAAAGCGGCCTCATGCAGAGTAGCCTCCGACAAACCCTGTCCCTGGGTATCCACAATCACATGGGCACCGGGCAGATTCTGCGCGTGCAACCACCAATCCTGCGCGCGCGCCAAGCGAAACGTCAAGTGGTCATTTTGACGATTGTTTCGTCCCACCCATATCGGGATGCCTTCCGAACTGAAGACCCTGAGCGGTACCGATTCAACCGCTTTGCGGCCGGCTCCCTTACCGGAAACAATCGGTGAGACCCCCAACAACTCCTCCTCGATCTCACGCAGTTCCGCCACAGCCGTCGCCTGCTCCACAGTCAGTTGCAACTGCTCAAGATACGCGCATTCATCCGTGGCATCCGTCAGCAAACCCGCCAACACATGACCTGCCTGACGCAGCTTCTGATAACGCCTGAAATAGCGCTGGGCGTTGTCTGAGGCACTCAGACGCGGATCCAAAACCAACGTGAGCGGCGGCGCATCCACTTCGTAATGGTTGGTTACTGTCATGGCCGTCAGGCCAGGGCGCCAGGCGGACAGATTGGCGTAAATCAACTCCCCACTGATACGATGCACCTCCGCACCCAAAACCTCCGCCCGCTTCGCCTCATACTGCCCAAGCCGCGCACGCGCTTTGCGCATCCGCTGCGCCACCCGTTGCTGCAAACCCATTCGCAACGCCTGCATCTGCGCCGTCTCCATCAACGGTTCATAGTAAGCCGCAAGCACAGCACTGGCCGACGACGACACAGACACACCCGCCACAGGCCACATCGAATAAGCCCAAGCCTCCCTGGGGGTCAGACTCGGCGAAAAATTGCCGGCAAGCACCTGATCACGCGCCGTTTCAAGCGCCTGCCACAAACCCTCCGGGCGGTCACATTCGCTTACATCCGATGTGGGATCGAAATGGGCGGCCGTCAAGATTTGCGTCAAGCCCAATTTGCCAATCCCACCGATGCGATCACACAAACAATCCAGTAGCCTGCCCTCACGCTGCAAAACCGCGGCCACATCCGCCACCTGGATGTCCGTAAACGGCGTCTTGGAACCAAGCGTCGGTGGTCCCTGATAAGGCAAACCCGGCAACAACTGCCGCACCTGACACATCAAGTCACTAACGGGCCGTAAACAGCCCATGATCACGCCTGTCTGCCCTTCCACCAGGCAGGCGTTGGCGTAGCTTCCGATAAATTCCACCATCAGGTGCCGCTCATAGGGATCGCCCAGTTCGTCACGCCCGGCGATGACCAAACGCGCCACGCGATCCAGTCCTGGCTGCTCCACCCGCAACAAGCGGCTGCCCTCGAGGTGCTTGCGGCATAGCATCGTAAAGGCGGTCGGGACCTTCATGTTCGCAACCGGCCGCGCACTCAAATGCATCCTGGCCCAGCGATCCTGAAAATCCAGTACCAACACCAACGCCTCTCGCCCCGCACGGACCTTGAGGTACAACGTGTGCGAGGCGGATTGCCCCACCTTGTCGATGCGGCACACGCCCAGTTTCCCAAGCTCAGCAACCACCGCTGCAAGCGCGATGGCGTCAAAAAATTGCATCAATCACCCCGATGACCAATCTGGCGCTCCGTCTCACACCCGTGACGCATCGCCTTTGGCCCCATTTTGCGCAGGTTCTCGCCATCACACGAGCATGGGAACGCCTTTTCGTTGCAGCAAGCTGAGAATATCGCCGATTACCACACCGGCACGTTCCGTGTTTTCAGCAAACAGCACGCGATGGGTCAGGTTGATTTCCTCAAGGTGCTGCAAGAAAGCGTCATGCAAACGCATGCGAGTCTCGGTGTCCTCGATGCGCACCCCATCATTGCGCAGGATCACGTTGTTCGGGTGGAAGAGATACACCAGATCATAACCGCGCGTGATTTCATCAATCCGGGATTGCAAGGGGGCCATATCTTCCATGCCGAAAATCTTTTCGTAAACGTTGATCGAATAGGCCCCGCGATCAATAAACACGATGTCATTGTCATCATTGGCCTTTTCCCGCTCGGTCATCATGTTCAGGATCGTGCGCTGGGTACTCAGCGCACCCCGATTGATGTCCGGATGCGCCTCAAACAGATCCCACGCAGCCTCTTTGACAAAACCCACCTTGAAGACCGGCAGATTGAACATCTGTCGCAGGTTATTGCTCATCGCAAAAAACTGCCGAATCGCTTCCAATGTTTTGGACTTCCCTGTGCCCGGTGCGCCATCGAAAACAACCTTGATGAGACTCATTGCTCGCTCCTTAGTGCCACGTCAAACCAGGCGACCACCTACCGGGACACCCAGGCCCACTATACCGCATTCCAGGCGAAACAGGCGACATCCGCAAGATCCCGTGTATGATGATGCCTATGCCAACTTTAGAATTACCCGCTCTCATCGCCCAGGCGCTGGCGCCCGGAATTGCACTGACCTCCGTCATCTTCTACAACACGGGGCTGCAGGGGCGATTTTTGTACATCACCGGTCGCACCCGGGAATTGAACCGTGAGGCGCGGGAGTTAATGGCGCGTGACGATGAGCGAAGCCGGGCACGCATCGCGAGCATCCACTGGCAAGTGACGTTCATGGCGCGGCGTGCCGAATCCATCCGGCGCACGATCCTGATTGTCTACCTCGGTTTTTTCTGTTTTATTTTGACGATACTACAGCTGCTGTTGCAGGAGCTGTTGCCTTTGCCGCGCTTTGTGGCGGTGCCCATCGTGAGTTTCGCTTTGGGATTTGTCGCCATGGCGATCGCCACGATCTCAACCACACGCGAACTCTACCTGTCCCAACGCACGCTGCAAGAAGACATTCGCTCAACCTTCGTGGGCCACACAGCCATCAATCCCCAACTCGACAGCCCAGCCCCCTGAACAATGTCGAGACCGCGCAGCAAGCGGTGGACAAGGCGATCAGGGGAGGGTGAGCCATTCGTCGACTGCTTTGACTCGCTCGCAGTCAGTCAAAAATTGATTCACCCCCGCGCGGATCAATCACGCCAAAAGCCAACGATGGCTTGCAGCAACGTTTCCAACACGCCGCACTCGAAGTTGTTGAGCAACACCGGCACACCATCCGGCGCATGGTAAAGCACTTGGCCCCAGCGGCCCGCATGGGACCATTGGCACAGCACAATGTGACCCAACTGGGCGATTTGCCAATGTCGTTTACGTTTGGCGAGGTGCGGGAAACGCTCAAACACGAAGCCCAAGCGCCCATCGCGCGCGGTAATCGGTCTAAGACCATCACACGCGGGACAAGGCACAGGTGCCTTGCCCGCGCAAGCCGAACAGGCGTGAAGACCACAATTGACGCAACCCGTGCTGTCCCCTGCGGGCATCACGGTATGGCATGCGCAACAAGTGACCGACGAGCCTGGCTTGACAACGGGTGATGCCTCTTGCGTCACAGGCGCTGTACCGCCTGCGGCAGCGCCGGATTGCGCCCCACTCGGTGCCGCCTGAAACGCGGCAGGCACCGCAGATGACACAGCGATTGCTGTTGGGGTATCGGCCAACGCCTGTTGACCCCCAACATCGCTGCCACGCTTCACGGCGTGTGTCACGTGCCTCGGACAAGCCAGTTGACCCGTCTCGTGGTCAAGTTTGGCGTGTGCAAAACAGAGTGCCACACCACACGTTTGACAGGTCGCTTGACAGGTCGCACACACGGGCTGTTGGCAGCCCCCACACAGTTGCACGTGGTTTTGGCATGCTGCTTGTTGACATTGCCCACAGGCGATCGCACACGCCTCACAGGTTTCTTGACGACAGGTATGGCACACTGACGTCGCAGCTGCACTGGCTACGGAAGCGGCACCACAGGTTTTGCAGCCGCTCACGCAGTCTGAGCAGGCAAAACGTCCCCCCGCGAGTGGGACCGGGTTTTTCAAGGGCGCCTGGCAGCGTGCGCACGGGGGAAGTGTGAGCTCACGCGCAACGGGGCAAAAACTCAGTTCCCATTGGTGGTGGGTCCCGTCGGGTGCCTGCACCGTTGCGTCGTACCAAAGGCGATCATAAGCCACATGACAAATCGCGGCGAGATCGGTCACGGCGGTCAGTTCGTGACGCGCCCGTTCCTGTTCGAGTTTCTCAGCCAATGCCTCGTCAATTTTAAGCATCTTTTCAGTGGTCTGCGCCTGAAAACCTTCCAGATGCGCACCGAGCTGCTGATGTTCTTCAAGCAGACGGGCGCGATGGTGCGGGTGGCCGGTTTGTTCCAAAGCCAGCGCAAGGCCCGCCAGCTTGTCCTGCAACACCTCGAGGCGCGTTGTCAGGGTGCGACGCTGCTGGGCAAAGTATTCCGTAATGCGGTGATTGGCCTCTTGCGCCAGATCCTGCAGTTCGGCCTCGATTTCGAGTCCCCGTGCGTCTGTGGCTTGATCAACCAAATCCAGCGAGCGTGTCAAGAAATGTTGCACAACCGCCTCGGCGATTTGTTGCTCGGGTTTGAGCATGATGTAGGGGGTTTGGTAAAAAATCGGTTCCAGTGCCACAAAGCGCTTGGCGAGTCTCACATCCCACAGATGGTGTTGCATCATTTCGCGTCGGGCGTTGAGCGCGGGCGAGTCAAAGGTAACGCGGTGCGAGTAGCCCAGTGCCTGGCGACTTTCGACGCGATTGAGCTTGGCATCGAGGAGCGTCCAGTCCGTGGGCATCAGGGCGGACAGGGTTTGCACGTGATGGGCGATCGGCCCGGCTGTCAAGTAGCGGTAAGACACGGTAACATCACCGGTAAGGTCGTCGATGATGCTGCGCCATTGCGGCGATGTAGCGGTCAAGGCATGGTGCGGCTCCTGGTTGTCACAACCGAAGTTGACAGTCAATGGCGTGCCGTCTGGGGGTTTGACCTCGAAGGTGTCGCCGTGATCATCCAGACTGCGAACCATCGCCCCGCTCTGACGGTAGTATTTGAGGGCGAAGCGGCGTATCGATTGGTCGTTCACAAGCACCTCCAGCATGATCCACCTTGAAACGAAGCGTGTGGGACTGACAGACCAATCCAACCAGCGCCTGAAGCATCCGGTGCCACGGTCGGCCCTGATTGCCGAAACAGTGGCCTGACGGGCGCCCGTTGGATCGGTCTCCCATTTGATTCAACACATGACAGTCTGGACAAATGGGCACTCCTCATGGGGTAACGCGTGGTTTAGACGGCGGTCTCTAAAGCGGATAGATCGAGCAAAGCCAAGGTTTTGGCATCGAAAGCCTTGATCTGATCCGCGGCTTGCTTGGCCAATGCCAACGACTCGCCGAACGCTTCGAACTGATAACGCAAGGCTTTGGGTTCACGCGTCGCCGCAATCAGATCGATCACCGCCTTCTCAAATCCGTCCACCCCGCGCAAATTGCTCAGGATCAGGTCCGTTTCACCGACCGCGTTGGTGAAGAGTTCTATTTTCTGCTCCAACAAATGCAAAATGTACTCTTCCACCGTGTCTTTGATGGCCATGTTCAGGATCACCACATCCCGTTGTTGGCCGATGCGGTGCACGCGACCGATCCGTTGCTCCACCCGCATCGGGTTCCAGGGCAGGTCGTAGTTGATCAACACATGGCAAAATTGCAGGTTAATGCCCTCACTGCCCGCGTCGGTACACAAAAACACTTCTCCATCACGGGCTTTAAATGCCTCCACCGCTTCATCCTTGGCTTTTTGCGACATCGCTCCGGAAAACACGATGACCCGATAGCCCACTTGCTCAAGCTGCGCTTTCAGATACCGTTGGGTCTCGTGGAAGCTGGTAAAAACGATCGCGCGACCATCGCCATCAGGGCCTGGCCGGATCACCTGCTTGAGCGATTGTAACAAAGCCAATGTCTTGGAATTCGTCACCACCCCCTCCGCAGCACGGCGCACACGCTGCAACGACGCCGCCTCAAGCTCGCACTGACACTGCGCCAGCAGGTTTTCAACACTGCTCTTCAACGCCTGCGGACTGCTTGCCATCATCCGCGAGAGGCGAATGAACGTGAGCGTCCGGCTGCCACGACTCGCTGCCGCACCGGGTACGGTCGGCGCGCCGCGTACGTGATCCAACACGGCTTCGTGCAAGGCAAGCTCCGCCGCCGTGCCATCGAGCAACACCGTTTCAACCCGCCGGTTCGCAAAACGAATGCCCACATCCACCCGGCGATTCCGGACCATAATCTTTGACAGCACGCGCGACAGGTGCTCGCTGTTTTTCAGGACCCGACCGTTCTTGTCCGCGACATAGGTCGCCTTGAAATGCTCCGGTGTACCCAAAACGCCCTCTTGCAACAAACTGGCCAGGTTGTAAAGCTCAAACAAACTGTTCTGCACAGGTGTCGCGGTCAGCATCAAGCAAAAGCGGCCAGACAACTGCGACACGAACTGGTACGCCTGTGTGGCGGCATTTTTCAACCGATGCGCCTCATCCACCACGATCAAATCCCACACCTGTTTAAGCAACGCCGGCGCGTTGGTGGCCGACTTTGCCGTATCGAGGCTGACGATCAGCTGCGGGTGCCGGTCCAAGCCCTGGTACAGCGGATCATCCTCTTTATCCGCCACCACGAACACCTCGCCAAACTTGTGCAGCAACTCGCCGCGCCACTGCGTTGTCAATGGCGCCGGTGTGAGGATCAAGACACGCTTGACGAGGCCCCGCGCCAGATACTCCTTGATGATGAGCCCTGCTTCGATCGTCTTGCCCAAGCCCACCTCATCCGCCAAAATGGCCCGCGTGCGCATCTTGTTGATCACCGTCATCACCGCGTTCACCTGGTGCGGCAAAATCTGGATCTGCTGACGGTCCAGCACCGATACCGCCAACAGGCGATCGATTTGATCCTGCAAGCTCAACTGGTGCGCCCGCACCGTCAAACCCTGCCACTCCGGATGGCAATACTCCCGATTCACAAAACGACGCAGCCCTTCACCGGCCTGTCGGTACACCTTTTTCATTCAATCGCCCGCGTTAAAAAACCTGTTGCTCAACCTCGAAAAACCTGGTCCCCATCCTAACGGTTGCCACCCACAGTTGTTAGTGACACGGGTTACACCACGCCACAACGCCGCCCCCAACCAATAACAAAAGGGTGCCTGATGCCCAAGGCGCCATCCGAGCGATCGCGGGTCAAAGCAACCCGGGCCCTCGCGACGGTCCGCACGATCAGACCTTCTTCAAGGCCATCTACGGCGTGGCCCCGTCGGCAACAACTCGGGCCTGCTGACCGACGGCCCACGCATCCGGCAAATCGACCGGCTATCATAGTGGCATGGTGTCGATTTAAGCGATAATTCGATAGGCTGGTTTTCGGGCTTCGCCAGCCAAACTGTCAAACAACCGCTACAGAGGAATTGGAATGAAAACTGACTGGCGTCTGGTTGGTGCTTGGGGACTGTCAGATTTTGCTGGCACCGCCATTGCCATGAACATCTTTACGACCTACTTCGCATTGTGGGTCATCAAAGATCTGGGCTCAAATGATCTCACATACGCCTTGGTCAAAGCTGCCTCGATGGTGTTGGTGATCGCCGTCTCACCAACTTACGGCGCACTGGCGGACAACCCGCGCAGGCGGCCGGCCTTGTTGTGGGCCACGTTGGCCGTGATTATCGGTTGTGCGACCTCCCTCGCATTGACCCAAAACCTCTGGGTCGCCTTCTTGCTCTTTGCGCTGGCCAACGTCGGCTACCAACTCAGCACCGTCGCCATCAACGCCCTGTTGCCACTACTGGGGCCCCCGGAACAGCTTGGGCGCATCTCAGGCATCGGACGCACCATCGGCTATCTCGGCTCACTCAGCGCCGTCATCATCGGCATGGCCTTTGCGACCGGCCAAGTCTTCGGTCACACCCTGCCGTGGTCCAAAGGCGGTGCCCACGCCGTCTTTGCGCCGACAGCAGCTCTCGCACTGGTCATGAGCCTCCCGCTCCTTCTGATGCTGAAACGCTTGCCGCACCACGATGAGCACGCACCCGTGCCCCTGCCCTCACTCAAAAGCACCATCAACGACCTGTGGCATGACCCCCAACTCAAACAGGCGGCCGTGTTCATGATTGGCTGCCTCTTCTTCCTGGACACCGTTAACACCATCCGCGACTTTATGGGTGTCTATCTGGTGCAGGTCGTTGGATTTTCCGAAACTGACGGCAGCCTCCAACGCTTCTTACTGGGCGTGGTGTTGTCATCTTTGGCTGGCGCCATCTGCTGGGGCACGCTCACCGACCGCTGGAGCGCCCACAAAACCCTCGTCGCAGTCCTGGTCACACTCACCGTCGGCTTCGGCGCTTTGGTCGTCGTCACCGACAAGAGCATTGTCACCAAGGTGCTCTCGCCTTTGATCGGCTTTGCATTTGGCGGCATCATCGTCTCCGCGCGCACCCTGCTCGTGCAGTTGGCGCCGCCGCAGCGCGTGGGCGAACTGTTCGGTGTGTTTGTTGTTTGCAACGACGTGGCTGCGATCGGCGGTCCGCTGCTTTGGGGCATCGTCGTCAACCAGTTCAGCCACCTCGGGGCGATCGCCTACCAACTCGCGCTAGCCAGCCAATTGATCTTTCTGGTCATCGGCACGGCATGGGTCGCGCGCGTGCGCCCCGCCCAATCCCTTGCCCGGCCCAGCCAAACCATCGTGCAGAAACCCTGAATACCGCTCAGCCCCGGGCCCACCGTCAACAAAAACGACAGGCCCGTTTGAGATGCCAAAGTTCACTCGACGCCGCAAGCACCCGCCACATGGGGTTCTTCCGCATCCAAGGTTTCCCACGCCAGCGCCAACCGATCCAACGCCGCCAAAATGCTGTCGCGTTCGTTTTCGTTCAAGGTTTCCAACACCTGCACCATCACCTGCCGCTTGGCCGCAACAGCCTGTTGCAAGGTTGAATGACCCAAAGGGCTTAGTTGCACATGAACGGCCCGGCGATCGCTCTCATCCGCCATCCGCGACACCAACCCACGCGCAACCAGGCGATCGACCAAAGTCGACACCGCCCCCATCGACAACCCCAAGGCTTCCGCCAACGGCGACATCTTCGGCCGCCCCAACGCCTCAATCCCATGCAACGCACACAACTGCGGCGGCGTTAACTGCGCATCCCGACACGCCCGCGCCACACTCACACGATGCGTCCGCGCCATACGCTCAATCAAGGCCTCATACCGCGCCAGGTCACTTGCGACCGACATCTCTCAATGACCCCTTCTCAAACTACCCCGGCGCAGCTAAAACCATCCGCACTATGTTCATCTCGACATAAAGGCAACTTGCCCTCTGACTATTTTACCTGTTAAATTGTTTTGGTTCAAAAATTTTAATTCAGGAACTGCCGCTCAATGGGTTTCGCAAACCTTCAATCGTTCGAAGACAGGTGATCGGTCATGGGCAGATACACAAAGGTACCATTGGTTCTGTTAAGCGTGCTGATGGGTTGTGATTCGCAATTGAATCTGACCGCGCAACCCGCCAGGCAGCCTGTCGAAGCGGCTGCGGGCGTGCGGGCGATCGTCACGGCGACGCCTTTCGGTCAAAGCGTGACGATTGACAACCCGGCAGCATTGCCGGAGGCGATTCGCGCTGCGCGTGAGTTACAGGTGGCGCTCGGCGGTGGTACATTGATTCCTGTCACGCGGCAAGCAGGGGGGTATTACACGTTTGTGCTGCCCTCCAATGCGAGGGTGACGCAGGATGTCAGCGGGAGCATGCGGGTCACGTTCGTGATGGATGAGCGTCAGAGCCAGATTGTTGCGCTGAACACGGGGTCGCCGATCACCTTCCAGACGCCGGCGATTCTGACGGAACCGGCGCCAGCGTTTTTGGTACGAGGGCTGGATGCCACGTTGACCGCCAACACAACGGCCGACGAGCAGGCCTACCAATTCAACTGGTTTTATTCGACCACAGGTACGGCGCCGTGGGTCTCGATTCCTGGCGAGGGCAAGAAGGTGCGGTTTACGCCCCCTCAAAGCGGCAATTACCACATCAAGCTGGATACGGTGGATCGCAAGACGCAACTGTCTTATTCAACCGTGACGCCCACCGCCTTAATCCTCGTCACGGACGGTGAGAACGTCATCAGCACCACACCCAGTGGTGGCAACATCGAACGCGGCACCGCAGTCACCCTGAACTTCAATCGACCCAACAGCCTGAAAGGCGATGCGCTCAAGTGGTCCTGGGGCTACGGAGCCAACCCTGGTGGCCCATTCAGCACCATTGCGGGCGATACGGCGACCACCACGTGGTTGCCCACAGGCTTGGGCGCGTTTTTCATTCGTGCGGAGGTCTCAAACCCTGTCACCGGCGAAGTCAACACCTTCGTGACACCCAGAGCAGCCGTGTTCGTCAACGAGGGGCGTCCGATTGTCACCGTGAATCCGCAAAGCGTCCGCCGTGGCGATTTGGTCAATTTGCAGTTCAATGTCGCCAACCCGAACAATCGCCCACTCAACTGGTACGTCAGCCGTCAAACAGGACCTGCGCCAACCTGGACGTTGATTCCAGGCGCGACCAACACCAATACCTTGATCGTCAACGAATCCGGCAGTTATCAATTCCGGGTGGATATGCCGGATGACAACGGCAACCTGCGCAGTTTCACGACCACGGACCCGGTGCTGGGTGTCACGGAAACCGAACCGCTGCTGCAAAGCGTTCCACTCAACCAGGTGGTCAATCCCGGGTCGAGCGTCACCTTGCAGTTGAACGCCAGAGGCGTCAACGAGTCGGATTTTCAGTTGACCTGGTATGTCTCAAACAACCCGTTGCTGGGCGCGTGGACGGCCTTGCCATTCAAAAAGGCGCGTGACGCGAGCAAGAAGACCTTCGAGTGGGAGACCAACGCTGCAACAACCCGGCCCGGCTCGTATTTCGTGAGGGTGGATGCGGCGCGCCGGGATGGCACGGCGGTGTATACCTTTACCTCCAGTGGTCCTGTTGTCACCGTCGAAAACTGAGCATCCTGAGGCAATCCGATGAAAACATATTTTGCTTTGACCCAACACGCCATGTGCCTGATGCTCATTCCCACCTTCACGATGGTCGGGTTGCCCGAGGCGGCGCAAGCGGCTGCGGACTCCGCACGCTCAACAGTATCGGGCAAAGTCGTTGATGAGGCGGGCAAGCCGATCGCCGGTGCGTTGCTCACGCAGCAAGGCGGCTTGGCATCGGTGTTTTCTGGCGCGGATGGCTCCTTCAAATTGGCGCTGGAAGCGGATGCTTCGCGCGAGCTGGTGGTGTCGGCGGTCGGTTATGAAACAACCACCGTGGTTCCTGCAACGACGGGCGTGACGGTGGTTAAGTTAAAGGCGCTCCAAAGCTTTATTCCCGGTTCGCAGTTCAACGAAGCCCCAAGCGGCACAGAGGCGATCGCAGCGTCATCACCCGCTGTGGCGCCGCTCAACAGCGGGTTGATTCTCGCGTACCGTTTTCGGAACCAGGCACTCAGTGATGGAACCGCCACGCTGAACGGCGTGGCGAACAATGATTACCGCATGGGCTTTCGGTTGCGGTTGAAGCCTTGGCTGCTCGAAGCGGAAGGGGCACATTTTC
This sequence comes from Candidatus Sericytochromatia bacterium, assembly GCA_040400605.1. Classification (GTDB taxonomy): domain Bacteria; phylum Cyanobacteriota; class Sericytochromatia; order S15B-MN24; family JAQBPE01; genus JBBAPZ01. The sequence goes on from JBBAPZ010000015.1 coordinate 87,528, forward strand.
AGACGCCGGTTGATGTGGCGGGCCTGGCGCGGGAAGACAACCCCGCTTTCAGTCCCAGCACGTGGCAGCTGGGTCTGCGGGCCGGTCGCCTGTGGACCTTGGGTGAGAACATCGAAGCGTCCTTTGGCGCGGGTTATCGCTGGACGAACACCGTTCCCAACAACCGCAATGTGGCCTATACAGGCAGTGACATTGATTTTGAGCAAACCCGCCACGCATTCGGCGGTGTAATGACCTCGGCGTGGCACCCCGGTGGCGGGTCATGGCACGTCGAAGGCATGTTGGGATTGTACCCGTTGGTGCTTGGCACGGCGGATGCGCCGGGACAGCCCTTTGCGAATTCGCTGCTGACGGATCTTCGCGGTTTGGTGGGTTATGAGGTGCAAAAGGGCATGCGTTTGGGTGCGGGCCTTCAGTTTGAGCGCTGGTCCGGGCGCGGTGAGGATCGCTCCTTGTTGTATTCGTTGCAGTTGCACTACACGCCGGGCGGCTTGCCTGCAGGAGACGCGCCGTGATTCCCGTAACAACCCCGTTTCAGGTTTGGACCCGGGCCGCCTTTATGTCGGCCTGGCTGTGCGCTGTTGGCAGTTCTCCTGCTTGGGCAGCAGAAACCCCTTTGAGCTTGGCGGAGGTGGTCAGGCTCGCGCGTGACAACAGCCTTGCCGGGCAACTGGTGCGTGCCAATTTGAGGGTCAATCAAGCGGAGCGGGCAGTCACGGTGGCCAGCGCGTTTCCCACCCTGTCTGTGTCGACCCAAGCCAACTATCAGCAGTTGCCCGGGGCAATGGGTTCAGGCGGTGGGTTGGGTGGCTTTAGTCAGATCGTCGGCTTTCCGGCCACGGGGTCGAACATGGATACGACCATCAGTGCCAATCAGGTGATTTTTGATGCGTTTGCGACGCGGGATGCGTTGGCGATAATGGACGAGAATATTGAAGCGACAAAACTGGCATTGGTTCAAGCGGAACAAGATGCGATGTTTACGGCATCGATGTCATTTTTTGAAGTCACACGTGCCGAGGGGTTGGCGCGGGTGGCGACCGAGGGTGTCAAACAGGCGCAACAACATTTGCAGCTTGGTGAATTGCGTAAGAAGAGCGGAGTGGGCACGCATTCCGAGGTGTTGCAGTTGCGCGCGCAGTTGGCCAATGCACAGGGGGTAATGACCCAGGCGCAGTCGGCGGTCAATACGGCGCGGCTCAATCTCAGCAATGCGATTAACGCCTCGGTGGGCGATCGCAAACTGGCGCCCGATGCCAACGTCCCCAGCGTTCCGGTCGCCAAGAACGTCCTTGATGTCGTCAACCGGCGGCCAGACGTGAAGCAACTCGCGGCGCGGCAACGCGCAGAAGAAGCGCGGGCCTCGCTGGAGAGCCGCGCGACGTGGCCCAACGTCACGCTCAACTCACGCTATGCCCAGCGTAACCTCAACGACGGCCAGTTTTTGGCCGGCTTGAGTGTCAACTGGACGGTGTTTGACAGTTTCAAGGTGCGCAACAAGGTGGAGTCGGCCCAAAATGCGGCTGTCGCTTCAGGCATTCAACTGGAACAGGCACGCCAACGGGCGGCTTTGGATGTTCGGACCCAGATTCAGGCGCGTCAGGAAGCCCAAGCACGGTTGAAAATTGCCATCGAAGGTCTGACTGCGGCACAAGAAGCTTATCGCCTCAGTCTCAAGCGCTTCGAAGTGGGCATGGGCACGGTGTTTGAGGTCACGGATGTCCAGGCGACCCTGACACAGGCCTTGCAAAACCACCTGCAGGCGTTGGGGGATCAACGCTTGGCGGAGCTGCGCCTGGCGCGCGCCCTCGGCTACAATCTGGCCGAATTGCTGCTGCCCTCCGCAATCAAAACCGCCTCGCAACAGTAAACAATTTACAAAAAGCGCTGCGCCATCCGAGCCAAGCCTCCCGGGGTTCGATGACCCACCAGGGCCCAGTGGAGGCCGCGGTGACGCCACACCAGTGTGGTTTCTCCAAGTCGCGAGTACGCCTGCCCCTGCCAGTTCCCATCAGACACAGAGACGGCCGGGCCCGTCAGAGTCAGGGGTTTGGTTCCCACAAACGCGGATACTGCGTTGAGGCCATCGTGGTAGTGCTGAACGAGCAAGCGGTTGCCTGAGGCGTCTTTGAGATGGCGCCAGGCATAGCGATGATAGCCGCTTGCAAGGCGCGACGGGCTGATGATGGTGACACCCGCCCACTGGGTAGGCGCGTTGTGGGTTGCACCGCGTTGCAGTTCCGCGATCGGTGTATGGGCTTCGCCAGCGGGCGGCAGCTTGAAGTCAAAGGCATCTGTGCGGGGTTTGATCCGTAAGGCAAGGCTTGTGAAGCGGGTGCGATCCAACACCTGACCATCCGATAACAAGCGTTCGGTGAGCAGGGGCAGTGCAGTGGCGAGATCCACCGACATGCGCCAGGTCAGATTATCCGGGTCCTTGGGGCGCCACAAACACAGCAAGACAGCACGTCCCAACGCTTTGCCCTGTCCCAGGACGACCAGGCGATAATTTCGCTCAAGCAGGGTAATCCGCTGCTCAAGCGGCGGTTCAGGGTCTGCCTGTGCCACCCGCACCCGTGAATCGGTGGCACTGACACGCCAGGTAATGTGCCTGGTTGAGACGGACACGTGCCTGACCCGTCCGTTTTTGCCAAGCCATTCCACGCGCGATCGCCCATCACTGGCGTGCCACACCCGCAAACGCTCAGGTGGCAAACCAGCAGCGGGGCGCTCAACCGAGATATCCGCCCGATAATCCCGCCCCGCCTGCGCCCGCACGAGGCGCTGGGCCGTCAACCAGCGTGCCTGCGCAGGCGGGGCGCACATCAGCGCGACAAGCACAATGCCAAGACCCAACCAGCCGCTTCGAGCGCTCAAGGCGCCTCCCCCATCTCCAGTGTGGAGAGCATCGGGCCCAGCAAGGTGGCTCCGCTCGCACGATATTGGGCACCCGCATGTTCCTGCAACAACCAAAGCGCCGGTGTCGCAGCCTCTTCACCAGCAGGCCACCAGTACCAGGCAAACAGTGCAAGCAGAAAAGCACCAACCACGGTGACAAGCAACCGCGGTATCCTGACAGCAGACCCCGGCACGGCCAGAGCCGGGGTAGCGCTTGCCTGTGCAGCGACTGACACGTCAGCTGGGTCAAAACGCCTGAGCGCAGACTGGTTGCCGGACTCAGGCTGAACGGGCGAGGCGCCTGCGCCGTCAAACAACCCGGCAACAGGCAGTGTGTCCGTGGCTGGTGCCCCGGTGCCGCCAAGCCACTCAGCAGCAGGCATCATGTCAACCACCGTGGCTGCGCAATCAGGACAGACACCGATATGACTTGCCACGGCTTGGGCGTCGGCGGCGGGCAAGCGACCGGTGACATAAACTGCGAGCAAGCGTCGGTAAGGCGCACAGGTCATGGCCGAACCCATCTGAAAGAACGGCTATCGTTTGGTACCTGTTTCGGTACGCTCGACCTCGCGCGCAAGAATGATGGCATCGGCCACCTCACGAATGGGTTTGCGGCTGTTCATCGACAGTTTTTGAATCCGACGGAACGCCTCGGCTTCACTGAGACCGTGTTGCTCAATCAGGATACCCTTGGCTTTTTCGACCACTTTACGCGTTTCGAGAGCGTCTTTTAGGTCGGCCACTTCCTGACTCAATACATTCATTTCTTCGGCGCGGCTCATGGCTACCTCAATGGTGGGCATCAAGTCACCCTCCTTGATGGGTTTGACCAGATAGGCAAAAACCCCGAGACCCACGGCCTGCTCGACCAGTTCGGGTTGGGAATAAGCCGTCACCATCACAACGGGGATTCTGCGCTTGCCGCTGGCGTTAATCAAGCGCACCGCCTCAAGCCCATCCAGGTTCGGCATCTTGATATCCATCACAATGAGATCAGGGGCCAAACGTTCAGCCATTTCCACAGCCACCTTGCCATCCGTGGCTTCACCAATCACCGTGTGCCCATACTCCTCGAGCATCTCCTTGAGGTCCAAACGGATGATGGACTCATCATCCGCAATCACGATCCGCAGTTTCTTACTCACGCCCCGCTACCCTCCACACGCCCTGATTTGTCCCACCACCATCATCAAAAACTCGTACACACGATGATAACTTGATTTTAAGCGGCCGTCACCACCCCATCCAAAACCGATAAAGGTCCAGGATGGCACGCATGGGAGCCTCCCCTCCGGCCTATTGAGCGCTTGCCAAGGCTGCATCCAGTTCCTGTTGGCGGCGCGCACGTGTCCAGGGCCACCACGCCGACCGTCCCGCAGCAGCCAGGCGGACCCAGGACACAGGGTCTTCCAACAATGCCTGATGCCGCTTGGGGCTGAGGTGCCCGCGACGGGCGATCGCCTCGCGCACGGGCCACACGGGATCCCTCGCCAAATGCAGCGCCGCTTCACGACTCAAGCGCGGCAAATTGGCAATCTCCAGGCGTATCCGCGCGTAACGCGACAACACCAAATGATGCAACACCCGCATCCTGGCGCGCACCCTTTGCAAAATCTGGTGCTGCAAAGCCTCCGAAGCCTCAGCCAAAACCCAGACATACCACTCATCCGGTGCGCCCGGACGGTCCAACAAAGCCAGCTTCAAGCGCTCATCCGATGCGCGCACCACCTGCCGAACCACCTCATCCGCGATCACCGGCTGACGCAGCACCGTCAAACGCACCCCCTCTACCGGGTCCCCCAACAAATAAAGCCGCGTCGCCAGCCACGTGTCCGGGTGCGCCGCCACACGGCCCCGGATGCGGGCATCCCTCGAGCCCGCAAGCTCCGCCAGCACTGCCCCTTCCAATCGGGGTGCCATCAACATGACGTCTTGCACGGCGTATCCGGCGCCGCGACGCAACAAATGCACCATCGTGACCGCATCCATCAACCGATGGCGCACCGCCATCTGCCAGATGTCTTCGTCATGCCGGGACAACAACGCCGTAAACGCCACCACATCCAGACGCGGATGCCGCAACAGACAAAAAGCAAGTTCTGTGGATGCCCCTTGAGCCAAGTGCAGCAACTCAGTCGCCGACAAACGCGGGTTCAAGGCGACCGCAATGCGATCCGCCTCGGCACCCGCCAACGCTTCCTTCAAACTCTCTGGGCTCAATGCCGGATGACGCAACACCAACTCGCGCACCCGCCCATCACCAGCCAACAGCAACTCCTCAAGCAAAGCAGACGGCGTCAACGGATGTGTCGCCACCGCCTCCATCACCCCCACATCCCGCGACTTGACCAAAATTGACAACAGCGACGGCGTAATCTGAGGATGCGACGCCACCACCACCCGCGCTTCAGGCAACCCGGTGCGCGCCAGCAACTCGATCACCGAACGCGACAAATGCGGATTCCGCGCCAACGTCACCTGCACCGGGGCCAAACGGCTCTGCACCAGTTTAAACGCGGTCGCCTCATCCAACAACGGACTGGCCGCCAACTGCAGCATCGACTCCTGCGTCAAGGGCGCAGGTGCAAACGTCACCGCGATCCCGCTTAAATCCGCATCGTGAATCTCGCGGGTCCCACGGTAGCGATCCACCCCCAACACCCGCTGCACAACCTGCTGCTGCTCCGTCAAAACCCCATCCTCAGCCACGTCTCATCAATCCATAAAATGAAACACAGGTTTCTGTTCAAAACTTGTGTCGCAAATTCAAAACCATCAGGCACTCACTTGTCTTAACCCAACAACAGCCAAAACCTGATTACCAGTAAACGCTTTCAATGTATGGCATAACAACGCAAAACCTTGAAAATCGAGCCACCCGAGACCAACTGACAAGACACCCCGGCTCAACGCCACGAAGCGATATGACACCCACTTGCATTGCCTGCTGTACCACGATTGGCATCCCGAATTTACGTTTTCTTAAATCAACTATCGTGCTTTCTTAAAAAAACTTGCTCGGGTTATTGCATGGACGGTTATCCTGGCCAGGTGATATACAAAATGGCTGTCAGACGGTCCTAGGCGAGTTGGCTGGTATTGTATATGAGCAAGTGCTTGCTGGATGTTTTTGCATTTGCTGCACAGGTTTTTGGCAACAACTGATGCGTCACGCTCTGGACTGATTGCCCACTGGATGGGGTCACTTGGGAGTGGCTTGACCTGGCGCGTTGCCGAAGATCCGGAAGCGTTTGCCGTGCGATTGCGATGGTTGTTTGAACGTGCGTGGTGCGAGATGAGGGGGGTTGATGGTGCGGCGAAGTTTGCGGGA
>JBBAPZ010000016.1:0-89676 GCA_040400605.1 Candidatus Sericytochromatia bacterium
CGTCCATTGGCTTTTATAGGCTTCCGGGACAGTCGGATGCTCACACTGTGTTATTCTGGTAACGTTCGTCCAATTCAAAATTTTATCAGGCAAACGTGAGCATCGTCGAGCAGTCAACCCTGTACAACATTGTCGGCATCCTGACCATTTTGGTACTTTCGGTCTTTGTGGGCCGGAGTTATCCCAGTGCATTCTTCCAGAATTGGATTCGTGCGTACGCGGGTGGTCTGTTGCTTCTGATGTGCGAGTTTGGTGCAAACCATATAGGGCGTCTGCCCTGGTTAACACTGGTTGAAATTGCCTTGCTAACTGCCATCTGCTGGTGTTTTGTTCGGACGGGTCAAATTTTGCAGCAGCGTGAGCCGCTGACGCTGCGTGGGTTGGCGGTCATGCTTGTTGCGTCGCTAACACTGTGTTACGTGTTGCTTGCTAACCGCTTGCCTTTTGAAGTGGTTTGTGGGCCTTTTATTCTGATTTATGCTTTTTTGCATGGTTGGCTTGGCTATCAGTTGATTCGGTCGAACCATCATGCACGCCCTTCTGGCGCAATTTATCTGGGGATTCCGCTGATCGCCTCGGGGGTCTGGTTTGCGCTTTATCCGATCGTTGAACGTTCATCGTTCAATTGGGTCGGCTATTTGGTATCCGCGAACCTGAATTTACTTGTAGGCGTTGGCATGGTCATTTTTTTAATTGAAGATACGGCCTGCAAGCTGCGAGTGAAAAACGCAGCGCTCACCCGGCTTGACCAGTTAAAAAGTTTGTTCATTAACTTGATGAGTCACGAGTTCAAGACGCCATTGACCTCGGTGAGTTCGGCGGTCTGGCTGCTGCGTCACGGCAGTCCTGTGCCTTTGACCCCTTTTCAAGAGGAACTGATTGATACGGTTCAGGAACAGACGCGGGTTTTGGAAAGGCTTTTGAACGATATACTCGATTATTCGCGGGCTGAAACCGGCACCTTGCGTTACGACTTGGCGCGGATATCCCTGAGACAATTGACCGAGCAGGTCGCGCGTGCGATGCGTCCCGTATTCGAGCGGGGCAACGTGGATTTTGCGTATGAATTGTGTGAGGATGAGCTTGTCGTGGAAGTGGATGGTGATCGCATCAAGCAGGTTGTCATGAACTTGTTGAACAATGCCCTGAAATTTACGCCTGCCGGCGGTGAGGTTCGGCTCACATTAAGTCATACAACAGAATCCGCGGTTGTCATTGTATCTGATACCGGCCCAGGCATCGCGAAAGAGCACCACGAGGCAGTTTTTGATCGATTTTTTCAGCTCGAAACCGGTGGTGTGCAGCCTGGAACTGGCTTGGGGCTTGGTTTGCCACTGAGTCGCGCGATCATTGAGCAGGGTCATCGTGGCAAGCTCTCGGTGGATGCGACTGTCGTCGTCGGAACGCGTTTCGTTATCACGTTGCCGAGGCGTGTTCCTCAGAATCGAGAAACCGTCTTTACGCTCGCTGGGTCAGACGTATAATAAATGCTATGACAAATTTACAAAAAAGCGTTCGCGAGTCAGCCCCCAAGATCATGTTGGTCGAAGATGATCCCGCGATCCAACGTCTATTGGGGTATATTCTGGAAACCGAAGGTTTTCAGGTCTTTCGATGCGATTCCGGTAAAACGGCCATCGACGCATTCGAGACCTGTGCACCCGATCTCGTGTTACTGGATCTCATGCTGCCCGATATCGATGGTCTCGCTGTTTCTCGGGCATTGAAGACCAAAGTGTCAGCCCGGCGGACCCCGATTCTCGTTGTGACTGCCAAGCAAGAACAGGCCAGTCGTTATGACGCCTTCGAAGGGGGTGCGGATGATTTCATTACCAAGCCTTTCGATCCAATTGAATTGCTTTATCGTATTCGCGTTTTCCTGCGTCTGAGCTCGGAACGGTTGCGTGCGGCGCAGGACGTCGTCGAGCGGACCTCGCTGCGTTTGTATCCGCAACGCTTTATTGCCGACGTTGATGGCCGGGAAGTCAAGCTCACCAAAATGGAAGTGTTATTGCTCCAATTCTTGATGACGCATGCAGGGGAAGTGAATTCAGCTGAAACATTGGCTCAACAGGTGTTTGGCGCGTTCAAGGCACGTGGCTGCACAGACGACGCCGTCCACGCGCACGTCAAGAATTTGCGTGCCAAAATTGAGAACGATCCCAAACATCCCACGCGCTTGCTAACCATTGGCCGAAAAGGCTATTCTTTCAGCCTCTGATCCCAGGTGAGCGATAGATAACCAGATACTTCGAGACAGCGGTCTTTTGTGGCGTATCCCCGATAGGCGCACGCTGCCAGGCGCGTGATACGCGGAGCCTGTATTTTAATTTGCTTGTGCGTTTGAATAACGCTGGGCTTCCGTTAGGGTGGAAGCATGCAGCAGCACGACACAAAGCGGCGCAAAATCCGCAAGCTTCGGCGGCGTGTTTTGGCATGCCTGTCGCAACTTGGCTACATCCAGGGCGCGCTGGGCGGCGTCCTTGTGGGTTATGGTACGACCACAGGTGTCGTCTGGGCACCTTTCTATGGCTTGTTATGCATTGAACTGTTACGGCAGGGGCTGGCTTGGCATTATCGCTTGTGGGCGCTGCAAAAGACTGCCTGGGCGGGGCTTCTGGCGGGTGTAGCGATTGTTATTCCCACCGCATTGCTGAAGCTGGCCTTATCGATGGACAATATCGAGTATACGGTCGTGGCAGCAGGCACGAACGTGGGTATTGGGACCATGTTGATTGTCGGCGCATGCTTGGGTTCACAACGGGCTACAGCCCGAACCCGGTACGAGTGGACACCTTTCGGCTTGGGGCTGGCGATCGGTCTTGGTTTCGCTATTGCTGCGGATTCTGAACGATGGAGCGACCGTTTGATCGGGCCAAGCCTCGCCTGTCTCGGGTTAATGCTCACCGAAAGCCTGATCGATCGCTATTCACCACTGCACAAGCAGCCGCGATGGCTGCGAAAAAATACCGACTTACCTGTACGTACCCTCACGCCTGATTGAGTGGCGGCTCCGGCGTCCCATATTGATGATTGACATAACGAGCAACGACGAACAGATAATCGGACAAACGGTTGATATAGGTCAGGAGCAAGGGGTCGATCGCACCTTCTCGATTGACGGCCACCATCGCTCTTTCAGCCCGTCTCGCAACCGTTCGTGCGACATGCAAGGTTGCACCCGCCAGGTGTCCCCCCGGTAGAATGAAGACCATCATCGGCGGCAAGATCTGATCCATCGCATCAATGGACTCCTCAAGTTTGCTAATGTCCTCGGCCACCACATGCCACGCCGGTTTTTCTTCGCCAAGCGTCGCCAGTTGCGCGCCAAGGTTGAACAGCTCCTTTTGAATTCGTCGCAGCTCAATAACGACCGCCTTGAGCCAGTCAGCATCACCGCTCAGGTTGGCAATCGCCTGCCCCAAAACGGAGTTAAGCTCATCCAGTGTGCCGTAGGCCTCCAGTCGATGCGAACACTTGGGCACTCGCCCACCCCGATACAACGAGGTGAGACCACCATCTCCAGTACGGGTGTAAATTTTCACATTCAGCCCTCCAAGAATTGATTTAGGCACACCCGCTCGGACGAGCGGCAAACGCTTCCGCACTGACTGCGCCGCTCGCATCACTGGCTACGGAATACCTGAAATTGGGCTTGCGCGCGGCCAATGCTTCATCGACGCGTTTGACAGGCGCCAAATGCGGCGCAGACGTCACCAGGTCAGGATCCGTTTCAACTTCCTTCGCCACGGCAAGCATCGCAGCAACAAACTGATCCAAGGTTTGCTTGCTCTCCGTCTCAGTCGGCTCAATCATCAACGCCTCAGGCACAACCAACGGGAAATAAATGGTTGGCGGATGATAGCCATAGTCGATCAACCGCTTTCCGATTGCCAAGGTATTGGCGCCTTGTTTCTTCTGCAACTCTCCCGACAAAACGAATTCGTGCATGCATACAGTGTCATAAGGCAGCTTGAAAGCTTCCTTGAGTTTTACCCGCAAATAATTGGCGTTTAGCACCGCATCTTCGCTGGCTTGTCGCAAACCATCCGCACCCATGCTCAGAATGTAAGTGTAGGCACGCACCAACATGCCAAAATTGCCATAATAGGCTTTGATCCGCCCGATGCTGAGTGGCCGGTCTTCCTGAAGGCAGTAGCGATCGCCTTCGCGTTCAACGGTCGGCGTCGGCAAAAAAGGCACAAGTGCCGCAGAAACGCCCACCGGCCCCGACCCTGGACCACCACCACCGTGGGGTGTCGTCATCGTCTTGTGCAAATTAAGGTGCACGACATCAAAGCCCATATCACCAGGTCGCACAAGCCCCATGATCGCATTGAAGTTCGCCCCATCGTAATACAGCAACCCACCAGCTTCATGCACCAAACGCGCCATCTCGCGGATATTTTCCTCGAACAGACCCAAGGTGTTGGGGTTGGTTAGCATAATGCCAGCCGTGCGCGGAGACAAAACCGCTTTCAGTGCGTCAAGGTCGACTTGCCCACGCGCATCCGAAGGGACGGTCACCACCGAAAATCCGGCACACGCCGCGGTTGCGGGATTGGTCCCATGCGCCGAATCAGGGACGATGATTTCACACCGTTCAAGATCCCGACGATGCTCATGATAGGCTTTGATCATCAAACAACCAACAAGCTCACCGTGCGCCCCAGCCGCCGGTTGCAACGTGACACGCGCCATACCGGTAATCTCAGCCAATGCCTGTTCCAACTCGTACATCAGGGCCAACGCCCCCTGTACGGTATCCTCCGGCTGATACGGATGCAAGTTGGCAAATCCAGGCAAACGCGCCATCAATTCATTAACCTTGGGATTGTACTTCATGGTGCACGAGCCAAGCGGGTAAAAGCCCGTGTCAATGGCAAAATTCCTGCGCGACAGACGCGTGTAATGTCGAATCACCTCCGGCTCGCTGAGCGCCGGCAACGGCAGCGCGCCTTGCCGCACCGCATCGGCGGGCAACGCGTCAAGCCAATCACTCGCTGCACCCACTGCCTGCGGCGCACGCATCCCAAGACGACCGGGCCGGTCTTTTTCAAAAATCAACGCTTCTTGTGGCACGCGCCCACTCCTTCGACATCAATGGCGCTTCATTTTAACAGTAAAAAAAACGGCCCGCTACACGAACGGACCGTCCTTGACAAAGGAATGTTTAAGCGTTTATGCGGGCACGTAAATTCCGAGCACGTAATTGTTACCAGGCGGGAAATTCTTGGCACCCCCATAACGCATTTGCCCGCCATTGGCGAACCAACCTTCGCCGGTTGCGACGGAAATGTCGCCGGCCGTCTCGTGCGACGTACCGGGTGTTTTAGCTCGCACCACGACGATCGCTCCTGGCGGTGCTTGATACGGGTTGTCAATGGCCAGCCGTTTGAGGCCGTAGCGGGCTGGATCGACATTGACCAGTTCCGCGAACATGCGCGCCTCGGAAGCGTGTGAATCGGGGATCTTCATTTTAGGAAATGCCCCGAAACCAGCTTGCGACATATAGCGCCACACATGCGTGTAACAAAAACCATCCGGTCGCCTTCCACGCGAGGCAGCAGTCGCCGTATTGAGAAAGCGTTCCATTTGACTCTTGGCATCTGGCGAAAGCTCAATATTGGGATCAAACCCGAATCCCATACCGGGCAAGTAACCGCCGGGCAGCCCTCGGTATGGCGCCTGGGGTGGCTCGCTGCGGGCATTGCTCGCCACACCGTTTGCCATGGTTGCAAGGAATGTGGCTCGCAGTTCAGGCGGCACCAGATTGGCGATCGCCTGCTGCTGGAATGGTGGCATGTTGGCCCACTGATCCGGCGTGATCGCCTTGCCATTCGCACCCCACACAGGCACGCCCGAAGGATCCAGCTTATACAATCGCCCCTGCGCGTCCGGCTTGTGGCCGAAATTCAATTCCACTTTCGAATCCGGCCCCCCCCAAGTCTTGCCCCTATCAGGCTCCGGACGAACGCCTCCCCCACCCAAGGTCAATTGACTGGGACGAACTGAGGCCTCACCCCGAACTGCTCCGGCAGGAAAGGGCTGTTGCACCCCCGTCACGGCAGGCGATGGCGGCAAGTCGGGAAGCGGTGGCGGCGGTGGCGCAGGAATTGGCGGCATAGGTTGCGCCACAGGGCCACCCAAGGGCGTTGCACCAGGTATGACGCCATTGAGACCATTCGTTGCCATGACTCAAATCTCCCTTGCCCACATTGATACCCACCCAACCGTCCTTGTACGCGCAGTCGGTTACAAATGGGTTCCAAATCACGGCCTTATTGATTAAATCTTAATTAACAAGGCCGCAAACTGGTCGTGGAAGGGGACGGAATTAACGAGGCAGGGATTGGTTGATCCAACGGCCGACCGTTTCCGCCAATTTTGATGCGTTGGTGAATTGATTTTGATAGCTGACGTCATGACGTTGCCAAGCGCGTTTCCAGTGTTGCGAGATTCCGCCTTTCAGGGTTTGGGCATCGCCTTGCAGGAATTGGCGCGTCACGGCACCGGCTGCGTAGCTGGCAGCGATCGCTTGCACGAGGTCGTCTTTCAGTGCCACCAGATCACCTTTGAGGGTTGTTTTGGGCGTAATCGGCGCGGATACCGTATTGGAGGCGGGGCCTGTCACCTTGATGGGTGCCTGCGTGGTTGTCACGGGTTTTTTGACTGGGTTGGGCGAGGGCTGTGGAGACGTTTGCGTTGTGACAGGTTTTGGCGTTGAGTGGCCGTGTGATGTTTTAATCGGCTGCGGGACTGGAGCCGATGTGTCAGTTTTAACAATCGCGGGTGTGGCGCCTTGCGTTGCAGTTGGTTGACGCGTCACACGGCCAGCCTGGATTGCATCGTCGGCTTTGGCTTTGAGACTGCGGTATTGCGGACGCAAGCCGTTGGTGATGGCTTTGACAACATCGGAAGGCGTGTCAGTCGGTAGTTTTTGCGCGATCTTTTCGGCAGCCGTTTGCAGGGCAGCGGTCTGGGATTGACCGTCGTTTAGCGCGCGCTTGAAGGTGCGATCCGCCGAACGCAACACCCTTAACGCGTCAGCGTGCGGAATCTGCTGCTTGTCGAGCAATCCCTTCGCCTTGAATGTCAATTGCGCCGGCGCCATCGGTTTAATTGAACGCCCAGCTGCGCGCAACGCGACAGTGTCCACACCAAGGGCGACTTTGGCAGGCCCCATTCCGCCACCACCTGACACCAGTTGCGAAACGCTTGTTCTTGCAGCTTTGCCAACCGCCGACCGAACCGCATTGGACCCTGCGACACCTGCAACCATCTTCGTTACTCCTTTGTTTTGCCTAATGGTCTTTGGCTGTTACAGCCCACAAGCAGCTTATGGGTCGACCGGGTGACAAACCGGTTTCAAAAAAGCATTGAATTGGTTAATTCGGTGTTAAATTGTGAAGGTGGGAACGGAGCAGCAAGCTCATCGAGCGGGGTTAAGGCTGGGCTCGCCCTCATTCCCGTATTTTTCGACGTGGTCACACCGCGGTTTTCCCGCCTTCCCCGTCGGATGACACGCAAGCGCTGTGACGTTAGCCTGATTCATTTGGGAACATAGATGCCAAGGACATAGTTGTTGCCAGGTGGGAAATGGTGGGGACCGCCGTAACTCATTTCGCCACCGTTATAAAAGCGGCCGTTGCCTGCGGCAACTGCGATGTCACCGGCGACGGGGTGCGCCGTACCTGGCGTTCCCGCACGCACGACGACGATCGCGCCCGGCGGGGCTTGGTATGGGTTAGAAATCGGTAGTTTGACCAAACCGAGCTTGTCGAGGTTGTGATTGGCATAATAGGCAAACTGTTTGGCATAGCGCCCGTGGGAATGCGCGGGAACTTCGCGATACGGCATGCTGCCATAACCCACCGAGGAGATAAAACGCCACACGTGGTTGTAACAGCGGCCATCGGGACGGCGTCCTGCCGATGAATTGCGCGCGGCGTTCAGCATCTGTTGCATTTGGGAGCGGGCGCGATCGCTCAGCGTCTCAATCAGGTTCTTGGGTTTGGCCGGCTCTGCCGGACGCTCACGACACGCGTTATCCTCATTGAGGTTCAGCGCCATCTCGTACGCCGCACGCGGAGCACTTCCCGGTTCATGCCAAACCTTGGGATCAATAGACGGATTCAACGCCACCGGGTCTCGCCAGTAAACCCCATCGACCTTGAATACCCTTAAATGCGCTTTTGCCGGCACCTCAAACGCCGCCCGACTATCAAAGGTGACTGACAGCTGGCTTGATGACAAGCCAGACACTTCCCCCGCCGCTTGTTGGACAAAGCGATCACCACCCAAGATCGCAGGCGCCGACGGGACAGTCTGAGCACCTTTTTCCGATTTACCCGCCGGAGACACCTCACCAGGCGTAACGCCCCGCTGAGCGCCTACCCCAATTTCTCGACCCGGAACAACCCCGGGCTTCGCTTTGGTAACACCATCCAGCACACGCTCCAACGATGACACGACCATTCTCCTTCACGTTCATCTCACGCTGGGAACCATCACAAACAACCAGCAAACAATATCCCCGTTAACGCCACGCTGTTAAGGTGGATATCGGCAGATTGCGTCCATAGTCGGTTAACTATTGACTAAGAAAACCTTTGGTTTTGAATAAATTTCAAAACCAATCGTGGCGTAGCGAGCACAATATGCGTGTCAAAAGAATTGCTTGTAGATACCAAAAAAGAAGGGGGGAATTTCAAACTGTCGTTCAGCAAGTGCATGGCGAAGGTAATCAGCCAGGCGACTTGCTCGTGGTGGGTGCCTGGCATCCGGTATTGTTAAAAAGGTGCGATCATGACTGAATTTGCACGGGATGTGGCGAAGAAACACGTGAATGCGTTTGTCGCCGGCGGGGCACTGGTTGCGCTGACACCGATTCCCGGCAGTACGACGGTGGCTTTGACTGCGTTTGAGGGCAAGCTTGCGACCGACCTGGCAGGGATATACGGATTACGTTTGACGGGTGTGGTGGGTTCGGTCATCCTGAAAGCGCTTCTGCTTGGTGCGGGCGGGGGCGTCTTGTTAAAGGGTGTGGCGGAATCCCTGACTTTTGTTCCCGTCTTCGGTTGGTTTGCAAAGCCTGGTGTTGCGGGTGCAACGGTCGCGATGATGGGCGATGCGATGATTCGTTTGTTAGAGGCGAGGTTTCCGGATCAACGCGCGTACCAAACGCCAAGTTGGCTTGGCATGTTGACCGCCTTTGGCGGCAGTGTCGCCTTAGGCGAACTTCAAACCTACTATCGTGGACTCTCGTCAGTCAGGCATCATCCAGGCGGTATCACAACCGCGTTGGCCAATGCCAACCAGATTGTCGTCAAGCTACCCTGATGACTGTCGTGCTGACAAAGCGCGCACTTAAAGGCGTTATTCAAGCCACCAGCCATCCAGTGACGCATTGGTTTTTGTTCAGAACCTGTGAAGCCGATTCAAAAGCAGCAGGCATTCACGTGCTGCCATTCAACAATTGCGAAAACTTGATGACCCATCAACGCTTTTCCGTATAGCACTTGCACCCCTTGGAAGCGCCGGTTCGTGTACGTCCCATCGGGTGCTTGGTGCTCGTTTTTGGGTGTTTTGGCCATCAGAATCGTGTGATGAACGATGAGTCAAAATTGACAATCGCACACGATAGCGCTGCGGGTGGCGCGTCGTCTCTGGTCGGGCTCAGTGAGCGTGAGGCGGAGGCGCGCCGATTACGGTATGGCAAGAATGAGCTGCGTGCCAAGCCGTTGCCGGGCTTTTGCGCACTTTTTTTGAGACAGTTCATGAATCCATTCATGGGTATCCTGATTGCGGCGGGTGGTTTGACCTGGTTTCTGGGGGCGTTGGATCAGGCCATCATTCTCGAAATGGTGGTTATCGTGAATGCCTTGATTGGCACCTTTATGGAGCATCGTGCGGCGCGAACGCTGGCACAATTGGGTGGTTGCCTGTCATTTCAGGCGCGCATCAGGCGGCAGGGTGAAACGCGACTGCTGCGTGCCACAGAGGTGGTACCCGATGATCTGGTCGAACTGGAGACAGGCGATCGCATTCCGGCCGATGGTTGGCTGGTTACGGGCGACTTGCTTGTCGATGAATCACTGTTGACAGGTGAGTCAGTGGGTATCAGCAAATCCTGTCATGGGGCCAACGACGAGCCATCTGAAAAAATGCGCACATTGTATGCCGGGAGTACGGTGCAGGCGGGATGTGGTGTCATGCGCGTGCAGTCGATCGGGTATTCCACAGCCTTGGGTCGAATCGGTACGTTGCTTGAAACGCAGCCAACGGCCACGTCGCCGATTCAGCGCCAGATGGCGCATTTGGGTCAAGCGTTGACGGTTGTGATCACAGCGATCGCAATCGTGCTGTTCGCGTTGGGGCTGATGCAGGGGCGTGAAACCTGGCCACTGCTGCAAACGGTCGTGATTTTGGCTGTCGCTGCAATTCCTGAAGGCTTGCCGGCCGTCGCCACGGTAGCACTGGCCACTGGTGCACTGCGAATGGCTGAAGCCGGTTTGTGGGTGCGACAACTTTCGGTCGTTGGTGCTTTGGGGCAAGTGACAACCGTGTGTCTGGACAAAACTGGCACCTTGACATGCAATGAGATGACCGCATGTGAGTGGTGGACGCCATCTGGTCGTTATCGCGTGAGCGGCGTTGGTTTGCAAACAGTGGGGCGTTTCTTCAGGCTTGGTGATCCTGGCCCTGCGCTGGTGGTGGCGCAAACACCAGATTTGCGTCGCGTGTTGGAGGTGGGTGCCTGGTGCAATCTTGCGCAGGTGCAAGGCGAAGGCAGCAAGCTTGAACCGCGAGGCGATGCGGTGGATGTCGCATTGCTGGTTGCAGCGATCAAGGCTGGCATCGGTCTTGTCCAGGACGTGCCAGATTCTCACACCATGGCGGTCCCTCAGGCAGGCAAGCCTTGGATGATGATAAAACAGGGCGAGGTGTGTCTGATCAAGGGGCGCGTGTCTTCTGTCCTTGAGCGCTGCACATTGTGTTGGATGCCGGGTGGTGCGCGTGCGTTGCGACCGGGCGAAGCTGCATCATGGTTGGATGCCAATCGTCTGATGGCGCAAAAGGGGCTACGCGTGTTGGGGCTTGGAGAAGAAGCGCCAGACGGACAATGGATTTGGTTGGGGCTTGTGGGACTTGCCGACCCTTTGCGAGAGGATGCGATCGCGAGCACCCTGGCCTTGCACCGCTTGGGGCTTAAACTGGTGATGTTGACCGGGGATCAGGATGTGACCGCGCAGGCGATCGCACGGCAATTGCAAGAGCGAGCATCCGAGACCGATGCAGAAACGATGCGGTGGGCAATCCACAGCCAGGTTGACCCCCAAGACAAATGGCATATCATTCGACAACACCAAGCGGCTCACGAAGTCGTCCTGATGATTGGCGACGGCGTCAATGATGCCCCTGCACTTAAAGAGGCTGATGTCGGCATTGCAATCTGGGGCGGCCACACCGTCGCTGCTGAAGCAGCCTTGGCCGTACTCACGCGTTCGTCGCTCCTGACCATTGCCGATGCAGTGACAATTGGGCGCACCACCTTTGCGCAGGTAGAATGCGCCATTGATTATCTGCTCAGTTGCTCGTTCACCACCCTCATGGTCGTTGCCACGGCATCTGTCTTGAACCTGCCGCTACCGTTGAATCCAATGCAAATTCTATACCTCAACGTGCTTACCCACGGAATTCTGGCACTGGGACTTGTCTTTGAACGCGGATCCAGCCTACGGCCCAAACCCGTTGAAACCCGGCTCACCTGGCTCTCAAGGCGCCGTGGCAGCATCTTGTGGATACACTGTGGCACCATGGCCATCATCACCTTAGGCGCACAATATGTCGATGCACTGCTTTTTGGCTGGGATCACGCCCAAACCTTTGCCTTCGTGACCCTGGCGTCGGTGTTGACGTGCCACCTGATGGTCGACCGCTCAGAGACACCTTGGGAGGGGTGGCGCACAGCGTTAGAGCCCGGTCTGCTGGTCTGCCTCACAACAGCCGCCTGTCTACAAGCTGCCGCTTTGGGTGTGCCCCGCTTGGCTCATTACCTGGCGCTACACCCCTTGCACTGGCAAGAGGGTATCCTCATTATGAGCGCCAGTGTGCTTGCCACAAGCGTTGGCGAATTGACCAAACGGCAACGCCAAACCGCGCGATGCACCGCGTTTTAAGCGATAAACAAGGCCCTTGAGACGCCCTGAACGGATTGGGTTGGGACCTTTTTGGCTGGTTCGACCGCTATGATCAAAAACAAGCCATCTGCGTAAGTGACCAAAACACCGCCACGCTTCTTGGGAATTGTTCACGCGGCCTGACGCAAACGGGGCCTCACACCGAAGTGTAGAGAGCATCAGAGACCGTCGGACGAACCACGCGATCATGGACAAACCCCAAAAGCAAGCCAACCCCTATTCCAACTACCGTTCCGATGAGTGGAACCGTCATCGAGCCAACCATCGCCCCTACACCCGCTGATACCATGCCAGTCGCCGTATAGCCGATCATATCCGCCGCCAGATTGGTACCCAATCGCTTCATATCGGCCTGGTCGCGGTACTTGTAGTCCATCCAGGCGTTCAGCAGGCTCGCAGGAACAGACCAGACGAATGAACTCTTCAGCGCGCCAAGTGCCGTACCAACACCGGTACCGGCGGCCTCGAAGCCCCGAAGGCGCGGTGCCATCGAGACATCCGCACTCGCAGTGAGTGGTGTTGCAAGCTTTTTGGCGAGTGTGCCCGTGTTCACGAATGGTGTTGAGACAATCAATTTAAGGTCATCAATCGCCTGCGGCCATTGAAATGTCACAAGATTCACGGCAAAGCTCGCGGTACCGCGCGCCAGGTCCCACGTGAGGCGCAGCAACGGTTCTGCCATCTGGCCGTAATTTGGATCACGCAACATGGCACGTGCCGCCCCCAAAGCCGCTTCACTGCCAGCAGGGATAACCTTGGCGGCGGTCGAAAACAGGCCAGCTGCCCCATTTTGCACGATCGGACCTGAGTTTGCCGAAACGCGGGTATCAACCATGCCAGGCCGGGGGGCCATCGGTTGCGCGACGTAAGGCAATGCCGGCTGCTGGGTTTGCAGCGGTACCCCACCATACCAGTTTGGATTGATCGAAACGGGGCTCATCGTCATTGCCGTCCACGCTTCCTTTCAGCATCGGGCTGCCACAGTGCCTATATCGAAACCTTCACGAATTCACTTGTCTGCCCTGAACTAAGGAAGGGTTAAAATACGTTCAAGTTTTAGCTTGGACGCTTTCGAGGTTTGAGCGCGCGATCGGCGAGAATGTTGATGGTCAAAACGGTCAAAAAGATCGCGAAGCCTGCCGGTAATCCAAGCCAAGGCGAATGAAACAGGTAATGGCGTCCTTCGCTGACCAGACTGCCCCAAGTGGGCGTGGGAGGGGCAATACCCAAACCAAGGAACCCCAAAGCCGCTTCCAGCAGCAAGATGTCGGCTGATTTCAGCGTCGCCATGGTAATGGCCAGTGCGCGCACATTGGGCCATACATGGTGTGTGAGTAGCAGCCACTGGGGGACTCCGATGGCGCGACTCGCTTCGATGAATTCCTGCTCGCGAAGACTGAGGACGGCACTGCGGATCACGCGGGTGAGACTTGTCCAGCCCACCAGCGTCAAAGTGATGATGACGGAGAGCATGCCGGATGGCATCACCGCTGCCAAAGCGATCGCAAGCAGCAAAGTGGGGAACGCCATCACCACTTCCGTAAGTCGCATAACACACGCATCAACTTTACCCCCGAAAAATCCTGCGACCATCCCAAGACTGATGCCTAACGCGGCGGTTCCGAGTGTTGCCACCGTGGTGATGGCAAGCGATGCACGGCCGCCGTAGAGTAAGCGGCTAAGCACATCTCGCCCCAAGTCGTCAGTACCCAGAGGGTGCTTCACGCTGGGAGGGAGTGGTGCGCCTGCCGAACCAAGCCCGCTTGGGTCTTGAAAAATGGGATCGTGAGGCGCAAGCCAAGGTGCAAGGGCGCTGGATGCGACAAGCAGAAACAGAGTCACACAGGCGATCGCTGTCACGCCAAACGACAATCGGACGGAAGAAAACAAGGACATGGCGTTCTTTCTGCTCAAATGTGATTAAACCGATTATTTTAGCAGAAGCGGCGTGGCGATGAACGCGGCGCTTCGCTAACGTTAACAAGCGTCTTGTCACCAACAATGGGTAACGCCATCTTGCGCGGTACGGTCCGAAAGGCACGTTCGCCACCCTCGGCCGGCGAGTCTGACAAGAAGCGGTGGCCAACGGGGCTCATTCAGGGAGGCTTCCTTGAGCGCCTGCATCTGTGTTTGACGGCATGTGCACGGGCGTTGCCGCAGTCGTGGCATGATGCCGTGTTAGAATCGATGACTGCGATGCAACGAGACGTTCAAGGTGGGTGAAATGTGGCAGCTTGATTGGGTGCGACGACTTGTGTTTTGTGGCACGGCTGTTCTGATTGGCGCAATTGGAACACCACTTGCGGAAGCGGTGCAACGCGTGGACGCGCCAGCGGCGACAGATGAACCTTTGTTGACGGCTGCAACCTTCACATCGGGTGGTGGAGCCTCGGAGGGTGTTGCGGATTTAATCAAGTTGCTGGATGCGTATACACACTGTTTGTCCAATCAAGGGCACCAGGCGCAAGTTGCGTGGCTTGCCATCGCCCGTTCGTTGGAACGGCTGGCAGCGCGCCACCCAGGCAGTACCACGGCGCGCCGGGCAAGTTTGGTTGCAGCGGATGCCGTGGCGCGTGCGGGGCGGACAGCGGAAGCGATCGCGCGATTCGAGCAATTGAAGGATCAGCATCCAAAGATGGCGGACTGGGTGCGCTGGCGGCTTGCGGTGCTTGATCCCGAGCAGGCGCAACCCCATCTGACTGAATTGATCGCACGCTACCCGGACAGCCCGTTGTTGCCGGAAGCGCGCCTGCAACTCGCTTTTTGCCTGCGCGAACCGGACGCTCAGCTTGCCGCCCTGCGCGCCATCGCGCGACAGGAAGGGACGCATCCCGCCAAAGAACGGGCTTTGGCCGCTTTGATCCGTCACCCGAAGGCAGACTCACGCCAGTGGCTTTTGCAATATTGGCAACAGTTTCCGCAAGGGCCTGAGATTCGTGATGTCGCCAAGCGCCTGTCGGCCCACGACAAGTTGAATCCGACCCTTCGTCTGGAACTTGGCCATCATTTTTACGACAACAATGATTACTTGGCTGCCAAAAATCTGTACGCGAGTGTGGCGACACCTTGGGCGCGTTATCGCCTGGCTCGGACGTATTGGGGCTTGGATGACCTCAATCGCGCTGTGGCGATACTGACTCCCTTGATCCAAACCGAACCCAAACTGCGTGCACGGGTGTATTTGACACTGGGGCAAATCGAGGCACAACGCGGTCGTCGTTCGGAGGCACTCACAGCGTATGCGCAAACCACCAAACTGGGCGGCGAGTGGGCGCCGACGGCGCTTTGGAAAAGCATTCGCCTGTTACGGGCGCTTGGTGACCCAAAACGGGTGAAAGACCTGGAGCGGGCCTTGCTGTCACGGTATCCGCTCAGTGAAGAAGCGGGTTCACTCTTGTGGAGTCGGGTCCACGAACGCTGGAAACGCGGGGATTACCGCGGGGTTGCCGCAGATGCGGCACGTTTCGGAGATACCCGCTCCGGGCACGCGACGGCGCTTGCTGCACAGTATTGGTCTGGTCGGGCCTATGAGCGCCTTGGGCGCATCGCGGAGGCACGCGGTGTTTATGGGCGGGTGCTGACGGCCGCGCCCAGTTCTTACTACGGTTGGCGCTCCCGATTTCGGATGACGGCCTTGGAGCGACGCGCGCGGGATCCCTGGTTCAGGAGTCAGCCCGGAGCAACCGCTAACCAGTTGGCGGTGCGGTGGTCCGATTTGCTTGCGCCTGACGAACGCAAGGGTGCGAATTCAAAATCCGGGGTGGCCTTGCCACGTAGCTTGGCGGGGTGGCCTGCGCCGCTTCGTGAACAGTTGTTTCTGAGGCAGTTTGATGCGTTGGCAGTTCAGGCGCGACCCAAGCAGGATGCCGAGGTGATGGCATGGCTGAGTTATTTTTCACAGCGTTACCGTCAGGCGATCGCACTCGCGCCGGCTAATAGCCCGCTGCGTTATCCACTCGGTTTCGAACCGATGATCCGGGACGCGGCACGACAACACCAGGTAGACCCTTTGTTGCTTGCGGCCTTGGTACGGGAGGAAAGCCGTTATGACCCCGTGGTGCGCTCCTGGGTTGGCGCAACGGGCCTCGCCCAGCTCATGCCAAGCACCGCTCAGTGGGTCGCGGGCCAAATCCGCGCCGTTGATGCGGACAAGCTGACCGATCCGGCAACCAACCTGCGTCTGGGAAGCTGGTATTTGGCCTACACTCACCGCATCTTTGACGGAGACTCCCTGTTGGCCGTAGCCGCCTACAATGGTGGGCCTGGCGCGGTAAGCAAATGGCGCAAACAATTTGGTGGTGAGCCCGATGAGTTTGTGGAAAACATTCCGTATGACGAAACCCGTGAGTACGTGCGCAAGGTGTTTTCCAGCTACTGGAATTACCAACGGCTGTATCGACCATCCTGAACCAAACGGCGCGTCAACCTGACGCAAATGAGCGTTTAAACGTGCTCAGAACGTCGTTGCGCCAACTCGACGTGGTTTTTTGGAGATGGTCCAGATGTGTCCGACGAACACGCTGGGATATCCCGACGCGTTAACGCCTCGTGGATGGGTGTTACGCGTGGGATGACAGTTGAATCAATCTGTTAGTGTGGTTGTGCTGTACAAAAACACACTGATTGATGGTTGGATCCAGGCTGGCAGCGGAAAATCCGCATATGATTTCTGGATGTTTTCCATCGGCCACGCAATTTTGAACATCAACCGATGCGTCACTGAATTACGATCAGGAGGATTGCCAACATGGTACGTCGATTTGGGCGTTTGCTTCCAGTCTGCCTTTGGATGATTGTGATCGGGGTCATGTCGCATCAGCAAGATTCTGGTAACCATTCCTCAGGTGTGCTGCATTTTGCGTTAGCCCTGTTGGGGCTTTCGTTGAATCCCGAATCAATTGCGCAGGTTCACTGGTTGTTGCGAAAATGCGCTCATGTCAGTGAGTATGCCATTTTGGCGTTCTTGATCGGTCGCGCGAGTGTGGCACCGCCGCCACGGTTGTTTGCCCAAGCGTTTATCGTGAGCGTGCTGTTTGCCGCATCCGATGAGTGGCACCAAAACTTCGTGCCACAGCGTGTAGGTTCGTTGCAGGATGTGCTGATTGATTCCTTGGGTGCGTCGCTTGGGTTGGTTGCGTTGGCCATTTGGCGCCATGTGCGGCAACCCACGTGTTGATCGGCAACCCGTCAAGGTGGTGGCAGTGGCTTTTTGAATGGCGCTGTTCAGGATGCAGTACGCGTCAATCAGCCAGAATCTGTCAGGCTTGCCTCTCAACGATGGTTCAACCCCACGTAATCAAGGCACGTGGGATGAAAGTCGTGGCGGGTGGCCATTTCACGGGTGCACTCAGAAACGGCTTGTTCGCGTTCAAATACAGGGGACGGTGTGATTTGGTACCCACATTGGTTGGAATCATGCTCGCTGCCTGTACGGATTCAGTGATGTCGCAACGCGTCGTGGTGCCGGTTCCCCTGCATCCAAAACGCCTCCGTCAAAGGGGTTTTAATCAAGCAGCCCTGTTGGCCCGTGGGGTTGCGACAAGGCTTGGACGGCCTTACCTGGATTGTTTGCGACGCACCAAGGATACGCGACCACAGTGGCGTCTCAGTCGGCACGAGCGACTGTTGAATCTTGATTCGGCGCTGAGCGTTTGCGAGGATCTCAAAGGTGTTGATGTTTTGCTGGTGGATGATATCCTGACCACTGGTGCGACGGCTGAAGCATGTTGGTTGGCCATGCAGGCAGCTGGTGCGCGATCCATCCTTGTCCTCGTCTTGGCGAGTCGACCCGTGACAGGGAAACAACTTGACAGTCACGCCTAGATTTAGATCCTGACGTTTGTGTGGCAAACTCGCAAACATCAGAACAACACCTGCCAACATTCGATGCCAGCTAAAATTTGGTCATCAATCAATGTGCTTCCGAATCGCCGTGAAGAAAGAAACGCTCAGGATTGCGGCGCCTCAGTGTGAGCCTGGTAAACAATACGCGCTTGCCAGTATTCTGCTCGACCCAACAGCAGTGCCTGCGTCAGGTGATCCTGATTTTGGCTGATGGCCACACGCTCTTCGAGGGAAAATGGCGCACCTTGAATCAGGTTATGGATACGATGCTGGAGCGTAATGAGAATCCATTCCAGCTGTACCTGATTAATGCCGCACGCACTAAATCGATCAAAAAATGTGTGATCCAATGTGGGATGGGTGAGGGTCCCAAGGTCTTGCGTTTCGTTTGGCACACCATCCGCGAGCGTGGTCAGACGTTGTCTCAAGGCGTCGAGCGAGCGTGTGGCAAGCTCGCGCAGAACATCCTGCGCCTGAGGCACCCACGGTGCCACCTGCGCAGCAAGTAGCCAATCAGTGATGGCCACAGCGAAGTGACCCGTCAAATAGCGATCCCATTCAGCGGCAGATAGCGTCTGCGTCGCACGTTTGCGGCGTCTCAGTGTCGGTTCCGGCGCACTTTCCTGCCGCGATGACTGAATTTCCGGTGGGGCATCTGCGCGACAAATGGTCCGACTCACCCGGTCTCGTCCCTCATGCTTGCAACGATATAGCCCACTATCGGCCACGTCAATCAGTGCTCGTGGCTCCATCACGCTGGAGGGGTCACAGGCAAGGCCCACACTGACAGTGACGGTCAAAGGTGTGTCATTGCGCCCCCAAAAAGGATGATTCTTGATATTGCGGCGAATGCGTTCGGCGACTTCGAGTGCCGCGTCCGGGGGCGTTTCAGGCAAAATGATGGCAAACTCTTCACCCCCATAGCGGGCCACCAGATCGGTTTCCCGCGTACTTTTCTTCAAAACCTGCGCAACACCCTGCAATACTTGGTCACCCAACAAGTGGCCGTGGGTGTCGTTAAACGTCTTGAAGTGATCAACATCCAGCAAAATCAAACCGGTTGGATGATCGTGACGACGGCCGCGCGTCAGTTCCGCATGCAACTGCTCTTCGAAATAACGACGATTGAATACCCCCGTCAAACCGTCTGTGACCGCCAATTGCTGCGTCGCGCGATACAATTGCGCATTCTTGATGGCCACCGCCGCTTGGGCAGCTAGAATAATCAACAGCCGCTCTTCATCACGGTTGAAAGCATCCGCATCGCGGTGCAACAAAACAAGGACACCCAAAAAATCATGCTCAGATAAGATCGGAACCGCGAGCAAAGAGCGAAAGCCCGCCAGTTCACCCACATCCAAAGCATCCGCGCTGAGATCACCGATCATCACACGACAACGCTCAGTTGCCACCTTGCCAATCAAACCATGGTGCAAAGACAGCTTCAGTTCGCGCTGCACCGACGCGCCAAGAGGGCTGGAATGCCGAACCAATTGTTGTGTTTGGGGGTCGAGCAACAAAATCAACGATTCGTGGCTTTCAATAACCCTGGGCAACTCCTGACCGATTGTGTCCAATGTCTGCTGCAAATCGATTTGGGAAGAAATACGGGATGCCACATCTTGAAGGATCGCCAATTGCTGGTTGTAAGCCGCGAGCTCCTGCTGGGATTTTTGAACCTTCACGTACAGGTGAACGCCATAAGCGATCGCCGACATCGGAATCAAAACAACCAAAGCACCCCATAAACCTTGAATGTTGTGCATATAAGCCATCAGCAAGGCCATCGGAGCCATCGCCAGTGTCACGATGGTCTCGACCCGGTCTTCACGCCACAAGGCCCGCCAAGATGCCCGTTTACCCTCAAGACTCAGGAACAGATCCTTGATCGTGACGTGCGTCAACAGGTAAGCACAAGCAGCCAGCGCAACGTAGGGATTGTCATCCGGCCCCGGATATCCGTAAATGAACACGTGATTGTAGGTCAGCGTGACATTGGCGACAAACAAGGCGATCGAACACTGCGCGAAGCGCTGGGCCACGGCCGGAGACCGTTGGGAAGTGCGCAACAGTGCGACCAGTGTGACACTTGATAAAACCAACTGACCGGCCGCGGGCCCCAAAATGAGCAAGCTCGCAAAAAGGATCAAAAACAGGGCGGACATCCGTCGGTTGCGCGGAAGGGGAATGTGGATGCGATCAGCCAAAAAACCAAGCACAACCAAAAAATAAAACGACGGTGTCCCAACGACCGTATCACCCCAAATCGTTAACCACCCAGCGCGCCCTCCGAACTCAAGTGACGTCTTGGTCAGTTCGTACAGCCCGGAGTCCCGAATGACTTCACGTGAAAAGGCTAGTCCCGCCACCACGCCGATGACGAGGAACAGAGGCAACTTCAACCAATTTCTGACGCGTGTCTGGTTCGTCTCCACAATGCAACCTCAGGGGCCCCGGCGCACGACTGGTCAGCGCTAAAACTGGCATCAAAATTTTACCACGTTTTTTTGACATCGCGACGCGTTGGATACTGTTCTAATCAAGTTGCATCAATAATTCGCGGAACACTGAAACAATCACCCTCACGGACGGGTGCATTCGCCAGGATTTCATCGATGGCGGCCGATTTTGCCACGCTGTCAGGACGCAATGCAGCGGTCTCAACCACATTTGCCAACGCGACCGGATTGGCTGACAAGGTCAAGTCCCTTAACTGGTCAAAAAAACCGACGATTTGCTCAAGCTGCGACTGGTAGGCAACCGCGTCTGTCGCGCTTAAATCCAGTCGCGCCAGATGGGCCAGATTCAAAATATCATCGGTCTCAAAATGCTCGCCATCACGCATCAGCTGCACCCACTCCAGTCACGCAGGTCAAAACATCCCACCATAACTTACCGCCCCACGGCTTCAGCACGCAAGCCCACCGGCGCTGTCGGGTGCTAAAATGTGAATGGTGTTGGCGGAGCCGTGGAGGCGCAAGATGAAACTGGTGGATCAGGTGTCAATCGCGGAGTCCGCGTTTGTCGCGCCAAGTGCGACGGTTGTTGGTTTGGTCGAGGTCTGTGATGATGCGAGCATTTGGTTTCAGGCCGTGGTGCGTTCCGAATCCGAATTGATTCGCATCGGGCCGCGCAGCAACGTGCAAGATGGTGTCGTGGTGCATGTGGATGAGGGGTTTCCCGTGCGAATCGGCGCGGGGGTTACAATTGGGCACCGTGCAGTCATTCACGGTGCCACAGTGGAGGATGGCGCGTTGATTGGCATCGGCGCGATCCTTCTCAATGGCGCCGTTATCGGCGCGCAAAGTCTCGTCGGTGCCGGTGCGCTCGTCCCGGAGGGCAAAGTGTTTCCGCCCCGCTCATTGATTCTCGGAAGCCCCGCGCGTGCTGTGCGTCCCCTCCGCGATGACGAACTGCTGGCGCTTATGCGCAGCGCGACGCATTATGTGGAAGCGGCACGCGCCTACCAGGAGAGCCTGGGTGATCTCATCTGACTGACGGGTTGACGGGCGTGACTGGACATTTTGGAGGGATGAGGACGCGTGTCCATCGAAACAAATAAATTGATCAAATATTATCGGTCACGCCGGGTGGTCAACGAGGTGTCAATTCGAGTCAACCGGGGTGAGATCGTCGGATTGCTCGGCCCGAATGGTGCCGGCAAGACGACCACGTTTTATATGGTCGTTGGCTTGATCAGGCCGAATGGTGGCGACATAACCCTTGATGGGGAACCGATTTCGCATTTGCCGATGCATCTGCGTGCCAGGCGTGGAATCGGATACCTGGCGCAGGAGCCGTCCGTATTCAGAAAATTGACGGTTGAAGAAAACATTCTCGCGGTATGGCAGGTTAAAAATGTGCCTAAAAATGAACAACGAGCTCGACTTGGGGAGTTGCTGGAAGAATTCAACCTGACCAAGGTTGCAAAGAACAAGGGTTCGCAACTGTCGGGCGGTGAGCGCCGGCGTGTTGAGATTGCGCGCGCGATGGCAATCAATCCGAGTTTTTTGTTGCTAGACGAACCGTTTTCAGCCATCGATCCGTTAACCGTCGCCGAACTTCAAAAAATGATTCGTCGATTAAAAGATAAAAACCTGGGCATTTTGATTACGGACCACAACGTTCGCGAAACCTTGGGCGTGGTGGATTATGCACATATCCTTTCCAGCGGTGAGGTTGTCGTCTCGGGAAGCCCTGAGAGCATCGCGCAAAGTGACATTGCAAGACGCCATTATCTCGGAGAAGAGTTTCGCATGTGAACATCGCGCCCGGACCAACCGGTCATTGCTTCAGGGATTGGTTGTTCACCGTTCGTTTGGGGTTGTGACACGCCAAGGAGATGGGATGTCGCGCTCAGCGTTCTGCATATGTCGCAGCAACCCAGCCGATGAATCAGTGAACCGGAGGGTGACCTCGGCCCGATATGCACGGGTCTGCGCAAGCGGCGGACTGTGCAGGAACTTCCAGCAACGGCTCTGGCCAGACGTGCGCGGGTCTGCGATAATCCTTGTCGGGCGTCTTGCAGGGTCGCCCAATGTTTGACAGTAAGGGAGCACGGAACGTGATCGTGACAAATTCGACACAAGTGGATTACAAGGTGGCTGACATCAGCCTGGCGGCGTGGGGTCGTAAAGAAATCACGTTGGCTGAGCAGGAGATGCCGGGTCTGATGGCGTTGCGTGAACGCTATGGCGACCAGAAGCCTTTAAAAGGGGCGCGCATCGCAGGCAGTTTGCATATGACGATTCAAACCGCCGTGTTGATTGAGACGCTCATCGCGCTGGGGGCAGAGGTTCGCTGGTCCAGTTGCAACATTTACTCTACGCAGGATCATGCAGCTGCGGCGATCGCCGCGGCCGGCATCCCGGTGTTTGCCTGGAAAGGCGAAACCGAGGAGGAATACTGGTGGTGCATTGAGCAAACCTTGCGTTGGCCGGACGGGCAACCGCTCAATATGATTCTGGATGACGGTGGCGATCTGACCCTGGTATTGCATCAGCGCTATCCGGACTTGTTGAGCGGCGTGCGTGGCATTTCGGAAGAAACGACCACAGGCGTTCATCGTTTGTACCAGATGATGGAACGCGGTGAATTGAAAGTGCCTGCGATTAACGTCAATGACTCGGTCACCAAAGCGAAGTTCGATAACCTTTACGGCTGCCGCGAATCACTGGCAGATGGCATCAAACGGGCGACAGACGTGATGGTGGCTGGCAAGGTCGTGGTCATTGCCGGTTATGGTGACGTCGGCAAAGGCTCTGCGCACGCCATGCGAAATTTTGGCGCCCGGGTGCTTGTGACGGAAATTGATCCCATTTGCGCTTTGCAGGCTGCAATGGAAGGTTTCCAAGTAACCACCATGGAGAAAGCGGCACCCTTGGCAGACATTTTCGTGACCGCTACCGGCTGTCGCGACATCATCCGCAGTGAACATTTGCTTGCGATGAAACACGATGCCATTGTCTGCAACATCGGCCATTTCGATTGCGAAATCGATGTGGCGTGGCTGAACGAGAATGCGCGCATCGATACCATCAAGCCGCAGGTGGATCGCTACGAGCTTGCCAATGGCCGTTGCGTGATCCTGCTGGCGTCCGGCCGTCTCGTGAACCTCGGTTGCGCGACGGGCCATCCGTCATTTGTGATGAGCACCTCATTCACGAATCAGGTCCTGGCCCAGATGTCCTTGTGGTCCAATACCTACCCACTCGGGGTCCACGTTCTTCCCAAAAAACTGGATGAGGAAGTGGCTCGCCTGCATTTAGCCAAACTCGGCGTCGAGTTGACAGAACTGACACCCGCTCAGGCGGACTACCTCGGCTTCCCTGCGCAGGGTCCGTACAAGCCGGATTATTACCGTTACTGATCCGCGCAACTCAAAGCAATCACAAGGGCTGCCCCGTCGGGCAGCCCTTGTGGTTTCTAAACCTGTTGCCACCTGCCCAAATAGCGCCACGTCCAATCGTACCAACGGCGCTGACTCACAAACCGTTAGCTGGCACTGCCTGACATTTTAGCAACCAAGATATCGCCTTGCCAGCAAAACCCCGTCAACGCCATCAAACAGATGGGTGACGCGACCTCAATCCTCCAGAACCTGGGAATGCTCGCCACCCGGCATTGTCACCTCTTTCAGCAGTTCACCCGTATCCTGCTCACTGAGTGCCTGTGCGATATCCGCCAGTGACAGAATGCCAACCAGTTGGCGATCCGGATTGATCACCGGCAAGCGCCGCACCTTGTGCTCCGCCATCAATTGCTCAGCCTCAGCCAATGCCGTGTCAGGGGTTGCCGTAATCACATCCCCCCCCGAGAACACATCAGCAACCTGTGTCGCTGAAATGTCCTTGCCCTCGGCAACGGCACGCACCGTGATGTCACGATCCGTCAACACGCCAAGCAAACGACCATCAGGCTCAGTGACAGGCAGCACCCCAATGTCCTCTTCGCGCATGATTTTTGCGGCCTCCGGCAAAAACGTCACGGTCGTGACCGCGATCACCTTGGCTGTCATCAAGTCTTTCACGGTTTGCAGACTGCTTTGTTCACCGCCCACACTTTCGATTTCGGATAGCTTTTTGGTCATCGTTTCAAGCCTCCCTTCATTCTCCCTACCCTCTAACTTTTTTAGTTTATGATTAATGTCGGCTTTGAAATAGTGACAAGAATGCCTCATCATTGAACTATAATGACAAGGGGTGAGTTTGCGGCGTGCACATGTTGAAACTGTCAGAGGGGGTGAGGGCGTTCGATAAGGGTTGGATGTTTCGATGCGGCTTCATTTGCTCACTGCTGGCATTGGGGAGCGGTTGTGGTGCGGCTGCAACCAACCCTTATGGTGCTGATCCGTATGGCGATTATGGTACAGGTAGCAGTTCTTACGGCTCAGCTTATGGTGGAGCGGATTCGGGCAACTACGGCGGTCTCGGTGGTGAAGGCTATGGTTATGGTGCGTCTTTTGCGGTATCACCGTCACCGAATGTCGGGGCGGGGTCGTTTGGCGAGTTTGGTTCCTCTTATGGTGATGAGCGTGTACTGGGAGTGAGTCCTTCACCGTCGCGGGCGCCCCAGGGGGCTGCAATGGTATTCACGCCCCCAGTATTGAACGTGTTGGTAACCGAATTGCGACGCACCGGAATTTTAGGGCTCGGTCGCAGCATCGCCAAAGTGGAGGTCAGTAATCCCGGCGATCGCGCGTTAAACGGTCTGGTACGTGTGACATTCACGTCGCGTGCCAAACCGATGGGTCAGATTCAGAGTGAACGCGTGACCCTGCAACCCAAAGAGCGGCGTTTTTTGACTTTCAGTGTTGATGCTTGGGGGGTGGATGACGCAGAAGCGACCGTTTTGACGGAAACACCCCCAGTTGACTCTGTGCGTGTGCGGGATCGCGGCGTGGTTGGTGCGGCCCGTTGATAATGACGCCTGGGGATCCGGAAGGGATTTTGCAGCGCCATTTTGGCTTGACGTCTTTTCGGCCGGGACAGCGGCGCGTGATCGCGGCGATACTGGCTGGCCGGTCGACCTTGGCAGTGATGCCAACAGGTCAAGGAAAGTCTTTGTGTTATCAACTGCCTGCGTTGATGTTGCAGGGCGTGACGGTGGTTGTCTCGCCACTGATCGCCTTGATGAAGGATCAAGTCGATAGCCTGCGCGCGCGCGGCATCGCGGCTGCCTATATCAACAGTTCATTGTCCTTCGACGAGCAGTCCCAGCGCTTGGCGGCACTGCAAGACGGGACGTTGCGTCTCATTTATGTTGCCCCCGAGCGTTTCAGGCACGCTGCGTTCTTGAATGCGCTGAAAGGGGTTCGTGTCGGATTGTTTGCGGTAGACGAGGCACATTGCCTGTCGCAATGGGGGCACGATTTTCGCCCAGATTACCTGCGTTTGGGAACGTATGTCGCTGCGTGTGGCAATCCGGTTGTGTTAGCAACCACCGCCACCGCGACGCCTGAGGTGCGAGACGATATTGTCACCCAACTGGGGTTGGTAAACCCGGAGGTTGTCGTGTCGGGTTTTAGCCGACCCAATCTGAAGTGGGTGGTGCGGTATACACCCACTGAAGACACCAAAATGGCCAAGTTGCGTGAGGTATTGGAAAAAGTGCCCGGTTCGGCGGTCGTATACGCTGCGACACGAAAAAAAGTGATGACACTGAGTGCAGCATTGCGGCACCAGGGGATTGAGGCGGTGCCTTATCACGCCGGAATGGATGAACGCGAGCGCGCGTTGTGTCAGGAACGGTTCATGAGCGGTTCGGCGCGCGTGGTTGTTGCCACCAATGCTTTTGGGATGGGCATTGACAAGGCGGATGTACGGTCGGTGATCCACGTTGATTTGCCAGGCACCTTGGAGGCGTATTACCAGGAAGCGGGTCGTGCGGGCCGTGATGGTCAATTGGCTTTTTGTGTTTTGTTGTTTTCGCCTGCCGATCGCTACTTGCAGGAATTTTTCATTGACGGCGGCTCGCCGTCTGGCCAGATCATCCGCGAAGTGTATGACGTGCTGAAGGGCTCAGCATCATCGCCCATCTTTATCAGCCACGATGATTTGGCAGCACGATTGCGACGTAAAACCCACCCAATGGCAGTTGGTTCCGCGCTGACGCTACTTGAGCGACACGGCTTGATCGAACGGCAGGCACGGGGAATGACACCGGCTTTTTTGCAGTTACGCGTGTGGGGAGCCAGCGCACCGCGTAGTGCGGTGCAGCAACGCGTCATTGAGCACTGCCGCACGATACCGCAGATCGCATCGGGTGTGGCGATCGATTTGAATCAGTGGTGTGAGACCTTGAACTTGTCTCGCGACACCTTGATACAGACCTTACAGGCGTTGCATCAAAAAAACGTAATCAGTTATGTCAGCCCAGCCCGCGCGCGCGGTATCACGGTACTGCATCGGGTGACGGACCCCTTGGCGACCATGGACACCACTTTTTTGGAATCCAAGCGCGCGCGAGAACTGGCGCGACTTGAACGCGTGGTGGCATTTGCATACGGTGGTCGGTGCCGTCAGACCATGATTCTGGCTTATTTTGGTGAGGTGACCAAGCAACCCTGCGGACGCTGTGATCACTGCCAGAAACGGGTGGATACCGGTCTTGCGAAATTGCCTGCGCTCGGCGCGACGCAACGGAATGACACCCCCGCAGTTGACCACCAACCGCCGTTGATCCGCCTCCGCGCGGTGCTGGCACGTGACGCCGGTCTTGGCGATTCTGCGATAGTTTCGGATGAGGTGCTTGCAAATCTGATTAAAGCGGCGCCACGCACCCTGGATGAATTGCGACGCATACCCGGCATGAATGAGGAGACGTTGCGCCATTTTGGCGATCAGTTATTGGGTGGACTCGTGGCGACACAAGAACTGCTGATGGGAAACGAGCGGAACACAATGTCAGTGCCTCACCAAGAAACACAGCGTGTCGCCCGCCGGCGCGAGCGCGTCGCTCATTTTTTTCGACAAGGACACGATTTGACGCTCATCGCCAACCGCTTGATGACCGACCCGGCGATTATCGAACAAGACCTCGCTTGGCTATCCCGCGATGGCGCGATCGCCCTGGTGCCAGGCAGGGATTCCAAGCCAACTGATTTTGTGCTGACCACGCGCTCGGCTTCGTCTGACGAAGCCGGGCGACAAGCGAGATGAGCGGCTTTTGGTCGTTCGGACGGAAGGCCGCGTATTTTTGAGCGGATTAACACACGCCTCAGCCTTAGTTTGCCCGATGTTTTGGGTAGGATTTCCGATAAGTGATTGATGGTGTCGGCCATCATCGGGTTCGTGGCGTTTGGGGTTTCAAGCAATGGCAAGCGGATGTTTGGGCGAGGTTTTTTAAAATGATGTCGATGGAGACCCCGGCGATCGCGTGGTTGGATGGCAACATTCTTGCGCTCGCCGATGCGAAGTGTCGGGTTGAGGATCGTGGGTTTTTGTTTGGTGACGGTGTCTATGAGGTGGTGCGTGCCTATGACCGTCAGTTGTTTGCAGCCGATGCCCACTGGTTGCGTCTGCGGCATAGCGCGCAAGGCATTGATCTTGAGTTGCCGATGTCACTTGAAGAGATTGCAGGGATCGCGGAAAACCTGCTGATGCGCAGTGGGTTGCGTGATGCGGAGATTTACGTTCAAGTAACCCGCGGTGCTGCCCGGCGTAACCATTTGTTTCCAACGAACACCCCCCCGACGTTGCTGATCTGGGTTCAGGCGCCCCGCTTGCCGTCCGTCGATCTCAAGGCAACGGGCGCCAGTGTCGTGACCTTGCCGGATGAGCGGTGGGCCCGTTGTCACCTCAAGACCATCAGTTTATTGGCGAACTGTCTCGCCAAAGAGGAGGCACGCCGGCGGGGTTGTGATGAAGCGATCCTGGTGCGTGATGGGTGGGTGACAGAGGGAACGAGCTGCAATGTCCTGCTCATTCGGGGTGATTTGATCGTGACACCCCCAACGGATCAACGCATTCTTCCCGGCGTCACGCGTGCGTGTGTCTTGGATCAGGCACCAAATCTCGGCATGGCCGTCGTGCAACGGCCGATCGCAGTCGGCGAACTTTTCGACGCGGATGAAATCATCCTGACAAGCACAATCATGGAATTGATGCCCGTACGGGTCATCGATGGATCTTTGGTGGGCGCAGGCCGTCCCGGGCCTGCATACCGAACGTTGGCGACCGCTTACAGTGAGCTGACGCATCGACAACTGCCATCTCCAAGCTGAATCGGTACCCACGTCGAGGTTAATGGCTTCGCGAACGGAAGCGCAAGGTCCCCAGAAGATGCATCAACGTGGCTGGCAAGCGTTCAATGATTGGCAGGTCAACAAGCCTGTTTGGTTTTCAGAAACATCATTTTGTTTATTTGAGGGACCGTGCTACGATGGGCCATCGACAACGGGGTGAGGGTCAAATGAGTCGTTTTGAAGAGACCAACTATTATTTTCGACGGGCCGCAGCCGTGATGGATTTGGGTGAACGGATTCAGGCACTTTTGCTGAATCCTTACCGTGAAATTATCGTCACCATTCCACTTGAGCTGGATAGCGGCGAAATCTCAACGTTTACTGGATACCGGATTCAACACAACAATTCGCGTGGTCCATTCAAAGGCGGCTTGCGCTATCATCCGCAGGTGGATCTGGAAGAATCCAAGTCCCTGGCGTCTTTGATGACGTGGAAGACGGCCGTCGTCGAAGTCCCTTTCGGTGGTGCAAAAGGCGGCATCACGGTGGATCCAGCGCGACTGAGTCCCCGGGAGAACGAGCGACTGACGCGCAAGTTCATCCAGCAACTGCACGAAAACATTGGGCCCATGAAAGACATTCCTGCACCCGATGTTAATACAAACGGTCAGGTGATGGCGCACATCATGAGCGAATACTCCAAGTACTATGGTCATTCACCGGGGGTCGTGACGGGCAAACCCCTGGCACTGCATGGCTCGGAAGGGCGTGAGGAGGCCACGGGGCGAGGTGTTGTTTATGTGACGGAAGAGGCGTTACGTCTACAAAATAAGGCCGTTTCGGACAGTCGGTTTGTGGTGCAGGGATTCGGAAACGTGGGTTCGCACACGTGTCGCCTGCTTCACGAACGCGGCGGGCGCGTGATTGCGACCAGCGATGTTTTTGGGGCGATTCACAATCCGGCAGGACTGGACATCGCTGCGCTCTTGGCGTGGGTGGCTGCGAATGGCACGGTGAAGGGCTTTCCACACGCGAGCGCCATCGATGCAGGCGAGTTGCTGACCTTGCCGTGCGATGTGTTGATTCCCGCTGCGTTGGGACATGTGTTGACGCGGGACAATGCGCAAGACGTTCGCGCGTCGATGATTGTGGAGGCAGCAAATGCACCAATCACACCAGAAGCGGATGAGATTTTTGAAAAAGCCGGCGTCATAGTCATACCCGACATATTGGCCAACGCCGGCGGGGTTACCGTATCGTATTTTGAATGGACACAAAACATTCAACAGTTTACCTGGGGTGTCGATAAAGTGAATGAAGAGTTGCAGCGCATTATGTTGCGCGCGTTTCAGACTGTTTACAGGGTGGCTCTCGAGAAGAAGCTCAGCATGCGTACGGCAGCGTTTGTTGTGGGAATCGGCCGCGTGGGTAAAGCAACCGTCTTACAGGGTATTTCATGATTAAAGGTGTTCAATGCTTCCTCAGGCACACGACGCTGTGTGTCGCTTCGTTGTTGAAGGAGGGTTAAAAATGGAGATGACCGTGGCACCTGCAGCATTTTATGAATTGTCGTTGTTTGGCGGCATGAGTCCGGAGGAAGTGGATGCAATTGGTCGCTTGGCGACATTGATGCGTGTTCCTGCTGGTTCTCCGTTGTTTCTGGAGGGTGAGCAGGCGGCTTTTCTGGATATCATTTGGAGTGGCCAAGTTGAAATTGGAAAGTTGGATCGTGACGGCAACCCGCAGCTCATTGCACACATCCATGCGCCAGGCGTCGTTGGTGAAATGAGTGTGTTGAGTCACGGCAGTCGGAGTTGTACAGGGATCGCGGTCACCGAACTCGAAGTTTACCGCATCGCGCGGGAAGACTTTACATCACTGTTGGAGGCCGGGCATCTGGCAGCATACAAGGTGGGTTTAAACCTGGGACGCGTGATGAGTGCTCGCCTGCGTGCGATCGATGAAAAAGTGGTCAGTTTATTAACGACAAGCAAAGAAGTGGAAGCGGTCGAAACGCCGAGCGAGTTTGCAGCATTTCGCACAAAGCTATTCTCGGAATGGGTGTTCTGAAATCGTTTCGCGTGAGTAGGTGACAGGGTCAACTTCGGCGGATGGCTTCTTCGGGGATCCGCAACTGCTCGACGACGGAGCCATCTTCTGCCGCGTCGATGATTGCATCAACATCGTCACAGGTGACTTTGCCGTACCAGATCCCTTGGGGATAGATCACGACAACGGGGCCCCACGCACAGGTGTCCACACACGTACAGCCATCGAACTCAAGGCGAAGACGCAGTCCCCTTTCCATCACTCGACGCTTGAATGCCTCCAGTACAGCCGCGCTGCCCCGCGCTAGACAGCTACCGCGAGGATTTTCCGGGGCACGCGAGTTCTGACAGACAAACAGGTGAACAGTTGGTTTAGGCACAATGCAATCCTCTAGCCGTAGTGGGGCAATGCTTCCGTATCTTGCGTCAGGCATTGTCGCACGCGGTCAACGTGACTGGTGTAAAGGCGTTTTTCCGCTTGATCGAAGACCAGATGGACCTGGTTTGCCAGTTCGACCGTGCCACGGTAAACGATTTGCTGTCCTGGTTCGAGTGTGAGTGTTTGAGCACTTGGTCCGAGTGACAGATTGAAAACGGTGGGTTCAAGCACCCGGTGGATCCGATCGACTTGAAAGTGAAATGCCCCCAAGGGAATCCTCCTTTGTTTGCGTATCTGCCCCTATCAGTTTAGCAGTTGGAATCGACCTTTAAACACAAACCGGGCATTTCCGGTCAAATACACGTGGTGATTGTCCTGCCAGGTCACCAGCAAAGTGCCACCGGGCAGCGTGACAGTCACCGTTCGTTTCAGGCACTCATTCAGTACGCCGGCAACGACGATGGCGCAGGCTCCCGTCCCGCACGCCATGGTTTCGCCGACGCCCCGTTCCCATACACGGGCCCGAACCGCGTGTGGGCTCACACGTTGGACGAACTCGACATTGGCGCGATCCGGGAACATAGGGTGACAGGACAACAAGGGTCCCCATTGGTCAACAGGGGTGCTGTCCAGAGCGTCGACCCAGACAACGGCGTGAGGATTGCCCATCGATAAAGCCGTGATCGCCCACGTCTGATCGCCAATCACCAGCGGATATTCGGCAATCCGCGTATCAAGTGGTCCAATCGCCGGAATATCCTGACAGGCCAGTTTTGGTTGCCCCATATCCAAGGTGATGTCACCACCGTTGGTCAAAACGGCGTGACGCAGGCCATCGCGGGTCATGATGGGCCCTTGCTCATTGGGTTGCCAGGGCCAACGTTGCTGATCCACCAGATAGCGCACCACACAGCGCAAGCCATTGCCACACATCCCGGCCTCACT
Organism: Candidatus Sericytochromatia bacterium; assembly: GCA_040400605.1. Taxonomy (GTDB): domain Bacteria; phylum Cyanobacteriota; class Sericytochromatia; order S15B-MN24; family JAQBPE01; genus JBBAPZ01. The sequence goes on from JBBAPZ010000016.1 coordinate 32,104, forward strand.
GCCGTCTGCATTGATTACCGTCATGCGAAACAGGTCTTGCGTGTCCTGACTCACCAACAAGACCCCATCAGCCCCGATGCCGCCACGCCGATCACAGATTCGAGACGCCAGTGACGCCCAGTCAAGCCCTGAGACGTCCTCAGCATCAATTACAATAAAATCGTTGCGGGTGCCTTCGTATTTGTAAAAAAGCAATTCCCCATCATTCATCAATCCTACCCTCCAATAGGCCGTCATCTGATATGTCAAAATTAACTGGGGTGCATCAAATGAAACCCTACGAACCGATAACCCAACGTTGAATGAGTTGCCCAGCCTTTAACGCGATTGAGTCAATGGGTTCCGCTGGATCCCTTGACAGCCAGTGGACCCGGGAATCCGCTCGAAACCAGGTCAACTGACGCTTGGCATACTGCCTGGTGTGCTGCGCCATCAAGGCGATCGCCTCGTCGCGGGAACACTGACCCTGCAAAAATCGGGCGATTTCGGCGTAACCCAAGGTGGCTAAAAGCGGATGATCCCACCCCCAACGCTCGCCTATCCGTGCGACTTCGGCTTCGAAGCCGGCATCGAGCATGCGCTCCACCCGGGCATCGATCGCCTCAAACAAGCGTGGCCGAGACACACCCACCCCGATCATCAGCAAGCGATACGGACACGCTTCCGTGCGTTGCAGTTCGCTGATGGGCGTCTTTGTCAGATGATAAACCTCTAGCGCGCGAATCAAACGGACCCGGTCATTGGGATGCAAACGCGCCGCAGTGACAGGGTCAACCTGACTCAATTGCTCATGCAGGTTTTCCAGCTTGGCCAACGATGCCCGCAACGCACTGTTTGGTTCTCCAACCGGGAGACTCAATCCATCCAACACCGCACGGACATAAAGCCCGGTGCCGCCGACCAAAAACGGCAGGTATCCCTGTGAACGTCGATGCGCAATGGCTTCCTTGGCGAGGCTTTGAAAGCGTTTGACACTAAAGGTTTCATCAGGGCTGACCACATCGATCAGATCGTGCGGCACCGCTTTTTGCTCACAAGGGGTGGGTTTCGCTGTCCCGATGTCAAAACCCTGATACACTTGCCGCGAATCCGCGGAGATAATGGCACCACGTTGGTGCTCGGCCAAATGCAAGGCCAGTGCCGACTTTCCGCTGGCGGTCGGCCCCACAATCACGACCAGGGGAATGCCGGTTGGATCACCCAACACCAGTTCGGATGGCGGACCAGGATATTCATCACGAAACGCAGCGCACACACATGCACAATAATGCCCGCGCCCAAGACCGGTCAAGTCATCATCGCATGAGGGGCCATGGTTGGGTCCGGGTTCAAGTAGGGGTGATCGCCGTTGGCGCCATGTCGTTCACTGCGGAAAGTGGGTAAGATAGTGCAGGAGGATGCCCAGGCAATGCCAGAATTTCAAATGGGTGCAATGCACAAAGTGCAAAACATCGTGCAGTTGAAACGTTTAATGTTGCCTGTGCCTACCTTGGCCGCCACTGACAGCGTGAGTCGGGCGTTGCACGTGATGGCCCGTTCGCAGGCATCCGTGTTGCCGGTTGTTACCGGCACATCACTGGTTGGCGTGGTGGCTGAAGTGGATTTGTTGGTGTGGATGATTCGGCAACGGGGTTCGCTGGGGTTTCTCGACCCTGACAAGGCCCACGATGCGATGGTGATACAGGTCATGACCTCATCAGTTGCAGTGGGCTACGCGGAAGAAACACTCGACACGGTTTTGCCCCTGTTTGAAGAACGTCGGCTCAAAGCGATTCCTGTGCTGGACACGCTGGATCGTTATCAGGGCATGTTGACCCGTCAAAGCGTGCTCGATGCTGTGACGCATCAGGCAAAGCCACCGCACATCGCGGGCCTGGCAACCTTTTGGGGCATACGTTTAAGCAATGGTGTCACACACACCGGTGTGCCGGATCGTTTGTTGGTGGCACACGGTGCCTTCTTAGCGTGGATTTTGCTCTCGGCACATGCTCTGGCACACGTGGTGCTGCCGAAAGTTGGCCCGTGGTATCTGGCTTTTTTTCCGGCTGCTGTCTGTATCGTGGCGCTTCTAGGGGTGATGCGTTTCAGTTCGTGGTCAGGCTATCACGCGGCGGAACATCAAGTGATGACGGCCATTGAGCGCACGGAAACGCTGACACCTGAAACGGTACGGGTGATGCCACGCATTCACGCGGATTGTGAGGCACGGGTGAGCATTCTGGCCGGTTTATTGACACTGCTGTTGTCCTTTTCGAAACTTGACGCCCGCGTCGCGATTGCACTGCTCACGGTGGCCTGGTTGGGACAACACCGCATGGCCTTGTGGCTCCAACGCCATATCGCGACCCGTCCAGCCAGTTGGAAACAGATCGTCCATAGCGTTGCGGTCGCCACCCAGTTGTTGCGAGAGCCGATGCTGTGGCCCGATGTGCCGATCGGCTGGTGGCAGCGTCTGTGGCACCAAGGCGTGCTCAGCATGGCATCCGGCGGGGCAATCGCCTGGATTGTGTGGACGACTGTGGGACTTTCCCGACATTAACATAAAATTGTGCCGCGTCCGGCCGTGATATGGGTTATGATTGAATCCAACGTTTTTGTCGATTGGTGCTGCTCGTGCGCGCATGGTACCTGCTCCTGACGTTCTGGCACCTGCATCGCACCTTTTCGCTGGGGAGACCGCTGTTCGTGAGTGCAAGCCTGTCTGGAATTTTAATGACCTTCCTCGTGTTGGGTGTTTTGATCACCATTCACGAGCTTGGACACTTTCTGGCCGCCAAATCCATCAAGGTACCCGTGCGACAGTTTGCCATCGGGTTTGGGCCGCGCCTGTTAGGATTTCAGTGGGGCGAGACCGAATGCCGCCTCAATGTGTTACCACTTGGCGGCTACTGTGCGTTCGCAGACGACATGGACGGGGAACAGCAAGTTCCCCCGGAACAATTGCTTCGCTCACGTCCGATTTGGCAACGCACCTGGGTCATTTCTGCAGGCGTGTTATTCAATTTTGTCTCGGCGTGGTTCCTCTTGTTTGGTAGCAATGTAGGCCTGGGTATTCCCACCAACAACCAGGTCGTCTCCATCCGGCGTGTCCTGCCTGATACACCTGCGCAACAGTCCGGCTTGCAGGCGGGCGATCGCCTGCTGCAACTGGCGGGTGAATCCATTCAAGATTTTGGCGCATTCAGGGAACGTTTGGCGCAATTTAAAAACAAGCCAGTCGTCATCACCATCGACCGCGCAGGACAAACCCGTGACCTCACAGCGACCCCCACTGACAAAGGGACACTCGGTTTTTCTCCGAGTATCCGTCCCGAACGGGTCCCCGCGACCGGCCTGGGCGCGATTTTTGCTGCGACGAATGAACAGCAGCACCGCTATACGACGATGCTCGCCAATGCCTTGTATCAACTCTTTACCCAGCCCTCTGGCATGATGGACAAAACGGGAGGCCCCGTTGCCATTGTCGCGATGGGCGATCAGGTTTATCAGGATGACCCCTGGTTACTGCTGGAGTTCGCGGTCATTTTGTCAATCGAGCTTGCCTTGATTAACCTGTTACCGCTCCCGGCGTTGGACGGCGGACATCTGGTCATGCTTGCGCTTGAGAAAGTGCGCGGCAAACCGCTCCCACGGGCGGTCGAAGAGCGCATTCTGGTTACGGGCTTTACACTCTTGCTTGGGCTTGGCGTGATGCTGATCATCAAAGACCTTTTCACCGTTCCAGAGATGTACCGCCAGTCTGCACCCCCTGTCTCACCATCAACCCCAAAACCTTAATCGGTTCAACAGGCGCCATTCGTCGAGAGACGACGACCGAGCATCAAAAAAAAGACCCATCGACTTTCACGCCTCAGTCGATGGGGTTGTTTGATAGGGGGCCGTTGCGATGCACCTTAAGCGCGCGCGTGCGCAGACGACTGACGCAACGGGCCCACCCAGGTCACGCGCGCGTTTACCACGCCTTGAGCTGCGCTCCCACACCAATATACGGGAAAGGCATCGCCGGGGCATTCGCATTGAGGTTAAAAGGAAGGCTACGAACCCCGCCTTCGAGTTGCAGACCGACTTTCGTGCTGGGGTGCCACTCAAGCCCCACACCCAATTGAGCAAGCTGTGCCGTCGAACCCGTCATGCCTGCTGGCCACAACGTGCTGCCCTTAAAATTGCCAAACGCACCCCACCATTGGGCCGGGCGATGATACAAGACCAGACCATAGGAAACACCACCTAAAATTTGGCTGCCATCACCAACACCACGGGCGCCAACGAACGGCTGTAAATAACTGCTTGCACCGAGGGGCCAGGCGTAGCCGATATCAAGTCCAGCGGTGTGCAACGGCCGATCGTTCGCCGGCAAATTGAATTGCCCCTCTGCCACAAAAAAGACGTTGTCGCGATAAGCGACGCCACGAACGCCACCAAAAGGCAACTGATTCGAACCAAGACGCAGCCCACCTTCAACAAACAACGGCTTCTCTTCCCCGTAGCGCCACGCGCGGGCCTTGGCGGATTCCGTCTCGTTCGAAGCTTGCGTGCGACGCACGAGTTCCTGTACCAACGGGAAAGTCTGCGCCGCACTGGCAGCAAACTCAAAGCGCGTCAGCCTCTCGTTGCCTCGAAAACTGCCATCCGGAAAACCAACCATCACTTGGTAACGCTCGGCCACGTTTTTAATCGCGTATTCGACCCGGGCCGATTCTGCCACATCAGTGAAGACAAAGGTGCGCGGCGAGACAAGGCTCGGATTGACCACACCTTTTTCTTCGCCCAAACGCAAAAGTCGATCCACCACGCGCGCCATCTCATAACGGGTGATTTGCTTGTCACCCTCAAAGGTTTTAGACGTTAAACCGGGCACGCCCTCAAACAGACGATACTGATTGGCCAACTTCATGACCACCGGGTGCAACGGGTCTCCAGCGCGCAAATCCGTGAATTCATAACCACCCAAACCCTCTGTCGCCCAAGACGTTTTAGTCTGCTTCTCGAGTAGCTCGATCAACTCCGCAAGGGCCACCGACAATTGAGCGCGCGTGAAAGGGTCCTCGCCGTGAAACAATCCATCCGCATACGGTTTCATAAAGTCCCGTTTGATGGCGACCGCCTCGACCGCCTGATACGCCCAATGCCCCACTGGAACATCCCGGAATGCATCAGCCGCCCACGCGGGGGACGCCATTGAGAGAATCGCGCTCAGCGAGAAGGCAAGACTGCATTTCATCATATTGAATCCTTGCTCCTTCGGTTTTTGTTGACGGCATCCAAGCCGTTCGGATACCCCCGTATATTTTAACCCATGCCATGGCATAATTGAGGGCTATACATGACCTGGGGGATGATGATGAACGAGACAACGCTCACTTCGCGCTCGGAATTGTTGTGGCGTGACGCCACTCAGTTGATTCCTGGCGGCGTTAACAGTCCGGTGCGCGCTTTTCGCGCCGTGGGTGGCACACCTGTTTTTTTTGAGCGGGCCACGGGGCCCTACCTATTTGATGTGGATGGCAGGCGTTACGTGGATTACATCGGAGCCTGGGGGCCGATGATTTTAGGCCACGCCAATCCGGCCGTGCGAGAGGCCTTGCACCGCGCGGTGGACGGCGGGACGGTTTTCGGCGCGCCAACGTCGGCAGAGGTTGACTTGGCACGCTTGATCCACGAGATCATGCCGGGCCTGGAACAGGTTCGATTGGTCAATTCAGGAACGGAAGCCACCATGAGCGCGTTGCGTTTGGCTCGGGCCCATACGGGGCGTGATCGCATCATCAAATTCAGTGGGTGTTATCACGGGCACGCCGATCTCTTGCTGGTTCAGGCAGGTTCCGGCGTGGCAACCTTGGGATTGCCCGACAGCCCAGGTGTACCCGCCGGTGTCACCGCCAATACCTTGGGTGCAACGTTCAACAATCCGGACAGTGTTCGACAAATGTTCGACCAGTACGGCACAAGCATCGCAGCGGTAATTGTCGAACCGGTGGTCGGCAACTCAGGCACCATCGCGCCCGCTGACGGCTTTTTGCAGTTTTTGCGCGACATCACCCGCGCCCACGGCGCCTTACTTGTTTTCGACGAGGTCATGACCGGGTTTCGGGTTGCACTCGGGGGCGCACAGGCACGCTATGGCGTCACGCCTGATATCACGTGTCTCGGTAAAATCGTCGGGGGCGGTGTCCCGGTGGGTGCTTACGGTGGCGCAGCCACCATTATGCAACAGGTTGCACCAGCAGGCCCGATGTACCAAGCCGGTACCTTAAGTGGCAACTGCCTCGCAACCGCAGCAGGTATCGCCACGTTGCAAGCACTCCGTCAACCCGGTTTTTATGAACATCTGGAAGCCCTCGGTGCACGATTAGAAGCCGGTTTACTCAAAGCCGCACGCGTGGCGGGCGTGACGGTGTGCATCAACCGCGTTGGTAGCATGTTGACGGTCTTTTTTACCGATGGCCCGGTGACGGATTGGCCAAGTGCCGATCGCTCAAACCGGACAGCGTTTGGACAGTTTTTTCATGGCATGCTGTCACGCGGCTTCTACTTGCCGCCCGCCCAGTTTGAAGCGTGGTTCATCTCGGCCTCCCATACAGCGGCCGACATCGATGCGACCTGTGAAGCGGCCGCCGACGCATTCGCCGAGTTAAAGCGGTCCACATGACCGCTTGGCGTCATCAAAGGTTTGGCTTCGCCTGGGCCAGCATCGCCCTGTTGGCCGGCTGCGGTAGCGTCACCGAGTCCACAACGCCTTTGCCGCAAGTCCGACCCGTGACGATTGGCTGGCTATCGAGCGGGTTCGGTCCCCGACCCGTACATCCCGTCTACGGCTTTACCGCACACGGCCATCATGATGGCTATGATTTTGCTGTTCCGGTGGGCTCGCCCATTCGTGCCAGCATGGCTGGCAAAGTCACCTTCACAGGCGTCAAAGCCGGTTACGGACGAACTGTCGTGCTCAATCATCCAGGCGGCTACCAAACACTCTATGCTCACGCCTCACGCTTTGCGGCTCGAGTGGGCCAATCCGTCGCAGCAGGCACGATCATCGCCCAATCAGGCAATACGGGCGTTTCTACGGGTCCCCACCTGCATTACGAACTGCGTCACCTCGGACGTCCCATCTCCCCCGGCCTGTTTGTCGCGCCACCCGATTGGGCCGTCAAAACGAAGCAGGTGGCATCACATGAACCCCCACGTTCGTCGTCTGGGAAAGGTAAGCGCGCAGGTTCTGCTCCAAGGTTGCCTGGCCGGGAATCAAAGGCAATGGTCGCCGCAGTACCAGTGCGTCACCCTCGCGTGCAACGGGATAAAAATAATCCATCAAGGATGAATCTTTGAATTGGATCCGATTGGCGCCCAACAAACCGCGCACCCAAGCAGCCTCACCCAAACTTCCCAGCAAGTTTTGCACCGCCAGTATCTCACTCAACGCCTGATGCCCGGTCCCGCCATTGGGCCATTCCATGTGCACCGGGTGCCACGCGGCGGCACGTAACCCCAATTCAACTTCGGGCTTGACGGTAATCGCCGTCTTCATTGCCCATCGGTTCAAGAGTCCCTCAAAAAATGGCAACGCATGACGAAAGGTGCTCTGCTCAAGCCGACCGCGCGCGGCCTGGTACTCCGCAAGCGAAGGACCGGCGCTTGCTAGACTGACCGCTGGTTTGAACGATAATGATATAACCGCGCCACTCAACGCAAAGAGGTCCTTGATTGTCCGTACCGGATTCACTAGCATCTGCCCGAGGTTCAGCAACCACATCGGACTACCGGAACCGCCACGATTGGGACTGACAGGCAAACCACCCAGTACCGGTTGCACCGGTTGCGGCGCAGGCTGAACCACCGGACTCGTATAATACCCGCCTGCATTCAACGGCAAGACACCATACGCGCGCACACCGCCAACATGATTCATCAAGGCCAGACCTCCATCCATCTCCCCAACGAGTTTTTCGACGGACAGCCTGTTATACTGACCAATCTTAAACAATAATTTATTGAACTTTAAGTTTTCATTTACCTCTACACCTTATCGTGGCGCATCAAGCACAGTGGGTGACAAAGCATCCAACATTCCGCATACAGTCTGTACTGGTTGCCGTTGGAATGCGGTTGGTGGCGCCTGGTTGCGTTCGTTTACCCGGCTGGCTGTCCCAAGTGACGGCGCAGGGATTGGGAAAATTGCACGGCGCCTTTTTCAAGGTCCTGTTGGTGATGGGTATGTTCGTTGCGGCTGGTATGCCACGGGATGTAGCGAATGCGGGCATCCCGGTAGTACCGTGCCAGCTGCAGCCAGGGTTCGAAAAGCTCGTGGCCTTGATAGAGGGCGGTCACCAGACATTGTTGTGCGTGATGGAACAGTTCATGGCCGACGCTTGCGAGGCGATCGTTGTGCGTTCCTGGCGCCGCGGGATTGAGTTGGATCAGGTGTTGCTCGGGGCGGAAAAGAAATTGCGCCCGCAGTGGTGCGATGGCTTTTTGGAAGACGACGCGAGGTCTTGGCAAATCGATGGTGGCTTGGTTTTGCCAAGTGTCAATGAGGGTTTGCCAGTCACTCAGCACGGACGGTGCCGCCAGTTTATCACCGGGTTCATCGATGCCCGAGACCCATTGGGTGATCCAGTACGACTCAAGATCCTGGGCTGCGATTCGTTCGCGCGGACGCAGCCACTGACGCTTGGTCGTCTGATCACGGTGCATCTGGATGATCCAGAAGGGTGCGTCAAGACTGTCATGTGGCGCTTGTGGCAGCCATTGATCACCCGCACCGGACTGGTGACCCGACTGCCGCAAATCCCCCGTGTCGGCACTGACAATCTGTTGGGTAACCGGATCGAACACGCGGCGCACGCCGACACCTTTCAAAGGTTCAATCGGCACATGTGGTCTCCTTGCTACTCGCAGCCATCAATTCAAAATGACCCACGCACAAGGCGAGCGCCGCGAGGCTGGCTGTTTCAGTCCGCAAAATCCGTGGACCCAGTGAGGTCAAGGTCGCCCCATATTCAACAAACCAGTCAACCTCGCTGCAACTGAAACCGCCTTCCGGCCCCACCCAGATATTCAGGTGACTTCCTGGCTGTTGACCCAAGGCAAGGGGGAACGATAATGCGTCACGCCGTTCAGCCAGAACGAGATTGGGCTCGATTCGTGGTAATGCGTGACTGGTCAGGTGCAATATTGGCGAAATGGTTGGGATGGTATCCCGCTCACACTGAATGGCTGCTTCTTCGGCGATCTTTTGCCAGCGCACGATTTTGGCGTCGCTGCGGGCGAGGTCCACTTTAACGACTCCGTGCCGGCTGATACACGGCACGATGCGATGCACCCCCAGTTCCGTGGCTTTTTGTACCACCCAGTCCATTTTGTCACCTTTGGGAATCGCCTGATAGAGTGTGACACGCTGGGGTATGGGCGTTGTCGTGACGGCTTCCAATCGTTCCAACTGGAGTTCCTGCGATCGCGCCCGCACCACCTTGGCACGCCACGCGCCCCCCAGTCCGTCGAGAATCAACACGTCAGCGCCTTCTTCATAGCGCAGAACGTTGACAAGATGGTGTGCGCGATTCCCTGTGATACGGATGATAGATTCGGCCAGTTCCGCCGAACAAAGAAACAATCGTCTCACAATGCCTGCACTTCGGCCCTTTCGCAACGCAAGGGACCGAAGCGCAGTGCCATCGACCACGCGGCGCACTCAAAGCCCAAACGGCGATACAGTGCCAGTGCGGCAGCGTTTTGAGGGTCGACCTGCAACGTGACACCATCCAGCCCACGGGCGCGGATGCGTGAGACCGCGTCTTCCACCAACGCCTTGCCGATCCCATTGCCACGGTAAATCGGCTGCACGTAAAGATCACTGATCGTGGCAGCAGCCCACTTCTCCTCAAGCGGCGTCAGATGGGCCACAATCGAGACATAGCCTGCCAAATGACCTTCAACGGAACAAACTACGACTTGTTCATGGTCAAGCAAGCTGATCAGATGATTGGCGACGGCCGCTCGATTGACCCGATTACGGCGTATTCGGGATGCCAGATGTGGCGTCTGCGCTACCAGGTCCTGCCAAAACAGGACAAGTTGCTCAACATCACCGGCACGCGCCAAACGGATCTCCAGGTCCAAGGCTGCCCCCAAAGTAAAGAGCACGAAGCAATGCAAAAGTGCCCCGTGCCCAAGACCAAACCAGGTTACTTCGCAGGCGTTCCTTCCGTCGCACGCGGAAGAGCCAGTTCGCGCTCGGCGTGACGCTTGGATGCCGCCGCCTTCATCGCATTGGCCGTCTCGAACTTCTTCATGAAGCGCTCCACGCGACCTTCGGTGTCCACAATCTTTTGCGTACCGGTAAAGAATGGATGACACGCCGAACAAATTTCAGTGCGAATATCAGAACCTTTTGTCGAACCGGTTTTGAAACTATTGCCACAGACGCAGCTGGCAGTCACTTCGGTGTAGTTAGGATGAATTCCGGATTTCATGATGGCACACTCCCTGAGCTCAAGCTGGCTGGTTACAAGCAGCCTACAATGTCAAAGCTCGCCGCGCGCCTGACAGTCAAGGAGGGCTCGAAGAACGAGTCAAATTCCAGGCGAACGCACGAGACACCAGTGTAAAAGACGTGGTCAAGCTTCGTCAATACAGCCCGTTCTGGTCACGTGCACGGCCCTCTTGGTATACTGCTGGGATGGGTGTCGAACACAGGAGGCCTTGTGCCGACCGGTCTTGATCGTTCGCATTTAGAATCAGCGTGCGTCACGAAGCGCGGCGCGTTGTGAGGGAAGTCCAAGCCATGTTGAAGCTGTTGTCCAAAATTCTGCCTGATGCCAACGTTCGGAAAGTCCGCAAGCTGGATCCGATCATTCGGCATATCAACAGTTTGGAAGAACAGACGATGGCGTTGAGCGACGCGGAACTCAGTGGCAAAACCGCCGAGTTCAAGCAACGCGTCGAACGGGCTTTGCGCGGCATTGGCGCGGCCGACCTGGCGGTTCATGAACGCCAGGTGCTTGATGAACTGTTGCCGGAGGCGTTTGCGGTGGTCCGTGAAGCAGGCCGTCGCGTTCTCAATATGCGGCATTTCGATGTCCAGATGGTGGGCGGCATCACCTTGCATCGTGGACAGATCGCCGAGATGCGGACGGGTGAGGGCAAAACGTTGGTATCCACTTTGCCAGCGTACTTGAATGCGTTGACCGGAAAGGGCGTGCACATTGTCACGGTAAACGATTATCTGGCGAAACGTGACAGTGAGTGGATGGGACAGTTGCATCGATTTTTGGGATTGGAAGTGGGTCTAGTCCAAAACCATTATCATCCCGGTCAGCGCAAGATATCGTATGGCGCGGATATCACCTATGGTACCAATAACGAGTTTGGCTTTGATTACCTGCGTGACAACATGGCGACATCGGTTTATGAATGCGTTCAGCGCGGGTTGCATTATGCCATCATCGACGAGGTGGATTCGGTGTTGATTGATGAGGCGAGAACGCCACTGATCATCAGTGGGCAAATGGAGCAACGCACCGATTTGTATCTGAAGTTGCGTCAGGTGGCACCTGAACTGGAAAGAGAACGCGATTACGCGGTTGAGGAAAAGACGCGCAACATTTTATTGACTGAGGATGGGATTGAGCGGGCAGAGCATTTGTTAAGGGTGGGTGACCTGTATGATCCCCGCAATCCGGAACTGGCCCATCATCTGGTGCAGGCATTGCGCGCCAAGGAACTGTACCGTCGTGATGTGGAATATGTCGTGCGTTATAACCCGGAGAAGGGTTTTGACGAAGTGGTGATTGTCGATGAGTTCACGGGGCGTTTGATGGTGGGGCGGCGCTATTCCGACGGGCTGCATCAGGCAATTGAGGCGAAAGAGGGGGTCAAGGTTCAAGAAGAAAGCCAGACCTTGGCAACCATCACATTTCAAAATTATTTCAGGATGTACGGGAAGCTCGCGGGGATGACCGGTACAGCGGCCACCGAAGAAGCGGAGTTTGGCAAGATTTATAACCTGGAAGTGACAGTTATCCCCACCAACCGGCCGCGGATTCGCAAAGACGAGCCGGATTCGATTTACAAGTCTGTGTCAGCCAAGTTCAAGGCGGTCGCCGAGGAGGTGGATCGTGTGCATCGAACGGGGCGTCCGGTGCTTGTTGGTACGATTTCAATTGAAAAGTCTGAATTGTTGTCGAAATTGCTGAACGAGCGAGGGGTGCCGCATCACGTGTTGAATGCGAAGTATCATGAGCAGGAGGCCAAGATCATTGCGCAGGCGGGCGCCAAGGGGGCTGTGACGATCGCAACCAACATGGCCGGTCGTGGTACGGATATTATTTTGGGTGGCAATCCTGAGTTTATGGCCAAAGACTTTCTGCTGCAGCGGGGCATTGAGCCTTATCCCTATGAAGATTTGACCCGGGCGCTGTTGCGCAAGGATGAGGCGTGGGCAGATCGTGTTCATCGCGAGACGTTCACGGAGCTTGACGAGCAGTTGTATGGCGAGATCAAAACGGCCATCTTTGGCTTTGTCAAGCAATGCAAGGCAGCGCAAGAAGCGGTGATTCAGCTAGGTGGTTTGCACTGCGTCGGAACTGAGCGGCACGAATCGCGACGCATCGATAACCAGTTGAGAGGGCGGGCGGGGCGACAGGGTGATCCGGGCAGTTCCAAATTTTTTCTGTCGTTGGAAGACGACCTGATGCGTATGTTTGGGGGCGATCGCATCAAGGGCTTGATGGACCGAATGGATGCCGAAGAGGATCTTGACATTACCTCACCGTGGGTAAGCAAGTCCATTGAGGGTGCACAGCGCAAGGTCGAAATTTATCATTTCAATACCCGCAAACAAGTGTTGGAATACGATGATGTCATGAACAATCAGCGCAAAATCATGTACGCCGAACGCCGCCAGGTCTTGGAGGGCGAGGACTTGCGTCCTGTCGTGATGCGCATCGTTGATCGTTACGTGCGCGATACCGTGAACGACCATGTGGTACCGGGTGTGCCCAGGGAAGAGTGGGATTTGCAGGGTTTGCACGGGATGCTCAGTCAAGCGATTCCCATTTTGCGAAATGTTTCTGTCACGGAAATGGAAGGTTTGGGGTCCGAAGCGCTGCAGGCGTTTCTACAGGAACAGGCGCGTTTGGCGTTCGAAGTCAAAGAAGAAAGTGTGGATCCCGTTATTTTCCGGCAACTGGAGCAACAAATCCTGTTGCAAATCATTGATGCGCGATGGATTGCGCATTTGCATGACATCGATTCGTTGCGCGAGAGCATCGGTCTAAGGGCTTACGGACAAAAAGATCCGCTATTGGAGTATAAGCGCGAGGCTTATGAAACCTTTCAAGCCCTTAAGCGGGCGATTCAAAATGAATTCGTGTTTCAGATTTTTCACGTTGAGGTGGTGTTTGAGGCGCCCAGTGCCCCGTTTGAGATGATGATGCCTGAGGGCGGCGAGCCTGATGCTGGGGCAATGGAGACGGCCCCAGAGGTGGCAGCCGAGAATTCTCAAGACAGTGTAACCGCATTTGGGCGTTTGCTGCTGTCGCTGCGTGAGCAGGACCAACCGAATCCGGAGGAGTCAAAATCCAATTGATGACGGGGGTGCTGCTGGGGGGGTGAAGCGGCGTTTTCGCCGTTTTTTTGGAGAGTGGTGTTATGAACGATTGGAAGAACGAAGCCAAGGTGCTTGGCGATCGGGTAAGCGATGCCAGGAGGCAGCTTTGACGTTAGCCGTATGGCGCAACGCATTGAGACCTTAGAGCACCTGGCGGGTGAGCCTACTTTTTGGGACTCACCGCAAAAGGCGCAGCAGCAGATGCAGGAATTGACGCAGTTAAAAGGGCAGTTGACGCAACTGTCCCAGTGGACGCGAGGCGTTGAGGATTTGGATGTACTGCTGGAGATGGCGGCCGAAACATCTGATGCTGATATTGATGCGGAGATCGATTCCATCGTCAGGCGCATGCGTCAAGAACTGGACGCGTTTGAATTGACGCGCTTGCTGTCAGGCCCCTATGACGACTGTGCCGCGATTCTATCCGTTTCTGCGGGGGCAGGTGGAACGGATGCTGCGGATTGGGCCTTGATGTTGTTTCGGATGTACTCGCGGTGGGCAGAACAGAATGGTTACAAGGCCGAGTTGACGGATATGTCCGAGAATGAGGAAGCGGGTATCAAGGGTGCGACGATGATTGTTTCAGGTCCGCACGCCTATGGACGTCTCATTGCCGAGAAAGGAACCCATCGCCTGGTGCGGATTTCGCCTTTCAATTCGGCAGGGAAGCGTCAGACGTCTTTTGCGGGGGTGGATGTCGTACCTGACTTGAAGCAAGACATCGACATCAGCATTGACCCCAAGGATCTGCGTATCGATACGTTTCGTTCTGGCGGCGCTGGTGGACAAAACGTTAACAAGGTCGAAACGGCCATACGCATTACGCACTTGCCGACCAACACGGTGGTCTCGTGTCAAAATGAGCGCTCGCAGTTGCAAAACCGTGAGACAGCGATGCGGATCCTGAAATCCCGTCTGTATGATCGCATGATGGCGGAACATGCCGCAAAGCTTGAAGATATCAAAGGCCCTCAAACGGATGCAGCTTGGGGCAATCAGATCAGATCCTATGTTTTCCATCCATATTCGATGGTGAAAGACCATCGGACGGGCGAGGAGACATCTCAGGTGCAGGCGGTCATGGATGGGGATATCAATGATTTCATCGGGGCTTATTTGCGCGCACGTGCGCAAGGTCGCTTGCGCGTCGGGGGTGCGGTGGATGATTAGGGATCTAAGGTGACGACGTTGAATATGGAACGATTGGACGACATTCTACAGCGCATGGCACGGGGGCGCGTCCTGGTTGTCGGTGATCTCATGGCTGATGAGTATGTGACAGGGGAGGTGTCACGGATTTCGCGAGAGGCGCCGGTCTTGATTCTTCGTCACCGTGAAGCCCGCATTTTTCCTGGGGGTGCGGCCAATGCAGCCGCGAACATCGCAAGTTTTGGTGCACGTGTCGAAATGGCCGGCGTTGTCGGTGCGGATCCCATGGCCACCCGTTTACAGGAGGTATTGCTGGCACGTGGTGTCGGGCTTGCGCAAATCTGTGTAGACCCCAATCGGCCGACAACGACCAAGACGCGCATCTCGGCCAGTTCGCAGCAAACGGTGACACAGCAGATCGTGCGAATCGATCAGGAAGTACAAACGCCATTGCCTGAGCCGATCGCAGCGGAATTGTTGACGCGTTTTGAAGCGCAACTGGGTGCGTTTGATGCTGTATTGTTGTCCGATTACGGAAACGGCGTGCTCAATCACGAGGTCATTGGTCGACTGATGATGGCGGCAAGCGCCCGTGGCATTCCGGTAACGGTGGATTCCCAAGGTGACTTGGCCCGCTTTCAAGGGGCACGAATTTTGACGCCAAACCAACCGGAAGCCGAAGCGGTGGCAGGGTTTCCGATCGTTGATGCGGAATCTTTGCGACGAGCGGGTCAGGCACTCTTGACAATGGCTGATGCGGATGCCGTCTTGATCACCCGAGGGGGTTGCGGCATGGCATTGTTTGAGCGAGAGGGAACCTTCTGTGAGATACCGGCATTTAACCGGTCAGATGTGTTTGATGTGACCGGTGCCGGGGACACGGTGGTCGGTACCTTGACGCTCGCGCTCGCAGTTGGCGCCACTACATCTGAAGCGATGTGGATGGCCAATTTGGCTGCAAGTATTGTTGTGCGTCGTTTCGGCACGTCGGTTACCAACCGTGACGAAATGCTGCAGGCGGCGGCTGGTCTCCCACCGATGGATGACCGGTTGGGCATCAGGGGGGCTTGAATGGTTTCTGCTGTTTGGGAGTGTGAGGCCTTGGCTGCGCATTTGGTTGCGCAAGGCGGTGTAACCGTTTTTACGAATGGTTGCTTTGATCTGTTACACGTTGGCCATTTGCGATATTTGCAGCAAGCCCGCCAGTTGGGCGATCGCTTGGTCGTGGGCGTCAATTCCGATGCTTCCGTGCGTGCGCTCAAAGGACCGACGCGTCCGATCGTGACGGCCGTTGAGCGCGCCGAAATGCTGGCGGGGTTACGTTGCGTTGATTACGTCGTGCTCTTTGATGATTTGACCGCGTCGTCAGTCATCACCGCGCTCAAGCCTGCGGTGTATGCCAAAGGTGGCGATTATGACGTGGAAAACTTGCCCGAAGCGCCTGCGGTTCAGGCGTATGGCGGCGTGATTCAACTGGTGCCGTTCGTGCCAGGGCATTCAACATCGTCGATACTGGCCCGTGCCGTGGAAACAGCTTCGTAAAATTGGAAAGGTGGAAAACAATGGCCATTTTGGACGGACGTGGAAGGCTTTTGGGCGTGGTGAACGCGCTTGATGCGCTCATCACGTTGACAGTGGTCGCGATGCTGGTTGGCATCGTCGTGGTTAAAAGCGGACGGACAGCAGTGACGCGGGTAGTCAGTTCACAGGGTACGGCAGAAGTTGATCTGCTCATCCGTGCCAACATTCGTGATCTTGGCATGTTCAAGGCAGGGGACAAGGCATTTGTCACCGTGCGCAACCAACCGTATGACAAGGTGCTTATTCGTGCCGTGCAAGCCAAACGCGCCGAAATAGCGGTGCCGATCAATGATGGCAAGTCATTTCGCATCACCACTGATCCCACAATGCCCTATGCGTCTGAGGTGATCTTGACATTGCAGGATACCGGGATGGAAACGGAAGACGGCATCGTGTGGGGTGGTCAGAAACTGAAACTTGGCGTTCCCATTGATGTGGAGGGCTATAAATACCGACTGCGTGGCAGTGTTTTGGACGTTCGAATGGTGCCGCCGGCATCGACGTCAGGAAAAAATTGAGTGTTGTTGATGTCAGATCCCGTTCTTGCACGACTTGGTGCAACATTGGCGCTTTGGGACACCAGGTGGGCGCGCATGTTTGATGACAGTATGATCGCACGCCTGGTGCGCGGGGCCGGGACCTTGTTGGCCATGCCCTTGATGCCTTTCGTGGCGGGATCTTGGTGGATCCGGCACCTGGATGCATTGGTGCTTTGGAGCGTTGGTCTATTGTTTTTTTTGTCGCCGCTGGTTGGAACGGGCATTAACGCTGCTTTGGTCGTCGTGGCATTTTTATTGTTGGGTTTGCGGTGGGTGGTTCAGCCAGCCTCGCGCCCTTATTGGGCGGCGATCGACTTTGCCGTGCTCGGTTATGCGATGGTTCACGTGGTT
This sequence comes from Candidatus Sericytochromatia bacterium, assembly GCA_040400605.1. Lineage (GTDB taxonomy): Bacteria > Cyanobacteriota > Sericytochromatia > S15B-MN24 > JAQBPE01 > JBBAPZ01. The sequence continues at coordinate 49,330 of JBBAPZ010000016.1, forward strand.
GCGACCTGTTTTTCCGCCTTTTGGCTGGCCAGTACAAAAGGCTTGCTGAAGATGGTGATTTATTGGTGCGCCTATTTTTGCTTTCGCAACGTCATGACGATTCGTGGCGAGGCGTGGCGATGGGTGATCTTGGCCTTGATGGCGGCTGGAACGATACAGGCAGGGATTGGCGTCTATCAATGGGGCATCGGGGTTGAACCATTGGCCAACTGGGAAGATCCTGAAACACTGGACCCTCTGACGCGGGTATATGCCACCTTGATGAACCCGAACCTGTTGGCAGGTTATCTGCTTCCCATTTTGGCATTGCTGCTGGCTCACGTGTTGATCTGGCGAGGAGTCTGGCGGTGGTTGGCGTGTGCGGCTGCCTGCTTAAGTGTTGCGTGTATCTTTTTCACCTACAGTCGCGGCGCCTATCTTGCCGTTTTGGCGGAGGGTACTATTTTTGCGCTTGGCGCATTGGCACTCGTTTGGGCGAATGTCCGACGCAAGGGTACCGTGTTGCTTGCCGCGGGTGCGGCCAGCGTGACGCTTTTGGGGCTTGCGGGCTACAGAATTTTGTCTGACCCGAGTTTGTTTGCGCGAATCTCATCAATTTTCACGCTTCGCGGACACAGTTCCAATTCATTTCGCATGAACGTATGGACCGGCGTGATTCATATGATCGGTGATAATTTCTGGATCGGGGTTGGAATAGGTAACACGGCTTTCAGAAAAATTTACTCACTTTACATGATCAGCGGCTTCGAAGCGTTGGGCGCCTACAATATTTTTCTTGAAGTGATGGCCGAAATGGGTATTGTTGGCTTGTTGATGTTCCTCGGACTGTTGGGTGTGACCTTTTTTCGGGTCAAAGTCCTGTTTCAGGTTGAGGAGTGGTCGCATCGTTGTTTGGCCTTGGCCATTCTGGCGGCACTGGTTGGTATGCTGGTAATGGGCATGGTCGATACCGTGTATTATCGGCCGGCTATACAATTGCAGTTTTGGTTTTTGTTGGCCTTGGCTTGGGGTATAGGACCCAAAGAATCAACTTTGGCGGCCAAACAGGGGTCGATCTCGGATCGGACACCTCTGGCCTGAAGGAACGTGTGATCGATGATGGACCCGTTGCTCAATGCACAGATTGACACCATTTTGGTGGTGAATTTCGGTGGTATCGGGGATGAGATTTTATTTTTTCCGGTCATTCAGTCGTTGAAGGAGGCGTATCCAAAAGCTCGATTGACAGCGTTGGTCGAGCCCAGATGTGAAGGCATCATGCGTTTTAATCCCGCCATCGATCACGTTGAGGTGTTTGATGCAAAAAATCGGCCGTCGGTGATCGCTTTTGCGGCACTGGTGCTTCGTTTGCGGCGTCAGCGTTTCGATTTGACAATCACGGCGGGCTCAAGTCCTGTGATGGCGATTCTGGCCCGTTTGACCGGCGCGCGTTACCGTGTGGGTTACGCTACCCATCGTTTGACTGGTTTGCTGACTCACAAGGTCCCCTTGAACAAGCAACAGTATGCCGGCGCCATGTATCACGACTTGGTGGGTTTTTTGGGTAAAGCGCCGCGCCTGCCACAAATGTCGATTCCTGCGCGTGATCGCGAATGGGCCCAATCCTTTTTGCAGGCCCATGGCGTCGCGCCATCGGATCGCGTGGTGTTGTTTCACCCCGGGGTGAGCCAGTTATCGATTCGGAAGAACATTATCAAGGGGTGGGATCCGCTGCGTTGGGGTGCATTGGGGCGACGGTTGACCGATCAAGGTTTGCGGGTCGTTCTGGCCGGCGGACCGGATGATGCGGACGTGATGGCCCAATTGCGCGCAAGTGGCGGTTTCCCTTTTATTGATGCTTATGGTCAGACGCAGGGGTTGGGGCAACTGGCAGCGTTAATGAATGCCGTTCATTTGATTGTGGCGGTGGACTCGGCGCCGATGCATGTGGGTGTTGCTGTCGGTACGCCCGTTGTAGCGGTGTTTGGTCCAACGGATCCGCGCAAACTGTTGCCTGCGGGAACGGCGCACGTGGCAGTCTATGACGAAACCCTTGCGTGTCGGCCTTGTCTTTGGGATCATCGGAAAACATCGTGCGACGCCTTGAGCTGCCTTAAAAACATCGATGTTGAGCGCGTTGAACGCGCGGTTTTCAAGTTGCTTCCCGGCAAGGCGATTGAAGGAGCGTAGCAATGGAGCAATGTCCTGTCGAGTTGAGCAGCACCGACGCCGACCGTCTTTACGGTAGCCACGGTTTGGATGTGTTGCGCTGTCAACAATTGACCCGAGAGCTCGAAGAACTGAGCGAAAAAATGATTCAGGAGGTGATGATCACCTTTGAGGAGGAAGGCGTTGAGTTGGACTTTTCGCTGGAGAGTTTAGAGGAACTCGACGCATTGATCACCCAACATTGGCCGGAACCGATTGAGGACGAGGATGCATTGAGTGCGATCGTCGCAAACTGGGGTGCCTACCTCACGCTGTTGATTCTCCAGAATGTCGGGGGGCAACTGCGTTTCCGGCGGGAGCTCGAACACGTCAGCATTCATTTTGAGCGACTGGACTGGGAAGTGCTTCCACTCCACCGCGTGCGGCTACGATTTTCCGGACATACCGACCATACATTAACTGATTATTACATTGGGATCGTTGAGCACTTAACAGCGGAAGCACACTAAATTCGCCCGTCATTCGGTACGTTCAGCACCCGTCACCCTCACGCTGAACGTGTTTTACCGCCCGCGCGACGCTTGGAAACATTTGCGTAGATCTGCGTGGTGGAGATGTCAGCGTGCCCCAGCAGTTCCTGGATCGAACGAATGTCGACCCCTTTTTCGAGCAAGTGAATGGCAAAAGAATGCCTGAGGGTGTGCGGCGTGATGTCTTGATCAACCCCGGCTGACTTGGCCGCGTCCTTGACCATTTTCCAGATACACTGCCGAGACAGACGCCGACCTGCATAGTTCAGAAAGAGCGCGCGCTCGTGTGGACGGCATTTCTGCGTGGGGCGGATCTGGTTGAGGTACACCTCAATCGCGTGAATGGCAGTCTCACTCAGCGGGATGATACGCTCCTTACTGTCTTTCCCCACTATCCTGAGATGGCCTTCGTGCAAATTGACGTCTGAAAGGTTGACGCGAGTCAGTTCGGACACACGGAGTCCCCCGGAATAGAGCAATTCCAGAATGGCCCGTTCACGCGGCGCGGAACCTGCCCCGGACAACAATTGACAGATTTCATTCTGGGTCAGGACTTTCGGCAAGTAGCGCGCCGTCTTCGGACGTTCGAGAGTTTGAGCAGGGTTGTCAGATATCGCTTGAGTCTGCACCAGAAAATGATAAAAAGTCTTAAGAGCTGCCAACTTGCGCGCAGAACTGGCACTGGACAACCCCTTGAGCTTGAGGTCTTCCATGAAGTCGCTGAGGGTAGACTGTGACGTCTGGTCCCACTGTCTCAGACCACACGACGTGGCAAAGTTGAGGTACTGCGTCAGATCGTTTTGATAGGCTGAAATCGTGTTCTCAGCCAAACCGCGGTCAACTGAGAGGTGCTCGAGAAAATCGCGAATTTTATGCTGCATCCTGGTTACTTTCACCTGCTCAAGATCAGTTGGCGGCGTTAATTGGGCCAAGGGGGACATCAATGAAACAATCCATTTCTCGACCGGAATCGGGCATCGCAAGCGTCGTCGAAACGCGTTGGTTGATTGCATCCTAGCATTGCCACCATCACGTTGTACGTGTGTGATCGCACAGGAACGCCATGTCTGGCGACATCCCTGAAACCCGCCTGAAATCTAGCTTTCATGCTCTTGTGCCACACACACTTGTGATGCCACCCACGAATCAGTGCGTGATCTGTGATCCGTGTCGGATCACATAAAAAAACCCTGGTCACCCGTACCGAGTGACCAGGGCTCATTACACCAAACGTCTCAACGCCGCTGTTGGACACCAACCGCCGACAACGCCTTTGCCACATTCACACGACCGTAGCCAAACCTTTGATCAAAACCCGTCTCGCCAAGATCATCCGCACTGGCTTCAATGCGAGCCTTCACTTCAGCCTGCCTTAACTGCGGAAAATGACTGCGAACAAGTCCAGCCAAACCCGCCACAAAAGGCGCAGCCATCGAGGTACCACTCATCGGCCCATAACCTTGGGTTGCACGTCCAATCGGGTACGTTGGCAAAGTGGATAAAATGGCGACGCCAGGCGCCGCGACGGATACCGTCTTGCCGAAGTTCGAGAAGGAAGCCTTGGCATCTTTCGCATCGGTTGCAGCAACCTCAATCACGCCAGGATGCGTCGAGGGAAGGTGCGGCGCAGTTTTGGGGTCATTTAAAGCATTGTTGTTACCAGCGGAGGCCACCAACACCACATCTTTGTTCAATGCGTATTGAAGCGCGTCCTCGATCACCTGAGACCGCTTGTAAAGCCCCAAGCTCATCGAGATCACATCCGCTCCGTTATCCACCGCATAAACAATCCCCTCGGCAATGCTGGCATCATCACCGCGTCCCTTTGTATCCAAGACTTTCACCGCCATCAAACCGCAACCGGGCGCAACACCCGCGACGCCCGTCTGATTGTTGGCAATGGCAGTCGCGATCCCGGCGCAGTGCGTGCCGTGCCCATGGTCGTCTGCAGGGTTGTTGTTGCGATCCAACACGTTGTAACTGGTCGGTACGATCTTGCCTGCAAGATCCGGATGGCGCATATCCACACCTGAATCGACAATGGCCACAACCGTCTCGGCCTTGCCCCACTCAATATCCCAGCCTTCAAACGCCCGTGTGACACCCAAGGCATACTGCTCACCAACCTTGGGATCATCCACGACCTTCTCGGCAACCACCAAATTGGTTGGCGCCGCATAAACGACTTCTCTGTCCCCCTGCAAACTTTTGAGCACCGCGTCAAGTTTACCGGGCGCACCCGCATCAATCACCAAGGTACGCAAAGGCCCAATTTTGGCCACCACCTTGGGCGAACCGGCATCCTGGCGCCTCAGGGCCTGCGGAACATTGACCCCCTTCAGCCGGATCACCGCGCGGCGGGTCGATGCACCGGATGCCGAAAAAGCCTGGGCATCAAACGGCGACGCACCAAGAGCCGTACGAGCCACCGGCACACTCTGCGACAAGTGACCGCAACCACCAAGGACCATCACCAATGTTAACACCGTCGATACGCGCTTCATGTCTCACCATCCTGCTTCAAAAACGTTCCTGCGACTTTGTTCACGACAGTATAGCACATTTAATTTTCATTTTATTTTTTTTTAAACTTTTCTTTACCATTGTCTGAGCAGGTTTGCGAAAGGTTGAGCCGATAACGGCTGGGATAGTGTGATAAGGGAGATGACTCGTGCGGATTCAGGGCGACAATGGCGGATTTGCAGCGATCGATCCATTCAGGTTTTGCTGCCATGCTGTGCTCGGCGTGCTGTTTGCCGCAGGCGGTCTGGGATGTTCGAAAGAGGTGCAATCCCCCGTGTGTCCCGAGCCGATCCAAAGCGGCAGGGATGTGGCGATTTTACCGATGGAGCCGCCGGGGATACCGGGTGGAGCGGCACAGGAAACGGTGTCCGTCTTGGCGCGTCAGTGGTCGCAGGTCCGCACGTTTAAGGGGCATTATGATTCGTGGGAAAAAGGGAGCGATGTGGAATCGTCCAAGGTTGATTTCTGGTTGAAACGGCCGGGGCAGTATCGCTACGAAGTATCCCAGTCTTCTGTGACCATCAAAAATGGGAGCAAGTCGGTGTTTGACACCCGAACCCGGAAGATCAGCTCGAAGCCGGGCGGCATGTTGAGTATCGTGACTTTGCAAGGAACCCTGGATGATGCGCGGAGCAAGTCAACGCGTGGTTACACTTTGGATCAAAGTGATTACGCCACGTTGATGGATTTGTTGACTGCTCCGCAAGCGCCGGTTTCGCTGATGCCGGGAAGGCCAAACGTACTGGTTTTGGCGCGTCCGTCAAAGTTCAGGGATATTGAGTCGATGCGTGCGACCGTCGACCCGGCAAGGGGTGTTTTGACGGGGGTGGAGCTGGTTGTTGGCAATCAGGTCGTCTTGCGTAAAAGTTTCAGCGCTCACACGGTAAATCCAGCCATTGAAGCGAGCAAATTCAGTCTTTAGTCAAGACCGTGCAAATAGTGCGTGATCCCCTATACTGTTTGAATGAGTATGGGCGTGGGGACGTGAATCAGGGCAGCAATGGTCAGTCAGTTTTTTGAGCGACGCGTCAGTGAGCTTGGCCTGCCTTATATGGCGTGGCCGCCCCTGGGTGTCAGACACGGTTTTTCAACCCGTCTGGGTGGGGTGAGTGGGGGCGTCTATGCGTCCTTGAATCTGAGCGATGCGGTGGGTGATAGCCAGTCCAACGTGGCAGTCAATCGGGAACGGTGGGTACATGCGTTGGACTTGTCGCGTGATTGTGTCACGGTGCGGCAGGTTCATGGCGATCGCGTCGTGGATGCACAGGAAGTTGCCGGTGGTCCCGCCTGCGAAGCGGATGCGTTGACGTCAAATCTTCCATCGCTGCCGATTGGTGTGATGACCGCTGATTGCGCGGCCATTTTGTTGCATGCGCCAGACGTTGGCGTTGTAGCAGCTGTTCACGCGGGTTGGCGTGGAACGGTCGCGGAAATTGTGATGCAGAGTATCCAGCGGATGTGTCACAAACACGGCGCAACGGCCTCCGCGATGCGTGCAGCGATTGGACCGGCAATCGGAGCGTGCTGTTTTGACATCGGACCTGACGTGGCCACCCGGATCCGCTTGAAGGATTGGGGTGCCAAGGTTTTAACCGAGAGAAACGATCGATGCCACATGGACCTCGTGGAGGCCAATGTGCTGCAAATGACCGCAATGGGGCTTACACGATCATCGATTGGTGTCGCGAATCAGTGCACCCGTTGCGCGTCTGATCATTTTTTTTCGTATCGTGGCAGTGGCGGGCTGACAGGACGGATGTTGGCAACGGTCACCAACGTGCCTGACGGTTCTTCCTGATGCGCGTGCCAGTTTTGGGTTTTGTCGTTGGACTTGTTTCGATTTCGCTCATCTTGATGCTTGGCTTACGCGTCTTGTTCAGATGGTTCGCGCTGGATGCTTCAGCGTCATCCTTGCCGTGGTTCTCTTTGTTGGTGTCCGTTTTTTGTGTGTTGACGCCAGCCATCGTTGCCATCTACTGGCCGCCGCGTGTGGCATTGGGAAAGTTCCCCAGTCTCCGGATCGGGCGCGTGGGCCCCTCATTGGGTATCTTGTTTTTGTCTGGCCCGATCTACATCTGCTTTGCGTCAATCGAGTTGACCATCGGAGGAAGGTTGCACGCCAACGCCTTGGCAACCGGTGATACGTGGCTGCCGCAGGCGAGTTGGGAAATGCTGGTCTTCGCCTGGTTCGCCTTGGGACTTTTGCCAGCAATCAGTGAAGAGATGCTTTATCGCGGTGTGGTGCAAGGTGTTTTGATTCGCGCTTTGGCGCCTTGGGTCGCGATCGTGGTGACCGGCGGACTCTTTGCGGTGGCGCACCTGGATGTGTCGGGTTTGTTACCGCGCTTGCTTCTCGGACTCTGGTTCGGTTATTTGTATCGGGAAACCGGCAAACTTGGCGTCGCCATTTTTGCGCATCTTCTCAACAATTCTTGGGCACTCGTTTTGGCCGCGCTTAGCGTGTCACTGGATACATTGCCCGGTCACGTCTGGTTTTTGGCTTGGTTGTTGGTGATATTGGGTATTGGCGTCTGGGTGTGGGATTGGTACAAGATGCGTCAGGCAGAAGAAAATTGGCCCGCGATGCTGCAACGCACTGATGAGCCGCGCTTCATTCCTCTGAAGCTGCCCGAATCCGACTGACGTCCTGATTGGGAAACAATTCCGTGGTGGCATCGTTGGTTGCAGTTGTTGCCTCGAAAAACGCAGTGGCGCTTTGTCTGCATCCCGGCCATCGTCAATCGTTCTGGCGCAAACGCACGCATTCACGATGCGATGGGATTGACAAGGTGTTTGGAAGCGATTTAAAAAGCCAGTCTTGAGTGTCGAATCCCGCGAGCCAGGCGCCTCAGGAGGCGTTCACAAGTCGATTGCGGAAGCGATTCCATAACTGCCAGAGCACGAAACCGAATCCGACCAGCACCATGGGGACACTCAGCAACATGCCGGCCGTGATGTTGGGCATGATGAAAGACAGTTGGGCATCAGGCTCGCGAAAAAACTCGGCGATGATTCGAAACGTGCCATAAAAGCCGAAGAAGCTCCAGAACAACACGCCGGGTGGCAGATTCCTGGTACGCGTGAACCACAAAATCAAGAACAGGACGACGCCTTCGAGCGCAAACTCATAAAGTTGAGAGGGGTGTCGCGGTAAATTCAGGGGATCCGTTGGAAATTGCATCGCCCAACTGACGTCAGTGGCGCGGCCCCAAAGTTCGCCGTTGATAAAATTGCCCAGACGTCCGAGGCCAAGGCCGATCGGAATTGCTGGAATCACCGCATCCGCGATGCGGTAGAAGGGTATGCCGCGCGTGTAGCTGAACAACAGGCCGCCCCAAATGGTGCCGATCAAACCGCCATGAAATGACATGCCGCCATGCCACAGCGCGAATATCTCCAGAGGATGCATCAGAAACATCAATGGGTTGTAAAACAGTACATAGCCCAGTCGCCCACCCAACAACACGCCCATGAAAATGTAGAACGCGAAATCAGACAAGGTGTCGGCATCGAGCCGCAAATCGGTTTCTTTGGCGCGTTTTTTCAAGATCGCGAATCCCGCGACGAAACCCAGAATGTACATTAGTCCGTACCAGCGGACCTGCAACGGTCCGAGGCTGATCAACGTTGGACTGAATTGAGGATAAGGGATCATGGCGTATCTCACCTTTCCAGGATCCGGACCCACCGCGCGTTTCCGGCAAGGCACCCGAGCCTGACCCCTTATCTTACCACGACTGATTATGACCTTCGACACGTTTTGCCACCCAAGAGGCTGGTGCCTGGCGTGCCGTGATAAAATACCCGATGGGGAGGACGATGGTTTGACTGAGTTGCCGTTGCAGGTTTTGATCAGTCCGTTTGTGATTGCCTTGGTGGCGATCGCCTTGATGGGCTTCGCTGGTCGCGATCGCATCAACACGGAATCCCAGATGTCAGGTCGCATCAAAGACTTGGCAGGTAGTGTCAAAATGCGGCTTCTGTGCTATCTGGGGGGTCACCCGGATGTCCCTGGTTTCTTTCTTGCCCCGGTTGTGGTGTTTGCCAAAGACGGATTGCTTTTGTTTGAGCGGCGTGGACGACGTGCGATCGCCACACTCCCTTGGGCCGCGCTTGAACAATGGCAAGTTGAAACCTTGCCTGCTTTTGAAGTCGCATCCAGCACGGTACGGGGCTTGGATCGTGCGGTGCTCGCTGAGTTGCCACCCGATTGCTTGATCGCTCGCTTTCGCTATCGAGACGACAATGGGTGGTGGCAAAATGTCGCACTCGGCTTGCACGGGCCTGATGCGGCGAGTCAGATTGCAGCGATGGAAACCCACGTTCCGGTAACCGCCAAGGCGATTCATAAACCGACTCCGGGATCGGCTGAGGCGAGCTGAACACGTCACAGGGGCATCTGCTACAATGATTGCGTGCGCAGTCTGTATGCTTGTTTATTTCTGCCTGTTGTCTGCTTGACCTTCGGAATTGTTTCACCGGGCGCCGTGGCGGCTGACTATCTGGTCCGCTCAGAAACCCCCTCGAAACCGTTGCGGGAAGTGAAGGACGATAACCTGCCGCGTTTTTTTGGCCTTCCGCGTGAGAATCCGTGGGTCGCGGGAGGATTGTCCATAGCGGTGAATGGCCTCGGGCAGTTTTACAATCAGGAACCGCAAAAAGGTTGGGCCATGGCCTCTGGTTGGCTATTGTTTCCGGTGGCGTGGGTTGGCGACGGGCTCACGCAGGGTGCCGCTCTGCGTGTTTTTGCCTACACGTTTAACATGGGTGTGAAAGTCTGGTCTGTTTGGGATGCGTTTACGGTTGCAGGACAAGGCACGGGTAAGCAGAAGCTGCCTGATGGCAAACCGGAACGCGCGCCTGTTCGACCTTGAATCTGAGGGTGTGATGCTGGAATACTGTCGGTATAACATCGTGGCGCGTTGGGTGCGTGGCGCGTTGGCCGTTTTTTTGGCGCTCACTGGCTGGACATCATCGGTGGCTGCGGCAGATGCCGAAGCAGGCGCAGATTTCGTCTCGTTGTGGGGCTACACGGGACTGGTGATGATGCCAAGCGCGCACGTGATGCGTCTGCGCGGGGCTGGCCTTGGCGCTCAGTTATTGTCCTATGACGCGCGTTACGCACCGACGGTTTACGGCACCTTCGGTGTTTTGGATCGGATTGAAGCATCTTTGGTGTACGGGGTCCCGGCACGGGATCTGACCGGATTGACAGGACACATCAAGTATCAACTGGTGCAACCCACCCGTGAACGACCGATTGCCGTTGCGGTGGGACTCAGTTTGATTGGTGTTGCCAGTGGCGAACGTTATGTCGATGGCAACAACCTCTATCTGGTTGTGAGTCAGGATATTCAGGTGCCTTGGGGTGGGCGGCGTCTGACTGTCGGAACTGGTCACTTTGGCTTTAGCGGCAACCCGATGACCGACTCGCGCATGATGGGTGGAATGAGTGTTCCGATCGGGACGGATGCGTCGTTGGTGGGGGAGTATCTGGGTTCAGCAGGTGTTAAGAGCGGCGTTTTTAACTTGGGTTTGTCGTATCGTTTGTTTGAGGACTTCCGGTTGCGTGTGTTCACGATGGGGTTACCGGATCGTCCGTGGACTGAACGGGAATGGGGTTTGGGTTTGGGGTATCTGGGTCAGGTTGGTGGCGATCGCGACACGGATGTCGGGCGCACCGATGACCCGTCTCGTGAAGCTCCCGTCATCAAGGTGACGCCCGCACCACGTAAGCCCAATCCACTCCCGTCGGAATTTATTGTGCCGTTGCCGCCGCGCATTCCTGATGCATCGGATGCCGGTGCGCCTTTGCCTGCAAATACTGAAGTACCATCACGTGTGTCAAGTCCGAGCGTCAAGCCGTTGATTACCGCAATGCCGAGCCCATTCTCCCAAACTGCGCCGATTACGTTCCCAACGCAGCCATCACCTACTCAGGCCCAATCCCTTTTGGGCGACGCTTCAACGACACAACCGTTTCGCGGGAACCCGCAGGTATCAAAGCCGTTAATGACACAGTCACCTAACGAACCAACCCTGACAACAATGCCGACGCACCGTGTCACGTCGAAACCATCTCGCCCTCTTGTCGCGATGACGCCCTTGCCGCGTGTGTCACCAAGCATGTCGCCGTCGGCTGCTTTCGTGACGCCTGTGCCACGTCAATCAATGGGTCCATCTCAGGCCTCCGCTTTCAAGACGCCTGTGCCGCGTATGTCGACGCGTCCGTCTCAGGCGGCAGCTTTGGTGACACCTGTGCCGCGTGTGTCAACGGGTCCATCACCGTCGTTGGCTTTCGGGACATCTGTGCCGCGCACGTCACCGGCTCCGTCTCAGGCGTTGGTGACAGAGACGCCTGTGCGTCGTGACATGCCACGTTCTTCGTCACCGGTTGGTGCGGCAACGGCTTCGTCGGGCGTTTTTCTGGAGTTGGATGGTTTGATGGGAATGGTTGCGGGGACACTTTTGGATGAACGGGGACGGGCGCTACCAGGTTGGATGATCCGGGTGAAGGATGGGCCGTGGTCGGTTGTCACTGAGGATGCCGGTCGGTTTCGAATGCGTTTGCCTTTGGGTCCGCATGAATTGATTGTGCAGGATAAAAAGGGTGACATTTACTTGCGTAAGATGGTGCGTTTGATTAGCCCACGCGGACTTGACCTTCAGCTCAGTGCCAATTTGGCGCGTGGGTCGATCAAGGGTATCGTCCGGGATCGCGAAACGCGTGCAGGCTTATCCGGCGCGACTGTCCGTATTTTGGGCAATGGTGAAAACAGGGCAGTTCAAACCGGCGCAACAGGGAGCTTTTCAGTGGCGGATGTACCTCGCGGAACGTTTCAACTGCAGGTAACGCGGCCGCAATATGATGCGCAACGCGTGACGGTACAGGTACAGGACCAACGGGAAGATCCCGTGGTCGTCGACCTCGCTTCGCAACCCGGTTTGCTGTCTGGACGGGTTGTCACAGCTGTCGGTGCACCGTTTGCCAGAGTCGAAGTGCTGGTGGATGGCGTCAAGCGCGCCGTGACGGACCAAGATGGGCACTATACGTTTAAGGATGTGTCATCTGGCAAGCGTGAGCTTGTACTGGTACAGTCCGGAAGGCGTTTGTTGGCAAAGACTGTTGAGGTGAAGCCAGGCGCAAAGGTCGTTGAAAATTTCAGCGTGGCTGCTTGGGACGATTCCGGTCAAAAGCCGGGCGTGATTGCCGGCCTGATCGTTGATGGTGTGTCAAAACAGGTGCTGGGTGGGGTTAAATTGGTGGTTGAAGGCCAGGATTTGACGGTATTGACGTTAAGCGATGCCCAAGGAAAGTTCAATGTGACTGATTTGCCGCCCGGACGTTATGCAATTACCGCGAGTCGGCCACGTTACCAGAAAAAATCGGCGTCTGCCAGTGTCACCGCGCAAACCGGTGCGTGGGTAACCCTCGCCTTGCAGCCGTTGGCAGGACAAGTGCCGTGATGGCTCGAACGCAGATAACGACAGATTACCGGGTGATTGACCATCTCTGGGATCTTGAGTGGTGGCGCAAGAGCCTTTTAAAGCTTGCGTCTGGCGAATGGGACTGGCGTCACGATCTGCTGCCAGATGTGTTGACGTGGATGACCCAGACCGGGTTTACATTGTTGGCTGTGGCCTTTTTTGCGCATGTGGCCTGGCGTTTGTGTGATGGTTTGATTACGCGTTTGTTCGCGATGATCAATTACCGTTTGCTGCCGGATGATCGCATTCGGATGAACCAGCGAACCGTGACGTTGGCTGGAATTTTGCGCAGTTTGTGCAAGGTGCTGATCGTGTTTATCGCGTCGACGATCGTGTTGGCGCGATTGGGAGTAAACGTGGCACCCATTTTGGCGTCGGCCGGTGTTGTCGGTCTGGCGGTGGGCTTTGGCGCCCAAAGCCTGGTCAAAGATGTGATCAGCGGTTTTTTTGTGTTGCTGGAAGACCAGTACGGTGTCGGTGACGTGATTGAGGTTGGTGGGCATACAGGGGTGGTGGAACGGATGAATTTGCGGGTCACGCAGATCCGACACGCGAACGGTGCGTTGATTAGCGTTCCGAATGGTAGTGTGACAACCGTTACGAATCACACCAAGGATTGGACTCGTGCAATCGTCGATGTTGGCATCGGTTACGCGCAATCACCGGAGGAAGTGCTGGCGGCTTTGCAGGAAATTGCCGCAACGGTTGTGAGAATTTTGCCGGAAAAAACCGTCCGCGACGTCGAAGTGTTCGGCATTGAAGGCTTTAAAGATTCAGAATTGACCTATCGTATTCAGCTGCGCGTGGCACCACACGCGCAAGCGAAGGCGTCGCGTGAGTTACGCCTGGCGTTATGGCGTGCGATGCGCGAAGAGCGTTTGCTACCGTCCTCGGCAGTGCGGCAGGCATTTCAGAGTGGAGGTTGGTAATGGACCTTTCAAGTGCCGACTTGACCACATCACAGGTGGCACGCATTCTTGGCGTGTCACCATCATTGATTCGAACGTGGACCGTTTCGATGAATTGGGAGGTGCGTCGCAATGCGGAAGGGCACCGTGTGTTTGGTGAGGCGGATCTCGCGAAATTACGTGAATTGAAATCCTGGTTGGACGGTGGTCGTCATTTAAAGGAATTCCGGCAAGTCGCCTATGGTAGTGGTGAATATGACCCGCGGATCGAGTTGAAGGCCAATTTCCGGCGGGTCAAGGAGTTACTGTCGCAACACGAAGCCATCTTAACGAAACAGGCCAAATTGCTCGAAGATTTTGCCGAAGCGGGTCACACTTGGTTACGGCGCGTGGAGGCGGTAAGCGAAGAGCAACGCGCAACCACTGACGCCTCATCGTCAAGTGCTAGCGATGAGGCGTTGCAATCGGCATTTATCGTGGAAGGTGTGCTGAAACAATTGTTATGTGAAACCTTAGCGCGTCAAGGCAAATTACGATATGCGGGATCCGATACAGCCGGCGAGAAAGTTCGCAAGCGCTATGTGGCGCCGGATGGACGTCAACAGGTTGTCGAAGACTGGTGCCGGGAGCCGCGAACCAAAGCGTTGCTCGACGCCGTCGTCCAAGCGCTTGTCTCGCCTGCCCCCGTGCCACAGTAAACCGTGTCGACGTCTTTCACCAGCTACAGACGAATAAGGTGAATTTCCCCGGATACGGATCTGATCTGTGACTCAGATTCGTCCAGTGCGAATCCGATCCGACGCCCCTCGCCATAGTCAAACCATAGTAACCAGCCCGCTGGAATTTTGGTTTTGCCGCAGTCAACGAATTGCGTCGGCAGCGATGCGGGCATCAGATTGAAAGCGATGCCAACCGCATCAGTTGCTCCCGTCGCAGTGTTGGGAAGCGGCTTGTCAAACTCAAAGCACTCTTTGCGCACTTTTTGGTTGGTATCGAACTCAACGATGGTTCGGCCATTGAGTTGACGACCGGTTTTTTGCGCGACCCACGTGTCGCGGTAAACATAAGCGGTGTGACCATCGCTTGTCGTCATTTTCTGGATAGATTGCCCGCTGATGGCTTCGAATTCTTTTTGGGTCATGCCAACCTGGGCCTCGGTGTCTGGCACGGCGGTCAGCCACAAGCCAGCCGCGAGCCACGTGCACCACCAAGTTCTAACGCTCAAGCCGTTCATGGCGCCTCCCGTCTCTTTCAGACAAAAGAAATCATAACGGCTCCCCTATTCCCACGCCTACAGTCAAACCAGGCTTAGACCACGCACAAGTGCCAGGTGTCGTGCGATCGAAGCGTAAAGCCAACGCGAAACCTTAGTCTTGCGCGACGCAGCAAGCGCTTGGAAACAAGCGTGACGCACCGTGTTTCAACAGTAAACAGCACGGACTGAAGATGGAAAGGTGTCTTGGCACGTCCGTCATGCTCGCTGATCTTTCATTACACGACGAACTTAAATTAACACAAAAGAAAACTTAACTGATTGTTAGTGATCATTCGCAATTTCTGTAACCTATTTGTAACCGTCGCATCAGATAAGAATCGTGTGGTGGTTAATGGTGTTTTATCATCCGGGAAAGGAAACTTGGTAATGCAAGTGACGAGTCAGTTGAGACCGGTGGAGAGACCGCCCCTCGCGCTTGGTGGAGCTTTGCTGCAGCCAGGTGATGCGTCGCCGACGGTTCGTGCGTTGCAACTGAACTTGTTGGCAAGGGGTTTTGATCCTGGACCGCTCGATGGCATCTATGGTTATCAGGTTGAACAGGCAGTGATGGCATTTCAGAGTGCCAACGGTCTGGCTGTAGATGGCATTGTTGGGCCAGACACGCTGGAACGTTTGAATGCCGTGGTGACGCCAGGAGCGATTGACACGCGTTCCACGTGGCAGGTATCCAACAAGATCTGGCGCAACTTTGGGCATCGGATGGTGCAGGGTAGCTACGTCAATATGTCTCCTGGCGGGCGTTTACTGTGGGCGGACACGCAAACGGCGGTGAGTCCACATCAGTGGGCGGCCTTCGCGTCGCATCAGCGAGAGGTGATTTTAGCGGCTGTGCCTGTCGGCATGCGCCAAACGATGTTGGCGAATTTGCAAAATGGGAATCCGCAGGCGGCGACTGGGCCTGTAACGTCTCCGAAGCCGACTTCACCAAAGACATTGCCGCCAACGGGTTCGCGTGCGGCGCAAGATATGGCTAATTTGGAGCGTGTGGCGCGCTCAGCCTCCAATGGCAAGCGCCCGGATGGTTATTGTTATATGCACGTCTGGAACTTTATTTCCCGCAGTGGTTACGGCAACATGCCAGGTGAGGGGATCCCGGACTCACATGCTGCGGAAGCGCGGATGTTTGCAGAGTACGCTGACAGAAACCTGTCTCGTTTAGGTCTGCGCAAGTTAGCGATCGACAACCCTTACAAAGCGCCAGCCGGGGCGATTGTTGTTGTTCGGGCGGGGACTCCAGGGACTGCGCACCCAACCGCGGGCGATATCGCGGTGGCGAGTGGCGATGGGCGTTTCTGGAATGGTGGATCGATGGGCTATGGTGGCTCTGGTAATTTTTCGTCTGGTAATCGCCTTGTATTGGGTATTTACGTCCCTGAATGACCTGTTGAGTCGGGATTTGGTGCTGGCCCCCTGCGCTTTGCAGGGGGCTTTCATTGTTCAACGGAGTGGCTGATTGCTTGAGACGAGTGTTAAGGCCTGGCCATCCCAGTCTTTGAGGGTTGAGACGCTGAGTGGTTCGATATCGATAAGCGTACAGTTTTGCGTGGGTAAACCCAGTGCGTGGGCGATCAAACATCGGATGGGGCCTGCGTGGCAGACAAAGATGAGGTCTTGGTTTGTTGAGGCACGCCAGTGTTTGAGCGCACGCACACAGCGGGATCGCACATCACCAAGCGATTCGCCGCCTGGGGGGCGCATCAGGTGATAGGCATCCAGATAGGCTTGGGCGTTCGCATCACTTTTCAGTAATTCATTCCAGGTGAGTCCTTCCCAGTCACCGTAAGCCTGTTCGAGGAGACGGGGATCGTGTTGGGGGGCGATCGCCCCGAGATAGGCAGCGGTCTGTTTTGCCCGTTGTGCCGGTGAGATGATCCAGACCGCGTTGGATTGCCAAGGAAAATCTTGTTGCAAAGGTCGGTCCGGGATTATCGCCGGCAGGTCCATTTGTCCAACAATGAGACTCAACCCGGTGGTCTCAATCGGGGCATGTCGGATGAGATAAATCAAGCGAGGCATCGCCTACACCACGGCCACGAGCATCAACAAGGCACCCAATTCTCCAATTTGCTGCGTGCTGCCCAAGACGTCACCGGTGATACCACCCACATGCCGCGAGGCCAAATGCCAAACGGCGAGCGTGGCGGCTGCGCAGGCGCCCATGACTACCAAAGCCGACAGAGGCGGCAAGCAAAGGAAAGCGATGGCGATGGTTAACACAGTTGCGACCATCGGCTCGGTAACGGTCAAATTTTGCGTGCCCGCACCCAAACCTTCCGTGCGCGCACGAGGTGCGCGATACAACAACCAGACCATTGGCCAACGGCTCACGGCGTGGATGGCACAAAGCGCCGCCACGATGACGCCTGAATCCAGTATCGCGAGGCATTGGATTCGAATCAGCAAGGCTGAAAATAGCGCGAAGCTGCCGTAAGTGCCCAACCGTGAATCACGCATGATTTCAAGTTTGCGCTCGGGGGTCATGCCGCCTCCGAACGCATCAGCGACATCGCCTAGGGCATCTTCATGGAATGCGCCGGTGATAATGGCGCTTGCCACGGCTGTCAGTGTGGCCGCGAGCAAGGGGGGGAAAAATTGGCGTGTCAAAAGGTAAATCAAGCCCAGGCACGCGCCGACCAACAAACCCACGATGGGATAGTAACGACTGGCGCGGGCAATATCCGTGGAACTGATGTGTCCTTGAACGATGATGGACACGCGCGTGAGAAAAATCAGGGCGACTTGGATCAAACGCCACTGTGTCCTCACACGTGCGGGTTTGGAAGGCTCAAGATCCTCCCGTTGAACGGCGGTCATTGGCGGCCTTTCAAGGAAAGGGGTTCCGACACATTGGCTTCCTCGTAAGTTGAGACTTCGCGCGCCAAGCGACAGGCATTCTGCACCAGCGGCAGGGCCAGTGCCGCCGCACTGCCCTCGCCGAGTCGCAAGCCAAGATCAAGCAACGGTTCCAACTCAAGCGCGCGCAAGACGCTGGCGTGTGCAGGTTCTGGGGAACAGCTTCCTGCAATCAGATGGTGTTTGACCAACGGGTTGATCCGCGCGGCGACGAGCGCAGCCACACCTGTGATAAAACCATCGAGCAAGACCGGGCAATTGGCTTCCGACGCTGCGAGAATGGCACCCACCATGCCCGCGATTTCGTAACCCCCAACGCATTGCAACACGCGCTTGGGACAGGTTGTGGGGGACAAACAATGCAAGGCGATCGCGCCCTGGATCAACACCTTTTTCCGACTCAACGTGTCATCCCCAATACCTGTGCCGCGCCCAACGAGTTCCTCGAGCGGTTGGGCTAACAAGGCGGCGCAGATGGCGGCTGCAGCCGTGCTGTTGCCGATGCCCATTTCACCCAAAACCAGGACGTCGCAATCACGCAGTTGGGCAAATACTTGCCTGCCTGCAAGAAGCGCATCTTGGCATTCAACTGGCGTCATGGCCTCTTCTGCACTGAAATCGCGGGTCCCTGCACGGATTTTGGCACGAATCAGCGCGCGCGCCTCACCAAAGTGGTGGTCGACACCAAGGTCCGCGACGACCAAACCGGCCCCCGCCTGTCTGGCAAAGGCATTCACGACGCTACCGTCCGACAGGAACCGATACACCATCAACGTGGTGGCTGACGGTGCGTAGGCACTCAGCGCATGGTTCCTGGCAATGCCATGGTCACCGGCAAAGACCGCAATCCAAGGCGCCTGGCAGGTGGGGCGCGCACGTTTCTGGATGCGGGCCAACTGTTTGGTCAGTGCCTCGATACGACCCAAAGCGCCTTTTGGAACTGGCATGCGTTCGAACCGGCCAATCAGGGATTCATCCGGTGACAGTTCCGATACATCATCGCCTGGATACGGATCCGGCTGACGAACCGGGGATTGAACCTCGCTACCTCTGTATGGCGAACCTGGTGTCGTGTAGGGATTGGCCCAGCGATCGGTATAAACGAGCCCGGTGAGCGGCAGACGCTCGCGCCAACCCACGCGTCCGAGCAGCGGGGCATCGGGTAATTCCACGGGAAAGCCCAAACATAGGTACGCAACGGGCACAACAGCTGGCGGTAGCCCAAAAATGTCTCGAATGGCGCTTTCTTCCATCAGGCTCATCCACCCCACCCCTAGCCCCTCGGCTCGCGCGGCAAGCCATAAATTCTGGATGGCGAGGCACGTGCTGTACAAATCCGTGTCGCGAGTGGTGGCTCGTCCCAGCACGTGGGGGCCGCCCCGTTCGCGATCGCACGTGACCAGCAAACCCAACGGAGCATCCAGAATTCCTTGCAACTTCAG
Source organism: Candidatus Sericytochromatia bacterium (assembly GCA_040400605.1). Lineage (GTDB taxonomy): Bacteria > Cyanobacteriota > Sericytochromatia > S15B-MN24 > JAQBPE01 > JBBAPZ01. Next base: position 68,498 of record JBBAPZ010000016.1, read on the forward strand.
CGTTCGATACGCTCGCGCCCGTTCTTCATCATAAACATCCGCTGCTTGGGTGTTTACCGCCAAAAAGTGTTCATAGACCAAGCGCTTTTTATCAGGATGCCTCACCACGATAAAATTCCAAGGCTGCATGAATCCGACGGATGGGGCCTGATGTGCCGCTTCCAAAATTCGCCAGAGCAAATCCTCTGGCACGTCATCGGGCAAAAATGACCGCACATCCCGGCGGTCGCTGATCACCTGGTAAACAGCTTCACGTGACGCGTCATCAAACCGATAATCCAACGATGCTGCTCCTTTGATGGCGTCATCGCCACCCCTTCGTCAGTGTACCGCATGCCAACGCGAACGGTCACAAACCCGTTCGAACAAGCGCAGCGCACGGGTGGCATGTCGTTATGTCACAGCATACAGTCAAGACAATGTTTTAGAAGGTTGGCAAGCGATCGCCAAAGCGATTGATCCAACGACGAACACTGTTACCATCATCATAAACCGCCTGATAAGTTTTCTTGATGACTTTCAGGCCACCCACCGCAAGACCGCTGCCTAACACCGCTGCCGTGCTCGCCGCCGGATTGTGGCTGACCACGAGGCCGACCGCGAAACCCGTCGCTACCTTGCTGATGGGATTACCGGTCGCGATGCGGGCTGCTGCATCAAGGGGACGTGCCACAAGTCGATCCGCCAACGCCACAGGTTGATGCACAGCCACGGCCATGCGGTGAAGATCACGGCCCAACGCCCGCCCAACGTCACCGTTGGCCGCCTCATTGAGCGATTCGCGCATCTTGATGACCGCATCATTGTGCCGTCCAATCGCGCGTCTGTAAGGTCTGGCGATCGCTTCCTGCACAGGCTTCAGATGCCGCAGCGCCTCGGCGTGACGTTCCCAGCCACGCGTCACGACAGGATTGGGCGGACTTTTGATCGGCCATGCAGTCGCAGGCGGCAGCAGCCCATATGGTTTGAATACCGACTTCGCAGCCGATGCCGATTCGCTTCCATGAGCCACGGCCCCTGAAGCCGTCACCGCCGTTGAAGGCAAGTATACATCCGCTTTAAGCGTCTGCGACCGACCACGTCCCGCTAAACGCTGCAAGGACTGGCCCATCTCTGAGAAAAATTGTCCGGGATTGACGACGCGCGGGTTAAACCAACGACCTGGCTGTATGTTGAGCTTCATGAACAGGCTCCCAACGATAAAACCTCACGGTAGCAGTTGTCCTGACACCGAGTTCCAAACGGGTTACAAAAGTGTCCATCTCTTGTTAATATGCGTTTAAAAATCGGTCATCAGTTGAGAGCGGCACGCACAAGCGCCTGCTGTTTCAAAAAAAACGACCGTTTGCCTGATTGCGCGCAGGCGTCACGTGATTCTTGTGGCGTCCGACACAGGTGGCGTCGCAACGACCCCCTGTTGTCATCTCATCGCGCTGCGTTCGCGTCACGCCGGCAGGAAGTGACGTATCTCAAGGATTACAAAGGACACACAATCCAAAAACGTCTTCGCGTGTTTACTTTTAATTAAGTCTGTATTAAAATTAGACTAAGCAGTTTAAGGCAATGATTGTTTTGTTGAGGAATCGGGGGCTGTGTTGCGCTACCGCTGTGCTTTGAATATGGTCTTAGCCGGGGTTGTTAGCGTGATGGGTGCGTGTGCACGCACCCCGACGGTGGTCACGCCACAAGGTGTGGATGAGTACCGGGCCAAACTGGATAACTCCGGACCGGGATCCTTGATGTTCGGTCAATGTCCAAATTTTTCACAGGTTGGCAACGGCCGCTTTTTAGCCGCAATCTCCCGAGACTGGGGTCGTTTCGCACGGGCGGGTGCAATCATCTCCTGGAACTGGCCGCACTATTCCAAAAACCGTTTGCGGGTGTCGACGGTGGGAATCCGGGTGGGAAATCGTTTTCGTTGGTTGGACGAGTTGGACTTGGTGGGACAGGAAGTCGTGGCAGACACTGGGCGGGTGGTATCGCGGTTTCGTGAGAAAGAGGGCCGATTCGAGGTTATCGTCGAAGATGTGGCGCACCAGGATTTGGATGTCCTATCACGACGGGTGCGGGTGCGCAACGTATCGTCCGCGGCGTTGATTGGCGTAGAGGTGGTGGCCTATGCCAATTACGCGATGACCCTGACAGGTCAGGGCGATCGCATCAATTGGCAATCCCAGGATCAAGCGCTTGTGCATGCCAATGCGAGCGAAAACTGCGCGGCGGCTTTCGGCGCGGATCGCACGCCGGATCGCTTCCAATGCGGGGTCACGGGCCTCGCCATCGGCGCATCTCGCAGCGCAGCCAACGACGCGGAATCTGGGTTCTTTCATCAAAACACAGGTGCCGGCGGATTGGCAGGGGCCAATGGCGCGCTGGGCGTCACGCTGAATCGCATTGAGCGTGGTGCAACCGATGCGCTGACGATTCACCACAGCATGGGGCGATCGCCTGACGATGCCTTGGCGCTGCTCAAACGGGCGCGGGAAACCACTTTCGACAATGCGGCACAAGCCGATGGCACCTTTTACCGAAACTGGTTGGCCAAAGCGCAAAATCTGGGCCGCGATGGACAGGAACGCGAAACCGCGCGGCGCGCCTTGATCGTTTTAAAGCAATTGCAGGCGGATACAGGCGGCATGCTGGCTTCCGCCTCAACCATCAGCCCCGCTTACAAGTACGTATGGTTACAGGACCTTGCGGCGGATGTCCGCGCATTGAGCGCCTGCGGATACTTCACCGAGGCGCGTCAGGCCTTGGACTTCGTTGCGCGCACTCAGAAACTGGATGGTGACTGGTGGGTCACCTACCGTGGTGACGGCAGTCCATTCAAGCTTTGGGATCACGGCTCGGAATGGATGGGCGGCCACTGGTTATCGGCTGTGGCGGATTACGTGGCGACCAGTGGCGATCGCGCGGCAGGTCGCGCCTGGTGGCCAGCCATCAAGACCGCCTGTGACTTTATGACCCAACAGATTCAACCCCACGGCCTGCTTGGCATCAACATGGACCTGTGGGAAACCTTCAAGGATCATAGCTGGACTTATACCAACGGCAGCTTCGTTGGCGGATTGGAAAGTGCCGCGGAAGTGGCGGAACAAATTGGTGAGGCAAACACCGCGCGACTGTGGCGCGAATCAGCCAAGCGACTGCGCGAAGCCATCTTGCGCGACACCGTGGTGGAAGACGGCGGCTGGTTCGGCAAAGGGCGCAAACCCAATGCGAGTCGGGCCAATCCGGTGATTGACGCATCGGTGCTGGGGCTCGCGTGGCCCTTCAAGGTGGTTGAAGCCGAACACCCCGTGATGCAACGAACAGTCTTGCGCATTCGCGAGAAGCTTTTGCAATCAGGTGGCGGTGTACGACGTTGGGAGACCGATCGTTGGTATGGCGGAGAAGGCTGGTGTGAGTTGACCGACTGGCTCGCGCTTGTTGCCCTGCAAGCGGGCGATCAAGCACTCGCCCAACGACTGCACACCGCCAATACCGGCAAAGCGGCAACCACGGGCTCCAAACAGCTCGGAGAAGTGTTTGACGAACGTACCGGACGTTTTCCAAGTGCCTTCCCCCTCGGTTGGGCGGAAGCGCAATACATCATGACCACCTTGGCCCTCCAAGGCAAACTCCGTCCGGACGGACGCTTCAATCCCTGACCCCATCCCCCCCCCATTGCGCGGAAACCCCCGCAACAACCCGATTCGAGAAGGACAATCGCGTGCCAATGTCAACCAACTGTCTCCGAAACTGGCTAACCCTGGCCGTGGCCAGTGCGGCGCTTGGCTGTGGCAAGCCCCTTGGCGTCACAAGCACAGCAGGACAAGGCATGGCCATTGCGGGCGCGGCACCTTATCAAGCGGACAAGCGCGCGGTCATTGCGCTCAATCACCCCGCCTTCCTGCATCTGGAGGGCGAATCACGCGGAACGCCTGAACTCATCGTCAGCTCGTTTGGCGTATTCGGCGGCGACGCCGTGCGCCGTATCCGCAACCTGCCGGGGATCCTGAAGGGCGAAAAACCGGTCGTTGACGTCATTACTGACAAAGTGACGTGGCCCAACGAAGCCAAGCGCGTCCCCTTGTCGCTCAGCGGCCCCGACACCTGGTTGATTGCGGGCGGCTTTCTCGTTCCAGGCAAGACCGGTGCGTTAACGATGGTCCAAGCAGGCGGTGAGCCGCGGACACTGACGCAGTCGGATCCGGTCAGCGAACGCAAGGGCGGCTGGTTCTATCACCGCACATACTGGCGCGACATGGATGGTGACGGTCACCTTGACATCTTGACCGCCCGCGGCAAAAAAGCGATGACCGGGGGCAGTTTCGGCGAACTGCTCTGGTTGAAACGCCCCGTTCAAGAAGGCGCGCCCTGGCAAGAAACCATCATCGGCAAAGGCCCGGACGTCCATTTCCGTCTGACAGACCTTGACCAGGATGGCAAGGAAGAAATCCTCGCAAGCGAATTTTTCACTAAACGTTTTTCAGTCTGGTGGCGCGAAGGTGGTACGTGGAAATCGCGTGTCATCGATAACAAGTGTGGATCCGCCTTCGACCTCGAAGTGGCCGATCTTAACGGCGACGGCCGACGTGACGTGGTGCTGACTAACCACGAAAACAACGCCAACGCGTCCGTCTTCGCCTACGAAATTCCTGCTGATTGGCGCACGGGCCTGTGGCCCCGCCACACACTCGTGAGTGGAATTGAAACCCGTCAAGGCGGCATGGGGCCCGCATCCCCCGGGGCACCGGTTGTGGTGCCGGGTGCCACCCGGGATGGCAAAGCCCTCATTTTGGTCGCGGGTGACGGCTCCCAACGGGTCCACCTGCTCAGCCCAAGCAGTTCCGTCAAGACGGAATGGCGCTACCAATTCACGGATCTCGACGATCTCAAATGTACGGTTGGACAATTGGCGGCGGCTGATCTCGATGGTGATGGGCTAATCGAAGTCCTCGCACCGGCTTACGACCAACACCAGATTCACGTCTACACCCTGCGTCAGGCTGCCAGACGGCAACCCGCCAAACGCTCATAAAGAGGCCCCCAATGTCTGCCTTCAAACTGAAATCAACCCTGGCGGTTGCCGCGATGCTCATCAGCACGGGTGCGTGCGGGGTACAAGCCAATTCGCCGCAACAACGCGCACTCACAACACCTTCAGTTCAGTCGAAACCCAACACCCAAACCGTGAATCGGTTGGCAAGCTTGATGGTCGGCGTCTACACCAGCCGCGAACAGGCGCTCAAAGACCCGGAGAATTATCGCGACGTCAGTCTGCACATGGTGCGTGTATGGCCTGAGCGGGCCGATGGACCGTGGCTGTACATTGAACAAGCCTTAAGCACGATCGTCGATCGCCCCTACCGCCAGCGGATGTACCGCTTGGTGGCGCGGCCGAATGGCACCATTGCCTCTGAAGTCTACACACTACCGGAACAGCAGCGTTTCGTGGGCGCGTGGAAAGATATCGGCCGTTTCGCCGCGTTGAAGCCAGACAGCCTCATTCCGCGTTCGGGATGTGCCGTGGTACTGAAACCCGAATCCAACGGTTGGGCGGGAAGTACGGTTGGGCGCGAGTGCCCCAGCGACCTTTACGGCGCCAACTTTGCAACCAGCGAAGTCCGCGTGACCGGGGAGCGATTGGAGAGTTGGGATCGTGGGTATGACCAAAACGGCGAGCAGGTGTGGGGCGCAACCGAAGGCCCCTACGTCTTCTTGCGCGAACCCCAACCCTAAATCGCCAAGCAGGTCAAGAAGCGGCAGTCCGCCCGGGCTGACACCCGGGTCCAATCTCGCGCTTCGACCGTGGCGCACGAAGGATGCCATCCCCTCGACATTGGCCCTTGAAAGCCGGTACGATGCCGCTCACGCGGCTTGGTAAACTTTGGTTTGGTGCCGCAAGTTCTTTCGCCCGCCTGACTGTCAGGCGGGCAGGCTTTATTTTTTGTGACGGGCTGATTTTGGATAGTTTGACATGACAGTGCCCCTACGCCTCATCGTAACCACGACAGCGGTCACCACTGGGACCTCGCTCTGGCTGAGCGCTGACCTCAACGCTGCTGAACCCAATTCCAAACGATCGTATCGACTGAGCGCAGCAGGCGGTCACGAATTGGTCTGCGAAGCAACAGGCACGTGGTATTTGCTGAACCCTGCCGGCAAACGCCTGTTCGGCGCAGCCCAGGTAGCGCCCGTCACTGCCAGCCAGACGCCGACTCAAAGTGTTGATTTTTTTGGCACCTACCGGTTCTTCAGGCCCACAGCCACTTGGACAGGACCGCAGGGTGTCCCGGAATGCACATCGCCGACGCCTGATGCGTGGGTGTTAAAATGGCCGGCAAACTCATCGGGCGATGCCTGGATTCTTCGTGCCCGTACCAGGGGTTCACAGGGCTTCACCCTTGAATGGGTTGCTCCGAAAAACACTGAAGCGTTGAAACTGCAATGGCGGGTTGATCCAAGCGATCGCCTGTATGGCTTCGGGTCGCGAACCAATGCCTGCGACCAACGTGGCAACACCCTCGAAAACTGGGTTCAAGAAGGTGGCAATGGCAAGTCCAACCACCCGATTCTTGGCATCAGCAACTATCCTGAGGCCTCCCATGTACCCGTGCCATTCATGCTCAGCAGCGCTGGTTTTGGCCTGCGGGCCAATACCAACCACCGCAGCGTGTGGGATGTGTGCACGCAAAACCCTTACACACTCGGCCTGACGGTGGATGACCGCACGCTTGGTCTCAACATCTATCCCCAGTCAACGCCTGCTCAAATCCTGCGCGCACTGACCAACGACACAGGCCGCCCCCAGATGCCGCCTTTGTGGGCGCTCGGGCCGACGGAGTTTGGTAAGGGCGGCGAAGAGGCCGTCCGCGAAAAAGCGGCCATGCTTCGACGCGAACGCATACCCGCTTCCGCCATCTGGTACGAAGATTGGGTCGGACTGGAACATGGTCCTTTACCGGGTCTCACCCACTTGCCGTGGGGACGCTGGGTAGCCGACCCTACGCACTATCCCACAATCGCCAAAATGAACCGCGATCTCGAACAACAGGGTTTTAAATCCTTGGGTTACTTCAACCCTTTTGTGTCTTACGCGGATCCCCACGCGCGCGAACTGCTGGAACAAGGCTTAACGCTGCGTGACGCAAAAGGGCAGCCACGCTGGTTTTTAGGCCCCTTCGGCTGGCTTGGTCACCTCGACCTCACGCATCCTGAAGCGCAAAAATGGGCACACGCGCGTCTCAAGGCATTCGAGGCACTGGGTTTTGATGGCGCAATGGTTGATTTTGGCGAATGGACGCCACGTGATGCGCGCTTTCACGACGGGTCAACCGGTGAAACCATGCATAACCGTTACCCGGATGAGTGGGCCAAACTTCATCACGACTTTTGGAAAAAGACACGCCCCAACGGCGATTTTGTTATGTACACGCGTGCAGGCTATCAGTATGCCGCCCGCCACACCACCTATATGTGGGCAGGGGATCAAAACACCAACTGGGAAAAAGACGATGGGTTTCCAACCGCGCTCACAGCCATCCTGAGCGCAGGCCTCTCCGGCATTCCGATGATGACCCACGACATTGCCGGCTTCGCCACCCTCGGCAACCAAGGCGTTACAAAAGAACTTTACCTTCGCTGGCTCGCCTTTGGTGCATTCTCAACTTTCATGCGCACCCACTCCGGTCAAAAATATTCCCTGAACTGGCGCATCGACAGCGACGCAGAAACGCTCGCTTTACACCGTCATTACGCCACCGAGCATATGCGGCTCGTTCCGTATCGCCAAGCCAGCGTCAAACAAGCCTGCGATTCCGGGATGCCCGTGATGCGCCACTTGTATCTTTGTTTTCCAGACTTCAAACCTGGCGCTGGTATCGACGATGCTTATATGCTGGGAGATTCCTTGCTTGTCGCCCCCGTGTTGACACCCGGTACTGCCAAACGGGAGATTTGGTTACCACCGGGCCTATGGTACGACTACTGGCGCAACTCAGCCATTCAAGGCGATCGTCGCGTCAGCGTCGACGCGCCGTTTGACAAGCTTCCAATCTTCGTCAAGGCAGGCAGCCTCATACCCCTGCTGCCAACCGGCATTCAAAGCTTGGTACCACTCCATCAAAAAAACGCCAACAGGCCTTTTTACACGCCCGACACGCTCGACCTCACACTCTACGCAGGACGCCCTGGAAGCATAACCTTGGCCGACGGTACACGCCTGCGTCACTGGCCACCCGACGCCAACCAGGGTGTTTACCCAAACGTTTCGGCATTGGGTCGCCTGAACGCCTTGCCTGGTCGCGTCACCCGGCACGTGTGGCAACTTCGTGATGGCCAATGGACCATTGAAGTCGACAACCCGGGGCCAACGGCATTCAATCTGAACATCACCGGGGTGCGAGATTGATAGGCTTCCGGGAATGCTTAACGCCCGCTGGTGATTGGGCTTGTACCACCCGTGAACCGTGATGAAGAAACGGGGCCTCCCACAGACCGGGAAGCCCCGTTCGCTCCTTGCTCAGACGCTTGCGCCGCGCGCCGCTTCGATTTCGCGAATGAGTTCCGGGATCACTTTGAAGAGATCGCCCACAAGCGCGAGATCAGCCGTCTTCATAATGGGTGCTTCGGGGTCTGTGTTGATGGCCACCACATAACCCGCATCCTTCATGCCAACCCAATGTTGCACGGCACCCGAAATACCCGCCGCGACATACAGTTTGGGCTTGACCGTTACACCAGTCTGCCCGATTTGTTCATTGGTTGGTCGCCAACCCGCATCGGTGACCGCGCGCGAGGCGCCCACTGCTGCCCCAAGCGCACGACCCAGATCATCGATGATTGCAAATTTTTCTGCACTGCCAACGCCCCGTCCACCCGCCACAACCACTTCGGCATCTCCTAGGTTCAAACGACCGGATGCCACTTCGGCAGCGAAGACTTTGATCGCCGTCCGTGTGGTGATCGCATCAACCGCGACGGCCTCAACGGCGCACGCACGCCCCGCATCCGCTGCGGCTTTCTCAAACGCACGCAACGAAACTGTTGCGATCAAACACCGCTCCGGTGTGCTTTGCAACGTGCTTAAAACATTCCCGCCGAAAATGGGTCTCACAACCTCCCACGCATGACCCAAATCCTTGATCTGGTTGATGTCCGCGGCCACACCTACACCCAAACGGGCAGCGACCAAACCCGATAAGTCCCGCCCTTGACTGGTCGCAGCGCACAAGAACAACGTGGGTTCCACGCGGCCGATCACCTGCATCAACGCGATGGCATACGCTTGGGCGTCATAATCGGCCAAAGCGGGCGATTCTGCCACCCACACCGTGTCGGCGCCGTAAGCACCAAGCCCTCGTGCCTGTTCGGTCACATTCGCACCGAGAACCACAACGTCCACCGTCGCTTGGCGACCATTCGCCAATTCACGCGCTTTGCCAAGCATCTCCAAGGTCACGCCTTGAATGGCGCCGTCTTGCAATTCGGCGAGCACCAAAATTCGATTCTGCATTCCCATCGCTTCATCCCGCCCTTCCACTTAAACGAATTGCCGACCACGCAAAGAGGCGATCGCCTCTTTGGCCACATCCACCGCGTCGCCCTCAATCTTCCGCCCCGCGCCGCGCGCGCTGGGTGGCGCAACCGCCGTCTGCCGCACACTGTGCCCCAACGCGTCAGGGGTCACTGCCAGATCAGCAAGCGACCACACTTCCAACGGCTTGTTCTTGGCCCCCATAATGCCTTTGAAAGTCGGCAGTCTTGGGTCCGCCTGAAACTTGCCAATCGTGACCACCGCAGGCATCGGAACATCAACGCTCTGTTTGCCACCTTCAATATGACGCACGACGGCCACCGTATCGCCTGTCACCGCCATCTCGCTGGCATAAGACACAACCGGCCAGTTCAGCAAGTGACCAACTTCCACCCCCAGGGGAAAGGCCTCACCCTGAATGCCTGGAATACCGTAGCTCAACAAGGACACCTCACCCAATTTCTCAACGACGGCTTTCAATACCTGCGCCTGTGCCCAGCTGTCCGCGTCACCGAACGCCGCGTCTTCGACAATCACGGCGCGATCAGCTCCCATCGCGAGCGCTTTTTTGACCACCTCGCGCACTTTCGCTGCATCTGGACTCATCGAGACAACAATGAGTTCCGTGCCTGCGTTCTTATCCTTGATGCGCAAAGCCATTTCCAACGCCAGTTCATCAAATGTATACACGACGCGAGGCACCTGAGCGACATCCAACACCGTCGCACCCTGAGCCATACGCACCTGTTCGTAATCAGGAACAACTTTTAGGGATATAACTACTCTCATCGCCTTGTAGCTCCTTTGCTTCACGGTAACGGGCCAATGGCCATCCCAACGCACCTGCGCCTGGCCTATACGGCCTTATTCTGGCAGAACCGGCTGTGCGTGGCAACCTGAGCCGCCAGCGCACCCTTGGCGGGGTGCCTTTTTCAAAGTGCGATTTTAGCGGTAAAATAACGTTGTCATGATTCGGCTCCACCAGATTGTCAAAAGTTACTTGGCAGGCGACCAGGTCGTCCACGCGCTCAATGGCGTCTCGCTGCACGTGCGCGAGGGGGAATTCGTCGCTATCGTTGGCGCATCCGGCTCTGGCAAGTCAACCATGATGAATGTCATTGGTTGTTTGGATAGGCCAACCTCAGGCACCTATCACCTGGACGACAGCGTGGTCACCGAATTGTCCGATGCGGAACTTGCACGGGTGCGCAATCGGAAACTGGGGTTCGTGTTTCAGTCCTTCAACTTGCTGGCACGAACCAGTGCCCTTGAAAACGTCGAATTGCCCATGATTTACGCAGGTATACCAGCTGCGCAGAGGCGGGTACGTGCCAAACTGGCACTGGAACGGGTCGGACTTGCATCGCGGGTCCATCATCATCCCAGTGCGTTGTCAGGCGGCCAGCAGCAGCGCGTGGCGATCGCCCGTGCGCTGGTCAATGAGCCGCGCTTGCTGCTCGCCGACGAGCCAACCGGCGCCTTGGACTCCCAAACCACCGAAGAAATCCTGGAACTCTTTGAACAACTGCACGCGCAAGGTGTGACGCTGGTGATCGTGACGCACGAAGAGGCGGTGGCTGAGCGCGCGCGGCGGCGGGTCGTTTTCAAGGACGGTGCCATCATCCAGGACCGTATGCAATCGGCGGGCTCGCCGTGCTGATACGTTTGCTGGTTCTGGGCAGTTTGTTATGGCAGGCGATAAACCTTCCTGCGTGGGCACTTGAGACTTTATCCCTGCGGGAGGCTTGGGGCGCGGGTTTGGAGCACGATGTCAACTTCAGGAATGCACAGGCCGCCTTGTTGCGTGCGCGTATCGGGATTGACCAGGCCCGTGGGGAGCAGTTTCAATACGGTGGCGATTTGAACGTCGGCAATCGTTATGGTGTGATGGGGTTGCTTGGTGCAGGGCCTATTACCGCGATGAACTCGCCCTTGGCCAACGCCACGGTAATGGCGCGTTGGCCGATCTTCACCGGTGGCAAAGTCGAACAAGGTATCGCTCAAGCCGAAACGCAGTCCTTGATCCAGGCAGCCCGTGTCGCGCAAACCCGCGAAAACGCGCTTTATAGTGTTGCAGAAGCGTACTGGGACCTCAAACGCGCGCAATTGCGGCTCGATACCCAAAAGCTGGCCTTGCTGGATGCGCGCAGTCAGCTGAATTTGGTCGGTTCGCGCATGCGAACGGGTCGAGCGGAGGCGCATGATCTCAGTCAAGCCGAAATTGGGATCGCAAACGCTGAAGATGGTGTCATACAAGGCGAGGCTGAACTTAAAACGGCCTATCTCAAGCTGTCGCGCTTGCTTGGTCGCGAGGTGACTGATTTGCGTCTCGATGAGCCAACCGTCACTGAAAAAGAAGCTGAAACGGCGCTTGATACGTGTGTAGCGGTTGCCCTGCAGCACCGCCCTGAATTGCAGATCAGCCGTTTGCAGTTGACACAGTGCGGCTTGCAGGTTCAGTTGGCCAGGGCTGAGAAGACGCCGCAAGTTGATTTGATTTCGGCGTATCAGCACGGTAACAACCCGTTTATCGCGACTGTTTCGAACCGTGACTTGTTGAATGCCTTTACAGGCGTCTGGGACGCGCGTTTGAATATCAGTTTGCGTGCATTTGACCATGGCGTGATCGATCGTCAAATCCAGGTGCGTGAGAATGAACTGGCGGCCGAGCAAACGGCTGCCAGCCTCACGGAAAATCAGGTTCGCATTGATGTCAAGCGGGCGTGGGAGAGTTTGGTTCAGGCACGTCGGCGCGTCGTGGTGACGCGTCATGGAGAGGTATTGGCCTTGCGCTATCACCAGCAGATCCAGGCGCGGTATCGTTTGGGCTTCGGTTTGGCGTATCTGGTGGATGAAGCGCGCAATCGCGTGGCAAGCGCGCGCAACCGCGCGATCGACGCGGCAATTGATGCCGAGTTGGCGCGTCTGGCACTGCTCGTTGCGCAGGGGCGGCTAGGGTTGACTTGGGCCAAACTGACGGAAGGCGCCTCATGAAACGAAGCTGGCTAATCCTGACAATCGGGGTGTTCGTGGTGGGAGCGGGAGTCGCCGCGTGGCGCGCCTTGGGCGGGGTGAACGAGGGCGAGGCAGTTGCCCAGGATGCGATCGCACGCGTAGAGCGCGGCGACCTCAGCGTGCAAGTGCACGAAGTGGGGCAGATTCAGCCGCTTAAAAAGGTAAACATCAAATCCAAAGTCGCGGGGCAGGTCGCTCAATTGCTGGTAACGGAGGGGCAGTTCGTCAAAAAGAATCAGGTCTTGTTGGCGCTAGACCCCACTGATTTCAAGCGACGCCTGGCCGAGGTGCTCGCGGATAGTGACAACGTGGCGGCCGAATTGACACGCCTCGAGGCCGGCAGCCTGCCCGAGGAATGTGAAGAAGCACAGGCCCAGTGGACGCAGGCCAAGGCACGTGCCATTCTGGCTCGCGCGGAAAAGGAACGTGCTGATCGCGCGTATCAGGAATCCAGCCTTGCGCTGGGAGAATACGAGGCCAGCAAAACACGCGCACTCGAAGCCGAGGCCCAGGTCCGTGTGGCACAAGCACGTTGGCATCGCCTCAAACGTGGCAGCCGTCGCGAAGACATTTTGGCTGCGCGCGCCCGACTGCGCAAAGCGGAGGTAGCGGTTGCAGCGGCGCGGGATCAATTGGCCTATACCGTGCTCCGCGCCCCCATTGATGGGACGGTGATTCATCGCGGCATTGAGGTTGGTGAAATGGTGACGCCAGGGGTTGCTGAAACCGGGGACCGGAAGCCTTTGCTGACCGTCGCGGACTTGCGCCAACTCGTTGTGGAGTCGGATATCAACCAGGTTCAAATTGGCAAGCTCACACTGGCACAAGCGGTCAGGGTTAGCGTGGACGCACTGCCTGATGATGTGTTTTCGGGTCATATCTCAAGCATTGCCCCGGCATCCGTACCGGGGCGTGAGGCCGATGTTCAGCTCTACAAGGTTAAAACCCTGATCCAATCAGGGCCGGTCGCCCACCTCAAACCCGGTATGAGTGCCGATGTCGACATCCTCGTGGGTGAGCACCCCACCGTGCTGCGCGTCCCGATTGAAGCCGTTACCCAAAGTGCGGGGCACAAGGGCGAGGTGACCCGCCTCGAAAAAATTCGGGGCGACCGCTACCGCAAGGCGCGCCAACCCGTCACACTCGGCGTCAGCACCGAACAGTTTATTGAGATCAGAGCAGGTGTGAATGAGGGTGATTCACTCTTGATCGATCCGGAGGCCGTCAAAGGGCGGATCAACAAATTTTAGAACCTTGTCCGACTGGCGAGCCGCTATCATTCGTACCGCAGACACGCGACGATGGGTTGTCTGGCCGCTACTGCGGCGGGCCACAAGCCAAATACCAGGCAGGTCACAACTGCGCTTAAAACGGCGACTCCCACGTCAGTCCATGCGATCATGAAAGGCCAGGGCGCAAGGAAATGGGTCAGACCGATGCTGATCAGCCAGGCGATCGCCAACGCGCCAAGCACCCCAATCGCGGCACCCAGCAAGCCGAGTCCTGCCGCCTCTAACAAAAACTGCACGCGAATGTCTTGCCTTTGTGCTCCCAAGGCCAGGCGAATCCCGATTTCCCGGGTCCGTTCACGCACCGTGACGAGCAAAATATTCATAATGTTGATGCCCCCAACACCCAAACAAAACGTCGACACAGCCACATTCAGGATTCGCAACGCTTTCAGGAACTGCAAGTCACCGCCTGTCTCGGCGATTGCTTCCACGGCGAGGGTTTCCGGTTTGTGATCCCGGCGCCACAACGTATCGCGCACCAGCCTCACGCTGCGCTTGACCGTTCGGGTGAGGTCAGAGCCCGACGCCCCCACCTTGATGACCGCCCCGTCCAACGCGTTCACACCGTATTGCGCCAAATATAACGGTTGCGGTACCAAGGCGCTCCGATTCCACGTTCGATTCCCTTCTTCCGCCATCGACGGTTTGGCGGCTAACACACCCACAATGCGGTACCGCTGTCCGGCTGACATTAACGACTGTCCCAAACAGGCATCGCCCCATTCCTGCGCAAGTTCGGCACCAATGACGGCAACATTTCGGCGCATTCGCTCATCGTCCGCGTTGATAAAACGTCCTTGAGCAAGCGATAACTGATACTGGCTCAAACTTTGCACGGTGGCGCCGACCAAAAAGCCATCACGTTCCTGCTGTGCGACACTCAACGTGGCACGGCGCTCCATGACTCCCCACACCGTAACAGGAGCCGGGATGCGGGATAACGCCTTGAGGTCCTGGGGCACGAACGGTCTGGGCCGAGCCACCAGGTCCCGGCGGGGCCGTTCGGAAACCTTGATGAGGTCACGCCCGGTAGCGTCTTCCACGGAAGCGTTGATCGAGGCAAGTGCGCCAAGCATCACGCTCGACAACAAAACAGGGGTGCCAACCCCCAAGGTGATGCCAAGCACCGTCAAAAGGGTTCTGATTTTGTGTGTGAGCAATGCGCGCACCACAAGTCGCGCCATTTCGAACAGATTCACCTATTCACGCCTCAAGCAAACGATGGGGTCGAGACGCGCGGCACGTACAGCTGGATACCAACCCGACACGATCCCAACCACCAGTGCGGCAACGAAAGCAAGCAATACCGAACCAGGTGATACGATCGCCACCCAGTTGCCGTTGATGGTTTGGATGAACCACGCCAAGGCCCATGCAACCACCAGCCCCAAGCCGACCCCAGCCAGGGCGCCCATGCCAGTCAGGCTCACCGCCTCAATCAAAAACTGCATCCTGATGGCGCTTTCGGATGCACCCAGTGCCTTGCGCAAACCAATTTCGCGCATACGCTCCTGGATGGTGACCAGCATCATGTTCATCACACCAATCCCACCGATCAGCAGTGACACACTGGCAATCATCGCGACCAATGCCTGCATCACGGCAAACGCGAGGTAAAAGTTTTTAAGCAAGCCCGCAAATTCAAAGAACCTGAAATTGTCCACGCCAAGGTGGCGGTGCAAGAGCAAAGTACTTGCCACCCGCAAGGTCAGCGCCGTGTCTTCGGCACGGCGTGCCGTCAGGCTGATTGACTCCACCCGACGCCCAACACCAGGCGCGGTAATCGGTATTACGGCCATCCGATCCCAAGGATAACCCAGATTCACCGAATCGCCGAACCGATCGCGCCCCAAAACGCCCACCACCCGATAGCGCTCGCCACGAAAACGCACATCCGTTCCAACCGGATCCTGCGCACCGTATAGCGCCGCGCTCAGTTTTGGGCCCAATACCACCACACGCCGCCGCAGCGCGAGGTCCTGATCCGTCAGCCAGCGCCCCGAGGCGATCGCCATCTTGAAAGCGTCAAGATAGGCAGGTTCCGTCGCCACCACCGTGGTAACGACCGGTGGGCGGTCGCCGTGGCTTACCGGAAAATGGTAATTGTTAATCTGGGCAACCACCGATTCAAGCCACGGCAACGCGCGCGCCAAAGCGTCGCGATCCGCCAAGGTCAGACCCCAATGCGTGTAAAGGCCCCGCTTATCACGCGCCACGCTCGGTTCGGCCGCAAAAACCATCATAAATCGCCGGCCGCCAATCGCCTCAATGCCACGGGTCAATGTCGCAAGACCGCTATCCGCCAGCGAAACAAACACAACGATGCTGGTCGCGCCCAAGGTAATGGCCATCACCGTTAAAGCGGCACGCATGGGATGGGCGACAATCTGTCGCCAACTTAACAAGACAAAATTCAGCCACACGCCTATGGCACCCCCTAAACTCCGCCAAAGTCTCTTTCATGCTATACCGAAATCCAGCGGGAAGCGAATGCCGCCATCACACAGACAACCATCGGAACGCTCTCAACATCCCGTTGCCAGTGGATTGGATCACAGAAAACCCGTACAATACCGGTCATCATGCGCTTCAAGAGGGCGCCGGGGTTGACATTGGATTATTCCAACCAGTTTTTTGCCACACCTGCGACGTGCGGGTCCAAGTCCTTGCGCGCCGCAGGCTGTATGGCGGTGCTGATGGGCCTTGGGTTGATGTTGTCGTGGCCGCAGCCGGCGTGGGCAGCCAGCACGGTACTGGAACGCCCCACATTTGACCGAGACCGCACGGCGCTCGTTTTCGCCTACCGCGGGGCGTTGCCGCGCGTGACCACGGAAAGTTTCGACGGCGGCACGCGTTGGGTCGCGAATTTCAGCAATGCCGAGGCGCGCAGCGGCGTGGCCTACAAAATGGGTTTGTTTCACCCGTTGGTGACCAGGATCGACGTGCTTCCGGATAACGGCGCCGATAAAATCCGCGTGGTGATCTTGCTCAGTCGCCCAGCGCAAATGGCCATTCAGCCAGATGCCCGCACCGGCACCTTGCGACTGGCGTTGCTTGCAGGCGAAGCCGACTCCTACGCGCGCGATGAAATGGACACGTTAAATCCTCAATCCGACCCGGCACCACAGTCCAAGCCCCCTTCCCGTGCGACAGGCACGGTTCCTCCACCGATGAGTGCTGCCCTACCACCTCAGATTCAGCAAAACCGGCCCGTACCGGGTTCACCGGCGTCCGGCCAGTATGTTTACCGCAAAATCATACCGGGCGCCGACCCCAAGGATGTGACCGAAGTTGAGATACGCTCCCCGCGCCGCAAGAACCTGGATATCCAGGATGATCCGAACCGCAAGGGCGTGAATGTTAACGTGAGCCCGCAAGACGCGTCACCCGATGGGGAATTTGGTTACCAGACGGGGGGTGCTCCAGGATTTGCCTTGCCCGGAGGCCCTGCGCGCCCGGATGTGAGTTACCGTCCGCTGAGTGCGCTGCAGGCTCATCTGGGCTACGCGACCACGATTGCTGAGCGCGCGCCCGCACTCGGCCTCGAATACACGGGTGGTGGATCCGCGATGCTGGCCGCCAGCGCCCAGATGCCCCTCAATAACCAAATCAATGCGCTCATCGGCCTCGAAGGTTTCAATTACTCGGTGCGTTACGCGCAGTTGCCAGACGCGGTGCTGTCCCAACGCACGGAGATTTGGGGGCAGGCACGCCTCGAATACCTGGCGATTCGGAAACCTTGGGTGCTGGCAGTTGGTGCGGAATACTGGCTGCGCTACATTCGCGGCAATCACAATGCATTGGCCCCTGTTTTGCCCAGTCTTGCCTTTGCGAGCAACGCGTTCTGGCAGGGGCCGGCCTTGCAAATGCGTGTCTTTTACCCGTTTTGGAGCAACCTGGCGCTGACTGTTGACGGTGCGATCGCCCCCGGTCTCTTCGGTGGCGGCGACCCATCCGTCCAGCTACTGGGCAATCTATGGGGCTACCGTGCAGGCGCCGGCATCAAATGGAGCACACGCCATGTCGCATTGCAACTGGGCTATCGCCATCAAGGACTCAGCACCTACGATACAGCATACTCTGCGAGTCGCGGAGGACCGGAGGTATCCGCATCATGGCGCTTTTAAATCCCGCACACCTGAGCGCACTGGCATTCGGTTTGCTCAGTGTCGCCTGCGTCGGCACCGTCACCAACCAGGCCGAGGTGTTCAAGCCTGTCTCAGGCATCATTCTGCTCGAAGTCAAACCACCCGAGACTGAACCCATCGTGCGCGTCCAGTTTCAGGCCAAAGGCCAGGTCATTGGCGAAGACAACGATTCAAAAGATGGCTTTGGCATCGAACTCGATACCACCACCTTGCCCAACGGCGAACTGGTACAAATCGCGGCGGTCGGGGTGCGCAGCAATGGCTCGACGGTTGTGCTACGTGAAAACTTCATCCTGATTGACAACAAACCGAGCCCCAGACCATCCAGCTAGTACCATCCTTTAGCAAGCCTGTTCATTTGTAGGCGTTCACGTCCCCCTGTGAAAACGCGGAATTGCATCACATTCAGATGCCGAGCGTGCTGACTTGTGGTTCAGATGCGGCATGAATCCCGATGTCAGTTTTCGCGTGGATCCCCAGCAATTAAACGCCACGAGAGCCAAGCTGGAGGAACTTGAATTGAGCCTTGGCGCCCTTAATGGCCTTGCAAGCCGTTGTTATGACGACACGTTAATAATGTTGACACGGCAATTGGGGGTGCTTGGTGACACGACGTGGCGTGCTGGTTTCAGGTCATCCGTGATGCTTTCACCCGATGACGATGAGATACCGTTTTAATGTATAAGGCCACTTTCCGCATCCCGTGACAGGGGTGCGGTCTTTTTAATGGATGCAGTCAAACAAGTCGTGTCGCGTCTCAAAGACGATGTTTGGTACTCACTGAATGTGGGTGGCGCCAGAGCAGGGCTCCCGAATGCCCGCAGCGTGCAAGGGCAAGCGGGATAAAGGCTGCGACCGGGCCCACCCCGGTAACTGCCATCGTGACAATGACGCAACACCTGCCGGTCAACGCTGAGCGTGGCACCTCAATCTCGGCAATGACATCTGCACACCCAATTTGCAACCACCAAAAAAACGCGGATTTACACCACCGCTAACAGAGGGATCCCCCGCGGGGGACAGCGACTCTGTCGACATCTCGTTTCTCCTCCCATCGCGTGAACTGATACAATGGCTATTCAGGCGCGATGGGGCGACTTATGCCGCGTCCACTAAGTCGGAAAATCTCTCACTAGATGGAGGTGACACCCGGCGCTCCCTGTCAACGTTGCATAATTTGGCACTCGGCATTACGAATCCGCGAGGGCAATCCGGCCGCTAGTTTTAGGCCGGGTGAATTATCTGGGGTCTCGTTCACGCCGCGGCACTGAGGTGCTTGCCATCATCTCGACCCTGGTCGAATCCGCAAAACGATGTGGGGTTCCGCCGGAGGCTTATCTCTTGGCTGCTGCCGAACATGCACTCACCAAAGCAGGGAATGTGTTGTTACCGGATGAATTTAAGCGCGAAATCGAGAATCTACGGGCACCGCCCAATACTGGGTGAAAGGGTTGAAACTGATCCGTCCAAAAGACAATACCCCCTGCCAACGAATGGCTAGGGGGTGAAACTGCTTTGACTTAACTTGTCAACAGACGGGAACGGCGAGTACTTACCAGCGCTTGCGATTGTAGGTATCCCAAGTCTTTGGGCCATCGATTTTATAGCCTTGCTCTATATGCTCAAACACAATCAGTGGATTCCATGCTCGAATATCGCCACCAAGACTGCCGACAAGTCCGTGCTTTAAACTAAACAGCGGGTCTTTTACGGCGTGCCATTTTTTTAGCATTTCAATCTTGACGGTTTTTCCCGGTGCGGCCAGAACCGAACGCATCGTTTCTCGGGGTGAAGCAAGAGCCTTCTGACTCGTTTTGAGGTCCCGCTTAACAAGTCGCAGGGCGGCCTCGAGGATGCGCGTGGCACCATCAGCAACCCAAACGGGTGCCTGAACAACCAAAGATGGAACGGTAATCGGGGTAGTGACCACAGCCGCGGTCGCACCTGCCGTGCCGATCAGCGCCGCAGCCGCACCAATCTGTGCTGTCAGGATCACATCTTCTTGAATCTTGGCATCGAAAGGTACGTGCCTGAAATTACCTTCTACAGACCTGAATCTGAGGCCATCGGGAGTGCGTATCACAGGTGCGAACTTATTCGCAGGCAGCGCACGACGTGAAACAGAAGCAAAATTCATCAGAACACATCCTCATTGTTGGTATTGCGTTTCAAATCTGTTATCAAGCTGGTATCTGGTTTGTCACCAAAAGAGAGGATTTCTTTCTTGTATATTGTTTAATTTCGTCTAAATGTTTGATTATAAGCACGGCGCATAACATGGAAAGGCAAGCATGATGGACACCTGCGTGCTGCAGCGTGTGACTCGTGTTCATGTTCAGGTGTCTGATGAGAGTGTTACTGTTCAGATTGCGAGCCGTTTCAACCACGGTGTTATTGCGCGTGCTCTGGTTAGGTTGTGAATTGCGGCGGCTATCGCGTTGCAGGCAGAGCGCGCGGGTTATGCATTCACGTGCTTCGTCGTGGTTGTGGGGTCTGCGCTTGGCTGACTGTGCGTGGCGCGTGATGCGAGCTGCGATCAAAGATGACCCGTCAGGCCTGGGCGGATAGCAACCAGGCAGTGGGGTAGTGCCGGAATGTGTCAACAAGTTGAGACAATTTTGGTTGGAAAAGTTCCTATGTTTGCTACCTTTTTCAGGGCATTTTGGGGAGGGCCAACTCCTCCGCCTTCGCTTTTGAGGGCTCCGGCGGGTCGTTGGCGTCTACCCGCGCAGCTAAGGCCGGTGGGTTGATCCAGACTGCCTCAGGAAGTGCCGGTGGTTGAGACACACCCTTTACAAACCGTTCAGGGTGAGTCCCATAAGCGAAATTGAGGGCTGCCATGCAAACCTGTTGAATCTGCGTTGCTTTGCCATAATGAACCTGTTCGGGGGTAAAATACCCGATCCCGCCGTGGTGGTGTTCACTGTTGTATCGGTTGAAAAATTGACGACAGAATGCGTTGGCATCCTCCATCGAGCCAAACGATCCCGGAAACGTCGGGGCATATTTAACGGTTTTAAAATTAGATTCTAAAAATGGATTGTCATTGCTCGTGTATGGCCTGGAGTGACTTTTTACCACCCCCAGGTCAGCCAAGAGTTGTGACAGTCATCGCCCTGCCGCGATCGGCGTGGATGCATAGTGAACCTGGTGTAATGCCTTGTTTTTCGCACGTCTCTGCGATCATGCGCTCAGCCAAGACGG